>CAMDDZ010000161.1 GCA_945893145.1 Rhodoplanes serenus | reverse complement strand
CGGAATTCAGCCGCGCGGCGCGTGGCTTGGCGATCGAGCACGGTGACCCGCGGCGCACCGAGCGAGCCGGCGATGCTGGTCAGCATGACCTGATCGAGCAGTTTCTCGCCAAGATCGCCGAAACCGATGATCACCGCATGGACACGCCGATGGCCCGATGTGGCCGCGATCTTAAACAGGGGGTGCCGGGCCAGCACGAGGCGGGCGATACCGCGGTTCTCATCGAACACCAACGGACGCAGAGCGGCGGCCGCGGCGCCCTCCCGGCCTTCCGCATCCATCACGTCGAAGAATTGGTCGGCCAGCAGCGGCTCAGCGACACGCAGCGCCAGCGTGTCCGGCCGCCGTGGCTTGCGTCCAAGCCATTGCCAGACTGGAAGAGATGCAGGCGGATTGTCGAAGCGGTGCGTCAGAATCCGGCCCGCCGAGAGCGTTGCGGTGTCCGAACCGAGATCGACGATAATGCGCTTGGCGTAACGCAGTCCGGCTGCGTCCATCAGAACGGCCGCATCGGTGCCAAGGCGCACTCGGACCGGCCCCTTCTCGAGCGTCAGCGGCGCGTCGAACGCAACGACGTGAAGGACGCGCTCGCCGCGCCATTCCGCCGCGATTTGCCGAGCGATGGGTGTATCACCGATGACCGCGACGTGATTCGACCACAGATAACGAGCGTAAGAACGCATAATGCGTTCGCGCAACGTCGCGAAGCTCATGACGACGAGGCTCAAGAACGTCGCCATCGTGCCGAGCATGATAGCAACGAGTGTCAGCTTGTTGCTTTCCGCCAAAAGCGTGGTCGAGGGAAAAAACGATTGGATTGTTCGGACAATGATGCCCGCGACCGACTCGATCCTGCCGTTGAAGTACTCGATAGACCAGCCGATCAGTCCAAGCACAATCGCGGTGGCGCCAAGCATCACCGGGAGAGCCAGACGCCCTTCCGCCGCCGCGACTACGACGGCGCGGATGCCCTGACGAATCCGGGCAATGATCGAGGCTCGCTCTTTGTGGTCGTCGTCGTCGAACGATGACGGCATGCTCATACGAAACCCTGTTGCCGGCAATCGGCCCGCAGCATAGCAGCACGGCCGCAGTGTTGCTGCGGCCGTGCAAGAGATAGCGGCAGAGAACCGAGCTGGCTCAGCTGAACGCGCCCTTGAAATCCTGCACGAACTGCCGCGTCGTGATCGGCGCACGGCCGACGATGTCGCGGATCGGCTGCATGTTCTCCTTGGAGAACGCGCCGTTGTGGCCAGCGCGCGCGATGGCGACGAGATGCGCCACCAGCCAGTCCGGCATGTTGCGCGACTTCATTCCGGCTTCCGCCTGTTCGAGCGTGATCTCGACGTAGGTGATCGGCTTGCCGATCACCTCACCGATGACCTTGGCGAACTCGCCGAACGTCGTGCTGGCGCCCGTGAATGTGTACATCTTGCCATTGTGCTTATCCGGCTCGCGCAGCACGCGGGCGCCGAGCGCGCCGCTGTCACGCACATCGATCAGCGCCACCGGCAAATCCTTCGGCCATGGCTGGATGATCTTCCCGTCATTTTTGATGTTGGCCGCCTGCCCCATGATGTTCTGCATGAACAGGCCGGGGCTGAGGATGCACCACTTGAGGCCACACTTCTTGAGGTGCTCCTCGATCTTGTAATGCGCCTGGCCGTTGACCGACTCGACGTTCGGGCCGATCACGTCGCGGCCGCCCGACACCTTGACGATGTATTCAGCACCCGCGGCCTTGGCGGCATCGATCACGTTGATCTGCTGCACGTCGGATTTCGGGTTGTGGCCGGTGACGATGAAGACGCGCTTGGCACCGCTCAGCGCCTTTTCCAGGCCAGCGCGATCATCCAATTCCGCGATGGCGGTTTTGGTATCCGCGCCCAGCACTTCCTTCGCCTTGTCGGCGTTGCGGACGACACAGACCGGGCTTTCACCCAGCCCCTTCAGCTCCTTAACGACAGCCCGTCCGGTATTCCCCGTGGCGCCGACAACCGCATACATGGCGTTGCTCCCTTGTTGTTCTTGTCAGTCTAACGGACCGTGACCCGCGCGATGAACTTGTTGAACGCGCCGAGCTGCTGCTTGATCAGGTCGATCGCGCCCTGGTCCGTCAGCTTGCCGTCGGCGAATTTCGACGCCGCCATGTTGACGATCACCTCGGGCTTGCCGAACAGCTGCGCGTCGATCGCCTGCAGCGCCATACGCAGGTGATATTGCATGCGCGAGCCGCCAAGCAGGCCCGGCGCCGCCGACTGGATGCACACCGGCTTGTCCTTGAACGACACTTCCTTACAGCGCGAGATCCAGTCGATGGCGTTCTTGAGGCCCGCCGGGATCGACCAGTTGTACTCCGGCGACACGATCAGCACGCCATCCGCGGCCTTGATCGCATCGTTCAGCGCTTCGATGTCCTTCGGAACGCCGGTCGCCTGCTGATCGTCAAAATTGTAGATCGGATATTTGGCGAACGACGGCGCTTCCTTGATGGTCATGCCCTCGGGGGCGAGGCCGATCGACGCATTCATCAGTTGCCGGTTGAAGGAGCCCTTACGCAGCGAGCCACAAATTGCGAGCACTTGAGCCATTGATTGTCCTGTCGGGTTGATCAGCCTGAAACGCGCCGTTCGGCGGCAAGTCTTTAAGCGGTGTGTCTTTAAGCGGTGTGTCTTTAAGCGACACGTCCTTAACATGACGGCCGTGGCCCTGGCGAGCCGACCGGAGCCGCATTGACGCTTGCAAAACGGCCGGTTTGGACCTCTGCGGTGTTGTAGCGCGACCCATAATCATCCTTGTTTGAGCATGATCTTGTCCGAAAACCGGTATCCACTTTTCGGGATCATGCTCCTTGTGCTGCGGGCGTGCGCGATCGCCGGGATTTGTTGGGCGCCCGGGCGCCGTGTCGTTTCGTCCTCGGAAAACCCGAGGGGATGGAGCGCCGGTCGACGCCACATCTCGATCACGCCTCGTCCGCCGATGGATTACTCCACCGGGGACTAACCGGCGTGGCGCCCCAAATTCGGGGGCGCGTCGCCGGCCGACGCTCCATCGCGGCGATTTTGGGCGTCTCGGAACCGTAACTGACAAGAACCGGCAGCGAGCTCTCGCCCGCCCTGATCCCGGCGGCTTACGCCGCCGTTCATCCGGTCCCCGTGTCACCAACTGGGCGC
>CAMDDZ010000160.1 GCA_945893145.1 Rhodoplanes serenus | reverse complement strand
GGTCTTTTAGGTAATTCTTGAATTCGGCGACTGCCGTGACGCCGCCATCGAACTGATCCTTGGATGGCACGGGCTCAAGACCGCCGAGGATTTTCAGCGACCAGTCGCGGAGCGGTCCGCGCTCCGATTGCGGGATGCCGAGGATATCGCCGATCAGCTGCACCGGGATCGCGGCGGCAAAGTCCTCGATGAGATCGAACGTGCCGCGCTCGGCGGTGCGATCGAGCAGCCGGTCCACCAGCGCCTCGACGCCGGGCTGCAAGGCGCGCAGCGCTCGCGGCGCGAACACCGGCGCCAGCAGGCGGCGCACGCGGGTGTGGATCGGCGGGTCGTTGAACACCAAACTCGTAGTGTGGTGCTCGTATAGCAGGCTGTCGCCGAAGTTCGGCTTGAACTGGATTTTCTTGTCGGAGCTCCAGGTTTTAGCATCGCTATAGACCGCGACGAGATCGTCGTAGCGCGACAGAAAATACGAGCCGTCCGGCATGCGATGGACCGGATCGTGCTCGCGTAGTGCCCGATAGGTCGGATAGGGGTCGTCGAGGAATACGCGATCGAGCCGGCGCAGGTCGAAGGAGAGGGCGGCGTCGCGTCCGGTCATGGCTGGCCCTCAAGCGCCGTACGCGTTTCAGGTGCGTTCCGGCGTGCCGTAGCGGTCTTCGACCGCAGCCCAGTCGCCGAAGCCGACGATGTCTTTATATTCCTCGAAGCCGACGCCTTTGCCGATGAAGGAGGTGTCGCCCTTGGCGAGCTTTTCAAGCACGCCTTGCATTGTCTTCACGGAATGCATCAGCAGCGAGATGCCGTAAACCGCCATCTTGAAGCCAAGCTGCGACAGCTCCGCCGGCGTGAGGATCGGCGTCCGTCCGCCTTCCAGCATATTGGCCAGTTGTGGCACATCGAACTTTCGTCCGATCTGCTCGAGTTCGGCGATGTCGTGCGGCGATTCGATGAAAACGCCGTCGGCACCCGATCGGAGATAAAGCTCGGCGCGGCGATAGGCTTCGTCCAGTCCAAGCACATCGCGCGCGTCGGTGCGCGCCAGGATGAACGTGTCGCGGTTCATGCGGTTCTCGGCGGCGGCGCGGACCTTGGCCGCCATCTCGGCGGCCGGAACGACGTTCTTTCCCGCGATGTGGCCGCAGCGCTTCGGCGCGACCTGGTCTTCGATCATGATCGCGCCTGCGCCGAACCGCTCGTAGGTGTGCAGCGTATGAACGATGTTCTTCACATCGCCATAGCCGTTGTCGCCATCGACCATGAACGGCAACGCGGAGGCGGAAGCGACATCGCGCACCGCGAGCGAGATTTCGCCAAGCTGTGCCAGCCCGATGTCGGGCAACCCCCAGCGCGCTCCGATCATGGGAAAGCCGCCCGTGAAAAATGCCTTAAAGCCCGTACGCTCGATCAGCCGTGCGCTCAACGCGTCGAACGCCCCTGGCAGCACAAGCGGGCGTTCGGACTGCACCAGCGAACGAAAGCTCATTTCAGGTCGATCTTTCCTTCGCTGAGAATGCCCTTCCAGCGGGCGATATCGGCGGCGAGCATCGTTTGCATGGCCTGCGGCCCGGGAGTCGAAGGCGGCTCGGCACCGGTAGAGGCGAGTTTTGCGATCACATCCGGCTCGGCGAGGATCGCGGCAAGCTCCTGGGCCAGCCGTTGAACCACCGGCTCAGGGGTTTTGCCGGGCGCCGCCAGCCCGAGCCAGGTGATGCCCTCGAACCCTGGCACGCCGGACTCGGCGACCGTGGGGATGTCGGGAGCAAGCTTAGAGCGCTGCAGCGTGGTGATCGCGAGCGCCTTGAGCTTGCCCTGGCGAACCAGCGGCAGCGGCCAGATGATGTTGTCGAACATGTACTGGATGCGGCCTTCCATCAGGTCGGGCCCAGCCTGTACGCCGGTCCGGTAGGGCACGTGCACGACGTCGATCTGCGTGCGCGCCTTGAAAAGCTCTCCGATCAGATGCGTGATCGTGCCGTTGCCGCTCGATGCAAAGGACAGCTTGCCCGGATTGGCCTTGGCGTGGGCGACCAGTTCCTGCACAGACTTCGCGGGTAGTGATGGTGTTGCGATCAGAAGGTTCGGCAGGATGGCAGTCAGCCCAATCATGGCGAAGTCCGAGGTCGCATAGTTCAGCGAGGCGGGCGGTTGGGTCAGCGGCAGGATGACCTGCGCGCTGTTGGTGGTCATCAGCAGGGTGTAGCCGTCGGGCACGGCGCGGGCGACATACGCGGTACCGAGCGCGCTCGCGGCGCCGGCGCGGTTCTCGACGACGACCGGCTGCCCGAGACGCGCGGACAGCCGCTCCGCGAACACCCGGCCAATGGCATCGGTGCCGCCTCCCGCCGCGAATGGGACAACCAGAGTGATTCCTCGGGTAGGCCAAGCCTGGGCCGATACCGGCAAAGGCGCGATTGCAGCGTTGAACGCGGCGATCAGCGTGGCGAGATATACAAGGCGAAGGTTCATGGCGTGCTCCGGCAGCTTTGCGGACATCAACTCTAACTCTTGCGCTCGACGTTTGCGCCGCGGGTCGGCACGCCGAACTCGCGGTGGCAGACGTCCGCCAGCACCGCAATGCCCTGGCGGATTTCCTCATGCGTCGGGCTCGCGAAGCAAAGCCGCATCCGGCTTTTGCTACGGTCCTTGTTCACCGACCACTCCGGCCCAGGGTTGATCGCGACGCCGGCCTTGAGCGCCGGCTGATAGAGTTTCAGCGTATCGACGTTGTCGGGCAGCTTCACCCAAAGGAAGATGCCGCCCTTGGGATCGTCGAACTCGGCCGCGGTGCCGAAATGTTCGTTGAGCGATTCCATCAGCGTCTCGAGCTTGGCGCGCAGGCCTTTTCGCAACACGGGCACGTGCTCGGCGAAATGCGGCGCGCAATATTCGGCGAGCACCATCTGCTCCAAGGAGCCCGAGCCCGCGTCGGTTTTCAGCGCCAGCATGCGCGACAGCATGGGCCAGGGCGCCACGATATAGCCGACCCGCAACGCCGGCGCGATCGACTTGGAAAACGAGCCGATGTGGATGACGTTGTCGGTCTTGCTCATGGCGTGGAGCGCCGGCGGCCGCTCGCCCGACCAGATCAAGTCGCAATAGCAATCATCCTCGAAGATCGGCACGCCATGGGCTTCGGCGAGCCGCAGCATTTCGTGGCGGCGCTCGATCGGCAGGATGGTGCCGGTCGGGTTCTGTACGGTCGGGATGGTGTAGATGAATTTCGCCCGGATGCCGTCACGCTTGAGCGCATCGAGCGCGTTTGAAAGCGCATCCATTCGGATG
>CAMDDZ010000159.1 GCA_945893145.1 Rhodoplanes serenus | reverse complement strand
CGGCGCAAAGTGCGGCTCAATGTCGGCCGCAGTCGCGTCAGCGAGCGCCGCAGGCGACCAGCGTGGCGCATTGTCCTTATCGACGATCACGGCTCGCACACCTTCATAGAAATCGTGCCCATGGATGATGCGCGACACTATGCGGAATTCGGTCTGCATGCACGCATCGAATGGCAGGGTGCGGCCGAGCCGCACTTGCCGGAGCGCAATTTTCAGGCTGGTCGGTGATTTGGTCCGGATCGTGGCCGCGGCGGCGCCTGCGAATTCGGCATCCGCACCGCCGGCGTCCGCCTCGCGGTCGAGCGCCCCCAGGATGGTCTCCACCGTGTCGCCGGCGAACAGCCGGTCGATCGTGGGCCGCAACCGCATGACGGCCGGATCGCGGACCGGTTCGGCGAATGCTGCGAGCAGTGCATCGACCGAGACCGCGCCGCACAAGGCGTCGCGCAGCTCTGGGAAACGGGCGGATGAGACACGATGGGTCGCGATCGACGTGGCAACGCCATCGGCTGCGCCAAGCCGTTCGCCGGTTAGCGCACAATAAGCGCCAAGCTCACCCGGCAGCCGCGGCAGAAACCAGGTCGCGCCCACGTCCGGGAAAAACCCGATCCCGACTTCAGGCATCGCAAACAGAAATTTATCGCCGGCCACCCGGTGCGAGCCATGCACCGAAAGCCCAACGCCGCCACCCATGACGATGCCGTCGATCAGCGAAAGATAGGGCTTGGAATAGCGTTTGATCTGCGCATTGAGCACGTACTCCTCGCGCCAAAACGGCAGCATCTCGGCATGGCGCCCGGCGCGGCCGAGATCGTAGAGCGCGCGAATGTCGCCGCCGGCTGAGAACGCCCGTCCGCCCGCGGCGCTGACGACCACGCGGATGATGCCCGGATCGCCCGCCCAGCGGTCGAGCTGAGCCGCCAGCGCCCGCACCATGCCGAGCGTGACGGCATTGAGTGCTTTCGGCCGGTTAAGCGTGACCAAGCCGGCGGTGCCCCGCCGCTCGAACAGAATTTCCGGATCGTTGTCGGCCATCCGACAGAGCTACCGGCGCGCGCGCCGCGACGCAACGCCAAGCCTCTACCCGGCGCGTCCCGGCTGCCGACTGGGGCCTCACAACGTGAGAATGAACGAATTGCCGTGATGTGCGTTGTTTAGCGCCCATTATTCCAAGGGCTCCGGTGACATTTCATGGCCGAACCACGTCCCGACCCGCAGGTGCAAAAGGCCCTGGTGCGACGCTTTTGGCAGGCCGCAAGCCTGTTTTGGAGCGGCGATCAGCGCCGTATCGCCTGGCTGATGTCCGCCGCGGTCGTTGTGCTGGTGGTGGCGCAGGTTGCCATGAGCTACCGCATCAACGTGTGGAATCGCCAGATCTTCGACGCGCTGGAAAAGCGGGACGGCGCAAATGTCCTCTACCAGTCGGGCCTGTTCATTCCGCTGGCCGCCATCAGCATCGCGATTGCGGTCGCGGCGGTGTGGGCGCGAATGCGCCTGCAGCGGCGCTGGCGCGCCTGGCTGACCGAATCGATCGGCGACCGCTGGCTGAACGACGGGCGCTACTACCAGCTCAATCTCATCAAGGGCGAACACCAGAATCCGGAATCCCGCCTGACCGACGACATGCGGATCGCGACCGAGGCGCCAGCCGATCTCGCGACCGGCATTTTGAGCGCTTTCCTGACCTCGGTCACATTTATCGGCGTGCTGTGGTCGGTGGGGGGCAGCCTGCCGGTCACGTGGGGCGGCAGCGAGTTTGTTATCCCCGGCTATCTCGTGATCGGCGTCGTTCTCTACTGCATCGTCATCAGTTCGAGCATGATGTTCATTGCACGCAGCTTTGTCCCGATTGCGGAAGCGAAGAATCAATCCGAGGCGGAATTCCGCTACGCACTGACCCGGCTGCGTGAGAATGGTGAAAGCATCGCGATCCTCGGCGGCGAAAAGGAAGAGCGCGCCGGGCTTTCCGAGCTCCTCAGCAAGCTGATGAACACCTACAGCCGGCTCGCGGGCCAGTACATGCGCACGATGTTCGTCTCGCATGGCAATTACATTATCGCGTCTGTGATCCCGATCATTCTTTGCGCGCCCAAGTTTCTGGCCGGCACCATGACGCTCGGCGAAGTCATGCAAGCGACCGCCGCGTTCATTTCCGTGCAATATGCTTTCAACTGGATCGTGGACAATTATCCAAGGCTCGCCGAATTCACCGCTTCGGCACGGCGCGTCGCCAATCTCATGGTGTCGCTCGACCGGC
Organism: Rhodoplanes serenus; assembly: GCA_945893145.1. Classification (GTDB taxonomy): domain Bacteria; phylum Pseudomonadota; class Alphaproteobacteria; order Rhizobiales; family Xanthobacteraceae; genus Z2-YC6860. Next base: position 1,056 of record CAMDDZ010000159.1, on the reverse strand, counting down.
TCGATCACTCCGACCTCACCGCGATCAAACGCGGCGAAGCAGACGGCGCGGCGATCCGGCTGAAGGACGTCTCGGTCGAGTTGACCGACGGCACGGTCGTGATCGACCAAGCCGACATCGTCATCAAGCTCGGCGAGAAGGTCCTGCTCGCAGGCGATTCCGGCTCGGGCAAGAGCACGCTGGTGCGCGCCATTGCGGGTCTCTGGCCGTGGGGCGAAGGCGAAATCTCCGTCAAACCGGGCGCCAAGCTGTTCATGATGCCGCAGCGGCCGTACGTGCCGCTCGGCACGCTGCGGCGCGCCGCAACCTATCCGCAGGCCGCCGACAGCGTGGACGATCAGGCCCTGCGAGACGCCATGAAACAGGTCGGGCTCGAGCACGCCGCCGAGCGGCTCGATGAGGACAACGTGTCTTGGGATCAGGTGCTGTCCGGCGGCGAAAAGCAGCGCCTCGCCTTCGCACGGCTACTGCTGGAGAAACCGGATATCGTGGTGATGGATGAAGCGACCTCAGCGCTCGACACCGAAAGCCAGGCCAAGCTCATGACAATGCTGAGCGAGAAGCTGCCTGAGCTTGCCATCATCAGCGTCGGACATCGCGCCGAACTCGAGCAATTCCACGAACGCAAATACAATCTGGTGCGGCACGACGGCGGCGCCAAACTGTCGGCGGGCGAGGTCATCGTGCCGCCGGTTAGCGTCATTGGAACGCTGATGAAACGTTGGCGCGGGCCACGCGAGAGGCTGCGTGACGCTGCCGCGGCCAAGCCGCGGCCCGTTCACCCGCGCGACAAGGATGCGGCCTGACGCGCCGCGCGCTAGTGCCGCCGATTTGAAGTTCCTGCACCACCTGCAGCAAACTCGTTCAGGAACTTCAAATCGATAAGCGGCACTAGAATCATATACTTGCTAGAGTCAGATTCATTGGGATTGAATCGAATTGGGATTCCCAAATCGGTTTGGTTGTGATTCACGATGCTGGCTGGGTTGGAGGCCAGCATCCATGCCGCGAGCCTATTCGCTTGATCTTCGTGAGCGTGTTGTGGCAGCGGTTGCG
>CAMDDZ010000158.1 GCA_945893145.1 Rhodoplanes serenus | reverse complement strand
AGGTGCTTCGACATGGCGAGCGCCGTGATGCGCGAGATCGTATCGGTCGGACCGCCAGCCGCGGCCGGAACCACAATGGTGATGGTCTTGCTCGGATAGTCCTGCGCAGCGGCAGAGCCCGCCACTAGCAAAACGGCGGCAGCCAACGTCAACAGGCGCATCGATGTCTCTCCCGGCAAGGTTTGCCCTAGCGTATTCCCCGATCGCGCCGTCCTACAACATGAATTCATCGGCCGGCCGGGTGATAGGAGACTGAAATTCCCTCAAACGCGCCAGCTTCCTTAATGTCGCGGCGGCCCTATATTCGGCCGGCACGCTGCGTATCGCCACCGCCTTGAGAGAACCCCATGCCCGCCCGCCAGCTCCACTTCAACGCCTTCATGCGCCCGGCCTCGATCCACACCGGCGCGTGGCGCTATCCCGGCGCCTGGCCGGACATGAATTTCAACTTTGCGCACATCAAGCGCAGCATCCAGACGCTGGAGCGGGCCAAGTTCGACGCCTTCTTCATGGCCGACCACATGGCGGTGTTGAACATGCCGATGGATGCGCTCAAGCGCAGCCACACCTCGACCTCGTTCGAGCCGTTCACGCTGTTGTCCGCGTTGTCGCAGGCGACCGATCGGATCGGGCTGGTCGCCACCGGCTCGACCACATTCGACGCGCCCTATCACATCGCGCGGCGCTTCGCTTCGCTCGACCACATCAGCAACGGCCGCGCCGGCTGGAACATCGTCACCACCTCCAACCCCGACGCCGCGCTGAACTTCGGCCTGGACGAGCACATGGAGCACGACGAGCGCTACAAGCGCGCCCGCGAGTTCTATGACGTGGTGACCGGACTGTGGGATTCCTGGGCGGACGACGCCTTCGTGCGCGACGTCGAGAATGGCATCTTCTTCGAGCCGACAAAGATGCACGTGCTCAATCACAAAGGCCAATATTTGTCGGTGCGCGGACCGCTCAATATCGCGCGCCCGGTGCAAGGCTGGCCAGTGATCGTGCAAGCCGGCGCGTCCGATGTCGGCCGCCAGCTGGCGGCCGAGACCGCCGAGATGGTGTTCACCGCGCTGCCGAACATGAAGGCCGGTCAGGCGTTCTGCACCGACGTCAAAGCCCGGATGAAAAAGGCCGGCCGCAATCCGCAGCACATGACGATCATGCCGGCATGCCTGGTGATGCTTGGCGAGACCGTCGAGGAGGCCAAGCAAAAGCGCGCCTTGCTGGACAGCAAGGTGAATTATGCCAACGCAATTGCGTCGCTCTCGATCGCGCTCGGCCACGACGCCGCGAAGTTCGACCCGGACAAACCGTTGCCGGATGATATTCCGGAGAGCAATGCGTCAAAGAGCGGCCGCGAGCGCGCCATTGCGCTCGGCAAGCGCGAGAACCTCACTGTGCGCCAGCTCGCCCAGCGCCTCGGCGGTTTCGGCGGGCTCGCCATGGTGGGCACCGCGAAAACGGTCGCCGACGAAATGGAAGAATGGCTGATGACCGACGCCTCCGATGGCTTCACGCTGCAGTTTCCCTATCTGCCCGGTGGACTCGACGACTTCTGCAATCAGGTGGTGCCGGAATTGCAGCGGCGCAGTCTGTTCCGCAAGGAGTATGAAGGCACCACGCTGCGCGAGCATTTGGGATTGCCGCGGCCGGAGAACCAGTTTTTCGCCAAGGCCGGCTCATCCGCGGCCGCGGAGTGACCATGGGCGCGATCACCGACTACCACGCTCACGTCTATTACGACGCCGCGACCCGCGAGCAGGCGCTGAAGCTTTGCGCCGACGCCGGCGAGGCTCTCGGCCTGAAGATTGGACGCATGCATGACAATCCGGTCGGGCCGCATCCGCGCGGTAGCTGCCAGCTCACCATCCGGATCGAGCAATTCGCCCAGGCGATGCCGTGGCTGATCACGCACCGGCATGGCCTGACGATCTTCGCGCATGCGCAGACCGGCAACGCGCTGAAAGACCACACCGATCATGTGATCTGGCTCGGACCGTCCGAGACGCTCAAGCTGTCGGCGCTGAGCTGAACGCATGCGAGCGCCACCGCAACACTGGCTCGCCGCGCTCTTCGTCGTGACCGCCTTAGGCGCGGCATCGGACGGCGCATTTGCCTGCGCCTGTTGCACAAGCGCGGGCGAGCGCACCGATCTGATCATGCGGATCAGCTCGAGCCACGTGGCGGAGCTCAGGCAATTGCGTTTCGACAAAACCGCGGCACTTTTTTTGGGCGAAGCCGATCCTGAATCGATCAAAGGCATCGCAACGCCGGCCGAGAAATACGATGTGCAAGCAGCCTGGCAAAATGAACGGCTGGTGCTGACGTTTCGCGACCCAGCCGGCCGCGTGGGCACGCTTTCGCTGTTACAGCCCAATGAGATGTCGATATTTCACGTCGATCCGCGCAACCAGCCGGATCGTGGCCTAGGCCCAGCCCTCTATAAGGAATGGCGCCTCACCTCGAACGCGATGGGCACCGGTATTTTCACCCCTGGCATGGCGCCTCGTCAGTCGCTCACGCTCGTGCTCCAAGGCCAGGGCAACAATTGCACGAGTGTGAATGATTTCACCCATTGGATGCTGATCATGCGCGGCCCGAAGGCGCAGTATCATTTCTTCGGAAGCCTCGTGACAACGCCCTGAGCAGGCTCAAGGCCACTTGGCGCGTTCGGTCAGCAGCCTCGCACTGTCAGCCGCTTCGCGCACCACCTGCGCATGATCGAGCGCCGTGAATTGGCCCTTGCGGCGCAGCACGCGGCCATCGGCCACCACCGTATCGACGTTGCCAGGCTGCGCCAGCGCGACCAGCGCATCGAATGGATCGCCGATCGGCGTCATATTGATGTCGGTGGTGCGCACCAGAATGAGGTCCGCCCGCTTGCCGGGCGTCAGCGAACCCGTCTTATCGGCAATGCCGAGATCCTTCGCGCCATCGATGGTCGCCAGCTCGACCAGCCGCCGTGTGGTGATCTTGGGCTTGTTGCCAAGCCGGTGCAGGTGCAGAGAATAGAGCATCCGCATGCAGACAAAGCAGTCGCAATTGTAGGTCGTGGTGTGGTCGATCGACATCGATACTTTGACGCCGGCCTCCAGCAATTCGCCCAACTGGATGACGCCAGCGCCAGCCGCCGGACGGCGCACTTCACCGGTCGGCGACGTCGAATAGCTCACGGCGCGTGCCGCAAGTGTGGCGCGATCCTCTGCCGTGGTGTTGAGCGGATGCACGAATTGCACATCGGGGCCAAGCAGACCCGCGTCGTCGAGCAGCTTGGTGACGCGCGGGCCCGAGGTGTGCAGTGTGATCGGCAGGCCCAGTTCGCGCGCACCGCCCCATTCCCGCTTGGCCATCTCGGTCGTGACGGTGCCGCGCAGTGGGTTCGGATCGTT
>CAMDDZ010000157.1 GCA_945893145.1 Rhodoplanes serenus | reverse complement strand
AAGGATTCTGCGCATTGTGACCCTCCTGGGTTTTAGTCGCAGCTTGAAACGATTGCCGTTTCTTCTTGATACAGCCCTAACAACACACGGACTCGGCTGTAGTTCCCATAGTCTATGCCCATTCTGTCTGAACTCGCCGTGGTTGCCTCGTTCATCTCTTGTTCATCGGATGATTGCGGGGTAACCGATCAGCCATGGGCAAACGGCTGATTCCTCCTGAACCCTCGGACGTCCAGGAAATCGCACTACGCGACGCGCTCGAGGAACGCTACCTAGCTTACGCGCTATCCACCATTATGCATCGCGCGTTGCCGGACGCACGTGACGGGCTCAAGCCTGTCCATCGCCGGCTGCTCTACGCTATGCGCCAATTGCGGCTCGATCCGGGCGCAGCTTTCAAAAAGTGCGCCCGCGTGGTCGGCGACGTCATCGGTAAATTCCATCCGCACGGCGATCAGTCGGTTTATGACGCGATGGTGCGGCTGGCGCAGGATTTTGCGCAGCGCTATCCGCTGGTCGATGGCCAGGGCAATTTTGGCAACATCGATGGGGATAACCCAGCCGCGATGCGCTACACCGAAGCGCGGCTGACCGAGGTCGCCGGCTTCCTGATCGAAGGCATCGACGAGGATACGGTCGATTTCCGGCTGACTTACGACGGCAGCGAAAGCGAACCGGTGGTTCTGCCGGGTGCGTTTCCCAATCTGCTGGCCAATGGCTCGCAGGGTATTGCAGTCGGCATGGCGACCGCGATCCCGCCGCACAACGCCCACGAACTCTGCGACGCCGCACTGTTCCTGATCGAAAATCCGAACGCCCGCGCCAAGACGCTGCTCAAATACGTCAAGGGTCCGGATTTCCCGACCGGCGGCATCATCGTCGACCCGGCTGCCGCCATCGCCGAGGCTTACGCCACCGGCCGTGGCTCGTTCAGGGTGCGGGCCAAGTGGACCAAGGAAGAAACCGGCCGCGGCACCTATCAGATCATCATCACGGAAATTCCGTGGCTGGTGCAGAAGACCCGCCTGATCGAACGGATGGCGGAGTTGTACAACGAGAAAAAGCTGCCGCTGGTCGCCGAATTCCGTGACGAGTCGACCGAGGACGTCCGCGTCGTCATCGAGCCGAAATCGCGCACGGTCGATCCCGGCATCCTGATGGAGTCGCTGTTCAAGCTGACCGAGCTCGAGAGCCGCATTCCGCTCAACATGAATGTGCTCTCGAGGGGCAAGGTGCCCAAGGTGATGGACCTCGCAGAGGTCCTCAAGGAATGGCTCGACCATCGCCGCGACGTGCTGGTGCGGGGCTCCAAGCACCGGCTTGCCGCGATCGAGCATCGCCTGGAAGTGCTCGGCGGATTGCTGATCGCCTATCTCAACCTCGACAAGGTTATCAAGATCATCCGCAATGAGGACGAGCCCAAGCCCGTCCTGATCAAGACGTTCAAACTGACCGACCTGCAGGCCGACTCCATCCTCAACATGCGGCTGCGCAACTTGCGCAAGCTGGAAGAGATGGAGATCAAGACCGAGAACAAGGCTCTGCGCGACGAGAAGGCCGAGATCGAGAAGCTCCTGCGCTCCGAGAAGCAGCAGTGGGCGACGGTGGCGGACCAGATCAAAGAGGTCCGCGAAAAATTCAGCAAGAAGACCCCGCTCGGCAAACGCCGCACCGAATTCGCCGACGCGCCCGAGCACGATGAGGCCGCGATCGAAGAGGCAATGGTGGTGCGCGAGCCGATCACCATCGTGGTGTCCGAGAAGGGCTGGATCCGCGCGCTGCGCGGGCATCAGGCCGATCTGTCCGGCGTGACGTTTAAGACCGACGACGCGCTGAAATTCGCGTTCCCGGCCGAGACCACGTCGAAAATCCTGGTGTTCGCCACCAATGGCCGCTTCTACACCATCGATGCCTCGAAGCTGCCGGGCGGGCGCGGTCACGGCGAGCCGGTGCGCCTCTATGCCGATCTCGAGCAGGAAGGCGAACTCGTTTCGGCGTTCCGCTATCAGGGCGGCCGCAAGTTTCTGGTCGGCAGCACCAGTGGACGCGGCTTCGTAGTGGCGGAGGACGAGTGCCTCGCCAATACGCGCAAGGGCAAGCAGGTGCTCAACGTCAAGCCGCCGGACAGGGCCGTTGCCGTGGCACCGGTCGAGGGCGAACTCGCGGCGGCGGTTGGCGAAAACCGCAAGCTGCTGATCTTTGCGCTCGATCAGGTGCCGGAGATGACGCGCGGCCGCGGCGTGCGGTTGCAACGGCACAAGGACGGCGGACTGTCCGACCTCAAGGTGTTCAAGGAGGCTGACGGCTTGACCTGGATCGATACCGCAGGTCGCAGCTCCACGCTCTCGATGAAAGAGCTTGCGGCCTGGCGCGGCAATCGCGGCGACGCCGGCCGGGTCCGGCCGGATCGTTTCCTGGCCAATTTGAAATTCGGCCGGGCGCCTGAGGGCAGCAAGAACGGCGGCGAGGGCAAGTAGCCCCGCCGACCGATCAACTCACCACGAATACGATCGAACGGTCGGACTTTTCCAGGATCGCGGTCGCGGTTTCTCCGAAGAATAGTTTCTCGCCGGGCCGGCGCTCGACGCCGATCACGATCAGATTGTGCTTGCGCTTGGCCATCTCCTTGAGGATGGCGTCATCTGGCAGTTTTTCGGAGCGGATGGCGGTTCGGACGACGATTTCGTAGGTCTCGCCCAGCGCCACCACGTCCTTGAGGATGCCATCCGCCCGGTGGCGGTTTTTCTTGGCGTTGGCGGGCGGCGCGACATAAAGCGCGGTGACCGGCGCGCGGCTCGCGCGCGACATCGCAAAGGCGACCTCCGCGGCGCGCCGCGACGACTCGGTGCCGTTGACGGGCACCAGGATGCTGAGTTCGGCTTCGGGTGGGTTCTTCAAAAGGCCGTCGCGCGCATCCACGATGGTCAACGGGCCCTCGAAGCCGGACGCAAGCTCCGTGATGTTGGGATGAAATCCGGTGTTGTCACGGATCGTCGTCTTGTCCAACCCAACGACCAGCAGGTCATAGCCTTTCTCGGCCTCTTCGGCGACCTTCTTGGCGTCCGTGGTGGCGTTCGAAATGACGGTGACGTCGAGCGGGTGGTCCTCCTTTTGCTCCTTCGGCGTGCGCTTCTTCATCTGCCTGGCCGCGTCCTTGAGAACTTCGATCGTGGCTTCGGCGCGCTCTTTGGCCTCTTCTTCGGCAGCCTTTTCTTTTTCAGCGGCCTTTTCTGTTTTGCCGTTGGATTTCTTCTTCGCTGCGGTGATGTGCATGACAGTCGTCGGCATCGACCGGGTGCCGGCGATCATGCCGGCGACGCGGGAGCCGAACTGGCCGTTGGGGCTGTCGTCCACGGCGACCAAGAGCCGTTCGAGCTTCGACACGAAGCCCTTGGCTTCCATGTCTTCGCGCTCCAGCCGTTCTTTTTCATCCTTGCGGATCGGCAGCCGGGCCAGCGCCCAGCGCAATGTCGGCGGCATGGCAAGCGTGGTGAGCACCGCCATGGTGACGATCATCGTGAACAGGTCCTGGCTGAGTGCGCCAATCGACAGCCCGATGGTGGCGACGATGACCTCGGTCGAGCCGC
>CAMDDZ010000156.1 GCA_945893145.1 Rhodoplanes serenus | reverse complement strand
CAGCCACCGTCGCCGGTGTCCGAAGACGGCGAGCCGAAGTAGGCGGTCGCCGCACCCGAGTAGAAGTCGTAGAACGACGTCGCGGTGCCGAACGTGAAGCCGGCGATCTGGATGAACGCGCGGTTCGAGTTGAAGCCGGCCGACGAGGCTGCCGGGCTGTCGTAGTTCACGCCGACGTTCAAGAACGTGCGCAGCGTGCCGTACTGGGTCTGCTGGCGGGTGTCGAACGACGCATATGCGCGGGTGCGCATCACGAAGTCGGAGCCCGACAGACGGGTCAGCTGGCCGCTGGTGCCGGCGAACGTCAGGTTGGTGCCGCTGTCGCCCGAGTTGTAGAAATACTCGGCGCGCACATAGCCGCCAACCTTCATGCAGATGTCGGTGCCGGGAATGTAGTAGAAGCCGGCGCCATACAGACTGCAAACCTTCACGTATTCGACCGCTTTGGCCTTAACGGGAAGATCGGCGGCCTGCGCCCCAGCAACCGCAACGATACCAGCCGCGGAGCCGAGGAGAAGACTTTTCACCATCTTCATAACTGTACCTCCTGTTTGTACACACTGGGAGGGTTCGGTCTCCGCCGGGTGTTTCTTCACACCCTGGAACGTCCCCTTGTCTCCCCGAACCATCTGGATTTCCTCACCGAGAAGACCCAGACGGGACGACCTGGGGATGCCCCCCTCCGTCGCATGCACACAGTACTCACAGGATTTGCACAGGCAATGAATAAGCCCGCTCCGGACCCGCCAAAACGCTGGTTTCTGGGCGGGTGTTGCACGAAAAGCACTGGGCCTGTGCACAACTTTTAAGTTCTCCGTAAGCGGCTGTAATATCGAAAAAATAAGCCCTTACTTCACTGTCCGAAGAGCGGCTTATGACGCTCCAAGCGGCAGTCCGCGACGAGGAAAAGCGTCCCATTTCGGGAGCGCAAAGCCAGCCTGGTTCAGCCTTTGGCAGTTGCCGTCTGCGGTTTCGCGCCGCCGCCGCCGCCTTAACGAGCCGCTAACCATAGTGCGCGCGCGAATTCGAACCGCTTTACCGGTCCGTGGGCAATCGCTGCCATTGGCCGGTCATTTAACGACGGCGTGCAGTCCGTCACGCCGTTCGTTGGACCATGAACTGGTACATGCCGATGAAGGTGTCAGGACGCTCGCACTCGAACTTGTGCCAGCGATCGAGGTCGGTCAGCGCGCGGTCTTCCGGAAAGCGCTGACGATAAGCGGCAAGGCTGTCCCCATCGGTTTCGAAGCCGAGAAACTTGAGATGGTGGTCGCCGAGAAACGAAGCGATTTGCGGAATAGTCAAACGATGTTCCTGTACGTGGAACATCAAGTCGCGACATTCGCTCATGCTGAAGAAGTCGTTGAAGCGAGCGACACCACCAACCGGGGAATCCGCGAGCTCCTGCCGGCAGCGGCGAATGTCGTCGGGGATCGGCCGATAATTGCGCTCGGCGATAAAACCGCGGGCGGGTGCGAGCTCGCGCCGGCCAAGCTCGCTGTAGAGCCCGACGCGCATCAATCCATCGGGCCGCAGCAGCTTGAGCAACTCGCGCCAGCCGGCCTCGGGATCGGCCATATGGTGCAGCACGCCGCTCACATCGATCAGATCGAAAGTCCGGCCGATCGAGCCGAGCCGCAAAATATCGGCTTGCGCATATTCGATGTTCTGCAATCCCAACTCACGCGTCTTGCGCCGCGCGTAGCACAGACTGCTCAGGCTGAGATCGACCGCAAGCACACGTGCGCCGCGGTAACGCTGCGCCAGCCAGATCGGGTGCTGGCCGGTGCCGCAGCCGGCGATCAAAAGGTCCGTGCGATCGCGCTCGCCGAGCGGACGAAATGACGCGCCCGGAAACTTGCGGCGGATGTCGTCATCGACGCTCATCACGTTGCGACGGGGCGGCGCGATCGACCAGCGCGGATAAGGATTTTCCTCATATTGCTGACGGACCACCGCCGACACCCCATCGCCAATGGGGGTGAGTTGCGGGACGGCCGCACGGTCCTGCTGCTCTTGCAGCGGCTCCCGCACCTGCTGCGCGAGCACCGCCGCAACCGCAGTGCACCATTCGCGATTGAGCAATGCCGACGCGCCAGCTAACGCAGCGAGCGGGACATAGCTCGCCATGACGGCAAGCCGCAGAGGCGAAATAGCCCGCTGGTTCGCAATCGCTCCCGACAGGGCGGCCTGCAGCGTATCGACTTTTTGGCGCTCGTCCGGCGCAACCGCAAAGATGAATTCGTTGATGAAGCACTGGCGCGCGAGCGAGCAGCAGAACGCAATGACCGCGTCGCCGGGCTCATCATCAGCGACGGCAAGATCGAGCAGAGCGCGCCGGATCGCGGTGAGAAAGCGCTCTAGGGCGAGGTCGCGGACCGTTGCAGATTCCATCGCCACACGCAGCACCGGGTCGGATGCAATGGCCGCAAGACCGCCCTGCCCCAATAGTTCCGCGGCCGGCGGCAAATCCGGCCAGGCCTTCGCGCAACGCTGCACCCCCGCCTTGAACGCCGGGTTGAGCCGGAACAGCGTCGCCATCACGGCCGCGTAGGTTTCAAGCAGCTCCGGCGTGAGAACCAGCGCGCGCGCGAAACGTTCCGCCGCTTCCGCAGCACGACCCTGTTCGAGCAGCAACGCGCCGAGGTTGTTGTGTACCTCCGCGCGGTTTGGGTCGATCGCGAGCGCGCGATGGTAGAGCTGCGCGGCTTCGTCCAGCCTGGCCCGATCCTTGTAGAGATTGCCGAGGTTTAAAAAGATCGCCGGGTAATCGGGCTTTTGCACCGCCGCCGCATCCTGCGGCAGCGTCAGCGCGCGCTCGAAGGCGTCCACCGCAGCATCGAGCTTGCCCTGGGCGGCCAGCGCATTGCCAAGGTTGTGGTGGATCGAGCCCGAGTCCGGCGTCAGCGCAGCCGCGCGGCCGAAGGCGGCCGCTGCCTCCTCGGCCTTGCGCTGCGACCACAAGATGCCGCCAAGATTGTTGTAGGCCCGGCCGTGGCCGGGCCTGAGGCTGATGGCTTGCCGGTAGTGCGTGGCAGCCTGATCGAGCCGGTTGAGCGCCTGCAAAGACGAGCCAAGGTCATAGTGATAGTCGGCGTTGCGTCCGCTCGCCGCGATCGCACGGCCGATCAGCTCGATCGCCGCGTCATGGCGGCCGACCTGCTGCATCATCAAGCCAAGCAAATGAAGGCTCGCGGCGTGCGCCGGATCGCTGGCCAGAATTCTCCGGCAAAGCGCGTCGGCTTCTTCCAGACGGCCGGCCTGCCGATGCTGCGCGGCTTGCGCGAACAGCGCCGCAATCGCGGACGAGCTGCCGCCGGCATCGCGCTTGCCAGCGGCGCGGCGTTCTTTGCGGTTCATACGACACTCCGGCTGACGCCTATTTGCGCCGGCGCCTGTCTAGGGCGACGCCTGTTTTGCGCAGTTTGATAGCCGGTCCGGCAATATCGGTCGAGCGCTTCCACGATCCCCGGCGGCACGCTAGTGGTCCGATTCTAACATTCGCATCCCTGCTCGGCGGGCTCTCTTGCGAATGTTAGAATCAAAGGACCACTAGCAAGTATTACGTTCTAGTGGAGCTTTGGATTTGACATTCGCTTCGCGCGTCCGCGGCTGGGTGGG
>CAMDDZ010000155.1 GCA_945893145.1 Rhodoplanes serenus | reverse complement strand
GCCCGCGACGAGCGTGTAAGCGCCGCGCCCCACCCATTTCAGCATGATCCACGTCAGCACGAGCGCCAGCATGATGCACGCCATGACGAGGTGGCGCCCCAAGCCGAGCGTCCTGAACACGAGTTCCAGCCGGCCGGCCGGGTCGATCGCTGCGGCGACCGGCTCCAACATGGCCTTGCTCGCATCGAACGCGGCATTCACGAGCCGCGCGTCGTACCACCAGATCGCAGCGAGAACGACGTAGGAGAGCAGCAGCAGCACGATCACTTGCGAAATCGCTCGGACCACCGTCATGCGGCGCTCGCCGGACCCGAGCACCATATTTCTCAACGCCGTGAACACCAACGTGACGACCAGCATGATGGCCCCGATCACGATGAGGTCGCCCGCATGCAAAATGTGCACGACCACCGTTTCGGTTTTGCCGGTCGCCTCCAGCTTGGTCAGATTTTTGACCAGTGTCTCGCTGGTGCCGAGTCCGGTGTTCACAAGCTGCGGGTAACTGAACCAGCCAAAGACCAGGATGGCGATGGAAAGCCAGAACACGAAGATCCGGCTCATGACATAGCGGAGGAGATACATGGTGCTCGCCGTGCGTGACGGGAATCACTGATAGCTTCTGCCGTCCGGCCCGCGTCCGCAATAACCAATGGTGTTTTCTGCGCGGAATGCCCGTTAATCCACAATGCATGCGCCGCCCGTGCGCTGCTTAGGTCTTCGATCAACGCTTCTTACGCGCCATCGGCTTCTTCACGGCCCGCTTCTTGGGCACCTTCCGTTTCTTGCGCGCCGCCTGCTTCTTCAGCGGTTGCAGCTGACGCAAGACCTTGCGTATCCGCGCCGCGTTCGCCTTAAGCCAGGCCACCCGCTTTTCGTCAACACCGCTATCGTGATAAAATAAGGCTTCGCGATCGAACGGCACGTCATCGCTGCGGGAAATAAACTCCCCAAAATATCGCTCGAAATCCTTCTCCGAAAGCTTCTGCATCCTCTTGCATTCGCGCTCATCGCGTTCGCACAGAGCCCGAAGCGTATCCAACGCCGCGCTTTGCTCAGTTGCGCCGATCAAGAAATAGCCTTCCTTGGCAACGTCGATAATCCTTCGCCAGTCGTCGAAACAGTTCCAGAGAAACTGCGTCCAAGTGCCATTGCCGAGATTGTATTCGATGTCACTGAACGCCGGCAGCATCTTGATTTCGAGCGGCAGCGGCGACAAAAGTTCCCACTTCGGGCCCACTGCACAGTTCTTGTTGAGCCAGTCGTAGATCAACTGCTTAACCCGCTCGCCGTCAGATACCGGGTTCGACATCGGTGCCCCGCCGCTACGATCTCATGGACCGCGACTTCCTCAATCCCCAAACACCCACCGCGTGATCCGCGCATCTCTCTGATACCCGCCGTTCTTCGAAAACGGCTCCTCGTTCCAGAACTTATCCGCCGCGGCGCGGTCCGGCAATTCGAGCAGCAGCGCGGTGCCGATGTTGTCGGCGCCGTCGGCCGAGCGAATCGGTCCGCGGAAGATGAAGCTTCCGCCATACGACGCGAAGTATGACTCATGCGCATGGAGATGCGTGCGGTAGAACTCCGGCGTGTTGGTCTTCGGCCCGCTGCACAGGAACTGCTGCAACCCCTTGCGGGGATGCTCGGCCGCGCGCTTGCCGAAACTGTTCGACCAGCGATTGATTTCCACGCGCTGGTAGACGCCGGCCTTGTTCATCGGCTCGTCGGCCACGAACTTGTCCGCCGCCGCGCGGTCGTCGAGCTGCATGAAGAACGATGTGCCAAGCGTGTCGCGGCCGTCGTCGGAGACGAAATGACCGTAGCCGATAACGCGCTCGCCGAAACTTTTGACGTAAGCCTTCTGCTCCGCCAGCCGGGCCCGCCTCGTCTCCGCCGTGCCTGGCTTATCCCAGCAATAGATCGCCCACTGGGCTGCCTTGGTGCGGTAGTAGTTTTTCAACGCCTCGCCCTGCAATCCGTATCGCGGATCGCCGGGCAGATAACCGGTGGTGTTTGCTTCTGACATTTCATCTCCAACATCGTGCAAGCAGCGGGACGAAGAGCGAAGCGCAATCCGTCATCCCATCCGCACAGCAACGGCGGGCCACGCGTTGGCGCTAGTGCCGCCGATTTGAAGTTCCTGCACCACCTGCAGCAAGCTCGATCAGGAACTTCAAATCGATAAGCGGCACTAGAATCATAGACTTGCTAGTGCCCCTTTGTTTCCGAAGTTCGTGTCAGAGCACGCTGGGACGTATCACGAACTTCGGAAACGGGGCACTAGCCCGCCGTGAATGCCGCGCTTGGCCCGATGCGCTTACCGCATCGAAATGGCGAGCCCGCTCAGATCCGCATTGATCTGCAAACCGATCTGGCGGCCGGTCAGTTCCAGCGTTGCGCCCTTCTCGTTGCGCAGCACGATCCCCTGCACGCCCGGGCCCACCGCACTGCCGGCGCCAGCCGCGCCATAAACGCCGGCCACGTTAAAGGGGCTGCCGTGGAAGTGGGCGCGGCCGCGGAACCGCGTCTCCGAGGCGCCGAACAAGAAGCCGGCGCTCACGCCTCCGATTCTGATCGGATAGGACCGGTTACCGCACCGCATCACACCACTGCCGCCCGAGCCGCCGATCACCCAGCCGGCCTTGAGCACCGAGAAGGCAATGTCACAAGTGTCCGCCCGTGCGGCGGACGGCAGGCTGAAGGCCGCGAGCGCGGCCAATGTCGCCACAATGGCGCTAATTCTGGACGAATGACGCATGGCGTTGATCCTCCATTGGATAATCAAGCTTCACCCAGGTGAGCGAAGCGTAATCCGGGGCTGATCTTACCGCACGCGGCCTTGCCTGTCGCGGCGCTTCTGGGCGCTGCGGCGTCAGCCCTTCGGCGGCATGACCGCAACGATGTCGACCTCGACGAGATACGCCGGGCTGGCGAGCCGCGATATCTGCAACAGCGTGCTGGCGGGCAGCGCCGCCTTGTTCGGGAAATAGGAGGCGCGCACCTCACGGAAGATGGCGCCATCGCGTTCGAGGTCGACGAGGTAGCTTGTGGTCCGGACCACGTGCTCGAACCCGCCGCCCGCAAAGGCCAGCGCGGTCTTGATGTTCTCCCTGGTTGATCGGAGCATACCGGCACCGGCGCAAGCAAGCATGGCGGGATTGAATGCGAGCACAATGTCGCGAGCCGCTTTACGCCGATATGGAAAAATGAAAGATAGCGACGGGCTCAGCCGGACAGCGCAAGGCGTTGTGAATCAGCGATGACGTAGGACGACCTCATGAAGACGCTTTCGCTCACGCTCGTCTCCGCAATCGTGGCGCTGGTCATGACATCGACGGCTGATCTCAAGGCTGCCGAACTCAAGGTGCTAGCGGGCGGCTCAATGACGGCGAGCATGCGCGAACTCGGCCCGCTGTTTGAAAAGGCCACCGGCCACAAGCTCGTCTTTCAGTTTGCCGGCACGCCGGATCTGATCAAACAGGCGACCTCCGGCACGCCGTTCGACCTCGGCGTGGTGCCGGTCGACGTCATGAAGGATGCCGCCGCGAAGGCGAAGTTTGGTGCTGCGGCAGACGTCGCCCGCGTCGGCTATGGCGTTGCGATCCGCGCCGGCAGCCCGAAGCCCGACATCGGGACACCCGAGGCATTCAAGCAGGCGATGCTGAAGGCGCAGTCGATCACGCTCTATCCGGAAAGCGC
>CAMDDZ010000154.1 GCA_945893145.1 Rhodoplanes serenus | reverse complement strand
TTTGTATTTGTCTTGAGCCTTGGCGGCGCGAGCCAGCAGATCGGCCTGCCGCAGCGAGGCGCCGTCGTAGCCCACCGCCACGACGTTGCCGCCGCCGTCATAGAGATCGACCGACTGGAACACGCTCGCAAGCGTCGCGGTCGCGGAATCAAACAGCATGGTCGACGGCTCGATGTTCTGCACCACCACGCCGCCGGGTTTCAGCCGCGATTTGACCAGCGCATAGAATTCCTTGGTGAGCAGGTGGAACGGCACGAAGGGTCCACGATAGGCGTCGATCATGATGACGTCCCACTTTTCCGTGTCCTTGATCAGGAAGGTGCGCCCGTCGGCCACCACGGTCCGCAAGCTCGCGGTTTCCTTGTAGCGGAAATATTTCTTGGCGAGCTCGACCACATCCTTGTCGAGTTCGACCGTCAGGATCGCGGTGTCGGGCATCGCGGCGTGCAGATAGGACACGGTGCGGCCGCCGCCAAGTCCGATTTCAAGGATGCTCTCGACCTTGGCCGGATACGCGACGCCGAGCGTCATGAAGCGCGTGTAGTCGACCGTCAGTGCGCCCGGATCCGAAAGCTTCATGCTGCTCTCGGTGTAGTAGCGTTTGTTCTGGCCGAACGTCATCGAGACGATGTCGCGGTCGCCGATGATGAAGATGTTGTTGTAGAGCGACTCGCGCTTTTCCAGGATGCCGTCCTGCGCGATGGCGCGCAGCGACCAACCGGCGGCGAGCAAAACGAACGCGCCCGCGAGCGCCGAACACCAGGCCACACGACGATTTTGCATCAACGGCTCCACGCTTGCGGCCCTGTCGAATGTTCTGTCAAGGCGATGACTCTTTTCGATTTTGAACGCGTCGCAACAACACCTTTAAGACCGCTGCGGGGAGGTCGTTTCGCAACAAATATGAAAGCTGTGGCAAAAAAACAACGCAACCGAGCGGCCTTTGCGGGCCGGCTGCGGACACGCGCCATCACGTTTTGGGAGCTGGGGATTTGTCGGGAATTGGGGGATTGAGGCCCGGACGCGTCGATTTCGGATAGGCCACGGTTACGGCGCAACCTGAATGCGAAGCCGGTCAGTGCGAAGCCGGTCCGCTCGGTCCGCCGTCCGGCCGGACTTCAGCCGCCATCATGCCCTTGGGGCCGGGTCCGAAACGCACCAGCACGGTCTGGCCCGGACGCAGTTCGGTGAGGCCGAACCGGCGCAGCGTTTCCATATGGACGAAGATGTCCGCGGTGCCCTCGCCGCGCGTCAAGAAACCGAAGCCGCGCAAGCGGTTGAACCACTTTACGACCGCGCGTTCGAGGCCGCTGGTCGGCGTCACCGTGACATGGGTGCGCGCCGCCGGAAGGGTCGCCGGATGGATCGCCGTCGACTCGTCCTTGGACAGGATACGGAAACACTGCAGACCCTTGGGGCGCTGCAACACCTCGGCAACCACCCGGGCGCCCTCGTAAGCGGTCTGGAAACCGTCGCGGCGCAGGCAGGTCACATGCAGAAGGATGTCCGGCAGACCGTTGTCTGGGACGATAAAGCCGTAACCTTTGGAAACGTCGAACCATTTGATCGAGCCCGCGAGCTCAATAATGCTCGCAGCCTCATCACCGGCCTCAAGTGCCGGCTCCGAATCTGGCCCTAGTCCCTTGGAAAATTCGTCCGACGTCATGACGCCGTACGGTGCCCCTACACTGTCGTCTCTTGATGGACGCTGAAACCGAATCTGCTTCAACGACGATAACATTCGCGCCGTCATGAGAAAGAATAAAATGCCATTACGCAATGAAACTCTAGGTGCCTGTGTATATCGCGGGGATATCCGAATCAGTGCGCGATAAACGGCGCCAGCACGGCGCCGATGTCTTGACGGACGACAAGATCCGCGACGTCGTCGAACTCGGTTGCGTCGCGATTGATGATGACGAGGCGCGCGCCGTTGCGTTTGGCGACCAAGGGAAAGCCGGCCGCCGGCCAGACCACCAGCGACGAGCCGATCGCCAGGAACAGATCGCAGGATTCCGATAGCGCCTGGGCGCGGCGCATCGGCTCTTCCGGCATGGCCTGGCCGAAGGAAACCGTGGCGGTCTTGATGTAGCCGCCGCAGTCCGGACAGTCCGGCGCGCAGCCATTGGCGCCGGCCATCCGCGCCTTCACCCAGGGCAATTCATAGCGCTTGGCACAATCGAGGCAGGTGGCGTAGGTGGTATTGCCATGCAGCTCGATCACGTGATCGGCCGCAAAGCCGGACGCATGGTGCAGGCCGTCGATGTTCTGGGTGATCACCGCCGGCACCTTGCCGGAGCGGTAAAGGCTGGCCAGCGCCAGATGCCCGCGGCCCGGCTTGGCGCCCCCGAACTGCTCTTCCATCGCGAAACGTCGCCGCCAGCTTTCGTTGCGCATCTCCTGGCTGGCCAGGAAATCGCTGAATTCGATCGGCCGCATCTTGGTCCAAAGGCCGCCGGGCGAACGGAAGTCCGGGATGCCGCACTCCGTCGAGATGCCGGCGCCGGTGAACGGGACCACGACCTCGGCGACGTCGAAGAGATCGCGCAAGCGGTCGGTGGCGGATTGAAGATCGGGCGCGATCATCGGGAAGCTCAGGCGGCGGTGCTGCAGGCGGGCGGCCCGCAAGCCTAATGCAGCACATACAAAAGGCGAAAGGGCCCTGCAGCGAAGCAGAGCCCCGTAACATAAGCCACGCGAAGCTTTGGCAGCCGAGATATAAAGGGCCATCAGCGCGATCCCCTGTCACAGGAGTCACCGATGCGGTTCCTTCACACCATGCTGCGCGTGCGCAATCTCGATGCCGCGCTCGACTTCTACTGCAACCTGCTCGGCCTCCAGGAGGTCCGGCGCCGGGTCGACGAGAAGAACAAGTACACGCTGGTGTTCCTGGCCGCGCCCGAGGATGCGCCTGCCGCCAAGGAGGCGCTGGCGGCCGGGCGGCGCGACGGCGGCGTGATCGAGCTCACCTACAATTGGGACGCCGAGGACTATGGCGAGGCGCGCTACTTCGGCCACCTCGCCTACGAGGTCGATGACATCTATGGGCTGTGCGACAAGATGATGAAGGCCGGCGTCACCATCAACCGGCCGCCGCGCGACGGCAACATGGCGTTCGTGCGCTCGCCCGACAAGCACTCGATCGAGCTTCTGCAGAAGGGCAAGCCGCTGCCACCGAAGGAGCCCTGGGCCTCGATGCCCAACACCGGGAAGTGGTAAGCTGGCGGTGGCTGGCCGGACCTTGCTTGCCCGGATTTGCGAAGCGCTTTATACGTCGCGACGCTTGAACGTCCCCATCGTCTAGCGGTCAGGACATCACCCTTTCACGGTGAAGACCGGGGTTCGATTCCCCGTGGGGACGCCATATCGGTCCTGATCCGGCCGCCCGCAGCATCCGCAGCCAATGAAAATCTCCATCCTCGACGACTACCACGACACGGTTCGCACGCTCGCCTGTTTCGCCAAGCTCAAGGGCCACGACGTCACGATCTGGAACGACCACGTCCAGGACAACGAGGCGCTCGCCCACCGCTTGAAGGACACCGAGGCGCTGGTGCTGATCCGCGAGCGCACTAAAGCAGCATGACATTACTCTGAATCGATTTTGGATTCCCAAATCAGTTGGTTTCTGATTCAAGATGCTGGCTGGGCCGGAGGCCAGTATCCGATGGGTCGAGCCTATTCCATTGATCTACGCGAACGGGTGGTGGCAGCGGTTG
>CAMDDZ010000153.1 GCA_945893145.1 Rhodoplanes serenus | reverse complement strand
GCCGCTCGGCTCCGGCGATCTGGTACTGGAAAATCCGGAACGCTCATGAGCGAACCCTACGCCAACGACCCGGCACGCACGCTCGAGCCTGTTCACGCCGACCACGCGCCCGAGTTGGAGGCGATCTGGACCGCGCGGCTGGTGCTGTTTCTCCGCGTCATGGCCGGGCTTTCGATGCTCAAGGGCCTCTATCACTGGGCGGTGGTGTGTGGCCTCGCTGGCCCCAAGGACGGGTTCGCCGACCAGGCAATGGCCTGGCAGACCGCGACGGTGTTTTTCGCAGTGATCGATCTGGTGGCCTCGGTCGGTTTGTGGCTTGCCGCGGCCTGGGGCGCGGTGGTCTGGCTCACCGCCGCAGTTTCGATGGCAGCTGTCGAGGTGCTTTTCCCGCAGGTCTACGGCGGACGCTTCTTGGTGGTGCTGGTCGAGGTCGTGCTGCTCGGCACGTATCTGTTCCTCGCCATCCAATCGGCGCGCGAGCATCCGCAATAAGCGCTATGCGGCCGGGGCACGACACGCCTGCGGCGCATTGCTCAGGTCATTGAGCCGATTCCGCGGATATGCTTGCCTTTGTGGCCGTGCCGGAATCGCAATCGCTCTTTTCGCAATCGCCTTTGGAGGATCGAATGAATCGCCGTGAAATCTTGAAAGCCGGTGTCGGCTCGTTCTCTGCACTCGCGGCGGCGTCTTTGCCAGGCGTGCATTCGGCGTTCGCGGCCGATTGGCCGACCAAGTCGATCCGCGCGATCGTTCCCTATGCGCCCGGAAGTGCGACCGACATCATTCCGCGCACCGTGTTCGAAGCGGTGTCGAACCAGATCGGCCAGACCATCGTGGTCGAGAACCGGCCCGGCGGCGGCACCACCATCGCCACCAGCATGGTGGCGAAATCCGACCCGGACGGTCACACCATCCTGGTGCACTCCAACGCCATCGTGACGGTGCCGGCGATCCAGGCCAACGTGCCTTACGATCCGATCAAGGATTTCTCCGGCATCACACCACTCGGCAACGTGCCACTAGTTCTGGTGGTCGGGCCGAGCAAAGGCATAAAGACTTTGCAGGAGCTAATCGCGAAAGCAAAAGCCAAGCCGGGCGAGATCAACTACGCGGCCGCCGGCATCGGCACGCCGCCGCACCTGACCATGGAGCGCTTCCGTCTTGCGGCAGGCTTTGAGGGCCAGCTGGTGCCGTTCAAGGGCGCGCCGGAGGCGCTCACCGAAGTGATGACCGGCCGCGTCGATATCTATTTCTGCCCGATCACGCCGGCGTTGCCGCTCATTCGCGATGGCAAGGTTCTGGCGCTTGCAGTGTCGAGCTCCAAGCGCGCGTCGGCGCTGCCCGAGGTGCCGACCACGGTCGAGGCCGGCGTGCCGGATTCCGATTTCAATTTCTGGGTCGGGACGTTCGTGCCGAAGAAGACGCCACGCGACATCGTCGGCAAGATGCACAGCGCCATCACGAAGGCGCTGCAATCCAAGGATGTGCAGGAGAGGCTGGCCAAGCTCGGCGTCGAGCCGATGATCATGACGCCGGAAGCGTTTGACGCCCAGCTCGCCAAGGAAGCCGAGATCGCGATCAAGCTCGCCAAGGCCGCCAACATCAAAGCCGAATAGGATACGTCAAAAGCTATTGTTGCCGCGCCGGTTCATCGTTTAACTGAGATGGACCGGGAGGGCAGCATGGCACGTATCGGCTTCATCGGCCTGGGCAACATGGGATTGCCGATGGCGCAGAACCTGCTCAAAGCAGGTCACGCGGTGCAGGGCTTCGACGTCAGCGCCGCGCAAGCTGCCAAACTCACCGCGGCCGGCGGCAGCGCAGCCGATAGCATCAAGTCGGCGGCGAGCGGCGCCGAGATCGTCATCACCATGCTGCCGGCAGGTGAGCACGTCCGCGACGTCTATCTCGGCGCCCAAGGTGTGCTGGCGGCGGTGGGGCAGGGGACGCTGCTAATCGATTCGTCGACCATCGACGTTGCGAGTGCGCGCGCAGTTGCGGCCGCGGCCGAAGCCAAGGGCCTCGCGATGCTGGATGCGCCGGTGTCGGGCGGCGTCGGCGGTGCACAAGCCGCGACGCTCACATTCATGGTGGGCGGCAGCGCGGCGGCGTTCGATCGCGCCAAACCCGTGCTTGAAAAGATGGGAAAGACCATCGTGCATGCCGGCGGGGCCGGCAACGGTCAGGCCGCCAAGATCTGCAACAACATGATCCTCGGCGTCTCGATGATTGCCGTGTCGGAAGCCTTCGTGCTGGCCGAGAAGCTCGGTCTCGATGCGCAGAAGCTGTTCGACATTTCGTCGAAATCGTCGGGCCAGTGCTGGTCGATGACGAGCTATTGTCCGGTGCCGGGACCGGTGCCGACGTCACCGGCGAACCGCGACTATCAGGCGGGCTTCACCGCCGCGATGATGCTGAAAGACCTCAAGCTCGCGCAGGACGCGGCAAAAGCCGTCGGCGCAAAAACGCCGCTCGGGGCGGATGCTGCAAAAATCTATTCGCAATACGTCGAGGGCGGCGAGGCGGGTTGCGACTTTTCGGGCATCATCCGCATGGTGCGCGACGCTTAAGGGAACAATTCCGCAACTCAGACGTTGTCAGGCCCGTAAATTTTAGCAATTTTCGGAGGGCCCTGTGACCGCTACCATGCTCGCTGCTGCAGCCGTGCCGCATCCGCAAGGACGCAAAGTCCCGTGCGAGAAATGCCCGTTGCGCGACCGCGAATGTTTGCGCGATTTCAACGCCAAAGAACTTGAGTTCGTCGCCAACTTCAAGTCCGGCGAGTTGAACGTCGAGCCCGGCACCAACGTGCTGCTGCAAAGCACCAACAGCGCGCATCTCTACACCATCCTGTCGGGCTGGGCGTTCCGCTACAAGACGCTACCGGACGGCCGCCGTCAGATCCTCAATTACGCGCTGCCGGGCGACTTCCTCGGCCTGCAAGGTTCGGTCGCCGACGAAATGCAGCATTCGGTCGAGGCGCTCACCGACATGCTGCTGTGCGTCTTCCCGCGCGAGAAGCTGTGGGGGCTCTACACCAACTATCCCAGTCTGGCATTCGACGTGACGTGGCTGGCGTCGCGCGAAGAGCAGATCTTGGACGAGAACCTGCTGAGCATCGGCCGGCGGACGTCGATGGAGCGCATCGCGTTTCTGTTGCTGCACCTGTTTCTGCGCGCCGAGGAGATTGGCCTCGTCAAGAACGATGCCATCCAATTTCCGTTCACTCAGCAGCATGTCGCGGACACGCTCGGCATGTCGCTCGTGCACACCAACAAGACGTTGCGGCGGTTGACCGCGACCAAGACGGTGCGTTGGAAAGACCGCAAGTTTGAGCTGGTCAACCGCGAAGCGTTAATGGAAATCGCGCGTTACTCGCCATCCGCACAACGCGCGCGCCGGCCGTTCATTTGAAGTTCGACACGCCGGGCAGGGGCGTGTGATTGACCCAGCACAGGACCGCGGCCATCGCGGCGCACGAGCTCAGCCCTATTTCATTTCCAGTCTTGAGCCCTTGAACATTCGGGCTTTCGGCCGAGCCGAGCCGAGCCGAGCACTTATAAATCGGGCAACGCCTGATTCTGAACCGAACCTGAACCGATCGTGTCGAACGGGTCCGTTGTTTCAACAAGCGCTGACTCAATGATGTTGAGCAGCGAAGCTGCGTGGCGTAATGTTTCGACGGTGGAAATGAAACTGTCGAGGAGGTTGCAATGAAATCCGTGAAGTACATTTTTGGCGCGCTGCTCTTGGTTGTAGTCGCGTGGCCATTTGCTCCGACTGAGGCGTCGGCTTGGGGATGCTATGCGTCGAGCC
>CAMDDZ010000152.1 GCA_945893145.1 Rhodoplanes serenus | reverse complement strand
CTTCCCCGCTTCATCGACGAGGTTTACAACACGCGCAGACTCCACTCCGCGCTGGGCTATCTGAGCCCCGTGCAATACGAGGACCGCCACGCCCAGCAATCTGTCAAAAATGCTGCTTGAAATTGTCCACCCTCAGGGGCGCACTCCAGACAAGATCCACAATTGAACCGGTGTCGATGGCCTCGCGCAATTGCTGCGCAGTGACGCGTTGATTGAGGCCGATGGCGACCTCGGCCCCGGGCGCAGCACTCAAGACGTACCACGCTTCGGTTTTGCCCCTCGTCAAGCCGATCGAATGCGCAAATGCATCATCCGGATGAACCTGAATGGAAAGCGGCTGGCTCGTGAACAGCAATTTAAGCAGAAGCGAGGAATCGATCGCTGCTCCGCCAGCTCGCTCGTACCAGATTTCTCCGATCGGACCGCCGCCGTCGCGCGCATTGCTCCAAGGACGCAGATCGATAACACCCCAAGGCTTGGACAGGGAATGCGCGCGTGCATGTTCAATCGTCAAAAAACCTTAGCTCCTTATGACCGCGGTAATGTCACCGTCACCCAAGCCTAGTGGCGAGTGCCGTCCTTGAAATTCTCCATGAAGATGCTGATCGAAATTGCAGGCTGCAAAATGCCAAACTGCTGAGCCACTCCGGCAATCATCTCGCTCGCCATCTCGATTGAGACCGCCTCTTGCAGCCCACCGGCAAAATCCTCCGGCACCAGACGATTACGCAGCTGAATCCCCAGCATAAATACGCCGTTCTCCTGAGTGATCCGCGCATCGAGATGCGTGAAGCAGCGTCCAGTGGACGGTCTCGGCAACGACATGAGGGGGACTCCTTCCCTGCATAGATAAGCCGGGAAGTCGCCCAACACAGGGGGCGGCGCGAGTTTCTTTGTTGCAACACTCGAGGCCAAACACCAACTACTCACAATGCGCAGAAGAAAGAACAAAGCCCCATGACAAAGCCATTCGATTGGGTTCAATTTGCTGAACGGCACAAGCCGGAATGGGCGGCGTGGCTCGAAACCAACCATGCGAGGCCAGTGACAGAAGCCGAATATATGGAGGCGTATCGAGCGCAGAGAAGCGCCGACACCCGTCCGCACAAGGCTCGCCGGTATGCGACTGCTAAGGTTCGCGGGGCCTACCGCAACTTGCAGGAGGACTTTGGCTTCTTTGTATGATCGCGGCGAGCCCGCGACTCGACCGTAACGATGGTCTCAAAGAGCGATTTTGGTTGTGACTGTTCAATATTGAACACTCGCTGCGAAATCCGCCGCTACAAATTGAAAACAGAGCAACAGCGTCGGCCGTATCCGCACCCTTACTTTAGCCTTTGTTAAGGTGGATTGATCAAGGCTAGCGTCTCTGGTGAGAATCACTCGTTTGCCCCTCAGGGCTCAGGCACGGCTCAGCGCCGTATCTTCACCAGCCCGGCAAGTTTACCAACGCGATAAGTTCGCCGACGCGGCAAGCGCGCTCGCTCTCATCCGCTCCGCCGTTGCGGAGCTTGAATTCCGAATACTCAAACCCGTTTTTTTGGAGAAAATAGTCATGCGCACTCTTCTGGTCGCACTTTCCTTGCTCGCGCCACTCTCTCTCGCTAGCGCGCAAGGACAACCGCCGACACCCAACTCACCCACCAATAGCCTCGGCCGGCCCCTTCAGGTAGAACCCAAGGACTCTCCCATCAACACGCGCGAGGGCGGAAATCTCCCTTCGCTCGGGCAGAGCAGCAACATCGCCGTCGCGCCAGGCACACCGACAGGGTCTTCGAATCCCGGCGGCGAGACCAAACGACAGTAAGTGTAGCGCTCACCGCAAACACTGTGCGCCGATCACCCGCGAGGCCGCCCAACCAGGCGGCCTCTTTTTCGTTTCAAACGAGCCGCTGTCGTTTCAAGCCAATCGCTGTTGTTTTGGATTGGCTGGGGCACCTGGATTCGAACCAGGGAATGGCGGAATCAAAATCCGCTGCCTTACCACTTGGCTATGCCCCAACACGGAAGCCACCGTATAGCGGCGGCCCTCGAAGCGATCAACGCTGGCCTTTAATCAAGCTGGTCGAACTACATCTTGCCGTGGCCGCGGCGCACGCCACGCTGCGTGCTCGGATTGACCACCTTGTCCGAGACATGAATGTTCCAGATCTCCGCCTTGTCCTGCGCCTGGTAGGCATCGAACAGCGGCTTGATCTGCTTCAGGTCGGTGATGTTGGCGCCGCGCAGGCCGAAACCCTTGGCGATGGCCGCGAGATCGGTGCGCCCGAAGATCGCGCCGGTGTCGTCGACACCCTCGTGGCGCAGCTTGTGGATTTCCGCGCCATAGGCGCCGTCGTTGAGGACGCATATCAACAGCTTGATGCCGTGACGCTGCATCACTTCGAGCTCTTGAATGTGCATCAAGAGGCTGCCGTCCCCCTCGAACAGCACCGTCTTGCCGTCCCGGCGGGCTGACGCCACGCCCATCGCAAACGAAATGCCGTTGCCGATCGCGCCGAACTCGCGGATGGCAAAGTATTGCTCGGGCTTGCGGCCGCGCATGACCGAGTGAAAATAGGATTGATGCCCCGATCCGCTGACGCTGTCGTAGTCCTTGGGGATCACGCGATCGAGCTCTTCGATCGCCGCGCGCGGATCGAGCAAGCCAGGCTCGGACGCATAGGACGTGGCGTCGGCCGGCGCCTCCTTGATGCGCCGCGCGAGATCGGCCGAGCGGACGCTGGCCTTGGTCTTGCCGCGCTCGCGCAACGCCTTGAGAGCTGCCGCCGCCGCGAGCTTGGCGTCGGCGCGAATGTGCAGGTCGGCCGCCTTCATGCCGCCGTTGAGGCCGCGCGGCTCGATATCGACCTGCACGAACTCGGCCTTGGGATACATATGGCCGCCATCGACCGTGTAGTAGTTCACGCTTGAGCCGAAGGCGACGACGAGATCGGCCTGCGCGCCCATCTCACACGCAATGTCGCGTGCGTAACCGCCGGAAATTCCGAGCGAGAACGGATTGTGGTCGAACATGCCGCGTCCGAGCAGCGTGGTGGCGAGCAACGCACCGGAATACTCTGCCAGCTCCTCGATTTCGGCGGCCGCGCCGGCGCGCACTGCGCCGCGGCCCGCGATGACGATCGGACACTTGGCGTTGACGAGCTTGTCGGCCAACAGCTCGATCTGCTTGGAATCGGGCGGCACAGGCTCGATGCGCGGCAGCAAATCCGAGGACGGCTGATACTCGCCGAGGTTTGGCAGCGGCTGTTTTTGCAAATCGTAGGGCACGCCGATCACAACCGGCTTGCGCTCCTGCTGCGCGATATAGAACGCCTCGCGGACGTACTGATACATGCGCGGCGGGCTGTGCGCCGAGATGTAATGCGCGCCGGAGGCGGCAGCGAGCGGCGGCTGGTCGAGCGCCTGATTGTACCATTTGGCGTGGATGGGCGCTTCGCCGGCAAACACCACGAGCGGCACGCGGGCGCGCGACGCCGTGGTCAGCGCCGTCATGATCTGCGTGAAGCCCGGTCCGCAGGTGACAGAGGCGACGCCCACCTTACCGGTTGCGAGGTGATAGCCCATCGCCATCGCGCAGGCGCAATGCTCGTGGCGGGCATGAACGGTGGTCATGCCATCAAGGTTCTTCATGGCGGTGACCCAATGCATGTTGCCATCGCCCATGAGGGCGAAATGGGTGCTGACGCCTTCGGCGGCGAACGCCTGCGCCAGCGCCTGATAGATCGGCAAGTTGTTCATGAAGGGGGACCCGGCTGGGAAACGACAGGAAGGGAGCGGTCACCCGGTTCTAACATTGTCCCGCCCGGCGCCGAAATAGGCCGAGGCTTTGATAGGCCGAGGCTTGCGTTTTGCGAGGGACATGCTTCCTCGCGCTGCAACCAGCGGATTGTCCGTCGTCAGGCAATTTGAGACTGATCAGGCGTTTCGAGAAGAGAGGCTCTGGCTCATCAGGGTTAGAGTTTAGGCGGCCTGCAGTCGGTGCTGCAAGCGGCGGTTTGCGATAGTTGCATGTTTGATGCGTTTGCGTTCTGCG
>CAMDDZ010000151.1 GCA_945893145.1 Rhodoplanes serenus | reverse complement strand
AGCAGCTTTACGTTGCTAGTGTCCCTTTGGACCCGAAGTTCGCAAAAGCGCAAGCCGAGCAATGATGCGAACTTCGGGTCCGGGACACTAGCGTCAGCCGCAGGGTGGGACACACCTAAGGCGGAATTCTGGCAGACCGATCGAAACCTCGGGTCATTCCCTGTGCACTATGACGCCATGCGGCGCGGTCGCCGTCCCACCCGTCCCCAGCATGGGCCTGGACCTTAGGACTGGACCTGGCCCCCGCCTTCTCGCTAGATCGAGCCGAACAGCGGAGGATGGATCGTGCGTATTGCGGCGATGGCGGCAGGAGCAGTCGGCGGCTATTTCGGGGGCCGGCTGGCGGCGGCGGGACATGACGTCAGCTTCATCGCGCGCCGCGCCAACCTTGAAGCGTTGCGCCGGGACGGCCTCAAGCTCGAAAGCGTGCATGGCGACCTCCATATCCCGAAGGTCAATGCGACCGACGATCCGAAACAGGTCGGCCCGGTCGATATCGTATTGTTCGCGGTGAAACTGTGGGACACCGAGACGGCGGCCGAATTTGCGAAGCCGCTGGTCGGGCCCGACACGCGGGTTATTACGCTGCAGAACGGCGTCGATAGCTACGAACGCGTCTCGAAAATTCACGGCACCGACAAGACCATCCCTGGCACGGCCTATATCGCGGCTGTGCTCGGCGGACCCGGCGTGGTGCGCCACACCTCCAAGTTCGCGATCATGCGGGTGGGCCGCATGGACGGAAAGCCGGACGCCAAGCTTGCAGCCTTCGTCGAGGCCGCGAAGGCCGCCAACATCGATATCCAGCCGCAAGACGACATGAACCGCGAGCGCTGGCAGAAGTTCATCTTTCTTTCAGCGATGGCCGGCGCCAATTGCGCGACGCGGCTGCCGATCGGAAAGGTGCTGGCCGATCCGGACACGCGCGCGTTCTACCGCAAGCTGATGTCGGAGTGCCTCGCGGTTGGGCAGAAGTCAGGCGCCAAGGTTCCGGACAGCTGGGTCGATGACCGCATGACGTTTTCCGATAACGCGCCATCCGGCATGAAGGCCTCGATGCTGCACGACCTCGAAGCCGGCAACCGGCTCGAGCTCGACTGGCTGACCGGCAAGATCGTGGCGCTTGGCAAGGAGCTCGGCGTGCCGACGCCAGCGAGCGATGCGGTCTATGCGGCAGTCAAGCTGCATCGCATGGGCAAGCAAAGCTGAGCCCGGCTTGTTTGGCTTGAGCGGGCACGCTAGCTCGCCGCTTTAGCTCGCCACCTTTTGCAGGAATGTCTCCACCGTCGCCCGCAGATTGGCGGCAGCGGATTCCACCGACGTCGACTCGCGCAGCACGGTCGCCGCGGAGGCATTGTTCTTCTCGACCGCGCCGGCCACCGCGTCGAGGATTTCGCCTACCTGGCGGGTCGAGTCGGCCGCGTGCGTCACGTTGCGTGAAATGTCGCTGGTCGCGGCGTTCTGTTCTTCCAAAGCCGCCGCAATCGCGGTGGTGTATTCGTCGATCTCCCGCATCCGGCTGGCGTTGCGTTTGATCTCTTCGCCGGTCGCGCCCGTCGAGCCCTGCACCGCGGCGATCTGCGCCGCGATCCGTTCGGTTGCCTTCGCGGTCTGCACGGCGAGCGATTTCACCTCCGAGGCCACGACCGCAAAGCCCCGGCCGGCTTCGCCCGCACGCGCCGCCTCGATGGTGGCGTTCAGCGCCAGCAGATTGGTCTGGCCCGCGATGTCGCGGATGAGCTTGACCACATCGCCGATTTCCTGCGCGGCGACCGCAAGCCCCGCCATCTTGTCGTTGGTGCCGCGCGCCTCGTCCACGGCGGAACGCGTCAACCGCGTCGCCTGCCCGATCTGCTGATTGATCTCGGCGATCGACTTGAGCAATTCCTCGGCCATGCTGGCGGCAAGCCGCACGCTCTCGGACGCCCGATTGGACGAGTTCACCGCACTGACCGTGCGCTGTGCGGTCTCGCCCGAGCTTGCCGAAAGGCCGGTGGCGGTCGCATTCATCGCCGCGGCGCTTTCACCCACCGCTGCCAGCATGCTCTCGACGCTTTGCCGGAACGTGAGAATTGCGCCATCGATGAGGGCCCGGCGCGCCTCCTGCTCGGCGTGCGCGATCTCCTGGTGCTCGATGCGCCGCCGCTCGGTGATATCGTGATGCGAGCCGATGAAATAGCGTCCGCCCGCGATCGGCCGGTTGATTACCGCAATCGCGCGGCCGTTGTGCTCGATGACACGATTGACGGTCTCGCCCTGCCGCATCGCGGTCACGAGTTCGGCGCGATACTTTTCAACGTCGCCGCTCATGCTGCCGGACTTGATCCGCTCACGGATGATGTCGCTGAGCGTGCAGCCGTGGCGCACCAGCGCCGACGGCATATCGTACATTTCGACATAGGGACCGTTGCAGAAAACGAGCCGCTCACGTTCGTCGTACATCACGACGCCTTGCGTCATGTTATTGAGCAGCAGTTCGAGCATCGCCCGTTTGACGGCACTGCGGCGATAGAGGATAGCGCACGCAACGGCGGCGGCCGCAAAAACGGCAGCAAACCAGATTGGCGGAGCGGCGAGATCGGTCAGGGCCTGCAACATAATCGTCCGTCGGACGGGTGCGGCCCTATCAGTAGAGGCTAACGATTTACCAATGGTTAACCACGCGGCGGCGCGGGCCGCCTGGGGTGCGGCGCTAGAGGCTTCCGGCCACGCCGGCACGCTGGACGATGCCGGTCCAGCGCGCGATCTCATCGCGCACGTACTTCTGCACCTGCTCCGGGGGGCCGGTGAGCGCCGGGCCAACACCGCGGCGGTTCAGCTCCTGCTTCACGGCCGGGTCGCTGAAGATTGTGTGTATTTCGCCGTTGAGGCGCGCGACGATCTCGGCGGGAGTGCCACCCGGTGCCACCAGCATCTGCCACGATGCCGACTCGAAGCCGGGGACGCCCGCCTCCGCCACCGTTGGCACATCCGGCAACACCTCGCTGCGCTGCGCGGTCGAAACCGCGAGTGCCCGCACCTGGCCCTGCTGCACGAACGGCAGGATCGATGTGGTGTCGCCGAACAGCACCTGAATATGCCCCGCCAGCAGATCGTTCATCGCCGGCGGCGTGGCCTTATAAGGAACGTGCGTCATTCGCGTGCCGGTCAGGCTCAGCAGCAGCTCGGTGCTGAGATGATGCATCGAGCCAGGCCCGCCCGAGCCGTAGTTCAGCGTGTTCGGCTTTGCCTTGGCGGTGGCGATGAGGTCGGCGACCGACTTGATCGGCGAAGACGCGGCGACCACAAGGATGAATGGCGACGACGATAGCAGCGCGACCGGCACCAGGTCCTTCAACGGCTCGTAAGGCAGCTTCTTCATCATGCTGACGTTGATGGCCATGGTCGAGCTTGTCGCCTGCATCAACGTGTAGCCATCGGGCGCAGAGCGAACCACCTGCATGGCGGCAAGTGTTGTCGCAGCACCGGGCCGGTTCTCCACCACGAACGGCTTGCCGAGCCGCTCCTCGAGCTTTTGCGCCACCAGCCGCGCCAAGAGATCGGAGCCGCCGCCGGCGGCGAACGGCACCACGATGGTGGTCGGGCGCGACGGATAGGGCTCGGCGTGTGCTGCCGTCACTGACAGGACACAGAGCGCGGTCAGCATCGCGAGGCATGTCCGGCGCTTCATGTCAGTGCTCCGCTGTCGTTCAGATCGTATCACGCGGTCAGATAAATCGGGCTGGTCCAGGCCTGATTGCCATCGGCCTGGGTGACGCGAATATAGACCGGCAGGTCGGCGCCGCCGGGGAACGTCACACTGTGGTCGAGTGTCACACGCCGGCCGAAGTCACCCTCCGGCAGACGATAGATGCTGAGCTTGCGGCCAAGCCCGCCGCCGTCGAAAGCCACGACATTGTCGGCGAGCGCCGCGAGATCGATCTCGCCCGACACCACATTGGTTTCGATCTTGAGCGTGCCTGTCTTGGCCTGATCGAGCCAGAGATCGATACCGGCGAGGTTGCCGGTCGTCACCGACGTCCAGGCCAGCGCCGTGCCGGGTGCGGTTTCGGTCACCTTGCGCTCGGGATTGAGGAAGTTGACCTGCGCGAATCGCGCGATGCCGTTGCCGGTGACCGTGAGCTTGCCTTGCCAGATGACCTCGCGGCC
>CAMDDZ010000150.1 GCA_945893145.1 Rhodoplanes serenus | reverse complement strand
GCCGGAGGTTTCGCCGCCGCCGCGCATGGCTGCTCCGATGAAGGCTCCGCCGACCTCAGCCGAGGCCCTGCTTCCGGCACTGGAAGAAAACATTATGCAACTCGCGATCGTGCGCGCCGGTAAGTGAAGGAGTAGCCGTGGACGCTTCTCCGGCTGGCCTCAAGGCGCGCGTCGAGCGCTGGATCGCGGAGCGCGCTGATGACGACGTGCTGCGCTGGCTGTTCGGTGCCGTGCTGGCGATTGCCATCGTGGTGGTCGGGCTCGACTACGCGCAGCTCGTCAGCACCGGCGTGCAGGCTGGAGTGACGACAGCCGCGCCCTCCGCGCTGCCGGACGCGTCGCCCGGCGTGCCGCTGCCCGACCGCAACGGCGACAAGGGCCGCCGGTCGCCGCTGCAAAAGCCAGACGCGCAATTGCAGGCCCGCATGACGTTCGATCTCCAGGCGGACGGCCGGCTGCTCGCGACCGGCGCGATCCAGCCCGGCACCGCGCAGGACTTCGCCGCCGAGGTCGCCAAGCGCGGCGGCTACGTGAAGAGCGTGGCGCTGCATTCGCCGGGCGGCTCGCTTGCCGACGCACTCACGATGGGCCGGCTGATCCGCGAGAAGGGCTTTGCGACTGAGGTCGAGTCCGGGCGCTACTGCGCCTCGGCCTGCCCGCTGGTGTTTGCCGGCGGCGTCGAGCGGCGGGCCGGCCCGAAGGCCGCCATCGGTGTGCACCGCGCGGTCGCGATGTCGAACGTCCCGGGCTCGAGCGCCGACGGCATGGAGGAGGGTCAGCGCGTCTCCGCGACCTGCCAGAAGTATCTGCGCGAGATGGGTGTCGACCTCGGCGTCTGGGTCCACGCCATGGAGACACCCAAGGACGAGCTCTACTATTTCAAGCCGGACGAGCTGATCGCGCTGAAGCTCGCGACCGCGGGCAACGCCGCCGCGCCAGTATTGGCCTTTCAACCAGTCGCCGCAGCGCCCCCGAAGCCAATCGCCGCGACACGCCCCAAACGCTGACAATCGCAAAACGCGACATCGCCGCTGCTCGTGGTCTATAGTTCCGGCAGGCGGCGACAGCCTTGGGGGACAGATCATGCGGCAGCGCCATTTCCTTGCAATGATTGCTTGCATTGCGGCCATTGGATCGAGTGGCGCGTCCGCACAAACCTATCCGACGCGTCCCATCGTCATGGTGGTGCCCTATGCGGCAGGCGGCACCTTCGACGTCATGGGCCGCATCATTGCGGTGCGCATGGCCGAGTTGCTCGGGCAGCAGGTGGTGGTCGAGAACACGACCGGCGCCGGCGGCATCATCGGCGTCAACCGCGTCGTCAATGCCACGCCCGACGGCTACACGATCCTGCTCGGCTCGACTGGCACGCACGCTTACAATCAGACCATCTACAAGAAGCGGCGCTACGACGCCGTGAACGATTTCACGCCGGTCGCGCTGTTCTCCGAGCAGCCGATGGTGCTGGAGGCGCGCAAGGACCTCCCCGCGAATACGATTCCGGAGTTCGCCGCGCTGCTGAAGTCGAATGGCGCGAAGATGCAGTTCGGCTCGGCCGGCGCGGGCTCGACCACGCATCTCGCCTGCTCGCTGCTCAACTCGATGATCGGCGTCAACGTCACGCACGTGCCGTATCGCGGCTCGGCGCCGGCCTCGAACGACCTGATCGGCGGGCAGATCGACTACCTGTGCGGCAATCTTGGCGCCGCGGCGCCGCTGATTATTGGCAAGCAGGTGAAAGCGATAGCGGTGCTGTCGAAAGCCCGCTCGCCGCTGATGCCAGATCTGGCCAGCGCCCATGAGCAGGGACTGACCGGCATGGACGTCACCACATGGACGGCGATTTTCCTGCCCAAGGGCACGCCGAAGGTAATCGTCGATAGGCTCAATGAGGTGACGCACGCGACCATGGATACGCCGGTGATCAAAACGCGGATGCTTGAGATCGGCGTGACCAGTGTCACGGCAGACCGCCGTTCGCCGGAGTATCTCGCCAAGTTCGTGGCCGAAGAGGTCGCGCGCTGGGAGGGCCCGATCAAGGCGGCCGGGTTGCAGGTTGATTAGCGCTGTCACTCCGCCTTGGCGCCCGAGAATGTCACCACCTTGGCCCATTTCTCGGTTTCGGCCGCGATCAGCTTTGCGAAATCGGCAGGTGAGCCCAGAATCGGCGTGCAGCCGAGATCGACGTAGCGCGCCTTGAGCTTCGGATCGGCGAGGCCCGCGTTGATCGTCCGATTGAGCCTTTCGACAATATCTTTTGGCGTGTCCTTGGGCGCGCCGACGCCGTACCAGGCGGTCGCCTCGTAGCCCGGCACGAAGTCGCTCAGCACTGGCACGTCGGGCAGCGCCTCGACGCGCTCGGCGGTCGTCACCGCGAGCGCACGCAGCCGTCCGCTGCGTAGATATCCGATCGAGACCGGCGTGGTGACGAAATAGAGATTGACCTGCCCGGCCAGCAGATCGGTGACGGCGGGCGCCGCGCCGCGATAAGGCACGTGCTGCATCTCAACGCCGGCCATCATCTTGAACAATTCGCCAGCGAGGTGGGGTGTCGAGCCGACACCGGACGACGCCATGCTGATCTTGCCTGGATTGGCCTTGGCATAGGCGATCAGCTCAGGCACCGAGTGCGCTGGCACCGACGGATGCACCACCAGCACGTTCGGCACCCGCACCAGGCCTGCGACTGGCGCGATGTCGCGGATGAAATTGAAGTTGAGCTTCGGATAGAGCGTTGCGTTGATCGCATTCGGGGCGCCGACGAAAAGGAGTGTGTAGCCGTCGGCCGGCGCGCGCACGGCTGCCTCGGTCGCGATATTGGTGCCGGCGCCGGGCCGCGGCTCGATCACGAAGGCTTGGCCGAGTTGCTCTTGCAGCCACTGCGCCATCAGCCGCGCGATGATGTCGGTCGTGCCACCGGCAACGAAACCGAGCAGCCAGCGCACCGGCCGCGCCGGATAGACCTCCGCGGTGGCAATCCGCGGCAGCGCAGGTGTCGCGGCGGCGGCGGCCGTGAGGCGTAGAAACGTTCGGCGCGGCAGCGTCATTTCAGTTCGCCTTGATGTTGAGCTCCTTCGACAGCCGCTCATATTTAGCGAAATCGTCGCGCACGAGCTTTGAGAATTGCTCGGTGGTGCCGCCGACCGGTTCCTGCGCCGATTGCAGGAACACCTCGCGCACCGCCGGAATTGCCAGCACCTTGTTCATTTCGGCGTTGAGGCGGGCCACGATGGCTGGCGGTGTGCCGGTTGGCACAAACACGCCGAGCCACTGGTCGAGCGCGAGGTTGATGCCCGCCTGCTGATAGGTCGGCACGTCCGGCAGGGCCGGCGAGCGGTCGGCCGTCGATTGCGCCAAGAGCTTGAGCTTGCCGGCCTTGTAATGCGGGATCAGTGGCGTCGAGCCGAGCGAGGCGAGCCTCAGGTGGCCCGCGATCAGATCGTTGATCGCCTGGCCGCCGCCGCGGTAGGGCACGTGCTCAAGCTTGACGCCAGCCTCCTTGGCGAACCACTCAGCCACCATGTGCTGTTGCGAGCCGACGCCCGAGGTGGCGTAGCCAAGCCCAGGATGCTGCTTCACGTAGGCGATCAGTTCGGCGAGCGTGTTGACGCCGAGCTTAGGGTGCACCGCCAGCACCACCGGCTGCCGCGACAGCTGGATCACCGGCACAAGGTCTTTCAGCGGATCGAAATTCACCTTGAAGACGTGCGGTGCGCTGGTCACCTGGTCGGGTGCAATCAGGACGGTGTAGCCGTCGGGCGCGCTTTTGGCGCCGAATTCGAAACCGATGTTGCCGCTGCCGCCGGACTTGTTCTCCACCACCACCTGTTGGCCGAGCGCCTTGGAGAGATACTCGGCGATGACGCGGGCGCCGACGTCGGTCGAGCCGCCGGGCGGGTAGGGTACGACAAAGCGGATCGGGCCACGAGCTGGCCAGTCCTGCGCCTGTGCGGCAAATGGCAAAGCCACAAGCGCGACCAGGACTGCGGTGAAGGTGGCGCGTGCTCTGAGCATTGGAAAAATTCTCCCCGTTTAGCGTTCGTATGATTATCGTATCGGGCCTGTTCCTGTCCGGCCAGCCGCCGCCGTCCATTCAGCAACCCTGGGTCAATATGCCGTATTCGACTTATCTCCCCGAGCACATGGGCTCGATCGTGCTCACGCCGCCCGGGCCGTTTGTCGCG
>CAMDDZ010000149.1 GCA_945893145.1 Rhodoplanes serenus | reverse complement strand
ATCCAGCGCCACCGGGCCGGGCTCACCCCGCCAGAATAGCGCCATGGGCCTATGCCCATCACGGGCCTGACGTTGCCTCCATGGCCTCCCGTGGCCTCCCTTGGCCGGCGTTCACCACAGCGGCGCGTGGCTCAATTTGAAACGCCGGGAACACGATGCTATTGCGTTTAGGTCGATCCGCTCCGCGATGTCGCCCTGGCGGCGGAGTCCTCGACCAAAATTTGGGAGAAACATCATGAAGCGTCGTCAATTCCTGAAAGCGACCGGTATCGGTCTTGCCGGTTCGGCCATCGCCGCGCCGGCGATCGCGCAGTCGATGCCGGAGATCAAGTGGCGCATGACGACGAGCTGGCCAAAGTCGCTCGACACCATCTACGGCGCCTGCGAAATCTTCTCCAAGGCGGTGGCCGAGGCGACCGACAACAAATTCCA
The DNA here is from genome assembly GCA_945893145.1 of Rhodoplanes serenus. Classification (GTDB taxonomy): domain Bacteria; phylum Pseudomonadota; class Alphaproteobacteria; order Rhizobiales; family Xanthobacteraceae; genus Z2-YC6860. The sequence goes on along the minus strand of CAMDDZ010000149.1, from coordinate 3,754 downwards.
GATCCAGGTGTTTGCGGGCGGTGAGATCGTGCCGGGCCTGCAAGCTGCCGACGCGGTCACCGCCGGCACAGTGGAGATGTGCAACACCGCTTCTTATTATTACTTCGGCAAGGATCCGACCTTCACCTTTGGCACCTCGCTGCCGTTCGGTCTGAACAAGCGCATGATCGACGCCTGGATGTTCTACGGCGGTGGCATGGAGCTGATGAACGACTTCTACAAGAAGCACAACATCTACGCGATCCCGGCCGGCAACACCGGCGCGCAGATGGGCGGCTGGTTCCGCAAGGAGATCAAGGAACTGTCCGACATGAACGGCCTGAAGATGCGCATCGGCGGATTTGCGGGACGCATTCTCTCCAGGCTTGGCCTTGTGGCGCAGCAGCTGGCTGGCGGCGACATCTATCCGGCGCTGGAGAAGGGCACCATCGATGCCGCCGAATGGGTCGGTCCGTATGACGACGAGAAGCTCGGTTTCCAGAAGGTCGCGCAGTACTACTACTATCCGGGCTGGTGGGAAGGCGGCCCGATGCTGCAGAACTTCATCAACATCGCCAAATGGAACACGCTGCCGAAGAACTATCAGTCGATCGTTCACTCGGCCTCGCATGTCGCCAACACGATGATGACCGCGAAATACGACGCAGCCAATCCGGCGGCGCTCAAGCGGTTGATCGCGGGCGGCGCGCAGCTTCGCGCATTCCCGCCGGCCGTGATGGATGCCTCCTACAAGGCGGCGAACGATCTCTACGCCGAGATCGCGGCGACCAACGCCGACTTCAAGAAGATTCTCGATGCGGTGGTCGCCTTCCGCGCCGATCAGTATCTGTGGTGGCAGGTTGCCGAATACGGCTTCGACAGCTTCCAGATCCGCGCGCGCCGCGGCTAATCTAAAGAGTCTCGACGATCATCGGGCCCGGAGCATACGTGCTCCGGGCCTTTGCTTTTCTCATGTGCGTCTTGCCCGCCAGAACCGCGACGTGGCACTTCGCGCGCCGAAGCGGATCGCGAGTGCCCGATACCGCGTGCTACTGTGCTGCCTCGTGCCGCCGCAACAAACAGGACATAGCGCCATGCGGGCGAGATTGCTGCTGATCGCTATGCCGCTGGTCGCAACAATTGTGGCGCCGCCGCCAGCCGCGGCACTGGAGCTGTTCGGCTACCAGTGCTGCTTCAAGCTGCCGACCGGCTCGATGAAGCCGACGCTGTTCATAGGCGACCTCCTTGCCCTGAAGCTGTTTGGCGGCGATCGCCTGCCGCAAGCCGGCGAGCTCGTGGCGTTTGAACACCCGAAAGACAAAACAATCTTCATCAAGCGCGTCATCGGAATTCCCGGCGACAGGATCCAGATGGTTGGCGGCGAGCTCCACATCAACGGCACGCCGGTCAAGCGCGACCGCATCGATGATTTTGTCGACACCGACGACGATGGCAAGAAGACGCCGGTGAAGCGCTGGCGCGAAACGCTGCCCAATGGAGCGAGCTACGAGACGCTCGACCTGCAGGACAACGGATTCCTCGACAACACTCGAATTTTCACGGTGCCGCCCGGCAGCTACTTCATGCTGGGCGACAACCGCGACAATTCCAGCGACAGCCGCTCGTTTGGCGCCATCGAGGCGGCAAAGGTCCTCGGCCGCCTGATCGTCCTGTGGCGCCGCCGCTGAATCAGGCTTTCGCGGGCTTCGATGACGGCTTCGGGCGAGCCGCCAATCGCTGCTGAATCGACCCGATTTCTCGCAGCTTTCTGGGCCGCCCGAACCCGCCAGCCGTGTTCCGCGGCACTTCCCGTCTATTGTCAGCCCCACCCCCGGAGGGCATTCTGCGCCCGGAAAGGCATGACGATGGCGCCGCGGATTGTCGCGACAACTCTGCTGCTGGCGGGCGCGCTGGCGCTGCCCCAAGGTGCGTTCCAAGGCGCTGCGGCTGCGCCGTGGGATGGCTGTCATCGCGCGTTCTTCCGCATCGTCATCGACGTCGGCCACACCAAAGAGGTGCCCGGCGCGCTAAGCGCGCGGGGCGTCGGCGAGTATGAGTTCAATCTGGCGCTGAGCCGTACGATCGAGAAGGCGCTGATTGAAAAGGGCTTCCCCCAGACCAAACTGTTGATTACGCCCGGGCGGACCCAACAGGGCCTCGTCGCGCGGGTGTCGCACGCCAACCAGGCCAGCGCGCAACTGATGCTATCGATCCACCACGATTCGGTACCTCGGGAGTTCCTGTCGAAATGGGAGTATGACGGCAAGACGCGGCCCTACAGCGACCGGTTTTCCGGCCATTCGCTTTTCGTCTCGACCGAGAATCCGCAATTCCAGCGCAGCCTCGAGTTCGCCAAGTTGCTCGGCAAAGGGCTGAAGTCGCGGGGCTTGCAATACGCCAAGCATTACACCGAGAAGTTCATGGGCAAGAAGCGCCGCAAGCTGCTCGACGCCGAGGTCGGCGTTTATCAATACAACGAACTCGCGGTGTTGATGCTGACCACATTGCCCTCGGTGCTGCTCGAAGCAGGCTCCATCATCAACCGGCAGGAAGAGGTTGCGATGGCCTCGCCGGAGCGGCAGAAGCTGATCGCTGACGCCGCGGTCGAGGCGGTCGAGGCGTTCTGCCAGCTTCCGCAGGTTCATGCGCGGCCCGATCCGCTGACCACCGCACGTTAGAGCATCATGCTCAAGGAAGCAGAGTCCATGTGGGGCGACGAAAGCTCAAGAGCTTGCGCGTGCCGATGATCGGCCAAGGAGTGATCATGCGTGTCCTGGTCTGCGCCCGGGTTTGCGCACTTGTGGTGGCGATCGGTTTTGCGGTGCCCGCGGCGCTGGCGGAGCCCGGTCCGGCCGTCGCGCCTGCAGCTGCGCCAACACCTTCGCCAGCGCCCGCCCTCAACGCCGCGCAGTTCTGGCGCGCGGTACAGGCCAAATGCGACACCACCGCCGCGAAGCCGCCAAGCGCGCTGAGCCTCCGCATCGCGCAGACCGCAATCGACGAGTTCACCAACTTCGATGGCCATAAGGTCGATGTCACCGGACGTCTGTTCCGCTTTGGCCTGACCGAGGCCGAGCACACCGAGGAGGAGGGTGGCGGCCCGAGCGAGCAGCTCAGTCATCTCGGCTGGCGGCAGGTGATGAAATACTGGCGCACGCTGTTCGGCGACGATTTCGCGAGCAAGCTCGAGGTGCGCGGCTATCGCGACGCTTCGACCGCGCCCGACGGCGCCCAACAGGTGGAGTTGATCCGCACCGATGCGGCCACGCTGATGCGCGCGGCGGATGCCGCCACTGATCCCGAGGTGCGCGAAGTGCTGCGCGAGACGGCGATCCGCGCCGCTATCGTGGACACGCCGTGGTCGGCGGCCTTCATCAGCTATGTGGTCCGGCAGGCGGGTGTGCCCGACAACAGCTTCCAGTTTTCCAACGCGCATCGCGCCTATATCTACGACGCCTTTGCGACCAGCGCCGCCGAGCTGAGCAACACTGCCGGCAACCAGGTCTATCGCGCCTGCCCGATCAATTCGACGCGGCCGCGGGTGGGCGACCTGATCTGCCAGCAACGCGAGCCGGCGCTGGTGGCCGCTACCGAAGAGGCGGTGCGCGAACGCATTCGCGCCGAACTCGCAGGCGGCACCGACGCGCGCTCGATCAGGCGCACCCACTGCGACGTGATCGCATCGATCGACGCCCAGGCCGGCAAGATTTACGTGATCGGCGGCAACGTGTCGCAATCGGTCACCGCCCGGAAGCTTTACCTGCGCGGCCGGGAC
>CAMDDZ010000148.1 GCA_945893145.1 Rhodoplanes serenus | reverse complement strand
AAACCGGCTGCTGCTCGGCCTGTCGTCTGCGAAACATGGGATCCTCCGCGTAGCTCAGACTATTGATGCGATTCATGAAACCTCGTGAGCGACTCACCACAAACAATCATCAAACGACCATTTGGGCCGCAAATATGGGTGTTCGTTGCGCCAGCGGTAGGGGCGGGAACGCGCTTCACGATTGCGCGACCGCTTTTGCGTTAACGCGCGCCGCCCTATATCTTGCCGCATTGCAACATCAGCGAATTGCTGGCACCACGCCCCCATGTTCCACACCGTCGCATCACCGCTTTTGCGGATTTCCGTGCTTTTGTTCGCGCTGGCGCTTGCCGCTTGCGGGCCAAGCCAACAGCCGGCTGCTGCTCCGCCGCCGCCCGAGGTGACGGTGGCCAAACCGACGCAGCGGGCCGTCGTCGACCTGGATGAATATGTCGGCCGCTTTATCGCGGTCGATTCGGTTGAGGTCCGGGCGCGGGTGTCCGGCTATCTCGATCAAGTGAATTTCCGCGACGGGCAGATGGTCAAGCAAGGCGATCTCCTGTTCACCATCGACAAGCGGCCGTTCCAGAACACGCTCGATCAGGCGCGCGCCAACCTGGCGCAAGCCAAGGCCAATCTATCCTTCACCCAGGCCGACCTGACGCGTGGCCAGCAGCTCGTCCGCGACAAGACCATCACCGAGCAGACCTTCGATCAGCGCACGCAAGCCTTCCGCGGCGCGCAGGCGACCGTGCAGGCCCAGGAGGCCGCGGTGAAACAGGCCGAGCTCGATCTGCAATTCACCGAATTGCGCGCTCCAGTCGCTGGCCGCATCGGCGACCGCCGCATCTCACCGGGCAATCTGGTTACCGGCGGCTTGGCGGGCAACACGTCGCTGCTCGCCACCATCGTGTCGATCGACCCGATCCGGTTCGAGTTCACCTTCGATGAGGCGTCGTATCTGCGCTACGAGCGACTGTCGGGCAGCGGCAAGGAGGTCACCGGCCGCGAGGGCAGTGTGGTCGTGGAGCTCAAGCTGCTCGACGAGACCGACTTCGGCCACCGCGGCTATATGGATTTCGTCGATAACGTGATTGACCGCTCGACCGGCACGATCCGCGGCCGCGCCGTGTTCTCCAATTCGAAGGCCGTGTTCACGCCTGGCATGTTTGCACGGATCCGGGTGCCGGGCTCGCCGACCTACCAGGCGCTGCTGATCCCGGATGCCGCGATCGGCACCGAGCAGGTGCGCAAGTATGTGCTGGTGGTCGGCGCCGACGATGTGGCGACGCTGCGATACGTCACGCCTGGCCAGCTCTCCGGTGGGCTGCGCGTCATCAAGGACGGGCTGAAGGCGGACGATCGCGTCATCGTCAACGGCCTGATGCGCGTGCGCCCCGGCGTGAAGGTGACGCCGAAGGATGAGCAGCCTCCGGCGCCCGTGGCGGCAATGCCGCCGACGAAAAACTAGGCGCAACAGATGCGGATTTCGCATTTCTTCATCGACCGGCCGATCTTCGCCAGCGTGGTGTCGATCGTGTTCGTGATTCTGGGCGCGGTCGCCTTCGTGCGCCTGCCGGTCGCGCAATATCCGGAGATCGCGCCGCCGATCATCAACATCTCGGGCCAGTATCCGGGCGCCAGCGCCGATATCGTCGCCTCGACCGTGGTGGCGCCGATTGAGCAGCAGATCAATGGCGTCGAGAACATGATCTACATGTCCTCGAACTCCACCGCCGACGGCCGCTTCTCGATCCAAGTGACTTTCGACATCGGCACCAATCTGGATATCGCCCAGGTGCAGGTGCAGAACCGCGTTGCCATCGCGCAACCGCGCCTGCCGGCCGACGTGCGCAACATCGGCGTCACCGTCACCAAGAGCTCGCCCGACTTGATGATGGTCGTGCATTTGGTGTCGCCGGACAAATCCCGCGACACGCTGTTCATGTCGAACTTCGCGACGCTCGAAGTGACCGACCCTCTCACCCGCGTCGATGGCGTCGGTTCGATCACGGTGTTCGGCAGCCGCGACTATTCGATGCGGATCTGGCTTGATCCCGACCGTTTGCAATCGCTGGGAATGACCGCCGGCGACGTGGTGCTGGCGCTGCAAGGCCAGAACGTGCAGGTGGCATCGGGCATTCTCAACCAGCCGCCGGTCAACAAGCAGGGCGCATTCCAGATCGCTGTGCAGACGCTCGGCCGTCTGGCGTCGCCGGATGAATTCGCCAACATCGTGATCAAGCAGACCGCCACCGCGGTGGTGCGCTTAAAAGACGTTGCCAAGGCTGAGCTCGCCGCCCAGGACTATTCGTCGAACTCCTATCTGGACCGCGATCCGGCGGTGGCGCTTGCGGTGTTCCAGCGCCCCGGCTCGAACGCGCTGGCGACCGCCAAAGCGATCCGCACCACGATGGACCAGCTGTCCCAGCGCTTCCCGCCGGGCGTCAAATACCTGATCGTCTATGACCCGACCCAGTTCATTCAGGATTCGGTCGATGCCGTCGAGGAGACCATCTTCGAGGCGATCCTGCTGGTGATCCTGGTCGTTATCCTGTTCCTGCAAACATGGCGTGCCGCGATCATTCCGCTGGTCGCCATTCCGGTGTCGCTGATCGGCACGTTCTTTGTGATGTCGATGTTCGGCTTCACGCTCAACAACCTGTCGCTGTTCGGCCTGGTGCTGGCGGTCGGCATCGTGGTGGATGATGCGATCGTCGTGGTCGAAAACGTCGAGCGCAACATCGCGGCCGGATTGTCGCCGCATGACGCCGCGGTGCGCAGCATGGACGAGGTCGGCGCGGCGCTGATCGCGATTGCACTCGTGCTCTGCGCCGTGTTCGTGCCTTCGGCCTTCATCACCGGCATTTCCGGGCAATTCTACCGCCAGTTCGCGCTGACGATCGCCGGCGCGACCGTGATCTCGCTCATCGTCTCGCTGACGCTGTCGCCGGCGCTCTGCGCGCTGCTGCTCAAGCCGCACCAAGAGCGCAAGCAGGCGCAATGGTGGGCGCGTCCGATCCACCGCTTCTTCGGCTGGTTCAATTGGGGCTTCGATCGCGTCGCGAATGGCTACGGCTGGCTTTCGGCGCGGGTGGTCCGTTTTGCGGTTCTGATGCTGGTGGTCTATGCCGGCATCATCGCGTTCGGCCTCAACGAATTCCGCAAGACGCCGGTGGGCTTCATCCCGCAACTCGACCGCGGCTACATCATTGTGGTGTCGCAATTGCCGCCGGGCGCGTCGCTGGCGCGCTCCGACGCGGTGGCGCGGCGGGTGGTCGATATTGCGCTGCAGACGCCGGGTGTGGTCGGCGCGGTCAACATCGTAGGCTTCAACGGCGCGACCTTCACCAACGCGCCGAATTCCGCTGCCACCTTCCTGGTGCTCGACACATTCGAGAAGCGCGCCAAGGACCCGAACCAGTCGGCGTCCGGCATCCAGCGCGCGCTGTTCCAGAAGTACGCGCCGATCCAGGAGGCGCTGATTATCGTCGTGCAGCCGCCGCCGGTGTCCGGCATCGGCAACGCCGGCGGCTTCCGCATGATGGTCGAGGACCGCGCCGGTCGCGGCTCGCAGGCGCTGCAGGCCGCGGCCTTCGCGATGATGGGGCGCGCCAACCAGACGCCGGGCCTCTCCCAGGTGTACTCGGTGTTCGAGACCTCGACGCCGCAGGTCTATCTCGACATCGACCGCACCAAGGCGCAGATGCTCGGCATCAACGTGCCTGACGTGTTTGCGGCCCTGCAAATTTATCTGGGCTCGGCCTATGTCAACGACTTCAATCTGTTCGGCCGTACCTTCCGCGTGACCGCGCAGGCGCAGGCAAACTCGCGCCTCGAAACCGACGACGTGTTGAAAATCCGCGTGCGCAACGCGACCGGCGAAACCGTGCCGCTCGGTTCGTTCACCACCGTGCGCAACATCTCCGGCCCCTATCGGGTGCCGCGCTACAACCTTTATCCCTCGGCCGAACTTGATGGCGCGGCGGCACCCGGCTACTCGCAGGGCCAGGCCATCGAGCTGATGCAAAAGCTCGCGGTGGAGACGTTGCCGGACGGTTTTGCATTCGAATGGACCACGCTGGCGTACCAGCAGATCCGCGCCGGTAACACCGCGATCTTCGCCTTCGTGCTCGCGGTGGTGTTCGTGTTCCTGGTGCTCGCCGCCCAATTCGAGAGCCTGACGCTGCCGCTCGCCATTATCATGATCGTGCCGATGTGCCTGATCGCATCGATTGTCGGTGTGGTGCTGCGCGGCCAGGACAACAACATCCTGACC
>CAMDDZ010000147.1 GCA_945893145.1 Rhodoplanes serenus | reverse complement strand
CGGTGGAGTAATCCATCGACGGACAAGGCGTGATCGAGATGTGGCGTCGACCGGCGCTCCATCCCCTCGGATTTTCCGAGGACGAAATGACACGGCGCCCGGGCGCCCAACCAATCCCGGCGATCCCGCGCGTCCTTAACACAACAGGAGAAGGGAGAGCAGATGACTGCCTTAGCGCGCCAGCGCCGCGCGAACGAGTGTGATGGCGTCGTCGCTCGCCCATTCGGCCGGGCCTGCCAGCGTCGCGATCTCGCAGCCTTGCGGATTGATCAGGATGGTGGTCGGCATGCCGAACGCTTTGCCGATCTCTTTCAGGTCCTGGAACACCTTCGCGGTGTTGTCGGCGTAATAGGCGAGCCGCGCGATGCCGGCCTGTTCGAGCCAAGTCTTCGGCTTTGCCGGATCGCGCGTGTCGATATTGATGGAGACGACTTCAAAACTCGCGTTGCCGAGCTTGTCCTGCAAGGCGTCGAGCGCCGGCATTTCCTTGCGGCAGGGCACGCACCAGGTCGCCCAGAGGTTGAGCAACACGGTGCGACCACGCCAGTCGGAGAGCTTCTTCGGCTCGTTGGCGGCGTTCCAGAATGTCAGATCGGGCAGGAGTCTCGGCGCACTGGCGGGCGTCACTGCTGCGACCTCGCCCTTGGCAAATGGCGTGATCCGGCGGGCGGTTTCCAGCGCCGGTACACAGGCCGGCTCCAGGCCCACATTGCGCGCGAGGTGGCCGATCCCGTATATCCCCGCGAGGCCGACGGCCACGCCCACGACGCCGCCCAAAAGGATCACGGCGAGCCGTTTTTTGGCGTGGCCGCGGCGTGCATCCTGTGAATCACTCATGAGCGGCGAACCCTGCTGATGGCCAAGACCCGGAAGAACAAGACCAAGAAGAAGCGTGTTGCAAACAAGATGTGGGGTGGGCGCTTTGCGTCCGAGCCTGCCGCCATCATGGAGAAGATCAACACCTCGATCGATTTCGACCGGCACCTCTACCGGCAAGACATCGCCGCGAGCAAGGCCCACGCCGCGATGCTGGCCAAGCAGCGCATCATCGGGGCCGACGATGCCCGCAAGATCGCTCACGGTCTAGACACGATCCTGTCAGAGATCGGATCCGGCAAGTTCAAGTTCAAGCGTTCGCTCGAAGACATTCATATGAATGTGGAGAGCCGGCTCGGCGAGCTGATCGGCTCTGCGTCAGGCCGGCTGCACACCGCGCGCTCGCGCAACGATCAGGTCGCGACCGATTTCCGGCTGTGGATGCGCGACCGGATCGGCGAGCTCGACGCATTGCTCGCCGGCTACCAGCAGGCGCTGGCCGAAAAGGCGCTGCAGCACGCCGGCACCGTGATGCCGGGCTTCACGCATTTGCAAAGCGCACAGCCAGTGACGTTCGGTCATCATCTGCTGGCATACGTCGAGATGGCGGCGCGCGACCGCGGCCGGTTTGCCGATGCGCGGCGCAGGCTCAACGACTCGCCGCTGGGCGCAGCGGCGCTCGCCGGCACCTCGTTTCCGATTGACCGGCACATGACCTCGGGCGCGCTTGCGTTCGAGCAGCCGATGCGGAATTCGCTCGATGCGGTGTCGGCGCGCGATTTCGTGATGGAGACGCTGGCCGCCGCTGCGATTGCTTCGGTGCATCTGTCGCGCTTCGCCGAGGAAATCGTGATCTGGACCTCGCCGCTGGTCGGGCTGGTGAAGCTGTCCGACAAGTTCACCACCGGCTCCTCGATCATGCCGCAGAAGCGCAATCCGGATGCGGCTGAGCTCGTGCGCGCCAAGACCGGCCGCGTGATCGGCGCGCTCGACGCCATGCTCGTGGTGATGAAGGGCCTGCCGCTCGCCTATCAAAAGGACATGCAAGAGGACAAGGAAGGCACCATCGGCGCGCTCGAGGCGCTGGCGCTTTCCATCGACGCGATGACCGGCATGGTGCGCGACATGGAGCCGGACACCGCTCGCATGAAGCAGGCTGCGGGGATGGGCTACGCCACGGCGACCGATCTCGCCGACTGGCTGGTGCGGACCCTGAAGATGCCATTCCGCGAAGCCCACCACGTCACCGGCCGCATCGTCGCCAAGGCCGCGGAAACCGATCTGCCGTTGCACAAGCTGCCGCTCGCCGAGATGAAGAAGATCGAGCCGCGGATCACGCCGGCGGTGTTCGGCGTGCTCTCGGTCGAGCGCTCGGTGAAGAGCCGCACCAGCTTTGGCGGAACCGCGCCCAAGAACGTGCGGTCGCAGGCGCAAAAGTGGCTGAAAACGCTCGCCAAAGAGCAGGGTGAGCAGCGGAACCGTCCTTAATATCGCCCGCAAGGTAAGATGAATTTAGGCGGCAATCTGCTATGGTGCGCGCGATCTTGGGGGAGCCCGCGTTGACTTCGTTGCCTTTTTTCCGGCTGGCCACAATTGGCGCGCTCGCGGTCACCGCTTGCGTGCTGACCGGGTGCGGCCGCAAGGGGCCGCTTGACCCCCCGCCGGGCGGCTGGGATCTGCCGCAAGGCACGAGCCAGACCCCGGTTTCCAACCGCGCGGCTCCGCCGCCACCGCAGGAATACGACGCCGAAGGCAAGCCGGTCGCGCCGCAGGGGCCGAAACGGCGCACGCCCGCCGACTGGCTGCTCGACTGAGCCACCGATGCATCACTTTGCCTATCGCGACGGCGTGCTGCACGCCGAGGCGGTCAATCTCGTAAACCTCGCCGAGGCCGTCGGCACTCCATTCTATTGCTATGCCTCCGCGACGCTGGAGCGGCACTATCGTGTGTTCGCCGAAGCGTTCGCAGACGTGCCGTCGCTCGTTTGCTATTCGGTCAAGGCCAACTCCAATCAGGCCGTGCTGGCGACGCTCGCCCGGCTTGGCGCCGGCGCCGACGTGGTGTCCGGCGGCGAGCTGAAGCGCGCGCTCGCAGCTGGCGTGCCGCCCGGCAAGATCATATTCTCCGGCATCGGCAAGACGGCGCAGGAATTGGCGCTCGCGCTCGACACCGGCATCCTGTGCATCAACGTCGAGTCGGAAGCGGAGCTTGAGCTGCTGTCTTCGATCGCAGCATCGAAGGGGCGCACCGCGAACGTATCGGTGCGCGTTAATCCCGATGTCGATGCCAAGACCCACGCCAAGATCGCGACCGGCAAGGCCGAAAACAAGTTCGGCATTCCGATCAGCCGCGCTCGCGAGGTCTACGCGCGCGCCGCGAAGCTGCCGGGCCTGCGCGTCGTTGGCGTGGACATGCACATCGGCAGCCAGATCACGGAACTCAGCCCATTCAACGACGCCTTCGCGCTGCTGTCGGACTTCGTGCATACGCTGCGCGCCGATGGGCACAAAATCTCACACGTCGATCTCGGCGGGGGCTTAGGCATTCCGTATCGCGAGGACAACGATCCGCCGCCCGATCCGACCGCCTATGCGGGGGTGGTCAAGCGCGCCACACGCGGGCTCGACTGCACACTGATTTTCGAGCCGGGCCGGCTGATCGTCGGAAATGCCGGCATCCTGGTGACGCGCGTACTCTACCTCAAGCACGGCGACGCCAAGAATTTCGTGATCGTCGATGCGGCCATGAACGATCTGGTCCGGCCGACGCTCTATGACGCTCATCACGACATCAGGCCGGTGAGCGAGCCGGGGCGGAGCGCGCGACGGGTCGTCGCGGACGTGGTCGGGCCGGTGTGTGAATCGGGCGATTTCCTCGCGCTCGGCCGTGACATGCCGGAGCCGAAGCCCGGCGATCTCCTGGCCATCATGACGGCTGGGGCCTATGGCGCGGTCCAGGCCGGCACCTACAACACCCGCGCACTTGTCCCCGAAGTCCTTGTTCGGGATAGCGAATGGGCGCTAGTGCGGCCCCGCCTTGAAGCTGACCAATTGATCGGTCTCGATCGCCTGCCGCCGTGGCTGTGAGCCGGATGGCTCGCATCTTGCTTTGCATATGCGCCCGGGTGGCGAGGACCCAGCTGCATGTTACAGTGTTGTCCTAGAGATTCTTTGCGGAGCGACAGGTGACCGCAGTCACCCCGGAAAACCGAGACCCGAACGCCGCCTCTCAGCGCCCGGCACCCGGTGGTGCGGGCGTGTTATCGCGCGCGCTCGGCCGCGCCCGCTGGTCGATCCTGTGGGAGCGGCTGTGGCCGGCGCTGGCTTCGATGGCGACCGCCGCGGGGTTGTTCCTCGCGCTGTCCTGGCTTGGCGTCTGGCTGTGGTTGCCGCCGCTCGGACGCGCCATCGGTCTGTTCGTGTTCTTTGTTCTGGCGGTGGCGGCGACCGTCCCGCTGTTCTTCGTTCGTGTGCCGTCGGCTGACGACGGCCTGCGGCGGCTTGATCGCAGCAGCGGGGCGCCGCACCGGCCCGCAACCGCAATCGCCGACAACATTGCCCCGGAGGCGAGCGACCAATATTCGGTCGCGCTCTGGCGCGCCCATGTCGAGCGAGCATTGCGCGCCGCCCATACGCTGAGGGCGGGCATCCCGGTGCCGCGGCTCGACATGCGCGATCCGCTCGCGCTGCGCGCTATGGTGCTGATCCTCGCGGTCTCGACCTTCTTTGC
>CAMDDZ010000146.1 GCA_945893145.1 Rhodoplanes serenus | reverse complement strand
GCATCTGCTGCGCAAAGCCGCCGCCCGAACGGTCGAAACCGTCTGCGCCGCCATCGGCGAGCTTCTCGGCGCTTTCACCAGCGACGAATGCGCCAACTATTTCAAAAACTCAGGATATGCACCAAACTAAATGCATTACGCTTTAGCGTCCACGCAAAGCCCAAACCAGCAGAGCGAGGAGGAACATCATGGCGTTTCAGGTTCGGCGCATCGTCACCGGCCACGACAACAGCGGCAAGGCGATCGCCAAGATCGACGAGATCGTCAGCAACATCCGCACCGGGCGCCCCGGCGCGCATGCGCACGCGATCTGGACGACGGAAGGCTTCCCGGTCAACAACGACGGTCAGGACGACGCCGCCCAGCGGCCGGTGCAGACCACGCTGCCGGGCGGCACGATCTTCCGCGTCATCGAGTTCGCACCGGGCGTCGCCTCGCGCAACCACCGCACCGACACGGTCGATTACATCGTCTGCATGCAGGGCGAGATCGACATGGACCTCGATGGCACCAACGTGCGTCTCAAGGCCGGCGACGTGATGGTCCAGCGCGGCACGATCCACAACTGGATCAACAACGGCAAGGAATCCTGCATCCTCGCCGTCATCCTGATCGACGCCAAGCCGGTGACCGCCGGCGGCAAGGTGCTGAACGCCGCCGGCTAGCTCCGGATGCGGATTTGGCGCGCGTCAGCGCGCCAGCATCACGATGGCTTCGACCTCAAAGTGCGCGTCACCGCGCGCCAGTGCCGGCACGCCGATGGTGGTGCTCGCGGGCGGCGCCTTGACGTTCACGTACTTGTCGCGCACCTCGCGATAGATCGGCAGGTTCGCCGGGATATCGACCAGGTAGTTGTTGAGCTTGACCACGTCGTCGAAGCCCGCACCAACCGCGGCAAGCGCGTTCTTGAGATTCTCAAACGCCTGGATCGCCTGGGCGCGGAAGTCGCCCGCGATCTTGCCGTCGGGCTTCAACCCCAACTGGCCGGCGATATAGACGATGCGGCCAGGGCCGGTAATTTCGACGACGTGCGAATAGCCACCGGGCTTGGCGATGGCTTCGGGATTCATGAAACGCAGGTTGGACGGCATGATACGGCCTCTCGCTCGGCTAGCGCCGCCCAGCGCGGCGCGTCGAATGAAGTATAACGGCGCGCCCGTACCCACCGGCAACCGGTTTTAACCGGGCATTAAGCACTTGGGCGCAGTTTTAAGACACATGCCCGCCGACAGCCCTCAGAAGCCGCCGGCGCAAGTCAGTGCCGCGCCTCCGGCACGGGCTCCTGCGCCGCATGCCGCCGCGCCGCACGCCACGACTGTGCGCACGCCGCTTGGCTTCGTCGTTGATGAAGAGAGCAGCATCCGCCATTTCGTCTCGCTGATCCTGCAAGGCACCGGCGTCGATACGATGGAGTTCGCGGACGGCAACGCCTTCCGCAAGGCCCGCGCGACATCGGCTCCCGATATCGTCTTTCTCAACGTCGACCTGGACGCCCAGGACGCGGTGCTATCGATCGAGGCGCTCGGCCAGTCGGGCTATACCGGCGCGGTGCAATTGATCAGCAACCGCGGGTCGGCGGTGCTGGAAAACATCAAGCTCGCCGGCGAGCAGCAGAAGCTCAAGATGCTGCCGGTGCTCAAGAAGCCGTTCGAGACCTCCGCGATCCAGAAGATCTTGGGCGAGCTCAAACTCGGCCATCCGCCGACCGTCGCGGCGCGCATCAACCTTTCGGATGCCCTGAAGAACAACTGGATCGAGTTCTGGTTTCAACCGAAGATCGATATCCGCCGCAAGCAGCTCGCCGGCGCCGAGGCGTTCGCTCGCGCGCGTCACCCGCAGCACGGCGTCCTGTCGCCCGGCAGCTTCATGCCGGGCGCCGACGAAGCAGACCTCACGGCACTCGGCGAACTGGCGCTGGTCAGCGCGCTCAAGGCGGGGCTCAATTTCGCCAAGCTTGGGGTCAATTTGCCGATCGCGGTCAACATCGCGATGGCGGCGCTGGTCAAGCTGCCGGTCAGCGACATCGTGCGCACCCACCGTCCGGAGGTGAAGGGCTGGCCGGGTCTGATCATCGACCTCACCGAGGAGCAGGTCGTGACCGAGATCAAGCTGGCGAGCGAACTGACCACAAAGTTCAAGCCGCATCATGTCCGGCTCGCGATCGACGATTTCGGCCGCGGCTATGCTTCGCTGATGAAGCTCAAGGAGCTTCCCTTCGCCGAAATGAAGCTCGACCGTGCCTTCGTCGTCGACTGCGGCACGGACAAGGTCAATGCGCCAATCTGCAAGACCGTGATCGACCTCGCACACAGCTTCGGGGCGCTGGCGGTCGGCATCGGCCTGGAAAAAGCCTCCGACGTGATGGCGCTGGTTAGCATGGGTTGCGATCTCGGCCAGGGCTTCCTGCTCGGTCAGCCGATGCCGGAGGACCGCTTCGTCGCGCTGTTGAAGCAGCGCGCCCAGGTTCGCGCCACGGCGAACATGGGCCATGCCCCCGCAGCCGCAGTCGCCGCCGCACAGCGCGCCTGATCGGCGCGATCCCAATCGATAGTCAGTGCGTCCAGGGCGCGCGCCGGCCGTAGGCGAAGTTGTCGGCGTAGGACTGGCTGCTGCGCGGAGCCTTATTCGTCGTCTCGAACACCTGATAGGGAATGCCGTGACGCTCGGCGTAGGCGACCGCCTCTTCCCGGGTGGCAAAGCTCAAACGAAGCTGGCTCTTCATGTCGCCGGAGGTGGTCCAGCCCATCAGCGATTCCACGACCCGCGGCTCCTCGGGCTCGTAGTCGAGCACCCAGTCCTTGGTCTTGGCCCGGCCAGACTGCATCGCGGTTTTGGCCGGTTGATAGATGCGAGCAACCATTGGGCTGTCTCTCGTCCTTCTGAAGTCCGCCTTCGCTCTATGAGCTTCGGCGCGACAGCCTCCGCTCTTCGAGCTCCGGTTCTTGCGCTCCGGCTCGCCGAGCCGAAGCTCGAAGAGCGGAGGCTGGTCGGGGCAGCAGGATTCGAACCTGCGACCTGAAGTACCCAAAACTTCCGCGCTACCAGGCTGCGCTATACCCCGGCGCAGGACGTGCGTCGCACGAAGCCCGATGTCAGTCAATCGGCGCGTTCAATCGGCCGTCTGCCACTCGGCAGGCGCGAAACGCACCACCGCACCCTCGTAGGGCGGGCGCATGTTCTGGAACGAGCCGCCGGCGTAGAGATTGCCCTCGCCGTCGAACGCCACCGTATCAACGAACGGCATGGCAACGCTCAGGGTCTTGCGGTGATTGCCGTCGCGATCGAACACATGCACCCGGCCCTCGCCATATTCCGCCACCACCAGCACGCCGGGCCGCAACACGATGCCGTCTGGCCCGGCCTCCGGATAGGTATGGGAGCGCGCTGCCGGAACCTTGGCAAAGTCGGCGAACACCCGCGTCGCCGTCACGCGCTGGCTGCGATCCAGCGTCAGCGCCAGAATGCGCCGGTTGAGGTGTTCCGAAACGAACAGCGTTCGGGTGCCGGGATCGAAGGCGACGCCGTTGGCGTAGCGGATCTGGCCCACGACCTCGCTCATCACGCCCATCGCGGTGAGGTGATAGACCTTGCCGGTCGCTGGCGCACTCACGCTGAAAATGCCGGAGTCGGAGAAGAACACCCCGCCCTGCCCATCGGTAACCGAAGCGTTCGGATCCTGGATCGGAACGCTGCCGGCATTGCGAAACCGCCGCCCGGTCACGCCCGTGGCCGAAATCTCGACCACGTGCTTGCCGAGATGGCAGTTGATTAGGAATCCGTTCGGCCCGAACGGCGCAATCGACGTCGGCCCGCAACCCGGATCGCTCCAGAACTGTTGCGTCGTACCGTTGCCGATGATGCTGACGCGATCGGCGCCCATCTCGGTGAAGTACATTCGCCCGCCCTGCCACAGCAGGCCTTCCGGATATGCGCCGGACGCCACGATGACCGGCTCCGCAGCAGCGCAGCCGGCCGCAAGCGCCAGACCAATCGCGAGATAACCGGCTTTCATGTCGCGGGGCCGCGTAGAAAACGGTCGCAAACGATCATCACGAGCCCGCAGGCGGCGGTCAGGCCCGCGAACGCCATAGTGAGGGCGCGCGAGCCGAACATCGGCACCAGCGTGAATGTCACCACCAAGGTGCCGAGCACGTTGCCGACCGTGGAAACGCCATAGACATAGCCCACCAGCCGCCCACCGAAGCTCACCGAGGTCAGCAGCAGCCGCACCGCAAACGGAGTGAACGTGCTCATCAGCGTGAGCGGCAGCAGCAACAGGATCGCGGCGGCCAGAATGATGCCGGTCATGCCGTCACCCACACTGTCGAGCATCCCGGCGAACAGACCATCGACCCACATCGGGATGCTGAACAGATATGCGCCAGCGACGATCAGCAGCATGCCGCACAGCCGCGGGCTCATGGTGCGATCGACCAGCGCCCCGCCCACCAGATAGCCCAGCATGAGTGCGACCAGCACGGTCGCGATCAGTGAGGCCCAGGTGTTAATGCCGCCGCCGAAGTACGGGTAGAGGTAGCGGCTGCCGAGCATTTCGAAGCCCATCAGCGCAAAGCCGAGGATGAGCGCCAGCGACAACAGCAGACAACCGCGCAGGAAGGAATGTGACATCAGCGGGGTGCTTCCGTCTGGTCGCGCCACTTTTCGTTGCGCTGCTCGATCGCGCGTAGGGTTTCGACCGGAGCGAAATCGTCGGTCAGGATCTTGCCATTCGGCCGCTGCAGGACGCGCCGGCCCTCGGCGAGAGTGCGCAAGTCGTAGCGGAATTTGTATTTGTCTTGAGCCTTGGCGGCG
>CAMDDZ010000145.1 GCA_945893145.1 Rhodoplanes serenus | reverse complement strand
CCGGTCCCCGTGTCACCCAAAGCTGGGCGCCCCTCGTAGTAGGGGGGACAGTTACCCGAGGCCTCCCGGGGATTGGGTTACGAGGCCAATCCGCAGGCGCCGCGTCCCACCCCGCTCAGATGACGTCTCATGAGAACGCCCTCGGTTGGGTAGGACGAGGACGTAAATCGGCTTATTCGTTCGATCCGTAAAGCCATAATTTCGTGGCGCCGGCAGTTATGCCCGAAACACCCGACAAAGCACGCGCGTCGGAGAAAGGCCCGAAGCGACATCGTCGAACAATCTGCGCTATTGGACCTTGCGGGCACTAACCCATGATTGCCACTCGGCCGAATCCGGCAGCGGCGGATTGAGGCTGGCGCGCTTGTATTTCAGCCAGTCCTTCCAAGCCTGCGTGTCATACGGCCACTTCTCCATCTCGATGCACCATGCCGGCGGCTCAGGGTCGAGGAACGCCTTCTCGCGGCGCTCGCCCGTAAGGCAGCGCGGCACGATTTTCTTGGCGTCGTCAATGAGCTCTTGCTTGGTTAGAAATATATGCCAGAGGCGCGCCGTGTCTTCGTCGGACCCCGTCACCACGCGCCGACCATCCGGGCTGAACGCGGCGCTTAACACCGTGCTCTCATGGCCCTGCAGCACCGCGATGACCGTGCCGGTCTCGGCATCCCACAGCCGCGCCGTCTTGTCGTCGGACGTCACTAAGCGCCGACCATCCGGGCTGAACGCGGCGCTCAACACCCAGTTCTCCTGCCCCAGCAGCACCGCGATGACCTTGCCGGTCTCGGCATTCCACAGCCGCGCCGTCTTGTCCCAAGACGCCGTCACCACGCGCCGGCCATCCGGGCTGAACGCGGCGCTCTGCACCCTGTGCTCATGTCCCTGCAGCACCGCGATGACCTTGCCGGTCGCGACATCCCACAGTCGCGCCGTCTTGTCCCAGGACGCCGTCACCACGCGCCGGCCATCCGGGCTGAACGCGGCGCTCTGCACCCTGTTCTCATGCCCCTGCAGCACCGCGATGACCTCGCCGGTCTCGGCATCCCACAGCCGCGCCGTCTTGTCTTCGGACGCCGTCACCACGCGCCGGCCATCCGGGCTGAACGCGGCGCTATGCACCCTATTCTCATGCCCCTGCAGCACCGCCTTGCCGATCTCGACATCCCACAGCCTCGCCGTCTTGTCTTCGGACGCCGTCACCACGCGCCGGCCATCCGGGCTGAATACTGCGTGCTGCACCGGGCCCTCATGCCCCTGCAGCACCGCGATGACCTTGCCAGTCTCGGCATCCCACAGCCGCGCCGTCTTGTCTTCGGACGCCGTCACCACGCGCCGGCCATCCGGGCTGAACGCGGCGCTCTGCACCCTGTTCTCATGTCCCTGCAGCACCGCGATGACCTTACCGGTCTCGACATCCCACAGCCGCGCCGTCTTGTCGTCGGACGCCGTCACCACGCGCCGGCCATCCGGGCTGAATGCTGCGCTCTCCACCTTATTCTCATGCCCCAGCAGCAACGCGATGACCTCGCCGGTCTCGCCATCCCACAGCCGCACCCTGTTGTCGCCGGACGCCGTCACCACGTGCTGGCCATTTGGACTGAATGCTGCGCTCTCCACCATGTTGTCATGCCCCAGCAGCACCGCGATGACCTTGCCGGTCTCGGCATTCCACAGCCGCGCCGTCTTGTCCCAAGACGCCGTCACCACGCGCCGGCCATCCGGGCTGAACGCGGCGCTCCGCACCGTGTACTCATGCCCCAGCAGCACCGCGATGACCTTGCCGGTCTCGACATCCCATAGCCGCGCCGTGTTGTCCCAGGACGCCGTCACCACGCGCCGGCCATCCGGGCTGGATACTGCGTGCTGCACCGGGCCTTCATGTCCCTGCAGCACCGCGATGACCTTGCCGGTCTCGGCATCCCACAGCCGCGCCGTGTTGTCGTCGGACGCCGTCACCACGCGCCGGCCATCCGGGCTGAATGCTGCACTCTGCACCGAGCCCTCATGCCCCAGCAGCACCGCGATGACCTTGCCGGTCTCGACATCCCAGAGGCGTGCCGTGCTGTCCTCGGACGCCGTCACCACGCGCCGGCCGTCCGGGCTGAACGTGGCGCTATGCACCTGACCACTGTGTATTCCAAGAACACGAAGCTCCCGCAGGTGCTGCCATCCACTGAACAGCGCCGCCTCCGCCTCAGAAGTGTAAGGCCGCTCGATAATATCTCGAACGCCCGGTAGTGCTTCAAGGGCGAGCGATATTGCGGAGCCTGGGTCTCCTTTATTGCTACTTTGCTGTGCCAAGTCCGCCAGGAAGCGTGATTGCGTAAGCAACGCCCGATTGCGTTGTTGTGTCGCCAACATCTCGTTCTGCACTGCAATTCCGCGCTGCCAGTACGCGAGCCCGGCAAGTGCCAACGCCACCACCATCCCCGCGCCAAGGCTCGCGCTCAGCGCGTTCCGCCGCTGCGTCGCCGCCCGGCGGCTCTCGGCTATGAAGGCCTGTGTCGCTACGGTCGGTTGCGGAGCGCCCGCCGGCCGCCACGATATCCAGCGCTCCGCCTCCTCCAAAACTGGAGAGCGCAGCAGAAGTCCACGCGGACCAGGTCGGCCGGCATCCGACCAGCGCCGCGCGTGCTCGCCAAATTCCGTGTGCTTGCGCACCCACTCGATGTCGGTTTCCAGCGCCTCTTGGAGGCGCTCCATGCCATCGTCAAAGCGATCGGCCTCATCGAGAATTATATAGTTCAGGCGTGAAAGCTCCTTCGGTACCGTATTGTCATCGACACGTTGGCAGACAACCGGTGCGAAGCGCTTGTTGAGCGAGGCCGCGAACGCCACCTCCTTCGCGCAGATTTCCGAAGCAACCGCAGCCGGACTGAGAACAAATATGACGGTGTCGGCCTTCGCGATCAGGACCTGGATCCGCGCCCACCAATCCTCGAACGCATAAATCTCGGTGCGGTCGATCAGCGTCTCGAAGCCGCGGGCTTTCAGCGCCGCCTCCAGCCGATCGGCGAAGGCGAGGTCCGTGCGCGAATAAGAGATAAAGACCTTGGCCTTCGGCCCGCTCAGTTGCTGAGCCGCGGCAATCTGCGTATCGGACATGGCAGCATCCCCCGAGGAGCATCCATCCCGGCCAATGTAAGGGGTCGGTCCCTGTCGCCGAAACGGGCTTTCCCAGATTAAAGTTTGGAAAGCTCAGCTTGCCAGACGCAGACAACGCTCCTACTTGGCCCGCCCCTGGCGCACCGGTCTCGCGCGCAACTGAGGATTTGATTGTATCGTGGTCGAGGCGAGGAATTTGGCGGTGGGGGACCGAACGTGAGCCGTGCTGTGCGCATCGGCGTGGATGTTGGCGGCACCTTCACGGACATTGTCCTCGCGATGCCCGATGGGCGCATCCACGTCAACAAGACGACGACCACGCCCGCCGATCTGAGCGAGGGCGTTGCGGCCGGTGTAGCGGCGGTGCTGGCGGAGGCGCGGCTTGACCCGCGAGAGGTCGCCGAGGTGGTGCACGGCACCACGGTCGCGTCGAACACCATCCTGCAGAAAGCCGGCGCCCGGACCGGACTGCTGACGACGCACGGCTTCCGCGACGTGCTCGAGATCGCACGCATCCGCACGCCAGGCATGTTCAACATGGCCTGGAGCAAGCCCGAGCCGCTGGCGCCGCGGCGCTGGCGGCTGGAAGCGGTGGAGCGGATCGGGGCCGATGGGACCACGGTCACCGCGCTGGACGAGGCGTCGGTGCGCGAGGCAGCGGCATTTTTTCTGGCCGAGCGCGTGGAAGCCGTCGCGGTGTGTTTCATCAATTCATACGCCAACGATACGCACGAGCGCCGCGCCGCCGCGATCCTGCGCGAGGCCGCGCCGTCGCTGCTGGTCACCGCATCCTGCGAGGTGCTGCCGGAGATCAAAGAGTACGAACGAACCTCGACGGCGGTCGTGAACGCTTATCTCCTGCCGGCGATGCGGGGCTACCTGTCGACGCTCTCGGAGCGCCTGTCGGCCATCGGCGTGACAGCGCCGATCCAGGTGATGGCCTCCAACGGCGGGATGATCAGCATCCGCACGGCGCGCGACCGGCCGGTGTTCGCGGTCGGCTCGGGGCCTGCCGGCGGCGTCGCAGGCGCGGCACGGCTCGGGCCCGCTATCAATGCGCACAACCTTATTGTCTTCGACATGGGCGGCACGACCGCGAAGGCTGCGATCATCGAGAACGGCGAGCCGCAGATCGTCACCGAGTATGAATTCCGCGACGGCATTTCCACGCCGTCCCGTTTCGTCAAAGGCGGCGGCTATACGTTGAAAGTGCCGTCGATCGACATCGCCGAGGTCGGCTCTGGCGGAGGCTCGATTGCGCGGATCGATGCCGGTGGCCTTCTGGTGGTCGGGCCGGAGAGCGCCGGTGGCGATCCGGGGCCGGCTTGTTACGGTCGCGGTACGCAGCAACCGACCGTGACCGACGCCAATATGGTGCTGGGCTTTCTCAATCCGCGCGCGCTGGCGGGCGGTTCGCTGGCGGTGGATGCATCGCTGTCGCATCGTGCGGTCGAGACGCATGTCGCGCGTCCGCTCAAGCTTTCGGTCGACGATGCGGCGCACGGCATCCGCCAGGTCGCCAACGTCAATATGGCGCGCGCGATTCGTGCCGTGACGGTCGAGCGCGGCAAGGATCCGCGCGACCTCGCCCTGATGGCGTTCGGTGGCGGCGGACCGCTGCATGCGATCGACGTCGCGCGGCTGCTCGGCATCAAGCGCGTGCTGATCAGCCCGATATCAGGCGTGTTCTCTGCCGCGGGGATGTTGGCCGCCGAAGCCGTGCATGAATTCATCCGCCCGCTGCTCGCTCCGCTC
>CAMDDZ010000144.1 GCA_945893145.1 Rhodoplanes serenus | reverse complement strand
GTTCCGATCGGCCCCATCCGCGGCGTTTATCAGGTCCAGAACACGTTCTTTCGAGAAAGCTTCATCGACGAAATGGCGCACACCGCCAAGCTCGATCCCTATGCGTACCGCCGCAAGCTGTTTGCCAACAAACCGCGTCATCTTGCGGTGCTGGATGCCGCCGCCGCGAAGGCCGGCTGGAACGCGGAGCCGCGGCCGGGAATCTTTCGCGGCATCGCCATCAACGATTCCGCCAACAGCCTGTGCGCGCAGGTGGTCGAGGTTTCGGCCGATGAAAAGGGCGCGATCCGCATTCACCGTGTCGTGTCGGCGATCGATCCCGGGGTCGCCATCAATCCGATGACGATTGAGTCGCAGATGCAAGGTGGCGTTGTGTTCGCTCTGGCGACGGCACTCTACGGCGATATCAACGTCAAAGACGGCCGCGTGGTGGAAAGCAATTTCCACGATTACGCCATGCTGCGCATGGCCGAGATGCCGCGGATCGAGACCGTCATTGTGCCGAGCGGCGGGATTTGGGGTGGCGTCGGCGAGCAGGCGCTGCCGCCGATCGCTCCCGCATTGTGCAACGCGCTGTTCGCCGCAACCGGCCGGCGCGTGCGGGCGCTTCCGATCAAACCTCAGGATTTGCGGCTGTAACGGCGGCGGATCGCGTCAACCAGGGCAACGGCTGAGCACGGCTTTGAAGCTGCCGTCGAGCTGCTCCATGTCGAGCGTCTTGTCGTCCCGCAGCGTAAAGCTGATGCTGCTCGACAGAATTGCGCCAGACTTGAACTTGCAGCTCACCCGCATCGTGACGGTCTTGCCGTCCTCACGCCGGTCATCGATCGTGCAGACACCGCCAGCGTGGTAGATTTCCTTGGCTGTGATCTTCACCAGCCGGGCATCGGTGTCGTTGGTGTCGCCGCTGCAGACCTGATTGCGCAGATAGGTGCCATCGATCAGGAGCGCATCGCCCGCCTGCGCCGCGTTCAGCGTCAACGCGCACCCCGCGCCAAGCGCGAGCAACATTCCACCAACGGCATTCGTCATGTGCACCAACGCCAACGCTTTTCGCGTTGGCTCCCAGCCTAGTGCCCCGTTTCCGAAGTTCGTGATACATGGCGGCACGCTCTGACACGAACTTCGGAAACAAAGGGGCACTAGCAAGTATATGATTCTAGTGCCGCTTATCGATTTGAAGTTCCTGGACGAGCTTGCTGCAGATGGAGCAGGAACTTCAAATCGGTGGCACTAGCGATTCGCTACGTTCGCCGGAGGTTTATCGTGGAACGTGCGAGAGACAACACCTTTTTTGAAGGGGCGCCATGTGCTGGACGCGATGCGCGTGATGATTGCGCCGGCCGCAACGGAGTTTCGCCTTGAAAGCCATTCAGATCAGCCGCACCGGCGGCAGTGACGTGCTGGAGTCAGTCGAAATCCCGACACCGAGGCCTGGTGCGGGCGAGGTGCTGGTCAAGGCTGCCAGCATCGGGGTCAATTACTTCGATCTTTTGATCCGGACCGGCCGCTATCGCTGGATGCCCAAGCTGCCGTTTGTGTTGGGTAACGAACTAAGCGGCGAGATTGTTGAAACCGGCCCGGACGTGCGCACCCTCAAAGTGGGGCAGAAGGTTTTCGTCGCCGGCTACGAGATTGGAAACCGCGGCGGGCTCTATGCCGAATACGCCGCGGTGCCCGAACAGGCGGCGCTGCCCCTGCCCCCGGGTCTCGACCCTGACGCCGCGACCGCACTGACCAACTATCAGCTTGCGGTCATCCTGTTGCACCATGCGGCGCGCGGCATCTCCCCCCGAACCGTTGTGGTCTATGGCGCGGCCGGCGGCGTGGGCACGGCACTGGTCGATGTCGCCCGGCGGGCCGGCGCCAGCGTGATCGGCACCGCCGGATCGGCGGAGAAATGCGCCTTCGTTCAGGCGCGCGGCGCGGCGCACGCCATCGACTACACGGCCGAACCTGTGGCCGAGCGCGTGGTGGCGCTTACCAAGGGCCGCGGCGCCGATATCGTGTTCGACCACGTCGCCGGCAAAGCCTTCACGGATGGGCTCAAGATGGTCGCGCCGCTTGGCATGATCGTGTCCTACGCGGCGCTCGGCGGCATGCCGCAGTCCGATTTGTTTCAGGCCATGCGCCAGAATATCGAGGCAAGCCCGGCGGTGCGCTGCTTCACCATGCACACCTACGACCACATGCCGGAACCGCGGCGCGACGCGATGGCGCGCGCGCTCGAATTGCTCGGCAGCGGCGCGATCAAGCCCGCCATCGCGGCACGGTTCCCGTTGGCGGAGGCGGCGCGTGCCCACGACCTCGTCGAGTCCCGGCGCGCCATGGGCAAGGTTGTCTTAAAACCCTGAACAGGAATCGGGTGTAGGTATCGGGTGGCTTGCGCCACCCTCGTCCGCCATCGTCCGCACACAAGCGGAGGATGCCATGAGCCTGCTCGGTCCCGGTCTGGTGCTGCTGTTCTGTCTGTCGCAGGCGTTGCGCGACGTCTATTTCGGTCACGTGTTCCAGGGCGTCGATTTCTTCGCCGTCATCCTGCTGGCATTCCTGCTTTCGACCGCAATATTCACGGCCGTTGCGCTGCTGCGGTCGCCCGCCGCATTCAGAAAGCTCCGCGGCCACGGCCGCACCGTGCTGGCGATGAACATCAGCACGGCGCTCGCCTGGAGCTGCTACTTCTTCGCGCTGACGCATATCGAACCGTCGGTCGTCAACACGCTGCACAGCGGCATGGCGCCGCTCACCGTGTTGGCGCTCGCGGCTTGCGGCGCGCGACTTGCTAAGACCGAAGCGATCGGATGGACCGAACGCGCAGGCTACGGCGGCATGGTGCTGGCGCTTGGCGCTTTGTGCTGGGTGGTATTGTCCGGCCGCTCAGGCCTTGCGACCGGCGACGCGGCGACCGCTTTGCTTGGCCTCGGGCTGCTGCTGGTGAGCGGCGCGTCGATCACCATCAGCCTGCTCTACAGCAAGCGCCTGCAGGATGCCGGCGTCAACGCCGAGGTCGTGACGGCGGTGCGCTACATCGCGCTGATCGCGCTCGCGGCTGGCGTCGTGGCATCGAAGGGTGGCCTTCGCGGCATCGAGACGGTGGGCGATGTCGTGACATTGTCAGCGCTGACCACCATCCTGATCGTGCTGCCGCTTTATGCCTTCCAGGTCGGCGTCGGCCTGACGGCACCCCTGACCGCCCAGGTGCTGCGCTCGCTCGGGCCGGTGTTCGTATTCGCCGCCCAGCAGATCGACGGACGGCTGGTTTACTCGACCCCAACGCTGGTCTGCATCGTCATGTATTCGGTGGCAGCCATCATGGCGAACGTCGCGCATGGCTGGCACCCGAAGCCGCGGGCACCGTCCGGAACTGAATCAGATCAGAGCCTAGCGTCGACGTTCAGCGCGTACCGCCCGCCGCTGCGACGCGCGCAGGCGGGACCGTAAGCTTCACGACCGTGTCGTCCGCCGCAGCCGGAGCGCTGACGTCGTTCGGCGCATAGAGCCCGCGCTTGTCGGCCACCGGCTTGAACTTCTCGCTCAAGCCGATGACGGTCTCGGCGCCGCCAAGTACGAGATAGCCGTCCGAGGCGGTCACGCCGGCGAGGCGGTCGAGCACGCCGATCTTGGTTTCCTGATCGAAGTAGATCAACACGTTGCGGCAGAACACGATGTCGAATGTGCCGAGATTGGCGAAATCGTGCAGCAGGTTGAGCGGCCGATAGGTCACCATCGAGCGGATTTCGGGCGCGATCTGCCACATCTCGCCGACCTGCGAGAAATACTTGATCAGCATCAGCACCGGCAGACCGCGTTGCACTTCGAATTGGCTGTAGATGCCGCTCTTGGCCTTCTCGAGCACTTCGGTCGAAAGGTCGGTGGCCAGCATGTCGATGCGCCAACCCCGCAGATCGCGCCCCATCTCCTTGAGGCAGATTGCGAGCGTGTAGGGCTCCTGGCCGGTGGAGGCGGCCGCGCACCAGATGCGGATGCGCTTGCTCGCAGCGCGCGCCGTCATCAGTGCCGGCAACACGGTTTGGCTGAAATGATCGAACGGCGTCTTGTCGCGGAAGAACAGCGACTCGTTCGTTGTCATCGCCTCGACCGCCTCGACGATGAGCGCCTCCGAGTCCGGCCCTTTGAGCTTGGCGACGAGACCAGTGAGATTGAATAGTCCGGCTTTGCGGGCGACCGGCAAAAGCCTGCTCTCGACCAGGTAGTGCTTGTCGGCCGATAGCACGAGGCCGGAGCGCGCCTTCAGGAGCTTGCGGATGAACTCGTAGTCGAACGGCGTCACGGTTTCGCTCCCAAGAAGAGGCGAACGATCTTCGGCGCGATTTGATCGAGCGGCAGCACCGCGGAGGCGAGGCCAGCCTCGACCACTGAGCCCGGCATGCCCCAGATAACGCTCGTGGCCTCGTCCTGCGCGATCATGCTGCCGCCGGCGGCCACCAGATCGGCGGCGCCCTTGGTGCCGTCGACGCCCATGCCGGTCAGCATCAGCCCGAGATTCCAGTTGCCCCACACTTCGGCGGCCGACGAAAACAGCGGATCGACCGACGGCCTGCAGAAATTCACCGGGGGACTTTCGTCGAGCACCACCACCGCGGTGCCATCGCGGCGTGCGACACGCATGTGTTTGCCGCCGGGCGCGACATAGATCGTTCCGGCCAACACCGGCTCGCCGTCGATCGCCTCGCGCGCGGGCTTGGCGCCGGCTCGCGACAGGTGCTCGGCCAGAATGGCGGTGAAGGTCGCAGGCATATGCTGCGTGATCAGCACCGGCGCGCAAGCGGTGACGGCATCGAGCCGCGAGATGAGCTTGCTCAGCGCCTGCGGACCACCGGTCGATGCGCCGATCAGCAGCACGCGGGGCGTAACGGCGGAGAACGGCCGCAGCTCATAATCGGGCTGGTCGGCAGACGCGGGCAGCCGCCACCGGCCGGTCCGCTGCACGGCGCCAGCGAGCCTGCGCGTCGCCGGCGCGATCGTGCGGCGCGCATGCGTTGGCGATCCGGGACGGCGGCGCAAGCCGAGCGCCTGGATTTTCTCGATCAACTCACGCTGGAAGTCGGCCGAGGTCATCATGCCGCCTTCGGCGTCGGGCTTCGGAATGTAGTCGGCGGCGCCGAGGGAAAGCGCTTTCAGACTGATTTCCGCGTTCGAGCGCGTCAGCGCCGAAGCCATGATGACGACAAGGTCGCGTTTCTTGGCCAGCAGCAGCGGCAAGGTCGAGATGCCGTCGAGCTCCGGCATATCGACGTCGAGCACCACGACGTCCGGGTTGACTCGATCGAGCTGATCGACCGCTTCCCGGCCGGTGCGCAACGCGCTGACGAGTTCGAGGCCCGGTGCTTCGCTGATCCAGCGTGAAACCAGCGTACGCACCACAACCGCATCGTCGACGACCATCACACGGATGGAGTCCTGCGCCGGTAAGGGCGCGGCACGCGATGCGGGGACAACAACACTCATTTCAACGCTTTGACTCTACTGCAACGAGAGAACGGGCCAGGATGCCGGTCAGATCAGTCCAACTTCCTGGAACTTCGCCTCGACGATTTCCTTGTCGAACGGCTTCATGATGTACTCGTTGGCGCCGGCGTGCAGCGCCCGCGCAATGTGAGCGACATCATTCTCGGTCGTGCAGAACACGACCTTCGGCCGGTC
>CAMDDZ010000143.1 GCA_945893145.1 Rhodoplanes serenus | reverse complement strand
CTAGAGTCTGATCCATCTATTTTGAAGCGTATCCGGCGTTTCTGAAGTAGTTGGAGCACTCCTGAGGCGAGAAGGTGCGGAGCAAGGCACCGATGCGTTTCCATGTGGCTTCGACGGTTCGTTCTGCGGCCTTGCGGAGCAAGGTCTTGAGCTTGGCGAAAACCTGCTCGATCGGGTTGAGGTCGGGGCTGTAGGGCGGCAGGAAGAACAGCCTGGCGCCAGCGGCCCGGATGGCGCGGCGCACGGCCTTGCTCTTATGGCTGCCGAGATTGTCGATGACGACGATATCGCCAGTTCTCAGCGTCGGCACCAGAAGCTGCTCGACATAAGCGCGGAAGCTGTCGCCATTGATCGGGCCATCGATGACGCAAGGCGCGTCGATCCGGTCGTTGCGCAGGGCTGCCAGGAAGGTCAGCGTTCGCCAGTGACCCTGAGGGACTTTAGCGAAGAGCTTGCATCCGCGCGGCGCCCAGCCGCGCTGCCGTGTCATGTTGGTCTTGGCCCAGGTCTCGTCGATGAAGATCAGCCGGGTTGGGTCAAGCCTGCCTTGATATCGCTTCCAGCGGGCGCGCCTTCGCGCCACGTCGGGGCGGTCCTGCTCGGTGGCGAACAGCGTTTTTTTTGAAGCTGATGCCGGCGTCGCGCACGATACGCCAGACCGAACCGTAGCTCGTCACCACGCCGCGCTCGCCAAGCTCGATCACCAGCGCTCGCAGGGTCAGGTCCGGAGCCGCCGCAAGGCGCGCCACAAGCCAATCGCGTTGGTCTGCCAACGATCGTGGCTGCTGGCGGCCCATCGGCTTTGCCGCCGCACTGCCGGTCGCGCGCTGTCGTTGCGACCACTTCACAACGCTGGCAACGCTGACCTGGAAGGTCGATGCCGTCTCCCGACAGCTCGCACCAGCCAAAACCGCCGCCACAACGCGGTTACGTAGATCAAGGGAATATGGTCGGGCCATCCGTGCTGGCCTCCAGCCCAGCCAGCATCTTGAATCAGACCCAGACCGATTTGGGAATCCAAAATCGATTCAATCCAGACGAGTCACACTCTAAGGGCGTGGCGGGAGAAGTCAGTGCGTGTGATCCGGTTGATGTTATTCGCAGCGCTCGCCGTCGTTGCGGCGCAGCCGGCGCTGGCCGCGAGCGCCAATGTGTACCGCGGTGGCGCCTACTACCGTGCGCTGCTGCTGCGCGCACCGCCCGGTTATTGGCTCGGCGGCACGGTCTGGACGCCGCTCGCGCCGATCGTCTATCCGCCGCGCGCCGCAGGTGCGCCTTCGCAACCGTCATCGCAGCCCGTCACGCGGCGCGTGCCCCAGCCTTATGTCGCGGCGGCCCATCGTGCCCAGCCAAGCGGGCCGCTGTGGGTGAAGACCGCCAAAGGTTTTCGTCTCGAATCCACGCCCTGAATGAGGCGCGGCGGGCCGGCTCCGCTGGCCGGGTCATTAGCGCATTGGACATTCGATGGTGCAGACCAGGCCTTCCGGCCGGTAATCGAGGACGGCCTTGCCGTCGATTTGATCGGCGCCACTCTCGATCAGCTTGGTCCCGAAGCCTGAGCGCTCGGGCTTTGTCACTGTTGGTCCGCCCGTCTCGCGCCAGGTGAGACGCAACTGAACGTTTGCTTCGGACGGCCCCCAATCGATGAAAATCCGGCCACGCTCGTTGGACAGCGCGCCATATTTTGCGGCGTTGGTGGCAAGCTCGTGGAGCGCCATGGCGACCATCAGGGCGCTGCGGGGACCGAGCCGAAGACCCGGCCCGGCGGCGTGAATGCGGGTGCCGTCCTTACCGCTGTGGTGCGACAGGGCGTGCTCGACAAGCTCGCTCACCTGCGCGCTGTCCCACTTCTCGTCGCTCAAGATGTTGTGGGCTCGGCCCAGCGAAACCAAGCGGGCCGAAAATTTCTCGATCGCATCCTTGCCGCTGTCGTTGTGGCGGAACGTCTGCGAGGCAATCGATTGAACCGTCGAAAGCGTGTTCTTCACCCGATGATTGAGCTCGTTGATCAGCAGGTCGTGCAGGGCTTCTCCGCGGGCGATCTGCGTTGCCATGCGGATCGCAAACCATAGCCCGATGACCAGCAGCACCGTGCCGATGCTGGCTGTGATCGCAAGCTGGCGCCACAGCGGCGCGGTGAGCGCCGCAACCGGTGTGCCTGCCGCGACCTTCCATCCCGTGATCCGTGACGTGGTCAGCGCGGTATTGAGCTCCACGCCTTCGCGCGACGTGGTGTTGAGCTTGAATTCGTCTCTCGCCAGGAGTTCGGGCAGCAGCGACGACGAGGCCGGCTGGCCGACGGTCTGCTCTGGATTGGGAACGCGCGCGAAATTGACGCCGCGGCGGTCGAAGATCGATATCGTCCAGTCGCCGTCCGGATTTTGCTGGGTGATGATGCGCTGGAACAATTCGAGCGGCGGATTGAAGCTCAGCTCGTAGATGACTTCGCCGTCGCGAAACACCGGCACGCTGACCGTGATGATGCGGTCGTGCGTCACCGAGCCGACGAACAGATTGGAGAAGGTGGGCTTGCGGGTGCGGAAGACGGTATCGATCGATTCCCGATTGACACGCGGCGGCAAAGGCGCGCCGTCCGGAAGGCTGGTGTTCAGCAACTGCCGGCCATCGCGGTCAGCAATGGAAATCGCCTGGCCGGGATAGCGGCTGAGAAAGGCCGCGGCGTTCAGACGGAAGCTGTTGAAGTCGCCGCGCTGCAACGACTGCGCAGCGGCCAGAACCTCCAGCGCCTGGGTCAAGCCCTGCATCTCGGTGTCGAGCACGAGCCGCATGCTGCGCACGACCTCCAGCACGCGGTCGAAGGCGGCATCGCGCTCACGCACATGGTTGATATAGACGACGTCGCCGGCGAACAGGATCAGCGGCAGCATGGTGCCCATCACCAGCAGGGCGAGGCGGAGCCGGAGGGATAATCGCTGGGCCAAACGGATGCCGTGCCTGTACTGAAATCAACACAAGAGAAGCGATGAAGAATGCCTGGATATCTTATCGTGCCGTGAGCTGGACAATCACAAGCGATTGATGCGCCCGATTGCGATCAAGCCTGCCCGCCGGGCGGACTAACGGCACCCCAGCGGATTGGTTCCACCTCCGCTGGGACGGGCTTGCTCCGCTCCACACAGGTCAACACAATGTGCGCCTTCCTGGGGCGCTTCCTGGAGGTCTGATCGTGCTCACTGCCGCCGCCAATGAACTCCTGACCCGCGTCGGTCCCGGCACGCCGATGGGCGAGCTATTGCGCCGCTACTGGCAGCCGATCGGCGGCGCGAGCGAGCTTGCGACCCATCCGATCAAGCCCATGCGCCTGATGGGTGAGGACCTCGTGCTCTACCGGGACAAGAGCGGCGGCTTTGGCCTCGTGGACCGGCATTGCGCGCACCGCCGCGCCGATCTGCTCTACGGCTGGGTCGAGGCGAGCGGCATCCGCTGCTCCTATCACGGCTGGCTGTTCGACCAGACCGGCGCCTGCATCGAGCAGCCCTACGAAGACACCACCAGTCCCAAGCCCTCAAAGGCCGGCTGCGGCATCAAGGCCTATCCGGTGCGCGAGTGCGCAGGATTGCTTTGGGCCTACATGGGTCCGTTGCCGGCGCCCGAATTGCCGATATGGGAGCCGTTCACCTGGGGCAACGGCTTCCGCGAGATCGTGTTGGCAGATGTGCCGTGCAATTGGTTCCAGTGCCAGGAGAACTCCATCGATCCGGTGCATTTCGAATGGATGCACGACAATTGGGGCGAGCGGATGCGCGGCAGCGACAAGACCGCGCCGAAGCACCTCAAGCTGAAGTTCGAGGAGTTCGACCACGGCTTCATCTACAAGCGTGTGCGCGAGGGCCAAAGCGAGGAGGATCGCTACTGGACGGTCGGCCGCGTGGCGCTGTGGCCGAACGGCTTTTATCTCGGCCGCCATTTCGAATGGCGCGTGCCGGTCGATGACGAGCACACGCTGTCGGTCGCCTGGTTCTTTGTGCGCGTGCCGAAAGGCCGCGAGCCTTACGTGCAAAACAGCGTGCCGGCCTGGAAAAGCCCGATCCAAGGCGAGGACGGCCGCTGGATCACCAGCCACGTCATCAACCAGGACATCACCGCCTGGGTCGGGCAGGGCGCCATCGCCGACCGCACGCGCGAGAATTTGCGCTCCAGCGACATCGGCATTTCGATGATGCGCAAGCGCTTCTTCGATGAGCTCGACGCGATCAAGGCCGGCCGCGACCCGAAGGGCGTGATCCGCAATCCCAACACGGCGCGCTGCATCGACCTGCCCGACATGGCGCGCGAGCTCAACGTCAACGGCCTCACGCTCGCCGAATTTCAGAACGATCCGCTGCTCAGGCAGCGGCTGAAGGAATTCCGTCACCATGTCGGGCAGCCGCCGGAGGTGCGTACCGCCTTCTGTGACGCGATGGGGATTCCAGCTCACTAACTCCGGCACCCAAAACGAAAAACCCGCCGACTTGCACCGGCGGGTTTCGATTCAAGGCGCCGACAGTGCCGGCGATCAGTTCTTCAGGCACATGAAGGAGCCGATCTTCTTGGTCCACTCCGGTCCGAGTTGCGGATATTCGCCGGGAGCGAGCCGCATCGTCTGCCCCTGGAAGTTCTCGTCGGTGAAAACGTCCCAGGTGCCGGATGCCACCTGAATTGAGGCGATCTGGTTCTGCCAGCCGCTGGCGCTGAGCTGCGGCTGATCTTCGCCGGTCGGCACGGCATTGCTGGAGAACTGAGGCTCCGAATAGATCGTGATCTGGCACTGGCCAGCATCCGCTGGGCCCGCGGCCGCCGGCGGCTCGGTAAAGGCCGCGGCCTGCGCCGGCGGGGGCTGACCCGGACGCGGGCAGAACTGCACGCATTGCCAGTCTTCGCCGCCTCCCTCGAACGGCACCGAGCGCCAGTCGAGGCGGCAGCCGTCCGGCGTCACGCCCGAGCAATAGGGCCGCGCCACCGAGACGTAACCGTCCGGATACCAATAGCGGCCTGAGTAGGCGACGACGCCGAGCCCCGCGAGCGGCAGGAACACGCGCCAGCTATTCCGCCAGAAAATTCGTCTCTGGCCGCGATAGATCGGCGAAAACACTCCGTTATTCAGCCGGAGCACAGGACCGGCGATCCGCACCGGACCGGCGGCGGCCGGAATCACCCGGCCGGGACCGACAGCGATCCGTGCAGTCGGGCCGACGAGCCGCGCGCCAACCGCAGGCGTAACAATCCGCGCACCGACTGCGGGTTTAAAGGCCGGATTGGTTGCCGGCTTGATCGCCGTGTTGACCCTAGGCGTCACCACGGCTCGGTTGATGGTGGTGGTTCTGTTGAATGTCCTGACGGCCGTGTTGTTGCGCGGCTGGACTGCGCGTGTTGTTGTCACGCGTGTGGTGGTGCGCGTCACGGTGGTGGTGGTTTTCTTCTGCGCCGCCGAAATATCGGTCAATTCAGGCGTCGCCTGCGGCTGTAATGAATCTGCCAGCGCGGGTGCGGCAAGCGCAACCAGCGCCACGGCCGATAGAAGCATCCTAGACATGATGTCCTCCCAGGCTTGGCTGTTAAGTGGATCGTTGTTGAAAGCGTCACCATGCTAGAGTCTGATCCATTTAGATTGAAGCATATCCGGCGTTTCGGAAGTAGTTGGCGCATTCCTGGGGCGTGAAGGCTTGCAGGAGTGCGCCGATGCGTTTCCAGGTGGCCTCGACGGTGCGCTCGGCGGCCTTTCGCAGGAGCGTCTT
>CAMDDZ010000142.1 GCA_945893145.1 Rhodoplanes serenus | reverse complement strand
TTACTTTGGGAGGCCGAGAGGAAGGCTGACTTTCGCGAGGTGGCTCTGTGGAGAGCTACACAACGAAGACATCAACCGACGACCACGCCGTCCCGTCTTATCGCTGAAAATTAAAAAGCCCCGGGGTGCAACCGGCAAGTGGATTGCTTCGGCAATTGCTGCCTTTTTAGGCGAATTGACCTTTGTAAACACAAATGAATCGGTGTGTGGCGCACATGTCACAATTTCAGGTCTGGCGTGGCTTCCCGCGCGTTTTCCACCTGTGGAAAATTCCCATTTTGAGACAACTTTTCGAGCGCACCGCGCTCCAAAAACAAAAACCCCGGCCTTCGTCGCGAAGGCCGGGGCGTTTTTGTCGAAGGCGTGCGCGTCAGGCGGCGGCTTTTTTTCGGTTGGCCGCGATGCGCTCATCGACCAGCGCCACCTGCGCATCGATCGCCGCATTGCTCAGACCTTTTTGTTTGGCAATGAGCTGCACGAGCTTGTCGGCGCGTTCGATGTTCGGTGCGCCGTTCTGCAATGCGCGCGCGGCCGACGCCGGACGCACCAGCGATTGCGCTGCGGCGGCATATTTCTCGAACGGCACGAGGTCGTTCGGATTGGCGCCGAGCTTCACGCAAAGATCGAACACGAAGTCGTAGACCGACTTCGACGTCGCAAGATCGGAATGCACCGCCTCCTGCGCGGTCCGCATGCCGTCCTTGGTGACGCAGCGGTAGTTGCCGGCGAGCAGCATCGACCATTTCGCCAGCGGCACGAAGATCGAGTCATAGACGCGCAGCTTCACCGGCAGCTCGATCTTGGTGCCATCGCCCGGATCGAAGCGCACAGCGTCGATGTCCTTTTCGAGCTGGCGCAAGATTGCCGTGCCCTTCTCGTCGTCGAACTTCGCCGCCTTAAAGTTGGTTGGCAGCGTGACCATCAACACGTTGACCTTCTCGTCCGGCGGGCGGATCGCCTGCGGATCGGGACTGCACAGCGTGAGGAAACGCGGATCGAAACTGTCCCAGACCCGCGCGTCGGTGTAGGCGGGCTCCAGCGCCGCGTAGTCGAGGCCGGGGATGCGCTTCACATAAGGCAGCGGCGGCATGTTCATGATCGACATGCAGGGCACCTTCGACTTCGCCACCGCGTCGAGCAATTCGCGCACGCCCGGCGAACGATACTGCGGCTCCTGCATGGCAAGGCAAATCAGGTCGTAGTCCTTCGGATTGATCCCCGCCGCGCCGGAAGCCGTCACCTTGCCGGGAAGCTTCGTGGAATCGAGCAGCACCGGGTCTTTGCGGCCCTTGACCGGCAGGCGCACGCGAAAGCCTTCGGCGTTGATCAGGTCGGCTTCGGCCGGGAGACAGACGTGATGGATTTTGTGGCCGCCGAACAGCATTTTGGAGGCCAGCAGCGACCCGTAGGCCGCGCCCAAAATCAGGATGTTGTAAGCCATAGCGGATCGCTCCGTCGTGAGAGTGAAATGCAAGAGAATTCAGGCCGATGGCCGTCGCCTCGGATCGGATCGGCCATGCTATTGCGCCGGACGGGGCGATGCAATCGAGCGCGATACTCTAGTCGTTGGTCTTGCTGTCCGGCGCGGGCGTCGGTCCGTCGCCAGGAACCGATGACGGAAACGGCGATGGCCGCGGTGCTATCGGCCTGGTCGCGAGCATCGAGGCTGGCGCCATCGAAGCCGCTTCGCGCGAACGCGGTGGCGTTGCGGTCTTGGCTACACGGACCTTGGCGACGCGGCGCTTGGCGGGGGCCTTGGCGCGCGGCTTCGTCTTCTTCGCCGCGCCGCGTTTGGCTTTCACCTTTTTTCCGCGCGCCGGAGCCGCCGGCTTTTTTCCCTTGCGCTTGCTGACCTTGGTTTTGGCTTTCCGCTTCTTCGCCATGTTGCTCTCCGCTCGTTACGGCTGTTCATTCAATCCGCCGCGGGCCGCGACGTGCTCTTGCAAAGCCTCAGGCACTGGTCCGCCGGTTGCCCAATCGATCAATTCCACCAGATGCAGCACCGGCATAGCGGTCCCGGCCGCGATCTGCATGATGCAGCCGATGTTGCCGGCCGCGATCACGTCAGCTCCAGTTTTTTCGATATTCCCGACCTTGCGGTCGCGCAATTTGTCCGCAATTTCCGGCTGGAGGATGTTGTAGGTGCCGGCAGAGCCGCAGCACAGATGCGCTTCAGGCACGTCCTTTACCACAAAGCCACAAGCCGCGAGCAATTCCTTCGGTTCCCGGTGCACGCGCTGGCCGTGCTGGAGCGAGCAGGCGGAATGATAGGCAACCGCAAGCCCGCCGCCGTTCACCGGAGCATGGAGGCGCAGATTCGCCAGATATTCGGAAATGTCGCGCGCGAGCGCCGAGACCTTGGCGGCGTTTGCCGCATAGGCCGGGTCGGTGCGCAGCATAAAGCCGTAGTCCTTTACCGTGGTGCCGCAGCCCGAGATGGTGATGAGGATCGCGTCGAGCCCCCCTGTTTCGATCTCGGCCATCCAAGCGTCGATATTGGCGCGGGCGCGAGCCAGCGCCTCCGTCTCGCGCCCCATGTGATGGACCAGCGAGCCGCAGCAGCCCTCACCCGGCGGAATCACAACCTCGACGCCGTGACGATTGAGCAGCCGGATGGTGGCTTGCGTGATCTGCGGCGCCAGCGCCTCGTTGGCGCAGCCGGACAGCAGCGCGACGCGGCCGCGGCGCGGACCTTTCGCCGGATGCACGCCGCGCGCCGTCATCGAGCCCGGCGCCCGGCGCGGCGCGAGCCGCAGCGCGGCCGCCAGCGGCTTTAACCCGAGCGCATCGAACAGCCGCGCCAGCGGTCGCACCGGCTGCGCCGCCAGCATCGCGGCGCGCAGCCGCCCCGGATAGGGCAACACCTTGGCGATGAACGCGCGCGTCAGCCGGTCGAGCAGCGGCCGCCGGTAGGTTTCCTCGACATGCGCACGCGCGTGATCGACCAGGTGCATGTAGTGCACGCCGGACGGACACGTGGTCATACAGGCGAGACAAGACAGGCAGCGATCGACGTGCTTGACCACGTCCTCCGTGGCCGGGCGGTCGTGCTCCAGCATCTCCTTGATCAGGTAGATGCGCCCGCGCGGCGAATCGAGCTCATCGCCGAGCAGCACGTAGGTCGGGCAGGTCGCGGTGCAGAAGCCGCAATGCACGCAGGCGCGCAGAATCTTGTCGGCCTCCGCGATATCCGGGTTGGCGAGCTGCGCGAGAGTAAAAGAGGTTTGCATCAAACCCCCGCCCACATGCGGCCGGGATTGAGCACGCCTTTGGGATCGAAGCTGTCCTTCACGCGCTTGGTGAGCGCCGCGACGCCGCTCTGTTGCGGCTCGAACACGTCGAGCTTGGCGCGCACCGCGGCGGGCGCGCGAACCAGCGTGGCATGGCCGCCGATCGCCTGCACGGCCTTGCGGATCGAGGCCGCGCCAGCGTCGTCGGCGGGCAGCGGTGCCACCCAGATCAAGCCGCCGGCCCAGTCGTAGAGCATCTGCGTGCTTGGCTCGATCAGCGCCGCAATCTCGTGGCCGCGCGCCGGCACCGTCGAAATACGCCACACCGGCCGCTCACCCGAAGGACCGCCGGCCGCGAACGGCTTGGCGTCGCGCACATCGCGCCACAGCGCGCGCGATGTTGCGGCGTCGAGTGTCGCCACCGGCCCGAACGGCTTGAGCAGGGCCGCGATCGCGTCCCGGCGGTGCCGGACCGAAGGCGGCACACCTTCGAGCCGAAACAGCGTCGCGGCTGCTTTGGTGCCCAGACTCTCGAGGCGAAACGCCACATGCGCCGGCAGGTGCGCGGCGCCCGAGACGTCGCAGGCGGACGCCATCGCGGCGGTCATCGCCGCAACCGCGCGCGCATCGTCAAGGCCATGCAGCACGACCGTTTCCTCGGTCTCGGCCGCCGGTAGCGTTTTCACCGTCACGTCGGTCATCGCCGCCAGCGTGCCGAACGAGCCAGCCAGCACCTTGCAGAGATCGTAGCCGGTGACGTTCTTCACCACACGTCCACCGGACTTGAATGTCTCGCCACGCCCGGACACCGCCGAAACACCGAGGAAATGGTCGCGCGCAGCACCGGCCTTGATCCGCCGGGGGCCAGCGAGGTTCGCGGCCAGCGCACCGCCGAGCGACCCCGCGTCGGCAGGTCCGCCGAGCAGCGGTCCGTAGTCCATCGGCTCGAAGGCCAGTTGCTGGCCTTTGGAGCCCACCAGCGCCTCGACCTCAGCGATCGGCGTACCGACCTTGGCGGACAGCACCAGCTCTTCCGGCTCGTACAGCGTGACGCCTGTGAGCCCAGACAGATCGAGCGTCAGGTCGGACTGGCTTGGCCGTCCGAACGCGCGCTTGCTGCCCCGGCCCGCGACCTCCAGCGTCTTGCTCTCTGCGAGCGCCCAACGCACCGCGTCTTCGACGTCCTTGGCATCCCGGGGTTTCAGTGCGTCAGCCATGGTAGGTTCGGTTATGCAACGGATAGACGAACGCTCGCTAGTGGCGGCGACCAAGCCCAGCCTCGAGATCCTGCCCACGCCGGAACTCAACGCTGAGGCGCCCGCCCATCTGCTCGATGACGATATCACCCCCGTCACCCGTCTGTTCGCGCGCAACACCGGTGCGATGCCGGCGATCTCGGCGGCCGAGGCCGCGGCCTGGACGCTCACCGTCGATGGCTGCGTGGCGGTGCGGCGAACCTGGACACTCGCCGAATTGGCCAGCGAGTTCGAGCCGGTCACCCAGATTGCGGTGATGGAATGCGCCGGCAACGGTCGCGCGTTCTTCAAGGAATGGACCGGCCCGGTGCTGTGGCGGCACGGCGCCGTCGGCTGCGTGCAATGGAGCGGAATGCGGCTCGGCGATGTGCTGCGGAAGTGCGGACTAAAGCCCGAGGCGGTCTACACCGGCCATCACAGTCCGGACCGTTACCTCGACAACAGCGGGC
Organism: Rhodoplanes serenus; assembly: GCA_945893145.1. Taxonomy (GTDB): domain Bacteria; phylum Pseudomonadota; class Alphaproteobacteria; order Rhizobiales; family Xanthobacteraceae; genus Z2-YC6860. The sequence goes on along the minus strand of CAMDDZ010000142.1, from coordinate 936 downwards.
CCGCGATCTCGCGTGGCCTGCCGATCGAGAAGGCGCTGGCGGCCGAGACGCTGCTTGTCACTGCGATCAATGGCGAGCCGCTGCCGCCGCTGCATGGCGGCCCGCTGCGCGTCGTGGCGCCAGGCTATCCGGGCTCAGCTTATCAGAAATGGCTGACGCGCATCGAAGTTCGCGACCGCGAGCACGATGGCGAACGGATGCAGGATACGCACTATCGCTTGCCGCGCGGTCCGGTGCGGCCCGGTGAGCAACTTGACCTGGCACAGTTCGAGGTCATCACCGACATGCCGGTGCGCTCGCTCATCACCGCGCCGCGTGACGGATTTGGCGCGCCGGCCGGCCGTCCGCTGACGATCCGCGGCCATGCCTGGAGCGGGCACGTCCCGCTAGGGAATGTCGAAGTGTCGATCGATGGCGGCCGGACCTGGCGCCCGGCAACGCTCGGTCCCCTGCCCGATCGCTTCGCCTGGCGGCGCTTCGAGTTGTCGGTGTCCGCTCTGCCGGGCGACGTCGAAATCGTGGCGCGCGCCCGCGACATCACCGGTCGTGCGCAGCCGCTCGACAGCGTGCCGTGGAATCCGCGCGGCTATTGCAACAACCTTTGTCACCGGGTGCGGGGCAGGATCGGCTAGTGTCCCGGACCCGAAGTTCGCACGAATGCTCAGCAGGCACTTTTGCGAACTTCGGGTCCAAAGGGACACTAGCAACATAAAGCCGCTAGTGTCGCTTTGGTTCGGAAGTTCGCTTCGGAGCAAGCTGAGAACTTAGGCGAACTTCCGAACCGCGACACTAAAGCGTAATGCATTTAGTTTGGTGCATATCCTGAGTTTTTGAAATAGTTGGCGCATTCGTCGCTGGTGAAAGCGCCGAGAAGCTCGCCGATGGCGGCGCAGACGGTTTCGACCGTTCGGGCGGCGGCTTTGCGCAGCAGATGCT
>CAMDDZ010000141.1 GCA_945893145.1 Rhodoplanes serenus | reverse complement strand
CGGCCGAATACCGAACTTGCTCAAGCTCTCGCGGAACGCCGGATCGGATTGGGCGCTCGCAACCGCAGCCCTGAGCCGATTCAGCATCGGGGCGGGCGTGCGCGCCGGCGCCAGCAGGCCGTACCAGACTTCGGTCTGAACGCGCGGGTAGCCGGCTTCGGCCATCGTTGCCAGATCGGGCAGCAATGGGGAGCGCTCGGGCGAAGTGATCGCCAGCGAGCGGATCGCGCCGCTCTGCACGTGCGGCTGCAGGATTGCGACGTCGCCAAAGATCGCATCGATATGGCCGCCAACCAGATCGGTCAGCGAATTGGCGGTGCTGCGGTAGGGCACGTGCAGCAGATCGATACTGCTTTCGCGCTTGAGCAGTTCGCCGGCCAGATGCGTGACAGTGCCGGTGCCGGCCGATCCGATGGTGACCTTGCCCGTGTTTGCCTTGGCGTAGGCGACGAACTCCGCGACCGTGTTGACGCCAAGTGTCGAGCGAACCGCGAACACCTGCGGCGAGCGCCAAATCAGGCCGAGCGGCGCGAGGTCTTTTTGCACGTCATAGCGGACCTTTTGTACCGGCGGGATCAGAACCAGCGCCGCAATGCCGCCGAGCAGCAGCGTGTAGCCATCGGCTTCGCCCAGCGCCACCGCCTCGGTGCCGGTGATGCCGCTGGCGGCGGGGCGATTTTCCGCAATCAGCGGCTGCCCGAGATGATGCCGCAGCACTTCGGAAATCGTGCGCGCGGCGGTGTCGGCGGGTCCGCCGGCCGTGAAAGGAATGACGATGGTGACCGGCCGCGACGGGTAGTCTTCGGCCCGGCTGGCCGACGGTGAGGCCGCGATGGCGCTCGTGAGCGCAATCGCGAACGCCGCGAGGCGTCCGCGGCCCATCATGGTTCTGGCGATGCCGGGCGGCTTCACATCATGCTCCGATCAAGTTCAATATGCCGCACACTATACCCGCCATCGGGATATCCAATTCAATGCCATCGATCCGGGCTCTGCTCGATCCCCGCGCCATTGCCGTCATCGGAGCGTCGCAGCAGCCCGGCCGGGGCACCAGCGTGGTGGCAAACCTGCGTGATGCGGGCTTCAAGGGCGGCGTCTTCGCTGTAAACCCGCGCTACACGGATGTGCTCGGCACCCGGTGCTACCCCTCAGTGCAGGAGCTTCCCGACACGGTCGATTGCATCGTCATCGCGATCCCGGCGCGGGCGGCTTGCGATGTGTTGGAGCAGGCGTTCGCGCGCGGCATCCGCGCCGCCATTGTGCTGGCGGGCGGTTTCGAGGATGACGCCCAGAACGGGCCACTCGGAACGCGGCTGAAGGCCCTGGTGCAACAGGGCATGTGCATCTGCGGGCCGAACTGCTTCGGCGTCGTCAACGTCAAAACCGGCATGGTGGCGTTCAACGGCGTGGTGCCGAAGCCGCTGCAACAAGGCCCGGTCGCGCTGGTGTCGCAAAGCGGCAGTCTCGGCAACTTCGCGTTTGGGCCGCTGATCCGCGACCGCAAGGTGGGATTTTCCTATTTCGTGTCGTGCGGCAATCAGGCCGGCGCCACCATCGAGGACTATGCCGAGTATTTCGTGGCCGATCCGGAGGTGAAGATCGTCGCCGCGATTGTCGAGGATTTGAAAAATCCGCGAAAGCTCGAACGCGTTGCCGCCGCCGCGCGCCAGCAGGGCAAGCCGATGGTGTTCGTCCACGTCGGCCGGTCGGCGGCGGGCCAGGTGATGACGCGTTCGCACACCGGGGCGCTGGCCGGCAACGCCGAAATTCTGTCGGCGTTCTTGCGCCGCTGCGGCATCGTTCAGGCGGCAAGCTACGACGAGTTCGTCGAGACAATTGCGTTGTTTGCGCAGTTGCGGCGCGATGGGGAGGCCAGCAGCGACGTGGTTCTGGTGTCGGGCAGTGGTGGCGGCGCAGCGCTCGCGGCCGATCATCTCGATGCGGCCGGGCTGAAACTCGCCAAGCTTCACGCCTCGACCGAGGATCGGCTCAGGGCGGTGCTGCCGGAACTCGGGGCCGTCACCAATCCGATCGATGCGACCGGCGCGGTGTTCTACGATCCGGGCATCATGACGCGGCTGCTCGACGCGGTGTTGAGCGATCCAGGCAAGCCGATCGTCGCAGTCGCGGTGAATGCCGGCCCGGCGCCACACGACCGGATGCGCCGCATTGCCTCCGCCATCGCCGACGCGGCCCGTCCGGCTAAGCGCGCCATCGTGGCCTATCAGGTCAGCCCGCTCGGGCCGCTCGACGCCGAATTGGTGGCGATGTTGCATGCGGCGGAAATCCCATTGCTGCTGGGTGTCGCCAGCACCATCGAGGCGTTGCGCCATATTGCGCAGCTGCACGATTTTTCGGCCCGGCCACCGGGCGAAGCAGCGGCCCCGGGCGCTCGCGCCGCAGGATGGGATTTTTGGGAGGCGCGCCGGGCGCTCACCGAAAGCGGCGTCGCCATCGTGGATGCGCGCATTGTGAAGTCGGAGGAGGGCGCCATCGCCGCGCTGCGCGCCTTCGCGGGGCCGGTTGCCATCAAAGCGACGGCGCCCGGCCTGCTGCACAAGAGCGATATCGGCTGCGTGTGGCTTAACTGCGCGACTGATGCCGAGGTTGCGGCGGCATATCGCGAGGTCGTGGCGAACGCGCAGCGCGCCGGTTTCGCCGATGTCCAGATTCTGGTCCAGCCGATGGTTGCGGGTCTTGCCGAAGCCTATGCGGGCATCATCGACGATCCGCTCTATGGGCCGGCCATCGTGGTCGGGCTGGGTGGCATCTTCGTCGAGCTTCTCAACGACACCGCAATCGAGATGGCGCCGCTCGGCAAGGACGACGCCTTGCGGATGATCCTGCGTCTCAAGGCATCGCCCGTGCTGCTCGGCGCGCGCGGTCGCGCCGCCGGGGACATCGATGCGCTCGCGACGTTTCTGGTCCGGCTCAGTCACTTCGCGCTGGCAAACACCGGTCAGTTCCGCGCGCTCGATCTCAATCCCATCATTGTCAAACCCGCGGGCGAGGGCGTTATGGCCGTCGACATTGCGATTGATCGAGGCGATCCCCCAACACAGGCTCACGAATAAGCACCAAAATAAGCGCGGGGCGGGAACTCATGAATCCGCCTTTTTTGCGCGTGAATAGCGTGTCGGTTTTTAGCGCAGCACCCCAACGCCTGTGCTATGAGGTCCGCGGGGACTGCCGTAACGTTCGTAGGGCTCGGTGCAGAAGAATCCTGTCCTGATCGGGGCTTGCATTCGAAAGTTAACCGGAGTCGCAGCAGTTCGCTGGCTCCTGGCCGGTCTTTTGACGGTGACCGTCATCGCCGACGCCCGCGCCCAAATCGCGCCGCCGCCTCCGCCGCCGCCAACCACTCAACCCCAAGCTGCGCCGCCTTCGAGCTCCAACTCGTCGCGCAACACGACCTACATTATTGGCGGCATCGTCATCGGCATTATTGGCATCATCATCGCCAACCAGGTTTTCGCCAAGCCGCCGGATCGGCTGCCCGATCTGCCGCCGCAACCTGAGCCGGATTTTTCACGAATTTCAGTCAACCCATCCGCGGCGCCGCCCCAAGTGCCGCCTAGGGGGACGCTGAGCGGGACGCCAAGCGCGTCGCCGTTGCGCCGCGGTTTCAACCTGCCGCGGGTCGGCGAAACGCGCTTCGTCCCCAATGAGGTCTTGCTCGAAGCCAATGCGAGCGTGTCGACGCGGGCACTCGATGCCGCCGCGGCGAGGCTGGGGCTGACGCGGCTCGAGTCGGTCCGCATCGCGCTGCTCGGGCGCACGTTGCATCGCTGGCGCATCGATCGCGGGGACTCGGTTCCTTCAGTCATCACGGCGTTGTCGAAAGGGCCGTTCTTCGGCGCACAACCGAATTACCTTTTCGAAACGACGCAAAACTTCACGCTCAACAGCGACCAATACGCTCCGGTCAAACTCCATATTCCGGACGCCCACCGCCTTGCGACGGGAAACCAAACTCTCGTTGCGGTCATCGACTCCACCGTCGATGCCGAGCACCCCGATCTTGCCGGCGCGATTGTCGCCAACTTCAACGCTACCGGCGATACGGTGCAGCCGCATCCGCATGGCACCGGCATGGCGGGCGCGATTGCGGCGCGGCACTCCTTGCTCGGCGTTGCGCCGCGGGTCGGCTTGGTCACCGTGAGTGCGTTCAGCCCGAAAGCCAACACGGCCGAAGGCACTTCGATGAACATTCTGAAGGGGCTCGATTTCGCGGTGGAGCGCGGAGTCCGCATCATCAATATGAGCTTTGCCGGCCCGTCCGACCCGCGTCTGCAGGAGGCGCTGCTTAAGGCCTCCAACAGGGGCGCGGTTCTGATCGCTGCCTCCGGCAATGCCGGGCCAGATTCTCCGCCGCTCTATCCGGCTGCCGATCCCAACGTGATCGCCGTCACCGCGATCGATGTCAATGACGCGCTGTTTTCACGCGCGGTTCGCGGCAATCACATCGCGGTTGCGGCGCCTGGCGTGAACATTCTGGTGCCGGCACCCGAGGGGGCTTACCAGCTCACCACCGGGACGTCGGTCGCCGCCGCGCAGGTCAGCGGCATTGTGGCCTTGATGATCGAGCGCAATCCCAAGCTCACCGCCAAGGAAATCCGCGCGATCCTGATGCGCACGGCGCGGGATCTCGGCCCCAAGGGGCGCGACCGGGAATTCGGCGCTGGCCTCGTCGACGCGCTCCGCGCGGTCACGGCGGCGAGAGAATAACGCGATAAAGAAGAAGCACGACGAGAGCATGATCCCGAAAAGTGGAAACCGGTTTTCGGAAAAGATCATGCTCAAACAGCAAAAAACTAGACTCTGATCCGATTCGATCGGATCAGAGTCTAGGTCGCGAGCCGGGGGCACCGGCTCGCGCCTGTCTTCAAAGACCGCGTTGCGGCAACGCCCGGGACCTTAGCGGAAAGTCCGGACGAAATAACGCGGCGGCAGCGGCTGGGGGTTGAGCATGACCCAGCTGCCCCGCGACACCACGGATCCCACGGCGTAGCGCGGCGGCAAGGGTTGCGGGTTGAGCATCACCATGTTCCATCGCGAGGAGGACGCGGAGGAAACGCGGTTGAGACTGAGCGATGCAGCAGAGACCGAAGTTGCGACTCCCGCCGTGAGGCAGAGCGCCGCCGTTGCAGTCAGGGTTAGTTTGGAGACGAGCGACATGGACGTATGCCTTTTTGTGGGATGAGATGATCCTCATCCGCTATTGGTCGCGGCTCTCGTCTGTCTCGTTCGATCCCTGTCATAATTGTTTGGCGCGATGCCAGGGCCTTACGGCCGCGTCAGAGCAAAGCCGGAAGGCTCCGGCCTAGGTTTCATCTTGCTCGCAGCTTGCCGATGCAGAACCCAGCCAGCACACAGAGCCAGGCAATGAGGACGATGACGCTCTGATCGCGCTGCACGCCCGTGACCCTGAGAAGCACCAGTGTCCCAACGATGCCAGCAAGGAAAACCGCGCTCGTGATGAGCAGCCGTCTATCCAAGGGCATGGCACCCAGAGCCTCCGGTTTCGATCCGCAGCATTCAATCTTTGTCGCTGGACAAGCCGCAAAGGTTCAAACCGGTCGCAAGCCGCTGTCATATTCGATGACCGCGACACCTCTCAGGTCAAAGGCGAAATGGCGCAAGACTCACAAAGAGTCATGACTTCCGCTTTGCCGTGCGGAGCGGAAATCGAGCAAGCTGCAACCAATTAAACTCTAGTCCATCGCGCTTTCATTGGCGTCATTGATCGGCAATGTCATCAAGCGACAAATCCGCTCGCTGGAATTCGAATATTATTGCGGCGTGACCCCAAGCTCCTTGATGAGCTTGCCCCATTTCTCGGAGTCATCGCGCGTCAACGTGCCTAGTTCCTCTGGCGTCATCTTGGCGACTTCGACGGCGATGTCCCCCAACTTCTTCTTCACGTCGGGCAGAAAGAGAATGCGGCTGATCTCGGCATTCAGCTTGGCAACAATGGCCGGCGGCATGCCGGCAGGCCCAAAAGCGCCGTACCAGACCGACATCTCGTAGCCGGGGACGGTTTCACCCACGGTGGGCACATCGGGAAGCAGCGATGATCGCCTACCTTCGGTCACGGCCAGCAGGCGCAGCTTTCCCGCCTTGACGTGTTCGAGGCTTTGCGTGCCTGCGGTAAAGAACAATTGGGTCTGCCCGCCGACCGTGTCGGCCACGGCAGGCGCACCGCCGCGATACGGCACATGCACCATCTGCACGCCGGTCATCTTCTCGAACAGCGCCGCGCACAGATGATTGGTCGAGCCAGGCCCAGCGGACGCATAGGCGATCTTTCCCGGATTGGCCTTG
>CAMDDZ010000140.1 GCA_945893145.1 Rhodoplanes serenus | reverse complement strand
GATGAAGATCACCATGGTGTTGGACTTGTTAATCGAGGCGGTGAGCTTGCGCAGCGCCTGGCTCATCAGGCGGGCCTGCAGGCCGGGCTGTTGATCGCCCATCTCGCCTTCGAGCTCGGAGCGCGGCACCAGCGCCGCAACCGAATCGACCACCAGCACGTCGACCGCACCGGAGCGCACCAGCGTGTCAGCGATCTCCAGTGCCTGCTCGCCGTGGTCGGGCTGCGAGATCAAAAGGTCGTCGACCGCCACGCCGAGCTTGCGGGCATAGATCGGATCGAGCGCGTGTTCGGCATCGATGAAGGCGCAAATGCCGCCCTTCTTCTGCGCCTCGGCAACGCAATGCAGTGCCAGCGTGGTCTTGCCCGACGATTCCGGCCCGTAGATTTCCACCACACGGCCGCGCGGCAACCCGCCGACGCCGAGCGCGATGTCGAGCCCCAGCGAGCCGGTAGACACCACGTCGATGTCCATCGATCTGTTGTTCTTGCCAAGCTTCATGATCGAGCCCTTGCCGAAATTCCGCTCGATCTGGGACAGCGCCGCGTCCAGCGCCTTGGTCTTGTCCATAGAATTTCCTTCGATCACACGCAGGGCAGCCGGGGCCATTGTCGCGCTCCTTATGCCGGGATTCGAGGGGCCGACAAACCGGGCGCCTCCCGACTGTTTCGTTGCGCCCAAGCCCATGAAACGGCTTTGTACACTATTTGTTCTCAGTTCGCAATATGTTCTTGTTGGGCGCAATGCCCCTGACAAAATACCGCGAAAATCCTGGGCTTTGCCCCTATGGCGGCGGCGTTTTCAGCTTTACGGTTGCGGCCACGACCACCTGGGGAGAGGCCATGATGACGAGTTTCCGGGCTGCGGCGGCTGTCTGCAGCACTGTATCGATTCTGTTGTGCGGCGGATTGGGCGGCGCGGCTCTGGCGGGGCCGAGCATGGCGGTCAAGGCAAGCCCGACCAAGATGAACCTGGAGGCCTGCAAGAAGCGCGCGCAGGAGGTCTTCAAGAAGGCCTCGTTCCGCGTCTCGCGCGTGCTGGCATTCTCGGTGTTCGGCGAACAGGGCGACTATTCGGTGATCGTGCGCTGCGCGCCCGAACAGGGCATGGTGTTTTTCGCTGCGTCAGGGCCGCGCATGGAGCGCGCCTCGCAGTTCGTCGACGAAGTCGGCGACAACTTCTAGGCAGCGCAACAGCCTCGCGAGCGATCAGGATACCGGCATCGCCACCATCATGATGGTGGCGATGTTGGTTTATCTGGCGACCGAGTTGCGCCGCGACGCCGAAGCCCGCAATCTGTCGCGATGATCACGCTCTACGATTTTGGCAACTCGGTGTGCTGCCAGAAGGTGCGCATCACGCTGCGCGCCAAGGGCCTGGAGTGGCAGGCGATCCGCGTCGATCTGTTCAAGAGCGAGCAGTACGACGCGAACTACCTCAAGCTCAACCCAAAGGGCGTGGTGCCGACCCTGGTTCACGACGGCAAGCCGGTGATCGAGTCGACGCTGATCTGCGAATATCTCGACGAGACCTTTCCCGATCCGCCATTGATTCCCAAAGACCCCTGGCAGCGCACCAGGATGCGGCTGTGGAGCAAGATGGTCGATGACGCACTGTTCGAAGGCGTCACCGAAATCAGCTTCTCGGCCATGTTCCGCGAGCGCATGCGCAACATGACGGAGGCGCAACGGCAGACGCGCTTTCGCAACATCGGCGATCCGCGCCGCCGCGACCGCTTCAAATCCACCTATGAGCATGGTGTGCGCTCGCCGTTCGTGCTGCACGCCATCGCGGCCTATGAGCGCGGCTGGAAATTCCTCGACGAGACGCTGGCCGAGACTGGCGGGCCGTGGGTGCTGGGGGCGCAGCCGACGCTCGCCGACATCAACCTGATGCCGTTTGCGGCGCGGCTCGACTATCTCGGCTTGCTCGATGCCTGGACCGGCGCGCGACCGCGCGTGCAGGCCTGGTGGGCGAATGCGCAAACCTGGCCGCACTTCAAGACCGGTCTGTCCGATCTCATCAGCGAACACGAATATTCCGAGATGCGCACGCACGGTCCCAAGATCAGGGGCGACGTGGATGAGTTGATCGCGGGCCTGCGCGACGGCTCGATCATGGCCGCTTAGGTCCGCGTCATGCACGACATCATCATTCGCGGCGGCACCCTCTACGACGGCAGCGGCGCCGCGGGCGTGGCCGGCGATCTCGCGATCGCGGGCGGGCGCATTGCCGCGACCGGCAATGTCGCGGGTGATGCGGCCAAAACCATCGACGCCAAGGGGCTCGCGGTCGCGCCGGGCTTCATCGACATCAAGACGCATTCCGACTTCACGCTACCGATCAATCCGAAGGCCGAGAGCAAGGTCCGGCAAGGCGTCACCACCGAGATCATCGGCCACTGCGGGTTTTCGGTGGCGCCCTGCCTGCCCGGCAAGGTCGCGCTGCTGAAGGAATATCTGTCGCCGAGCGCGCCGTGGCTGCCGTTCCGCGAGACCACGTTCCCGGACTACCTCGACAGCTTCCCGGCCACCGCCGTGAATGCCGGCATGCTGGTCGGCCACAACACGCTGCGCCTGATGACGATGGGCATGGCGAACCGCGCGCCCACGGCCGCCGAGATGCAGCAGATGGGGGCGCTGCTGGAAGACGGCCTCAACGCCGGTGCGCTGGGCATGTCGTCCGGCCTGTTCACGCCGCCCGGCTCCTACGCACAGCCTGACGAAATGATCGCGCTCGGCCACGTGCTGAAAAAACACAACGCCGGCTACTTCACCCATCTGCGCGATGAATCGAACCAGGTGATCGAGGCGCTCACCGAAGCCATCGACGTTGCCGAGCAATGCGGTGTGCATGTCGAGATCGTGCACTTCAAATGCTCCGGCACCGACAATTGGGGCAAAGCGCGCGCCGCTCTCGACATGATCGCAGCCGCCAAGGCGCGCGGACTCGATGTCGATTGCGACGCCTATCCGTATGCGGCCGGTTCCAACCCGCTGAAAAACCTGTTGCCGGCATGGGTGCAGGCCGGCGGCGTCGAGGCGATGCTCACCCGCCTGGGCGAATCGCAGACGCGCGAGCGCATTCGCTTAGACATCGCGCGCGACGGGTTGAACAACTGGGGCCGCATCCCGTCCTGGGACTGCGTGCAGATCTCGATTTCGCCGAACCTGCCGCAATACGCCGGCCGAACCATCGGCGCGCTCGCGCAGGCGCAGGGCGCCGACCCGGTCGATACGCTCTGCCAGTACCTGATCGACGACAAGGGCGCGACGCGCGTGCTGGTCACCTCGATCTCGGAGGACGACATCACCGACATCGTCCGCTCGCGCTCGGCGCTGGTCGGCTCCGACGGCAATTGCGTCGCGACCTACGGCACGGTGAGCCAGGGCATGCCGCATCCGCGCTTCTACGGAACCTTCCCGCGCATCATCGGCCATTACGTGCGCGAGAAGAACGCGCTGCCGCTCGAAGCCGCGATCCACAAGATGACAGGCGCCACCGCACGCGCGCTCAAACTGAAGGATCGCGGATTGCTGCGCGAGGGCTTCCGCGCCGACATTGCGATCTTCGATCCGGCCGATTTCCGCGACCGGGCCACCTACCAGGACCCGCACCAATACCCGACCGGCGCGCGCACCAGCGTCATCGTCAACGGCGCGCTGGTGGTGGAGAACGCGGTGCACTCGGGCGCCCTGCCCGGCCAAGTGCTGCGGCGCGCCTGCGACGGCGCTGTGTCCTAGGCGATAGTCTTTCGCTGGCGTCGCGCATGCTCCTCAACCAACACGAGTTTGTGGCACTTGCGGCTGTTTCTTAAACTGCTGCGGGGGTGGCTCACATGAATCGAATTTGGTGCGCGTTCGCGCTGAGCGTGATGCTGGCGGGTGCAATGGCGACAACACCCGCCGCAGCGTCGCCGGCCAGCGATCAGAGCGATTGCGGTTATGGTCCGCAGCCCGACGCCGCCATTGCGGCCTGCAGCCGCGCCATCGCGTCGGGACGCTTCAGGGGCGGCGACTTGGGCGAGCTTCATGGCAAGCGGGCCGACTTGTACTACCGCTTCAAGCAGGACTACGACCGCGCCATCGCCGATTACACCCGCGCGATCCAGCTCTACGCGGCGTCACGCGAGGACCTTCTGCTCGATCCCTTACCGGAGCTGTACCGGGGCCGCGGCGACGCCTACGTGAAGAAGGGTGAATACGACCGCGCCATCGCCGATTACAACGAGGCGATCAAGCGCGACCGCAACGTGCTCTGGGGCTACCACAGCCGCGGTGATGCCTACGCGGCGAAGGGCGAACTTAATCGCGCGATCTCTGATTACAGCGACGCGATCCAGCTGCATCCGACCAACGACACCTATTATCTAAGCCGCGGCATCGCGCACCTCTATTCCGGTGCGCTCGGCAAGGCGCAGGGCGACATCGTCCAAGCCAGCACGATGCAGCCTTCATCCCCGCTCGACCTCTACAAGACGCTGTGGCTCGATCTCGTCAACGTGCGCGCCAAGCAGCCGAGCGTGCTGGCGCAAGCCATATTGCGGATGGAGGGCATGGGTTTCTCCAAGAAACTCTGGCCGGGCCCCTTGATGCAGCTGTTGCTCGGGCAATCGACGCCAGACGACGTGCTTGCCGCCGCCGAAACACCGCCGCCCCAGAAGCTCCAGCAGACGTGCGAGGCCAATTTTTTCATCGGCCAGATGGCGCTGCGGCAGGGCACGAAGGACGAGGCGGCGCGGCGTTTCCGCCTCGCGGCTGCGAAGGATTGTCCGAAGGTCCGGGCTGGATGGTGGGCGGCCAGCGCTGAACTCAAAGCGCTCGGCGCGAGCCGGTAATCGGGTGCACTGAGCGGGCGGCGCCGCGGCGTTACTTCTTTTCCAGCATCAGCGTGCCGCTTTTCTGAATTGCGGGCACGAACCGGTCGGTCAGCTTGGATAGCAGCCACGGCAGCGTCACTTCCAGCCGGAGCTGGTCGTCCAGCACGTCGATGACGCCGCCGGCCGATTGGCCGAGCGCGCGGACCCGGAAGCGGAGCGTGTCGCCGCTCCAGACCTCGTCCTCGACGGTCAGGAACTGACTGTAGTTCTGCCGCGCGTTGCCAAGGCCGTCCTTGAGGCGGCGCGCGGCCTCCTGCCGGCCGAGCCGATGCGGGATCGTGACCACCAGCGGCGCGCTCACGGCTTGTCCAGATGCTTGCGCAACAGCGCGATGTTCCGGCGATTGGCGCGCCACACCACGTCGAAGGCGTCACCGACCAGCGGCACCGCGCCAATCACGCCATCGAGCGCGACATTGGCCAACATGCGCAGAATGACGTGCGTCGGCGCGCCGAGTTCGCGCGCCTCGCGCACGATGTAGAGCGACATCAGAGTGGTGACGGCGTCGCCGATGCCCGGCACAAGGCCGATCAGCGCGTCGAGACCGAAGCGGATGTTGGTTCCGGGAATGAAGAACGCGGTGTCGAGCAATGACGCCAGCGCATCGATGCGCGCAATGCGCTCTTGCCGCGATTGCGTGCGGGTAAAATCAAAGGCGGCGCGGGGAAGTTCGGTTGTTCTCACGAAAGCCAAGATGGGAGCGGCCGTCGGAAATGCAAGACTTGCTCAGCGCGCTAAATCATTGCGTCATTTGACGTAAACGCAAATGACGCAAACAGAAAAATGCTCCCGAAATGCTAGCGCCGATTCTCGGTGCGTTTGCTTTCGGCTTCACATATCTCGCAGCCGTAGGTGACTTCGTCGAAGCCGCTCGGCGAAACCAGCGGCATGACGAGCCTGAGCGCCATCGGACGCTGACAGGTTGGGCAATCGGGAACCGGCGGGCGCTCACCCCGGCCACCGCCGGTCGGATGCTGCAAAGACATCTCTCTTCTTCATCTCCTCTTGCGCGGGCACTGCTGCCCCGCGCTGACCGCGCCACGGGCGCTGTCCAAAATTATTCTCAATCGCAAACGCCCCCGATTGCCCGCGCCTATTGGGCCGTCAGGCCGCCACCGGGAGTCGGCTCCGGCGCTGCGGCTACGACCCGCAATGTAAACTTGTCTGTCGCGTCACTGGCGAGACGAAGCCATGTCTCTGCGATGTGCAGCAGCATGATGCGCTGTTCGGGAGTCCGCACCATCTGCGCCAACTCCACGCATTCCTGTGCGCGCTTCCGGTAATCGCTGGCGTTCGGCATTGTCATGATCACTTTCTCTCCCAACGACTCCTCAATAGTAAGGTTTATCCAAGTATTAGCAATGCTAAAAACCAAATAAAATCAGTATGTTTTGGCTATATCTGACAATCATCAAGCAACTACGCCTAGAACGTCTGATAATTACTTTGATGCACTTCATTATTCCTTGCCTATCCGGTTAACGCAGACACCTACTACATGTAGGGTGCTGCCACTCTCCCGAGTAAAGTTCGCCGAAGGTCGGTGCCCCGACGTTGCCCGCGATACCAAGGAGCGAGCGGAAGGCGTTGAACGGGTAGAACCGCCTGTTG
>CAMDDZ010000139.1 GCA_945893145.1 Rhodoplanes serenus | reverse complement strand
TCGTGATCGGGGCCATCATGCTGGTCGTCACGTTGGTGTTCACGGCGTTGAGAAATATGGTGCTCGGGTCCGGCGAGCGCCGCATGACGGTGGCCCGGGCGATTTCGCAGGTGATCGCGCTGGTGGTGCTGTCCTATATCGTTCTCGCTGCGATCTGGTGGTACGACGCGCGGCTCGTGAACACAGCGTTCGATGCGAGCAAGGCCATGATGGAGCAGGTCGCTGCGGCGATCGACCCGGCCGGCCGGCTGGAGCTCGTGTTCAGGACGCTCGGCTTGGGGCGTCACCTCGTCATGGCGTGCATCATGATGGTCCTCGTGCTCATGTGGGTCATGCTGAAATGGATGGGGCGCGGCGCGCGCTCGCTTGTGGCGGGCCGCCCGGAGGCCGGCGGGCTGACGAAGCCGGACGAGGGGGCGCCGCTCAGCCTTTGACGTCCTTGATCGACGTGGACGGCCGATCGTCGCCACGGTCGGTTTCGGTGTGCCACTTGCCCCTCGCGTCCTCGAACTCGATGGTCGCCGCGGCGCCGGGGACCTTCTGCTCGGCCGCGGCAAGCTGCGCCGCCTTCAGCGCTGCTGCATGCGTGGGGTAGGGCTCCGAGAACACACCCTGGGATTTGTAGGCCCAGCCGCCGTCGTGCTGGACGATTTCGTATGTGACTTCGGACATGGGGCACCTGCGGACTGGAGGGAGGCTCCGAGACGATCGTGAGTAGGTAGTAACTGTTGGAATTGATGCAATGCGGCGGATGATGAGCCAGCCCCACGGGCTTCCCTAGTCCTTTAGTCCTTTCTACGTGCGCCTTTCTTCGGTGCGTCGTGACGCGCATTTCGGACAGGCTGCCGGGTTTTCTCCAGGAGAAAGCGTCCCGATCGCTCCTCACGTGTGCCGTGGAGCGCCTTATGAGCCGCGCGCTTCAGGGCCGCTTCGACTTTTGCGAGATCGAGCCTTTGGTTCATTGCTGCTCCTGTGAATCGAGGAGAACGAAGCTGCCTTCCCGACTTTCCCACAGATACCACGCATCGACGATCGGTTTGTAGATGCTCTCGAAATACGTGTTGCTCTTGCCGAAGCGCCGCCTGATCGCGTCGTCAGGGATGCTGTGGCCGCCGGCCGCTACACGCTTGCGCACCCGAGCGACAGACTCGGCAATTGATCTCAGACGCAGATACACAAGCGACACGCTGTAACCCTGCTTGCGCCATTCTGGAATTTTCTGCGCATAGGTCAGATTCGCCAGAGTTGTTTCAATAACAAAATTGGCGCTGGCTTCGACGAGTCCGTCGATACGGCTGAGCATCATTCTGGCCGCGCGAATATCAGAAAGATGATGCGGTTCGCCCTTCAATCCGCGCGCGATCTCATCCGCGTTGACGAACTCGAAGCGAATCTCTTCGCTTGATAGATATTCATTCGCGAACGTGGTTTTGCCTGCGCCATTGGGGCCGGCGATGATCACGATCTGCGGCACGCATCAGCTCGGTCACAACGCCTTATTGCTCTCCTTCACCGCATCCGCCGCGACATACACCTCACTCCCCATCTGCCGGAATTTCTCCGACATCTGGTCCATGCCCGCCTTCGCCAAGGCTTCGGCGGACAAGCCCTGCTTGGCGGCATCCGGATAGAGCGCGGCCTTCTCGTTGTTGCCGAGGCCCGCCGCATAATCCCGCACATCCTGTGTGATCTTCATCGAGCAGAACTTCGGTCCGCACATCGAGCAGAAGTGCGCGACCTTATGCGCGTCCTTGGGCAGCGTCTCGTCGTGGTATTCGCGCGCGGTGTCGGGATCGAGACCGAGGTTGAACTGATCCTCCCAGCGGAAGTCAAAGCGCGCGCGGGAGAGCGCGTCGTCGCGAAGCTGCGCCGCCGGGTGGCCCTTGGCGAGGTCGGAGGCATGCGCCGATATCTTGTAGGTGATGACGCCTTCCTTGACGTCGTCGCGGTCGGGCAGGCCGAGATGCTCCTTCGGCGTCACGTAGCAGAGCATGGCACAGCCGAACCAGCCGATCATGGCGGCCCCGATGCCCGAGGTGATGTGGTCGTAGCCCGGCGCGATGTCAGTGGTGAGCGGGCCTAAGGTGTAGAACGGCGCCTCGCCGCACTCCTTGAGCTGCTTGTCCATGTTGATCTTGATCTTGTGCAGCGGCACGTGGCCGGGGCCTTCGATCATGACCTGGCAGCCCTTCTTCCAGGCGATCTGCGTGAGCTCGCCGAGTGTCTCGAGTTCGGCAAACTGCGCGCGGTCGTTTGCGTCGGCGATCGAGCCCGGGCGCAGACCGTCGCCGAGCGAGAAGCTGACGTCATACTTGCGCATCAGGTCGCAGATTTCGTCGAAGCGCTCGTAGAGGAAGCTCTCCTTGTGACGTGACAGGCACCACTTTGCCATGATCGAGCCGCCGCGCGACACGATTCCGGTGACTCGGTTGGCGGTCAGCGGCACGTAGGCGAGGCGGACGCCGGCGTGGATGGTGAAATAATCGACGCCCTGCTCGCACTGTTCGATCAGCGTGTCCTTGTAGCACTCCCAGTCGAGCTTGACCGGATCGCCATCGACCTTCTCCAGCGCCTGGTAGATCGGCACGGTGCCGATCGGCACCGGCGAATTGCGCAGGATCCATTCGCGGGTGTTGTGGATGTTGCGGCCGGTGGAGAGGTCCATCACCGTGTCGGCGCCCCAGCGGATCGCCCACACCATCTTCTCAATTTCCTCTTCAACCGAAGAGGTGACGGCGGAGTTGCCGATGTTGGCGTTGATCTTGGTGAGGAAGTTGCGGCCGATGATCATCGGCTCAAGTTCGGCGTGGTTGATGTTCGACGGAATGATGGCGCGGCCGCGCGCGATTTCCGAGCGCACGAACTCCGGCGTGATGAACAGCGGCACGGATGCGCCGAAGCTCTCGCCATCCTGTTGCGCCCATTCGGCGCGGTCGAGCTGTTTCTTTCGGCCGAGGTTCTCGCGCTCAGCGACGTAGATCATTTCCTTGGTGATGACGCCGGCCTTGGCCCATTCGTATTGCGTGACGGGCTTGCCATCGAGTGCGCGCCACGGCTTCGGCGTGTTCGGGAAATTCCGCGCCAGGTGCTTGCCGGTGACGTTGCCATTATCGACGGCCTTGATCGGGCGGCCTTCGTATTCCTCGATGCCGCCGCGCTCCTTCACCCATTCGATGCGGGTGCGCTTCAAGCCCTTCTCGACGTCGATTGCGGCGTCGTTGTCGGTGTAGACGCCTGATGTGTCGTAGATCGGCAGCGGCGGCTCGCCGGCGGCCTCCGACAGCACGATCTCGCGCAGCGGGACGCGCAGGTCGGGCGCGCTCTCCGGTGACGCATGGATCTTGCGCGAGCCGGGCAGCGGGCCGGTGGTGACCTTGGGGGTCGCAAGCTCGGAGGCGGAAATGGGCTTGTTCATTGTCGTGTTCCCAGTGGCGGGTTGTTAGCGAAGATAGCCGAAGTAGCAGAGCAGCGCACCGGCCGCGGCATAGACCGCGCCGGCGATGACGGGCGTGAGGGGATGGTTGATCAGGTTGCGGCCCATCCCGGCGGCCTGTTGCGGCACAACGATGCGGATCGCGCCGGCGATCAGCGCCAGCCAGCCCAGGATGGTGATGAGCACGCGCCAGTCGCTCGCCCACACATTATGGGTGAGCACGATGGCGAGCCCCGCCGGCAGCGTGATGACGCCGGAGAGGAAGATCAGAGCCGGGCTGTCGATAAAGGTCTGCGCCAGCTTGCGAAACGATGCACCGTTCAGCAGCAACGCGACGCCGAGCGCCAGGCAGAGCGGCCCGATCAGCTTGGCAAGGAAAACCGAGGTTCCCACGAGATGTCCTGTCCCTTCGCCGGCATGACCCGGATCAGGTTCAAAGGGTCACCGCAACCCGCGGTCTCTCAGCTCCTTCATGCGGAGCTCCCCTCGGAACTGGCCTTAATGTAGGCCCCCCAGGGGGGGTGTCAACGTGTCGGGGGCGCAATCCTGCTAGCGGTTAATCCGCTGTCATTCCGGCCGAGCCATAAGCGCGTTTACGCGCGTCTTCGACGCGCTATGGCGAGAGCCGGAATCCATAACCCCAGTGCAGATCACGGAAATACCGGGTTTATGGATTCCGGGATCGCGCTTTCGCGCGCCCCGGAATGACGTCGGCTCAGGGCGCCGCGAGCTTGGTGATCTGCACCCGCACAGTTCCCTCGGCCTCGGCGATCACCCGCAAGGTCTTGGAATCGTACTCGATACTGTCGAGGCGAAGCCCGGTGACGGCGGTTTCGGCGCGCACGCCGTCGACCTGTTTCTGGAAATCGCCGATGGCGGCTTCGATGCCGGCGCGCGCGTTGGCGGCAAAGGGCTTGAGATCGACCACCGCATTCTCGGCCAGCGCCGACTGCAGATACGGGATGGCGGCCTTGGCGGCGGCGCCGAGCAGCCCGAACGCCGCTTCCGAATCGACGTCGACCGCAATGTCGGTGAGCCGCAAAACCTGCTTCTCGCGGTCGAGCGTCGGCTTGCCCCAGATTTTGACGACAGCGTCGGCGCCGAAGCCGAACCAGCTCTTCTTCTCTTTCACTTTCACGTCGAGCGTGATCAGGAGCTTGTCGCCGGCCGGGCTGACGGTGGCGTGGTTGACGGTGACGGCGGCGGCCGCATCGCCCTTATCGTCCGGGAAGGTCTTGCCCTTGATCTGCTTTTCCAGAATGCGGTTGAGCTCGGTGAACGGCACGTCGATCGGCACCGCGATGCCGACCTTGCCTTGGTCGAGCTGCGTCACGATGTCGAGCCGCTGCGGGAACGGACAATTCGGCTTGGTCTCGCTCGGCACGATGCGGGTCTCGGCCTGCACGCCGACGGTGAGGATCGTCCAGGCCTGCTCGATCTTCGGGCTGGCGGCTGCGGCGCGCACCGGGCGCACCTCGAGCCAGAGCTTGGGCGCGTCGGGGCTCGCGGCGCCGAGCGGAATCGAGCGGCACATCTTCGCCCATTCGCGCCGCGCGGTATTTTCGAGCGTCGGGTCGTTGCGCAGCTGGGTCTGCAAGCGCGCCATCTGCTCCTGCAGCGTGCGGTCGAGCAGCGGCTTCACCTCGGTCGAGACATTGAGTTTGATGCCCGCGATCGTCATGCCGCCATCGGCGACCGACACCTGGCCGGTAAGGTGTGGCTCGATGCGCCAGTTCGGTTGCAGCGCCGGGCGCGCCGTCACCGTGACGGTGCCGCGAATGTCGGCGCGCTGATCGAGCACGCGCGTCGTGAGATTGCCGACGTTGCGGCCGACCGCGTCGCCGACAATGCCGGTGAGCGCGCCGGTGACGTTACCGGCCGTGTTGGCGATCTGACCGGTCGCCCGCATCGAGCCAGTGAGCGGCGCCGACACGACGAGTCCGTTCGGTCCGCCCGCGACGGCGAGCGGCCCGCGCGCGATGGTCCAGCCGATGTCGGCCTTGCCGAGGATTTCGCTCAGCGGATTGTCGCGCTTGCCGTTGAGGTTGCGTGGCGCCGCGGCCTCCATCGTGTCGCGGATCGCCGAATTGGCGATCGCGACCGGCGCAATCACGGATGAGGTGCGGGTCACCGGCTGGAGCGCCGGCCGTTCCGCGGCGGGCGCGGTGGTGACAGCGGTGGTGGACTGCGGTTGAATCTGATTCTGGCTCTGGACGAGCGGATTGCTCGGCCACAGCC
The DNA here is from genome assembly GCA_945893145.1 of Rhodoplanes serenus. Lineage (GTDB taxonomy): Bacteria > Pseudomonadota > Alphaproteobacteria > Rhizobiales > Xanthobacteraceae > Z2-YC6860. Next base: position 990 of record CAMDDZ010000139.1, on the reverse strand, counting down.
AATGCAGCGCCCAGGTGGTGCCGGTGAAGAACACGGCGACCACGAGCACGCCGATCAAAATCGTGCGGAGCGAAATCTCTTGTGAGAGCCCCCGAATCATGGCGGCCAAATTTAATCGCGGCCTTCGCCGGACGCCAGCCGTTTACGCGGCTCAAACGCGCGGCGAAGCGCCGCCGCATCGTCACAATTCCGGGTTAGCGGCATCGCCAAACCTGATGGAGGTTACGTCATCCGACATCCGGTTCGCATCGCAACCGCGTCACATTCCGGTCCGAATTCAGCCCGATGGCTGTCTGATACGGAGCAGGGGGGCTTTGACAGACGGCACGGTAACGACCGTGCGGGGAGACTCATGTCGACAGCCTTACGGGACGGCGTCCATCGCATTGAAATCACCATGCGGGTCACGCTCGGCGTGCTCGCTCTTGCCAGCGGCATCTACACCTATCTCGGCGTGCGCGAACTGCTGAACGGCGACGCGACGGTCGTGTTCTTCGCGGCCGTGATCTACGCGGTCGCGGTCTCGATCGGCATTTACGCCTTCTGGTCCTTCCTGATGCGCTTCATGCCGCACGTGCGCGACGGCGTCGGCCGCGGCCTGCTGTTCGGCTGCATGGCGCTCGGCGCTGTTATGATTATCGCGATGTCGGCTTGGCTCAATGCGTCCGCGCTCGCTGGCGCCGCTGCGATCTCGCAGCATCTGGCGAATACCGTGCAGTCCTATACGCGCGATCTCGACCGCGCCAATTCCAACGCGCTCGCGGCGCAAGGCTTGCTGCCCGATATCCAGATGGCGGCGATCCGTTTCAATAAGCTCGCCGATTCCGAGCGCACCGGCTCGCTCACCGGCACCGCCGGCTCCGGCACCGTGGTCCAGCTTCTCACCCAGATGTCGAGCCAACTCGGCAATCTGGAGCAGCAGGTCAAGCAATCGGCGGACACCGCCAAGGTGCTGTACGAGCAAGGCAGCAAGCACCTCGCCAAGATGCG
>CAMDDZ010000138.1 GCA_945893145.1 Rhodoplanes serenus | reverse complement strand
TGGCGCCGGCGATGCCGACCATCATTCAGAACAAGAAGATGACGATCAGCTTCACGGCGATCGGCATCAACCGCGAGTTCAAGTACGACAAGTATTTCTCCTTGGTGCCGGTCGGCACCGACGGCGTGAATGCCTTCTCGAAGGGCTTTTTCGAGATGGCAGCGCAGATGAAGCCGAAGCCCGCGACGGTCGCGATCCTCGCCGCCGACGCCGAGTTTGCCCAAGCCGCGGCAGAAGGCGCCCGCGCGGAGCTCAAGAAGCACGGCTTCCGGATCGTCTATGACAAGAGCTACCCGCCGAGCACCACGGACTTCGCACCGGTGGTGCGCGCCGTGCAGGCGGCGAACCCCGACATCGTCTATATCGGCGCCTATCCGCCGGACAACGTCGGTATTGTCCGCGCGGCGAACGAGATCGGGCTGAACCCGAAGATGTTCGGCGGCGCCATGATCGGTATGCTGATCACCCCGATCAAGGTGCAGCTCGGGCCGGTCACCAACGGCCTCGTCATTGCCGAGAGCTTCGTGTCGTCGCCCAAGCTCAACTTCCCGGGCCTCGAAGACGTGATGAAGCGCTATCAGGCGAAGGCGGCGGAGCTGAAGACCGATGCGCTTGGCTACGCCTTCGTGCCGTTCGGCTACGCCGCCGGACAAATCCTGACCCAGGCGGTCACCGAGACCAAAAGCCTCGACCACGACAAGCTCGCGCAATACATCCACAGCCACAGCTTCAAGACCGTAGTGGGCGAGCTTTCGTTCGGCGCGGATGGCGAGTGGTTAAAGCCGCGGCAGTTGCTGACGCAGTTCCAGAACGTCGAGCCGAACAACCTCGACCAGTTCAGGAAAGGCGACAAGCAGCCGATCCTGTGGCCGCCGGAATACGCCAACGGCACGATGATTTATCCTTACGCCGACGCGCGGAAAAAGTAAGCGCCCGGCCCAACGCAATGAGCCCTCCCCAAATTTTGGGGAGGGCTTTTTATTGTTCGGCACAACCAAAAGGCAAGGTTTACGCGCCATAGTGCGCGCCATGAATGCCCCTAAGCTCAACCCCGACGAACTGCACCGGCTCGCCGAAGCCTGGTTCGCGGAGGCGCGCGAGAAGAGCGCGCTGGACCTCGCCGAGGTCGAAGCCTGGAAAAAAGAGCTGCACAAGTGGACCGGCTTCGGCTCCAGCGGCGACAGCGGAACCTGGAGCGATAGCGGCAGCGGCGGAGATGGCGGCGGCGGGGACTAACCCGCAGCCCCTGCCGGCCTCATGGTGAGGAGCGTTGCGAAGCAACGCGTCTCGAACCATGTGGCCGCCCCATCCTTCGAGACGCGGTGCTGCGCACCGCTCCTCAGGATGAGGCGGATAGAGTCAGCGCAACACCAATCACTATTTTGCCATCGCGGGCGCGCGGTTGGCCGGCAGATACTCCGGCCGCATCTCCATCGACGTCGCCTTGTCCTGGATCGGCGGGCGCGGCAGCTTCGCCACGCCCTGGTCCATGATGAAGGTGTAGTCGAGCGAGTACCACGGCGTTTTCACGCCGGGCGCCGGCGGCTTGTCGTCGTGGCGCACGAATTCGCCGAGCAGCCGTTTGGTGACGCCGAACTGCACGTCGGTCTCGATGTTCGGATCGTCCGGCAGATAGACCTGCGAGATGTGGGTCTTCAGCCCCGTCTTGTAGATCAGGAAATGCAGGTGCGCCGGCCGCATGTTGTGACGGCCCTGCGCCTTCAAGAGATCGCCGACCGGCCCGGTGATCGGGATCGGATAGCCGGCCGGCTTGATGCTGCGGAACGAGAAACGGCCGTCCTTGCCGGTGGTGAACTTGCCGCGCAGGTTCATGTCGGCCTGCGTGGGATCCTGGTTCTCGTAGAGCCCCTCGGTCGAGGATTGCCAGACGTCCACCTCGGCATCGGCGACCGGCTGGCCTTTGCGGTCCTGCACCAGGATGTTGACGAACAGCTCCGGCCCCGGCGTCTGCGAACGGATGATCGAGCCGCCGCTCTCGGTGCGGGGCGAGTCCAGCCGCCAGAACGGGCCAAGCAGGTTCGCAGTGGTCTCGGTCGCACCGTTCGCGCCGTTGTTGAGCAGGCAAACCAGCGTCGAGACGCCGAGCGAGCCCGACATCAGCACCGCCTCGTTGTGAAAGGAGTTGGAGCTCTGGCCGATCGAATTGACGATCGCGCAGGCCTGGTGGAACTCCTCCTCGCTGAGCTTCACCTCACGCACGAAGGCATGCAGGTGCTTGACCAGCGCCGACATCACCTCGCGAAAGCGGGGATTCGGCGCATGCGCGATCTCGTCCAGCACCGCCTTGGTGACCGAATCCGGTCCGTCGATGATCATGGCAAACTCCCGCGTTGCGCGTGCTGCAATCCGTGCCCGAATTGATATGCTGCGGCTCCCGAATGCTCAATCCCCCGTCCCGGCCCGCAAGCCCCTCCAATTCGGCATGAGTGAACCATGGCACCGCATCGCATCGACACCCACAACCATCCCTACCCGCCGGCCTATGTCGAAAAGACCCGCGGTGTGCTGAAGGCCACGACGCACGCCTTCTACGAACGCATCATCAAGTGGGAGCCGGCTCAGACCGTCGAGGCGATGGACAAGAACGGCATCGCGGTGTCGGTGCTGTCGATCGGCACGCCGAACGTCTGGCTCGACAACGACCCCAAGGCGTCGAGCGCACTGGCGCGCGATTGCAACGAGCAGTCCGCCAAGATGCAACGCGACTACAAGGGCCGCTTCGGGCACTTCGCCACGCTCGCGCTGCCGGACACCGATGGCTCATTGCGCGAGATCGAATACGTGTTCGACACGCTTAAGGCCGACGGCATCGCGTTGACCACGAACTACATCGACAAGTATCCGGGCGACAAAGCCTTCGCGCCGGTGTTCGATGAGCTCAACCGCCGCAACGCCGTGGTTTATTTCCATCCCCACGCGGCGAGCTTTGCCTATGACGTGGTGCCGGAAATTCCGCCGCCCACGATCGAATTTCCGTTTGACACCACGCGCGCGATCGTCAGCCTGTTGTTCAGCGGCACGTTCACGCGCTGCCCCAACATCAAGTGGATTTTCTCGCACGGCGGCGGTGCGCTGGCGATGATCGCCAACCGCCTGGTCGGCCTGTCGCGCACACGGCCGGAGCTTGGCGCCCGCGTGCCCGCCGGCGTAAAGGCGGAACTGTCGAAGATTTACGTCGATGTGGTTGGTGTCACCACGCCGGGCGCGCTGAAGGCGATCCTCGACATCGTGCCGGCGTCGCAACTGCTGTTCGGCACCGACTTCCCGTTCTGGGACCCGGCCGTGACGGTGAAAGGGCTCGCCGACCTCAACCTCAGTGCTGCCGACCTGGCCGGGATCGAGCGCGGCAATGCGCTCAAGCTGATGCCGAGGCTACCGCAGTAAGGGCGGCTACTTCCCGCCCTGCTCCTTGTCGCGCAGCGTCTTGAGCAGCGAGCCGCCGTTGTTGGCAGCCCATAGCGCGCCAGTCGCTGCGGCGAGCTGCATGACCGTGTGAAGTTCCTCCCAGCTCGCGCCCGCCCGCCGGGCGGCTGCGGCGTGGGCCTGCGCGCCGACCGGATTGTGCTCGGCGAGCAGCATGCCGAACAAGATGAGCTGCGTGGTCTTCATGTCGATCACGCCGGAATAGAACGCGCCTTTGCGCAATTCCTCCGACACCCGGAGGAAGTCCGGATTGACCTCACCGGAGAACTCGAAACGCGCCGCCGGCAGCGGCGGCAGCGTGCCGAACATCTCGACATAGCTGTCGCGGAATTTTTCCAGATCGGCCGGAAGCTTTTTCTTGTCGCTCATAAGCGGTACTCACTCCACCTTGATCTTGGCGTCCTGGATGATCTTCCGCCATTTCGGTTCTTCGGACTTGATGAACGCCGTCAACTCTTCTGGCGAGCCCGCAATCGACTGGAACAGATAGCGCTCCAGAAACGCCTTCTGGAACTCCGGGTCGGCAAACAGATCGCGCACCTCTTTGTTGATCTTCGCCACCACGTCGGGCGCCATGCCGGCCGGTCCGAACAGGCCGAACCATGACACCGCCTCGAAGCCCGGTACGGTTTCGGCGACGGTCGGAATATCAGGCAGCTGCGGAATGCGTTTCTTGCCGCCGACTGCGATGAGTTTGAGCTTGCCGGCCTTCGTCAGTTGCACCGTCGCGCCGGCGCTGACGAAGCCCATCTGGATATGGCCCGCGACCACATCGTTCGTGGCGGGCGCGGCGCCCTTGTAGTGCACGGCCTGCAGCTTGATGCCGGACATCGTTTCCAGCAGCACCATATTGAGATGGCCGCTCGAACCGATGCCATAGGTGCCGTAATTGATCTCGCCGGGCTTCTGCTTCGCCAGCGCAATCAGCTCGGCGACGTTGTTGGGCGCGAACGACGGATGCTCGATCAGGCCGTGGTTGATGATCATCAGGCCGCTGATCGGCGTGAAGCTCTTGTAGGGATCGTAGGGCAGCTTGGGATAGAGCGCCGGATTGGCCACGAAGGTGCCGTCCGGCGCAATGAACAGCGTGTGGCCGTCCGGCGGCGAGTTGACGATGAATTCGGCGGCGAGCTGGTTGTTGGCGCCAGGCTTGTTCTCGACCACCGCCTGCTGGCCCCAGGACTTGTTGAAGCGTTGCGCCAGCGCCCGGGCAATAATGTCGGTCACGCCGCCGGCCGGAGCCGGCGACACGATGGTGATGGTGCGGCTCGGAAAGCTCTCGGCGGCCACCGGACCAGCCGCCGCGCCAAGCGAGAGCAGCGCACCCAATCCCAGTACAGCGATCCGTTTTGTCATGGCTGGGCGTCCTCCGCGTCATATTGTTGTTGGCGTCGAGTATCGTCGATTTGCCCGCCACTGCCTATGGGGCGCGCTGTCTCGCTTGATCGCATCGGGCCGGGAATTCTACAGTGCTCCTCGAAGATGCCCGAAGTGCGGAGTGACTCGTGAGTCAGAAGCCTGTTCTGGTGGTCGGCGGCGGCATCGGCGGGCTTGCCACCGCGCTCGCGCTGTCGCGCAAGGGCATTGCGGTGCAGGTGCTGGAACAGGCGCCGGAGTTCAAGGAGATCGGCGCCGGCATCCAGCTTGGCCCCAACGTGTTCCGCATGTTCGAGGTGCTCGGCCTGACCGAGCAGATGTTCCACTGGTCGGCATTTCCGTCTGGCCTCGAGTTTCGCGACTCGATCACCGGCGAGACCGTGATGGAGCTCGCCATCGACAAGCGCTTCCACGACAAATATCACGCGCCTTATGGCGTGATTCATCGTTCCGACCTGCTCAACGTCATCCTCGACGCCTGCAAGCAATCGAACCTGATCAAGCTCGCCACCTCACAGAAGATCGTGACGATCGACGACGACGGCTCGACCGTCACGGCGCGCACCGATACCGGCGAAACCTACCAGGGCTCAGCACTGATCGGCTGCGACGGACTATGGTCCACGGTGCGTGAGAAAATCGTCGGCGATGGCAAGCCTGTCGTGTCCGGCCACATCGCCTATCGGGCGGTGCTGCCGACCGCCGAATGGCCGGCGGAATACCGCATTCCGAAAATGATCGTCTGGTGCGGCGAGAAGACCCATCTGGTGCACTATCCGCTGCGCCGCGGCGAGCTGTTCAATCTTGTCGTGGTGTTCCACTCCGACCGCTACGAGGAAGGCTGGGATACCTACGGCGACCCGACTGAGCTGCACGCACGCTTCGCCGAGAAGTGCGAGCCGGTGCGTACGCTGCTGCAAAAGGTCAACGCTTGGAAAATGTGGGTGCTGTGCGACCGCCCGCCGATCAAGAACTGGACCAAGGGCCGCATCACGCTTCTGGGCGACGCCGCGCACCCGATGCTTCAGTATCTCGCCCAGGGCGGCAACATGGCGATGGAGGACGCGGTCTGCCTTGCCATCCAGCTCGAAGCCAGCGGCGGCGATTACGCGGCCGCGTTCCAGAAATACCAGGAGCTTCGCTATTTGCGCACCGCGCGCGTGCAGCTGATGGCGCGGGTGTTCGGCGAAATCTATCACGCCAGCGGCGTCAACCGCGAATTGCGCAACAAGGTCCTGCGCGAATGGATGACACAGGGCGGCGTCGATATGTCATGGCTTTATGGCGAGCAGCCCGAGCTGCCGCATGTCGAGAACGTACCGCAACCGCCGCCGACGCGGCTCATGTCCTGAACCAACAAACGTTTCAATCCGGGAGGATCACCGCCGATGGCGAAGCTCGACGATCTGCTTGAAGACCTCGTGACCGCGAACCGCGTCCTGGCGAGCCAGGGCATCGTGGACTCGTTCGGCCACGTCAGCATCCGTTCGCCCGACAATCCGAAGCACTATTACCTGTCGCGGGCGCGCGCGCCCGAGCGCGTCGAGCGCGCCGACATCATGGAGTTCACGCTCGAGGGCGATCCGGTCGATGCCAAAGGCCGCAAGCCCTATCTCGAGCGCTTCATTCACGGCGCGGCCTACGAGGCGCGGCCCGATGTGATGGCGGTGATTCACAACCACAGCCCAGGCGTCATTCCCTACGGCATCACCGGCCACAAGATGCGCCCGGTGATGCACATGTGCGCCACCATCGGCTACGAGGTGCCGATCTGGGATCAGCACAAGAAGTTCGGCGACACCAACCTGCTGGTCGAGAGCATGGCGGTCGGCCGCGATCTCGCCAAGACGCTCGGCAAAGGCCGCACCGCGCTGATGCGCGGCCACGGCTGCATCGTGGTCGGCCATGAGCTGCGCGCCACGGTCTATACCGCGGTCTATCTGGAGCTGAACGCAAAATTGCAGATGCAGGCCGAGGCGATGAGCAAGAAGGTGCAATTCCTCACCAAGGGCGAGCAGAAGAAGGTCGCCGACACCACGTCGGTCTCCAACGTCAACCGCGCTTGGGAGAATTGGTGCCGCAAGGCCGAGCGGGCGTATAAGGAGTGAATAATCCCTAGGTTTCGCGGCGAACGCGGCTTCACCTCTCCCCGCGTGCGGGGAGAGGTCGGATTGCGAAGCAATCCGGGTGAGGGGGCGTATCCGTAAGTCTGAGCTTGTGGAAGCGCCCCCTCACCCCAACCCTCTCCCC
>CAMDDZ010000137.1 GCA_945893145.1 Rhodoplanes serenus | reverse complement strand
TGCGCTGAACCATGGGGTGCGGACGCTGCCCTGGGTTTGCTGCTGCCGATTCCCTCGCCTTCGCCGGGGAGCCCGGCGAGCTTCGGGATACGCGACGACGCGCCGAGATCGACTCCGAGCGCGAGTGCCGCTCGCGGCGGCTCAGCGGTGGCGGGGCCAGGAATCGCGCAAGCAGCAAGCGTCAGCGGAAGCGCACACGGCAATAGCAAGCGAAATGGATTCAACTGCATGGAACCTCTCCTCTTGAGGCATCCCGGCACGGATTCGTCTCGGCGCCGGATGCCGTCGACACAAAGCGGGTGATTTTCGGGGGCAAGATCGTGAGCACACGGGAGCGAGGTGCCTCGCCCGCGGCCCGCAAACGTTATGCGCCCGGAAACCCCGTGCCGCGTTGCGGCCGGGGCTTAGATCAGCGTGCTAGGTCTGGGAGGTTCGGGTTCGGGCAGGAGAGCCCGGCCGTGCAAGAACGCGGCTCTGCTCAGGTAGCGAACCGCGGTGCCGAAGGTCACCGGCACTACGCCGCCAAAGTCGGGGGTCACGGTATAGGCGGACACGCAACCCAGGAAGTCGCAACAACACCGAAGCCCCTTGTCATGGCTGGGATTGTCGCGATGCGACGGGGCCCCGGCGGCATGATCGTGGTGGTGTACGGGGGCGGTGGTCTGCTTGGTGGGAACTACCTGCAGGCGGGCATGCACATTGCCGCCGATCAGCGCCAGCGCGAGCAGAACAACCAAACACCTGACGAAGAGAAACCGCATGTGCGGATCAACGCCCACTGACGTGCCCTGACGCCTTCGCATCCTGACTAGCACAAATCCCGGGAAGGGGAAAGACACCGGGCTGAATCGCCCGGGCTCTCGAGTTACCACGCGCGCCCCGGGCGCCCTGCTCTCCCTCAAAGCCGAACGAAGCGCAGGCGCAGGGCATTGCCGACCACCGATACCGAACTTAGGCTCATCGCCGCCGCGGCCACGATAGGGCTTAAAAGAATACCGAACGCCGGATAGAGGACGCCCGCGGCGATCGGCACGCCAAGAGCGTTGTAGACGAAGGCGAGGACGAGGTTCTGGCGGATGTTGCGCATCGTCGCGCGGCTGAGCGCCCGCGCCCGCACGATGCCGGCCAGATCGCCCTTGACGAGCGTCACCCCGGCGCTCTCCATCGCCACGTCGGTGCCGGTCGCCATCGCAATCCCGACATCGGCGGCGGCCAGGGCCGGCGCATCGTTGACGCCGTCTCCGGCCATGGCGACCACGCGCCCCTCGGCCCGCAGCTTTGCCACGAGGGCGCTTTTCTGGTCGGGCAGGATCTCGGCCTCGACCTCGGCGATGCCAAGCTTCGCCGCGACGGCAAGCGCCGTCGTGCGGTTGTCGCCGGTTAGCATGACAATCCGTATCCCCTCGGCGCGAAGATCCTGAAGGGCCCGCGGGGTGCTCGCCTTGATCGGATCGGCGACCGCAATCACCCCGGCCGGGCGGCCATCGACGGCGATGAGCATGACCGTTCCACCGTCGCGGCGCAGTGCGTCGGCCTCTGTGTCCAGGCCCGTCGTGTCGATACCCAGATCGCTGAGCAACGCGCGGTTGCCGAGCGCCACGGCGCGGCCCGACACTGTGCCGGTTACCCCCTTCCCCGTCACCGACTGAAAGGCGCTTGCTTCCTGCATCCGCGCGCCGCGCTCGCCTGCGGAACTGACGATCGCCGCGGCGAGCGGATGCTCGCTGCCCCGCTCCAGGCTTGCGGCAAGCGACAGGAGTTCATCCTCCTTAAACCCGGCAGCGCCCTTGACCGCGACGACACGGGGTTTCCCCTCGGTGAGGGTCCCGGTCTTGTCGACCACCAGCGTGTCAACCTTTTCCAGGCGCTCCAGCGCCTCGGCATTTTTGATTAGCACGCCTGCGCCGGCCCCCTTGCCGACCCCGACCATGATGGACATCGGCGTGGCAAGCCCTAGCGCACAGGGACAGGCGATGATGACGACGGTTACGGCGGCGACCAGCGCATAGGCCAAGGCCGGCGAGGGCCCCCAGAGCAGCCAGGCGGCAAATGCAAGGACCGCCACGGCGATAACGCCTGGAACGAAATAGCCCGATACCACGTCGGCGAGCCTCTGGATCGGCGCGCGCGAGCGCTGCGCGGCGGCGACCATCTGGACGATGCGGGCGAGCACCGTGTCGGCGCCGACCTTTTCCGCGCGCAGGATGAAGCTGCCGGTGCCGTTGAGGGTGCCGCCAATCACCTTGTCGCCCGGCGCTTTCTCTACCGGCATCGCCTCGCCGGTCACCATCGCCTCATCGACGCTGCTTTTGCCTTCGAGGAGGACGCCGTCGACCGGGATGGCCTCACCCGGACGCACGCGCAGGCGGTCGCCCACCCCCACCTCAGCGAGAGGTATCTCCTCCTCACGGCCATCTTCGCCGATACGGCGGGCGCGCTTCGGCGCGAGATTGAGTAGCGCCCGGATGGCGCCGCTGGTCTGCGCGCGGGCGCGGAGTTCGAGCACCTGGCCCAGCAGCACGAGCACGACGATGACCGATGCCGCCTCGTAGTATACGGCGACCACACCGCCCTCGCCGCGCAGCGCCGGGGGAAAGAGGCCCGGCGCAATTGTCGCGACCAGGCTGTAGCCGTAGGCCACGCCGACCCCGAGCGCGATCAGCGTGAACATGTTGAGATGGCGCGATCGCACCGATGCCCAGCCGCGCTCGAAGAACGGCCAGCCGCACCAGAGCACTACGGGTGTGGCGAGCGCAAACTGCAGCCACACCGAGTGCCGGGCGTCAAGCAGATGGTGAAAGGCGGACCCGAGCAGGTGCCCGCCCATTTCCCAGAGCAGAAGCGGCAGGGTAAAGGCCACGCCTATCCAGAACCGGCGCTGCATGTCCACGAGCTCGGCGCTCGGGCCGCTCTCTTCCACCACGCCTTCGGGCTCCAGCGCCATGCCGCAGATGGGGCAATTCCCCGGCAGGGGTTGGCGAATCTCGGGGTGCATCGGGCAGGTGTAGATGACACCCGGTTTGGGCCTGGCGTCTGCGTGTGACGCTCCCGGCTGGAGGTATTTTTCCGGATCAGCCGCGAATTTTGATCGGCATCCCTCGCTGCAGAAGTAATACCGGCTGCCCTTATGCTCCGCGTGCCGAGCCGTGCCGGGGTCGACGCGCATCCCGCAGACCGGGTCGCGCGCGCCCTCGCCCGCATCCGCGACGTTCTCAGTGCTCATGGCCATGGCCACCCTCCGGGGCTGGGGATGCCGGCGCCGACGCGCCCTTCGCGTCGGGCGATTGCCCGTCCTTACCTCCCATGCCGCCCATGTGCTCCATCATCGCGAGACCCTCCTCTCACTCGGCCGGTTTTGGCGCGCGATGCGCTGGCACCTGCACCGTTGTGCGGCGCAGCGGCCAGCCCTTGACGAGGGCGTAAATCGCCGGGATCACCAGCAAGGTCAGCAAGGTAGAGGAGACCATGCCGCCGACCATCGGCACCGCGATGCGGCGCATGAGCTCGGAGCCGGTGCCGCTGCTCCACAGGATCGGCAGCAGCCCCGCCATAATGGCGATCACGGTCATCATTTTGGGGCGCACCCGCTCGGCGGCGCCCTTGATGATGGCCTCATCGAGATCGGCGCGCGATAGAGGGAGGCCTTCCGCCGCGCGCCGCTCGCGCGCTGCGCGCAGGGCCTGGTCTAGATAGATCAGCATGATGACGCCGGTCTCGGCGGCAACACCGGCGAGCGCGATGAAGCCGACCGCGACCGCCACGCTCAGATTGTAGCCGAGCCACCAGATCAGCCAGGCGCCGCCGACGAGGGCGAAGGGCACCGACAGCATCACGATCAGCGTTTCGGCGATGCGCCCGAAATTGAGATAGAGCAGCAGAAAAATGACCAGCAGCGTCGCCGGCACAACGAGGCGCAGCCGGGCTGCCGCGCGCTCCAGATATTCGTATTGCCCGCTCCACTGAATCCGATAGCCGGGGGGCAGCTTGATCTGATCGCGCACCGCCCGCGCCGCTTCGGCGACGAAGCCGCCGATATCGCGGCCATGCATGTCGACATAGAGATAGGCGACCAGTTCGGCATTCTCGGTGCGAATCGAAGGCGGTCCCTGCGTCACCCGGATGGTGGCGATCTGGCCAAGCGGCACCATGCCCGTGCCGGCGCCGACCAGCACGTTGCTGGCGATCGCTTGCGGGTTGTCGCGCAGATCGCGCGGGTAGCGCACGGTTACGCCGTAGCGTTCGCGGCCCTCGACCGTGGTGGTGACAATCTCGCCGCCGAGCGCGGTCGCGATCACCTCCTGCACATCGGCGATCGACTGGCCATAGCGCGCGATCTGATCGCGGTTCGGTTCGATCTCCAGATAGCGCCCGCCGCCGATGCGTTCGGAATAGGCACTGCTGGTGCCGGGCACCGTGCGGATCACCGCCTCGACCTCCTTGGCCAGGCGCTCGATGCCGGAAATATCCGGGCCAAAAATCTTGGCGCCGACCGGGGTGCGGATGCCGGTCGAGAGCATGTCGATGCGCGCCTTGATCGGCATGGTCCAGATATTGATGACGCCGGGCAGACGCAGCGCCTGATCCATCTCGGCCGTGAGCTTCTCGATGGTCATGCCGGGCCGCCACTGGTCCTGCGGCTTCAGATTGACCAGGGTCTCGAACATCTCGATCGGCGCCGGATCGGTCGCGGTGCGGGCGCGGCCCGCCTTGCCGAACACCGAGGCCACTTCCGGGAAGGATTTGAGCACCCGGTCCTGGGCCTGCAGCAGCTCGCCGGCCTTGGTGATCGAGAGACCGGGATTGGTCACCGGCATATACAGGATGGTGCCCTCATTGAGATCGGGCATGAATTCGCTGCCGAGCCTCATCACCGGCCAGGCGGTCGCGACCAGCGCCAGCAGCGCCAGCAGGATGGTCAGCAGCGGCGCGCGCAAGACGACGCGTATCACCGGCCGGTAGATCCAGATCATCAGGCGGTTGAGCGGGTTCCTGGCTTCGGGGAGGATGCGGCCACGGATAAACGCCAGCATCAGCACCGGCACCAAAGTCACCGACAGCAAGGCGCCGGCGGCCATGGCGAAGGTCTTGGTAAAAGCGAGCGGCTTGAACAGCCGCCCTTCCTGATCTTCAAGCGCAAAGACCGGCAGAAACGAGACAGTGATGACCAGCAGGCTGAAAAACAGCGCGGGGCCGACTTCCTTGGCGGCGGCGATTATCGCCGGGCCGCGCGGCTCACCCGGCGCCAGCCGCTCGATATGCTTGTGCGCGTTCTCGACCATGACGATCGCGGCATCGACCATCGCGCCAAGTGCGATCGCGATGCCGCCGAGGCTCATGATGTTGGAGCCGATGCCCAACGGGCGCATCAGCGCGAAGGCGATCAGGATGCCGATCGGCAGCGTCAGGATCGCGACCAGCGCGCTGCGCGCATGCAACAGGAACACGACGCAGACCAGGGCCACGATCAGGCTTTCCTCGATCAGCGTCTGGCGCAGATTGGCGATCGCGCGCTCGATCAGCTCGGAGCGGTCATAGACCGATCGGATCGAGACGCCTTCCGGCAGCGCCGGCAGCAGCTCATTGATGCGCGCCTTCACGTTGCGGATGGTCGAGAGCGCGTCGGCGCCGTCGCGCTTGACGATGATGCCGCCGACCGTCTCGCCGGTGCCGTCGAGTTCGCCGATGCCGCGGCGCTCGCCGGGGCCGAGCTCGACCCGCGCCACATCGCCGAGCCGCACCGGCGTGCCCGACCCGCTGTCCGCTTTGAGCATGATGGCGGCGAGATCGTCGGCGCCACGGACATAGCCGCGGCCCCGCACCATATATTCGGTTTCGCTCATCTCGATCGTGCGGCCGCCGACATCGCGATTGCCGGTCCGCACCGCTTCGGTCACTCGCGCGAGCGGGATGCCGAAGGCCTGTAGTTTTCGGGGATCGACGACGATCTGATACTCGCGCTCGAAGCCGCCGATCGCCGCCACCTCGGCCACGCCTTCGGCCGCTGTCAGGCGGAAGCGCACCAGCCAATCCTGCAGGCTGCGCAGTTCGGCGAGACTGTGCCGGCTGCTCTCCAGCACATATTGATAGACCCAGCCGACCCCGCTAGCATCGGGGCCCAGCGAAGCCGTGACGCCCGCCGGCAGGCGCTTCTGCGCAAAATTGAGATATTCGAGCACGCGGCTGCGCGCCCAATACAGATCGGTGCCGTCCTCGAACACGACATAGACGAAGGACACGCCGAAATTGGAGAAGCCGCGCACCACCTTGGCGCGCGGCACCGCCAGCAGCGCCGTGGTCAGGGGATAGGTGACCTGATCCTCGACCACTTGCGGCGCCTGGCCGGGATATTCGGTGTAGACGATCACCTGCGTGTCGGAGAGATCCGGGATCGCATCGAGCGGCGTATGGGTCAGCGCCCAGATGCCAGCACCGATCACAAAGACCGTGGCGAGGAGAACGATCAGCGCGTTACGGGCTGACGCCTCGATCAGCCGCGCAATCACTTCGCACCCCCGGGCCCCGGGCTGCCGGCCGCAAATCCTTCGAGGGCGGCTTTGAGATTGCTCTCGGCATCGATCAGGAAGTTGGCGCTGATGACGACCCGCTCGCCGGCTCTGACGCCCTCCAGCACCTCGACAAAGCCGCCGCCGCGGGCGCCGATCTTGACCAGACGCGGTACGAAACGGCCCTCACCCTTTTCGATCAGCACCACCTGGCGGGCACCGCCATCGATCACGGCCGAGTCCGGCACCACCAGCACCGCGCCGCCGCTCGCCGGCGCCGCGATCTCGATGCTGGCATACATGGCCGCGCGCAAGGCGCGTTCGGGATTGGGCAAGAGGATGCGCACCCGTGCGGTGCGCGTGTCGCGGCTCAGCGTCGGATAGATGAAATCGATCGTTCCTTCGAAGATGCGGCCCGGAAAGGCCACCATGCTGGCCTGCGCTTTTTGGCCCGGCCGGATCAGGCCGAGATCGCCTTCCTGCACCTCGGCAATCAGCCAGAGGGTCGAGAGATCGGCCAGTTTGTAGAGCGGCTCGCCCGGCATGATGCGCATGCCCGCGACCACGGGCTTGTCGGTGACAACACCGTCGGCGGTCGCGCGAATGGCAACGCGGCGGCTGGCCTTGCCGCTGCGTCGCAGGCGCGCGATCTCGTCTTCGGGCACATCGAGCGCGCGCAGGCGCTGCAA
>CAMDDZ010000136.1 GCA_945893145.1 Rhodoplanes serenus | reverse complement strand
CGCATGAAGGCGTTGAAGTGGAGCTGGCGGGCGGGCATGGGGTTCTCTCAAGGCAGTGGCGATACGCAGCGTATCGGTCGAATATAGGGCCGCCGCGACATTAAGGAAGCTGGCGCGTTTGAAGGAATTTCAGTCTCCTATCCACCAATTGGCCGGTGAATCCATGTTGTGGGACGGTGCCGTCAAGGAATACGCTTGAGCCTGCTCTACCGGGAGAGACATCGATGCGATTGCTGACGCTTGCTGCCGCTGTTGCGCTCGTGACGGGGCCTGCCGCTGCCCAGGACTATCCGAGCAAGACCATCACCATTGTGGTTCCGGCCGCGGCTGGCGGTCCGACCGATACGATCTCGCGCATCACGGCGCTCGCCATGTCGAAGCACCTCGGCGGGCAGCAGATCGTGATCGAGAACGTCGGCGGCGCCGGCGGCACGCTTGGCACCGCCCGTGTGGTCCGCGCCGCGCCCGATGGTTACACGCTGCTGATCTACCACGTCGGGCTCTCGACCGCGGCGACGCTCTATCGCAATCTGCCTTATGACACGAGGCAGGCCTTCGCGCCGATCGGGCTGATCACCGACGCACCGATGACGATCATCGCGCGTAGCGATTTTCCGCCAAGCAACCTCAAGGACTTCGTCACCTACATCAAGGATCGCGGCGTCAAGACCACGATGGGCAACGCCGGTGTGGGCTCTGCGGCGCATCTCTGCGGCATGCTGTTCATGTCGGAGACGAAGCTCAATCTCACCACCGTGCCTTACCGCGGCACCGGCCCGGTGATGAACGACCTGCTCGGCAAGCAGATCGACACGTCGTGCGATCAGGCGACCAACACGACCGGCCCGATCCTCGGCAAGCAGGTGAAGGCCTATGCGGTCACCACCAAGACGCGCCTGAAGTCGCTGCCCGACGTTCCGACCGCTGACGAAGCCGGCCTCAAGGGCTTTGAGCTTGCTGTTTGGCACGGGCTCTTCGCACCGAAAGGCACGCCGCCGGCCGTCGTGCAGAAGCTCAATGCGGCGTTGCAGGCCGCGCTCAAAGACCCGGATCTGGTGAAGCGCTTCAACGACATCAGCACCGATCCGATGTCGCAGGACCGCGCCACACCGGCGGCGGCTGAACGAACGCTGTTGAGTGAGATCGACCGCTGGGCGCCGATCATCAAGGCGGCCGGCCAATACGCGGATTAGGGAGATCCGCGAACTCCCAACCAGAGGGGAAAGCGCGATGAGGACGAGCAAAAGGAATGGACTGACCGGCAAAAATAAAAAGAAAACCCAACACTGGTTCCTCGGCGGACTGCTTGTTGCGCTCGCCGCTAGCGGCGTACATGCCCAGGAGCAATATCCGTCGAAATCGGTCCGCATGATCGTGTCGTTTTCGGCTGGCGGCCCGACCGACATCGTGGCGCGCATCATGAGCGCCAAGATGGGCGAGATTCTCGGACAGCAGTTCGTGGTCGAGAACCGCACGGGGGCGGGCGGCAATCTCGGCGCTGACGTGGTGGCGAAATCGCCGAACGACGGCTACACGCTCTTGATGGCGACGGTGTCGACGCACGCCATCAATCCGGGGCTCTATGTCAAGATTCCTTATGACCCGGTGAAGGATTTCGCGCCGGTCGGACAGGTTGGCGTCACGCCGACCATGCTCGGTATCAATCCTGCGATTCCGGCGAACGACGCCAAAAGCCTGATCGCGCTCGTCAAAGCCAACCCCGGCAAATACACCTACGGCTCGTCTGGCGTCGGCTCGATCCTGCACCTCTGCGGCGCGCAGTTCGCAACGCTCGCCGGTGGGCTGCAAATGACGCACGTGCCGTATCGCGGCTCGGCTCCGATGATGTCCGACCTTATCTCCGGACAGATTTCCATGGCGTTCGACGCGACACCGAGCATCGGCCCGCAAGTGGACGCTGGCAAGGTCCGGGCGCTCGGCGGCGGCATGGCGAAACGGCTGCGCACCATGCCGAACCTGCCGACGATGCAGGAGCAAGGCCTCCAAGGTTACGAGTGCTACACCTGGAATGCCATCATGGCGCCAGCAGGCACGCCGCAACCGATCGTGGAGAGGCTCAGCGCGGCGATACAGAAGGCGCTTCAGGACGCTTCGGTGTTCAAGAACTTGCAGGAGGCGGGCATCGATCCGGTACTTGAGCGGGGGCCGCGGGAAACCGAGGCGTTCATCAAGGCTGAACTTGCGAAATGGGCACCCATCATCAAGGCGTCGGGTGCGCGGGTCGAGTAGAGTCTGACGAAGGACGGCAGCCTGCGACCTATTGGGGCTTGCCTTGCTTTATCCGCGCGCGGTCGGATAGAGAGGCAAGCCTCAACACACGCCGATTGGGAACATCATGTCGATATCGCGCCGCACGCTGCTCGCCGCTACTGCTGCCGCCCCGCTGACCGCGCTTCTGTCGCGCACGGCGTTCGCGGCCTATCCGGATCGTTCGGTCCGTCTGGTCGTGCCGTTCGCGGCCGGCGGCAACGCCGATTTTGTGGCACGGCTATGCGGCGAGGGCATGGGGCAGGCGCTCGGCCAGTCGTTCGTGGTCGAGTCGCGGCCCGGCGCGGGCGGCAGTCTGGGTGCGGGCGAAGTGGCGCGCGCTACGCCCGACGGCTACACGCTGCTGACCGCCTCGAATGGGCCGATGACGGTCAATCCGTTCGTGCAGGCGAAGCTCAGCTACGATCCGCTAAAGGATTTCGTCGCCATCGGGCTCGCCAATCTGGCCCCGCACGTTATTGCGTTGCACAATTCGGTCCCGGCAAAGACGCTGCCGGAATTGATCGCGCTGTCGAAGCAGAAGTCAGTCACCATCGGAACCTCGGGCGTCGGCAGCGCCACCCACATGACACTGGCGCGCTTCAATGCGTTGACCGGTGCGAATCTCACTCACGTGCCCTATCGCGGTGGCGGCGCGCTGGTGCCCGACATGCTGGCCGGCACCATCAACGGCGCGATGACCGAGATGGCGACCGCGCTGCCGCACCACAACCAGGGCAAGATCCGGATCCTGGTTATCGCCTCGGCCAAGCGTCTGGCGCAGGCGCCAGACGTGCCGACCTTCATCGAGGGCGGCGTGAAGGATTTCACCGCCGCAAGCTACGTCGGCGTGGCCGCGCCGGTGAAGACACCGGCCGACATTGTGTCGGTGCTGGAAAAGGCGCTGATGAAGGCGCTCGCCGATAAATCCGCGCAAGAGAAGTTCCTGAAATCCGGTGCGGAGCTGGTGCCCGAGGCGCTGCAGACCTCGAAAGGCTTCGGTCAGTTCATCCAGCAGGATTACGAGCGGATGAAAGCGGCCGCGCAGGTCGCGGGGCTGAAGCCGGAGTAAGCGCGGCGTTCAATCAGCCTTGATGCCGGAAGCCTTGATGACTGGGCCCCATTTGGCGCTTTCAGCCTGCACGAAGGATTTGAGTTCGTCCGGTGTGGAGCCCACGATCTCAAGGCCAAGGTTGGCGAACCGCTCGCGCACCACTGGATCGCGCAGCGCCGTGACGGTGTCGGCGTTCATCTTGCGCACGATCTCGGGCGGCGTCTTGATGGGCGCGAACAGCGCGTACCAGGACGTCACATCGAAGCCCGGCAAACCGGCCTCTGCGATGGTCGGAAGCTCCGGCGCCGCGAAAAAGCGCTTGGCCGCGCTGGTGCCAAGCCCCCGCACCTGGCCGCCTTTCACGTAGGGCATCAGCGAGCCCGCGGTGTTGAACATCATGGTGAGCCGGCCGGGCAGCAGATCGTTGATCGCAGGCCCTGCACCACGATAGGGCACGTGCGTCGCCTCGATGCCGGCCATCCGCTTGAACAGTTCGCCGCTGAGATGCGGCGACGTGCCGATGCCCGATGAGCCGAACGTCACGGTCCCGGGATTGGCCTTGGCGTAAGCGATTAACTCGGCGACCGATTTCGCGGGCGACGAATTGGCCACCACCAGCACGTTGGGGAAGGTGCACAGCAGCGTGATCGGCGCGAAGTCGGCATTCACGTCGAAGTTCAGTTTCGGATAGATGAACTGATTGATCGCGATCGGCAGCGCCGCGAACAGGATGGTGTAGCCGTCGGGATCGGAATGCGCGCCGGCTTCGGAGCCGAGATTGCTTCCGGCGCCACCGCGGTTCTCGATCACCATCTGCTGGCCCCAGATTTCGGTGAGCTTTGCGCTGATGATGCGGCCGACCGAGTCGGTGCCGCCGCCGGGCGGGAATGGCACGATCAGGCGCACGAAACGCGACGGCCACGACCCGACCGGCTCGGCGCAAGCGCCGCGAATGAGCGGCGTGGGCGCAAGCACGGCGCCTGCGGTCGCTGCCAGCAATCGTCGGCGTGTGATCATTACGTTCGCTCCTTCACGGCTAGTGGAGCGGATTTGACATTCGCTATCCACCTTAGCACGGGCTCGCGAAGCGAATGTCAAATCCAAAGCTCCACTAGAAACGTGTACTTGCTAGTGGTCCTTTGATTCTAACATTCGCAAGAGAGCCTGCCGAGAAGGGATGCGAATGTTAGAATCGGACCATTAGCGCAGCTACCGCTGCTCCAGCCCGGCCGCCACCCGCACCTTGGTCCATTTGGCAAATTCGTCGGCCATGAACTGGCGGAACTCCTCGGGCGTCGAGCCTTTCACCAGCACGCCGGCCTTGATCAAACGGTCGCGGATCGTGGGCTCTTCGAGCATCTCGTTCAGCGCCTTGTTGAGTTTGGCGATAGCCGGCTTCGGCATGCCCTTCGGCCCGAACAGCCCGTACCAAGTGGTAACGTCGTAGTTCGGCACCATGCCGGATTCGACCGCAGCCGGCACGTTCGGCACCGCCGGGAAGCGGTCTTTGCCGGTGACTGCCAGCGCCCGGACCTGACCAGATTCGACCTGGCCGAGCAGCGCCGTCACGGTGTCGAACAGCACGTCCACGTTGTTGGAGAGCAGCGCCGCGAGCGCCTCTGGCGAGGTGCGGAACTGCACCTGCGTCGCGCTCACGCCTGCCACCTGCTTGAACAGCTCGGCGGCGAGGTGCTGCGTCGCGCCGTAGCCGGGGCTGGCGAAATTGATCTTGCCGGGATTGGACTTGGCGGCGTCGATCAGCGATTTGATGTCACGGTATGGCGAGTCCGGGCGGACCACGATCAACAGGCCCGCGGTCGCGATCTGCCCGACCCAGTCGAACGCCTCGATTGCATCGAAGCGCACCTGCTTGGTCATCGCCGAGGCGATGATCTGGCCCGCGGTCTGGACGCCGAGCGTGTAGCCATCCCTGGGCGAGTTGGCGATCACCTCGTTGCCGAGCAATCCGCCGGCGCCAGCGCGGTTCTCGACCACCACGTTCTGGCCGAGCTTCTCCTGCAGGCGTTGCGCGACGATGCGGCCAATGATGTCGGAACCGCCGCCCGGCCCGAAAGAGACGATGATTCTGATGTTCTGTGCCGGATAGTCCTGCGCGGCGGCAGGCAGGCTCAGCCCCGCAGCCAGCAGGCAGGCGGCGGCGGTCGTCAGCAATTTTTGCATGATGGGCTCTCCCGGCAGCGATAATGGGCGTCTCACGATATGGCGATTGGTGACAAGGAGCAAACCGGCGGTGCCTGATGCGACTCAATGTCTTTGCACGACTCGGGTCGCGGCAGTACATCGGGAATAGCCGAATGCTAGGCTTTGTTTACGTTTAAGGCTGTAAAAAAGCGCCAAGGAGAAATGCCCCATGAAGATGATCGGACGACGGAAATTCCTCAAGGCCTCGGCGGCAACAGCGCTGTTCGGCCTTGGCGGCTCAATGGCGGCGCCTGCGGTGTTCGCTCAGGCGGCTTATCCGAATAAGTCGATCAAGTTCATCGTGCCGCTGGCGCCCGGCGGCGCTATCGACTTTATCGCACGCGCGCTCGGCGAGCGCCTGCAGCAGCAGACCGGCCAGACGATCGTGGTCGAGAACCGCACCGGCGCGGGCGGCACCATCGGTATGGATACCGCGATGAAGAGCGATCCCGATGGCTACACGGTGCTCATCACCAACGACAACGCGGCAAGCGCGCCGCACATCATGCATCTGTCGTACGACTACACCAAGGAATTGCTGCCGGTGTGCTTCCTCGGCCGGCACGGGCAGATCCTCGCTGCGCACAAGACGCTCGGCGTGACGAGCGTCAAGGAACTGGTCGAGTATGTGAAGAAAAATCCGGGCCTCGGTCTTGCGACCTCCGGCGTCGGTTCAAACCAGCACGTGCTGTGCGAATGGTTCGCGCGCGAGGCCGGCATCAAGCTTGAGCACGTGCCGTATCGTGGTGCGGGACAAGCGATCAACGATCTGATCGCGGCGCATGTGAAGACCGCATTCCTCGGCCCGACCTCGATGATCCCGCATTGGAAGGCCGGCACCCTCAACCTGCTCGGCCAGTCCACCGCCAAGCGCAATCCGACGCTGCCGGAAATCCCGACGCTGGTGGAAGGCGGCTACAAGGGCTTGGTGCTGGAAGCATGGTACGGAGCGTTCGTGCCCAAGGGTACGCCGGCGGCTATCGTCGCCACGCTGAATGCCGAAATGAACAAGGCGCTGAAGGATCCCAAGCTCGTCGACATCTTGACCAAGGGTGCGATCGAAGGCGTCGGCGGCGCGCCAGACGAGATCGGCAAGCTCGCGCAAGCCGACTCGGAGAAATATGCGCGTCTGGTCAAAGAGCTGAATATCCGCACCAACTGACGCGATCCGGTTTTTCCCAGAGAGGAGCGCAGCCCCGCTGCGCTCCTCTTTCGTTTTGTACGGTGCTGGCGGTTTGGCGGTGGTGTAATCTCGCCGCTGATTTGCGACGCCAACCATGAGTTTTCCGTTTGACCGAGCTGACCGGCTATCTCGCGCCCGAAGGCTTCGTCGCCGAGCTGCAAACCGAGCTTGGCGGTGCATGCGAGACGCACCACCGGCTGCTGCTGGCGCCAGGACCGGAGCGGCCGGTGGCGTGGGCCGCCAACGTGTGGCGCGATCCCGTTCGCATGGAGATCGCCTCGATCGGCGATGCGGCGAAGAAGCTGCGGGCGATCCAGCGCAACTGGGCACTCTATTCATGTGCGCAGCACCGCCGCGCCGCGCTGATCGCCGAGAACTTGCCGAAAGTCTCAGCCAAGCCGCTGCGTTTCGGCGACGGCGCGCCGACGGCGCCGCTCGGCTCGTGGACGTTGCTGGACAAGGACACGCTGCTCGCCTCGCCGCATTGTTCGAGCCCGTTTCCGAATGGCGAAGTTCATTTTGTCGAGGATCGCGCCGCGCCGCCGAGCCGCGCCTATCTGAAGCTCTGGGAGCTGTTCACGGTGCTGGGCCGGCAGCCGGTCCGTGGCGATTTTTGTCTCGACCTCGGGTCCTCGCCTGGCGGCTGGACCTGGGTGCTGCAACAGCTCGGTGCCCGCGTGCTGAGTGTCGATAAGGCGCCGCTCGATCCGCGTA
>CAMDDZ010000135.1 GCA_945893145.1 Rhodoplanes serenus | reverse complement strand
TGTCGGGCTCGACATTCCAGTGCTCGAACGCAAAGAAACGGCCGGTGCGCCCGAGCCCGGTCTGGATCTCGTCGGCGACGAACAGCGTGCCGTAGCGGTGGCACAGCTCCGCGGCCGATTTCAGATAGTCATCGGACGGCAGGTTGACGCCTTTGCCCTGGATCGGCTCGACCACAAAGGCCGCGACGTCGCGCCCGTGCAGCGCGCGCTCCAGCGCCGGCAGATCGTTGAACGGAACGCCGGTGCAGCCGGGTAACAATGGTCCGAAGCCGTCGCGGAAGATGGCATCGCCGTTTAGGGACAGCGCCCCATAGGACAGGCCGTGGAAGGCGTGCTCGCAAAAGACGATGCCGGGCCGGCCGCTGGCGGCGCGGGCGAACTTGATCGCGGCTTCGACCGCTTCGGCGCCCGAATTGGCGAAGAACACCTTGTCGAGATAGGGCGCGTGCGCCAGCAGCCGCTCGGCCAGGATGCCGGCAAGCGTTGAGACATCCATCTGCACCAGATTGGGCAGATCGCTGTCGAGCACGCTCTTGAGCGCTGCGCGCAACGCCGGATGGTTGCGCCCGATCGAGAACACGCCGAAACCGCTCAACAGATCGAGGTAGCGTTTGCCCTCGCGGTCATAGAGATATTGGCCGGTGCCGCGCACGAAGCCGACGTCATAACCGATGGTTTGCAGCACGCGCACCATCTGCTCGTTGAGATGGCGCCGATGCATCGTGTAGCGCTCGCGCTCGCGCTCGGCAAACAGGGCGGCGATATCCTGGCTCATGAGATTGGCTGCCGGGGGTTCGCGGCCGCGGCCGCGCGATTCAATCGGCGCTGTGAAATGTGCGGCGATCGGCGAGCGCGTAACCGGGCCCCGATCCGCCGGTTCGCCAGCCCAATGATCCGGTCGCGCCAAAGCCGCTCTCGACATTGCGCGCCTCGGGGATGCCGAGACCGGGGCCCAGCAATTGCCGGCCGCGCCGGAGCGTTGCGCGCGCCGCGCGTGCATCGAACGCAGTGCGAAGCAGGCTCGACAATTCGCAAGGCTTTTTCAGCAGCGAGCGGATCATCGTCAGCATGTCGATCGTGCCATTGGGCCGCATGGCTTCGAGCGCCGCAGAGGGAATGGTCCGCTTGGCAGGATCGGTGATCACCCGGATCGCCGCCATCGGGACGCCGTGCTGTGCCGCCATGCTGGCAACCACATGAGATTCCATATCGACGGCCAGTGCGCCGGTCGTCAGATAAAGCGCGCGCTTGGCATCCGGGCATGCGATCGGGGCGGGCACGCCGAGCAGCGTCCCGTGCACCGGATTGGGTATCGTCTGTAACAATCGTTGCGACCATGGGTCGTCCGTTGGCATCCGCCGCTTGCCCGATAGCACGGCTGAGCCAATCACGCATGTGCCGGGTTGCAATGCTGGATCGAGCCCGCCGGCAACGCCGAAACTCAAGAGGCCGCGGCAGCCATCGGCGATCGCTGCCGAAATCGTAGCCGGCAGGTTCTTGCCGTTCCCGCCGCAAATGACGTGCAGTCCCGGCCCTGCAGCAATACGGGCCTCGAAAGCCAACCCCACAACGACGATCACGTGCCCCCCAAAGAGCCGTTTTGTTACAAGACCCGATTTTGTTGCGGCCGTGCCCCCACGGCCGAAATCGGACTTTGCCTCGTCTTTGCCTCCTGCAGCGCCGCCGCGCTTTTTTTTCTGATGCGCCGCAATTATTATTGTCAAGGATACCATGACTGCGCGGCAGCCGACATCCCGGCCCCTGCGGCCAAATGTCGATTATACACGGCTTGCCACATGGAACCGGGAACTCGCCCCGCAGCGGATTCAGGGAATCGGCAGCAGCGGCTTAGAGCCAGCGTGCAGCTGCATATCGACGGTCGCGAGCAGCGCCGCGGTCCCGGCATAGTTGCCCATCAGCAGCACGATATCGATCAGCATGCTGGGGCCGAACTGCGCCTTTGCCTCGGCGAAGGTTTCCGACGCCACTTTGTGATCGCGCCAGATTTGCCGGCAAAGCTCGATCACCACAGCGTCGCGCCGATCGAGGCCCGCGGTGTCCTTGCGATGCTTGATGGCTTCGATGACCTGCGCCGGCACACCTTCCTTCAGCGCCTCGGGCTCGTGCGCGACCCATTCGAACTGGCTGTCGAGTTCGCGGGCGGTTGCCAGGATCGCGACCTCGCGCGTCCGCGGCGGAATGCCAGCCTCGAAGCGCAGGAACTTGTTGAGCGACTGCATGTGGGGCGCGGCTTTGGTGTAGAGCTGAATGCCGGCCGGGCCCTGCAGGCCCATGATGGTGGCGCCCGTGGTGGTGCCGCGGTCGTAACCCTTCTTGCCGATCTCGTCCAAGTCCTCGCGCCGCGGCAACGGCAACCGCATTCCCGATTTCGGGTCGATGTCTGATGGCATGGTGGGTCCTGAGTTTGGCGGTGTTGCGTTAGCGGCTTGCGGCCGGCGACATTCCCTTGAACACGAGCTTCTGCATGCCGCGCGCGGTCTGCGCGATGTAGAGGTTGCCTTTGGAGTCGGTCGCGATGTGATGGCCGGCGCCGAGAATGCCCGGCGGGTTGATCGCGCCGATCACTTCGAGCGTCTTGCGGTCGACGATCACGATGTCCTTCTGGGCGCCGACATAGAGGAATTGCTGTTCCGGATCGGCCGAGAAGGCAAGGTTGCGCGCGAACGGCGTCGCGGTGTGGATCAGCTGTTTCACGTATTTGCCGTCGAGGGTGAATAACTGCACGCGGCGGTTCTCGCGGTCCGCAACATAGACCATGCCGTCGTTCGACACGCGGATCGCATGCGCGACGTTGAAGTTCGGTAGGCCGTCCGCATCAGGGAACGCTTTCGGACCGATGATCGCGCAATTGTCGACGCCGGCCGGCGGCTTGCCGAACGCACCCCACATCCGCTTGAACGCCCCGGTCTCGGCATCGAACACGATGACGCGATGGTTGCCGTAACCGTCGGCGACGAAGATTTCGTTGGTGGGCCGATGGACCTGGGCATCGGCCGCGCGATGCAGGTTGGTGGTGTCGGCGTCGCCTTTGCTCTGATTGCTCTTGCCGATTTGCATCATGAGCTTGCCGTCCTCAGTGAACTTCAGCAGCGCGTCGTCGGCCACCGGTTTTAGCCCGGCAATCCCAGAGGTCGGGCAGTTGTTGCCGCCAATCCAGACGAAGCCTTTGTAATCGATGTGGATGCCATGCTCGCGTTGCGGCCAGTCGTAGCCGGGGCCTTCGCCGCCCCATGACTTGAGAAAATCTCCGGCGCTGTTGAACACCATCACGGGCTTCGCCGCCATCGCGGCCTGATCGGGCTTGAGCGTGCGCGGCCGGTGCAGCAGCCAGACGTTATCTTGCGCGTCGATCGCAAAGCTCGAGGCGTGGCCGAGTTTTGATTGCGGCGGCACCTTGGGCCAAGTCGCATCGACTTCGAACACCGGCAGCGAGCGCGGCTGCGGCGATTGCGCGATGGCGGCAACGCCGGTGAGCCACGCCGTGCTGGCGCTGATCGCAACGATGGACGCCGCCAGCAATGCGCGGCGCGTGGTGTGCAATGTCATCTCGTCCTCCCGGCGGCCGGAGTTTTCCTCTGATCCGGCTCGAATATGCACAAGCGTAGAACATGAAACGGGAGCGGGATACCGGGTCTGGGACCGGAATGTATTTGGACACGCTGGGCGGAATTTGCCGCTGCTGCATTGAAGATAGGGCAGTGCGGCAGCCGCGAAAGTTTTTGGAATTTTGGCGATTTGAATCCAATTGTCTTCATCGCGTCGCAGCTTTCCTCAGCACGCTGCGCCAAGTGCCGGAACTGCGCGACATGTCAATGATTCTCCTGTAAGACTTCGCGAATCAGCCTCGAGGACAATTGCCATGCCTGAGCCGAGCGCGACCACGACGTCCCGTTTGGATCGGACGGTCGATTACCTGTTCGGCCGCAACACGCTGATTGGCGTTGCGTCGTTCATGCTGCTCGCGATCTCCGGATATGCGACGTGGCACGGCATGCGCGATTTCATCATCGGCGTGTCGGCGGCGCAGAGCCAGCAGGCGTCAGGCAGCTTCTCGATTTCCAACGACGTGCTCGTCATCGTCATGGTGGTGGCGTTGACGTTCCTGATGTGGCTTGCGCTGCGCGAGACGTTCGGCACGCGGCGGCGCTTCATCGAGCGGTTCGTAACGCTCGCGCTCTATCTCTTTCTCGTCCTATGGTCGGTCGGCTTCGGCTACGGCTTCTGGTGGAGCCTGATCGCAGGCCCCGAGGCGACCCGCACCAGTCTATCTGGGCTGCGCGAGGACGCCCGCGACGCCGGCGCCGTGATCGCGGCGCGGCTCGATGCGGTGCGCCTCCAGCTCGACAATGTGGTGACCTGGTCCGACGCCCAGATGTCGCGCGAGGCGACGAGTGGCGGCAGTTGCGGCATGCCATCCAACGCCGGCCGCGGTCCGCTGTTTGGTGCGCGGCAGAGCGTGCGCGATACCATCGTTTCGCTGCGCGACAACATTTCCCAGTCCTGGGTCACGCCGATCCGCGCCGATCTCGACAAGCTGCGGCAGACCGCGGCTGCCCTCGGCGGCGGCACCATGGAAGAGCGCCAACAACGGTTCGAGGCAGCCGCCGCCGACATTCGCGGCAAGGCGCGCGATATCGCGGCGCGCAGCAACGAGATCGGCCGTTCAAGCGCGGCGGAAATGCGAGCGCTCGCCGACCAGCTCTCTGTTGCGCCGGGCGCGAGCGGCTTCAGCTGCTACGATCCGACGCTGGCGCTGCGGCTGCGACAAGCGGCGGCCCAGTCCGAAGAGCCGGCGCTACTGCGCTTGCGTGACGCCGCCTTCAACGAAGGACCGGCGGGCGTCGCCAACGCGATCAAAAACCTTTGGTCGAACGTCGGCATCTATGCGACGAGCCTGGTGCATTACGTCAAATCCGTGGGCACCGTTGCAGTTGAAGCGGAAACGCAGAGCGGCACGGTCATCACCGGCCGTGACCTGATCGCGCTGCTGGCCACCATCGGCATCGATCTCGGCTTGTTCGCGCTGACGATCCTCAATCCGCCGAAGAACGCGCCGTCGCTGCGGCCGTCCGGCGCGATGATCCGCCAGATCAACGCGGCGCTGCAGACCGCGATCGCGCGCGCGCCGGGCGTCGATCTCGAATGGGTGCGCCGCCACCTGATCCATCATCGCCAGGCGTCGTATTTCGTCATCCCCAATCTCTATAGCGCCAGTCCAGCCAGCCCCGACGAACCCGCCAAAGCTCTCGCCATCAACCAGTTGGTCGGCGTGCTGAGCGATCTCAATCTGGCGCGCTGGCCGAAATCCAGTGAATTCAAAACGCTGCGCAAGGAGGAAACGCTTCACAGCGAGACCGACCTTTCCGATATCCGCAAGAAATGGGTCAAGGAGGCGGGCCTCGACCCCGCCAAGGCCGAGCACACCAGCGAGCCGATCCGCAATCACGGCCTGTTCTCGAAGGCCGAGCGCGCCTTGCAACTGGCTGGTTGGAGCGAGCATGCGCGCAACGACATCGAGATTTTCCGGCTGGTCGATACCGAGGGCCTGACGCCACTGCTGATGGTGCTCAACGAGGCGCAGATGCCCGCGCCTCAGGCCAAGACGCCCGACGTCATCGCGCTGCCTCCGCCGGCGGCCGCGGACCTTGAGCAGTCACCCGTCGAAGTGCCGGCGCGCCGGAATGGCGGAGCTCATGCGACGCATTGATCGGACCGGGCCTGATCGCCGTGACGTGATCCTCGGCGGCACCGCAGCAATCGGCGCGGCGCTATCTTCTTCCGCCCTTGGTGCGACCGAACCGGGACTCGCTTCCGCTCACCTGCTGATTTCGTCCGTGCGCGCGTTCCTTGCCACGCTTGAGCCCGACAATCGCAAGGCTGCTTCGTTTGCGTGGGACGGCCCGGAATGGCGCAGTTGGAATTATTTCGGTGTAGGCGGCTTCGTCAAGCCGGGGTTGCGGCTTGAGCAGATGGATGCCCGGCAAAAAACCGCGGCCTGGGAGTTGCTCGCCGCGGTATGGTCGCCCGCGGGCGTCGCGAAAGCCAAGAACGTCATGCTGCTGCAAGACATCCTTGCGGCCAGCGGCAACGGAACGGGCCAGCGCTCCTCGGAGCGGTTCTCGATTTCGCTGTTCGGCAATCCGGCGCAAACGGGCACTTGGGGTTTGCGCTGCGAGGGTCACCATCTCACGCAATCGGTCGCGGTGCGCGATAATCGCATCGTCTCGGTCACGCCGTTCTCGTTCTCAGCGATCCCAAACCGGGTCACTTCGGGACCGCATGCCGGACTCAATACGCTCAAGAATGAAGAGAGCATCGGGCGCCGTCTGTTTGGCGATCTCAGTCCGGCGCTGCAGAGCAGGGCGCGCATCGGCGACAGGTCCCCATACAACATCCTTTCTTATGCCGGACGCGAGAGGGCGAATGCCAGAAAGGTCGGCGTCGCGGCGAGCGAGCTCAATTCGGCGCAGCGCGATCTGCTGTGGCAGTTGATCGAGCTTTATTCGATCGACCATCTGCCATCAGGCCTGACGTCCGCACAACGGGCGCGAGTCCAATCCGGCGACCGGCAGGCCGTACATTTTGCCTGGTACGGCCCCAACACACCCGAAAAGCAGTTCGGGTATCGCCTGATCGGAGATGGCTTCGTGGTTGAAATGGCTTCGGTGGATGACGAGGCCCAGCACTTGCACACGATCTACAACGACCTTGAGAACGTCCTGGGCCGCAGCGCCTGACATTCCTTAACGTTGACAGCCACCAGGATCACGCCGGCTGCGGCAGGATCGGCACCTCGTGCACCTTCATGCCGAGTGCGACCGAGGTGTAATAGCCGAGCAGCACCAGCACCTCGGCGATGCCGTTGCGGCCGATCGCCTTTTCAACCTCGCCAAATTCAGCGTCCGACAGCTTCGTGCCGTTGACGAGAGCTGCGGCGAACCGGTAGACGCCGCGCTCGTGCGGATCGGTGAGCGGTGGCGCCTTGCTGGCGACCAGCGCATTGATGATCTCGTCCGACAGACCGACGCGCTTGCCCTCGCGAACATGCGCGGTTTGCACGTAATCGGCCTTCCAATGCGTCGCGATCACCAGGATGCCGATCTCGACCTCGCGTTTCGACAGCGAGCCGTTGTTGTTGAGGTAGGTGCCGACGTGCTCCATGCCGCTCGCGACCGTCGGCGAGTGAATCCAGATTTTGTACGGCCCAAGAATGCGGCCGCGTCCGGCCACGAGCTGGTCGAACACGATCTTCTGCTCGGATGAAAGTTTCTCGGGCGGGATGTCGATCAGGCGGTTCATGGCGCAGAAAATTCCTCGTGCGGTGGGCCGAGTGGGCAGCGTATCGGGGATGGAGCGGAATGCAAATCGTGGCTACGCTCGCGGCAACCGGGGAGAACCATCATGCGGATTGGCGAGATCAGCCGGCGTGCCGTGCTGGCGGCATCGACGGCGCTCGGGGCGGCGAGCCTTCTGCTGCGGCGCGCGTCGGCGCAGCCGAGTGCGCCGTCCCTGCCAGCGCGGGGCGAGTTCGTTGTGCGCGGCGCCAACGTGCTGACCATGGATGCAAGCCTCGGCGAACTGCCGAGCGGCGACGTGCATGTGCGAAACGGCGCGATCGTCGCGGTCGGCGTCAATGTGCCGGCGCCCGGCGTCGAGGCGATCGACGGCCGTGGCACGATCTGCATGCCGGGCTTCATCGACACCCATTGGCACCTGTGGACCAGCCTGTTTCGTCC
>CAMDDZ010000134.1 GCA_945893145.1 Rhodoplanes serenus | reverse complement strand
CGCCGGCCGACGCTCCATCGCGGCGATTTTTGGCCCTCGGAACCGTTACTGACAAAAACCGGCAGCGAACTCGCGCTCGCCCTGATCCCGGCGGCTTACGCCGCCGTTCATCCGGTCCCCGTGTGCCCAACATGGGCGCCCCTCGTAGTCGGGGGGACAGTTACCCGAGGCCTCCCGGGAGCGGGGTTGCGAATCCCGCGCGCAGGCGCCGCGTCCTACCCCGCCAGCACGACGCCTCATGATGACGCCCTCGGTCGGATAGGACGCGGATGAATTCGGCTTATTCGTTCGATTTGTAAACTGGGCAAAATTCGCGCGTCCGCATAACGGGGATTGCACGCTCGAAGTCCCGGAATTTATTCGACTTTGCTGCTTGCCGCTTTGATGATCGGCGGCGCCAGGCAGCGTCGGCTCACGCCCCACGCAGCTTGCGCTGCACCCGTTCGTCGAAGCGCGCCACGCTGACGACGACGCGCTGATGGGTGCCGCCGCCAATCTGTTCGCGCTCGTCGCGGGCCTCGACGCGGAACGTGACGGTGCGGCCCTCGACGCGGGTGACCTCGGCGGTGGCGGTGACGCGCAAGCCGACCGGGGTCGCGGCGGTGTGGCTGACGTCGAGGTGGATGCCGAGGCTCTGGTGGCCGGCGGGCAGGAGGTGCTCGATCGCGGTGAGCGCCGCGGCCTCGATCAGGTTGATCATCACCGGCGTCGCCAGCACCGCGATGCGGCCCGAGCCGACGAACGGCGCGGTGTGGTCGGGCGTCACTACGAGCTCGGCGGTGCCACGAAGGCCGAGGGTGATGCGGGAGAGGTCGGTTGGCATGCGGGCCTCGGGCTGTCGGCGCATCCTAACCTGGGTCGCGTGCGTTGTACGGCGAGGCGCTGGTGAAGGTGCCCAAGGAGGAGAAGGGAAAGCGGCCGGTGATGAGGTTGTAGGACCAGGGTCGAGACTCATAAAGGCGCCGTTGCCTCGTCATTGCGAGCGAAGCGAAGCAATCCAGAAACACGGCATAGAGCTGGATTGCTTCGCTTCGCTCGCAATGACGAGGGCTGATGATCAGTTCAGCTTCACGCCGGTGCGCGCGATGATGTCCTTGAAACGCGCGGCTTCGCTGCGGATGCGCTCGGCAAGCGCGGCTTGGCTGACCGGCGTGACCTCCATGCCGAGCTCATTGAATCGCTTGCGCAGCGCCTCGTCCTGCAGGATGCGCAGCATCTCGGCGTCGAGGCGCGATACGATGGCGGCCGGCGTGTTCGCAGGCACGTAGAGGCCAAGCGTCAGGCTGGCGTCGATATTCAGGCCGCTGCTGGCGATAGTCGGCCAGTCGCGCAGGAACGAAGGCCGTTCGGGGGCCATCACGGCCAGCGCCTTGATCCGGCCGGCGTCCAGCAGCCCCTGGACGGAGCTCTGCGTCGTCACGCCAAGCGCAATGTCGCCCGCGGCGAGACCGTTCGCCATCGGGCCACCGCCGCGGTAGGGCACGTGCAGGAGCTTGATGCCGGCCTCGAGCGCGAACCATTCGGCCGCGAGCTGGTTGATGGTGCCGAGGCCCGGCGAGCCGAAGGCGAGCTTGCCGGGCTCGGCCTTGGCCTTCTGAATGACGTCCTGCACCGAGCCGAGGCCGCTGCCCTGATGCGTGAGCAGCAGGAGCGGCGCGGTGGCGATGCGGGTGACGGGGATGATGTCCCGGTACACATCGTACGTGGTCGCGGGCATCAGCGACGGCACGGTGATGAAGTCACCGCTGCTGATGAGGATGGTGTGGCCGTCCGGCGGCGATTTGGCGACCGCGTCGACACCGATCGTGCCGCTCGCGCCGGCGCGGTTCTCGATGACCATAGACTGGCCGAGCGCCTCGCTGAGCTTCTGGCTGAGGAGGCGTGCCCCGACATCGGCGATGCCGCCGGGCGGGAAGGGCACGATGATGCGGATGGGGCGGTTCGGGTAGGTTTGGGCGGACGCGGGCGCGGCGAGCAGCGGGCAGAGGGCGAGGATTGCGGACAGAAGGCCGATGGCAAACCGCATGGCGCGTTCCTCTTTTGCAGACCGGCGAACGGATGGTCCCGCAAAGTGAGGGCGGAGGCAAGCGGGGTCGGGAGAAAGAAGAAGGGTTTCGTTACGCTAAACCCATATCGCAGCGAGCGCCGCGGCCCGAGCCGACGAACGGCGCGGTGTGGTCAGGTGTCACCACGAGTTCGGCGGTGCTGCGAAGGCCGGGAGTGATGCGGGAGAGGTCGGGCATGGGCACGTCATAGTGCGTTGGGCTGGCTTTGTCGCGGGTGCGCATCTCCTAAAGCCGAATAGGGGGAGGAGGCGGCAGGCGAGTTCATGGAACAGTAGATTCTGCGGTGCTAATCGGTCATGCGTGCTGAACAAAAGGCGATGGACGACATCCAACGAAGTTCGCGCGACGCTTATATCTGTTCTCAACCTCCGCAATTAGGCTACGAATGAAATCGTTGTTGAAACTCACATGTACTCGGTCGTTCTGAAACGAATAGCGGAATACTGGTGTTTCCCAAGCGGATGCGTAGACCAAACTTTCTTCTTTGTTAGAGCTTATCAAGGAAGTCAGTACACAATCATAGTGGTTTATGTTGGGTGGTACGAATTCCACTATGGGTACGTTGTCTAAACCCGGAGCCGTAACAAGAAATACGTCGTGTCTGCCGGCATCCACAATTTGGCCATTGCGGATTTCGTGCTCGATTGCTTGCACAACGGTCAGTCCACGCCAATAGTCTGTGTGCCGGAAACAAGAATGCCACCACACGGAAACTGAATTGGACTCATGTTCACTCACGGAAAAAAAAAGATTCAGGGTTCCTCCAGTTTTTCGGAAGCGACCCGCATCTTCCCGAATGATTTCGTAGCCGCCGCCCCAACCGTCTTGCAGCCCAGCAGGGGACGAAAACTCTTCGCCGGCTAACGCTGCTACGAAGCCAATATCAAATCCTTGCATGAACTCTTGTGTCGCGGCTGTTGGGTTCAATAGCAAAACGTTGCCGGAAAACTGACTAGCAATATCGAGGAAAGTACGAGTTCCAGAACCGGCGCACACTACCTCACCCATTGGACCAATATTGTTGGGCCCGATCGCGTCGTGCCAAAATAAATGCTGCAAGCCTTGAGCGTCGATACCGCAGACAATATAGGACAAATCGTTCTTTCGTTCTGGCTCTATTGCTGTTAGGGCGGATTCCAAAAACGAAGAATCTATGGGGCCCATAGCCGCCAGTGGCGACAACGTACTGATAACATCAGCAGCTTGCCGATATGATTTAGACCAAGCGACGGCAACATAGTCGCCAAGTAGCACTAGCTTTTGGCTCAATCCTGCAACGAAATGGTTGGGCGGAAGAAAAATTCTTTCATTGATTGATCTTGCGCCTGGAATGGCAATTGGTTTTGGCGGGCGTTTCTGACTTGAAAGTAGTAAATCTCCGATAAGCGTTCGGCGGCCGAAGGATCGAAAGTGCGCGATCAGAGTCATATTTGGTTCGGTCGCTATAGCGGCATTGGGATTTGAGCGTTGTCGCAACAGATAAAGATGGTGTTCTACAGAACCGGCTTCACTCCGCCGCCTCCATCCCCTTCTTCTTCCGCCCTCGCGCCTCTTTCCTCGCCAACACCGGCGCCAGGAACTGCCCCGTATAGCTCCGCTTCACCTTCACCACATCCTCAGGCGTGCCCTGCGCCACCCTCGGGTCAAGCCCGAGGGCAGGCTTTCTCGCCGCCGCCGTCGCCGCCCTCGGGGCCGAGGTCGATGATCCAGTCGGCGGTTTTATCACTCCGCCGCCACGGGCTTCAGCTCGAACATGCGGCCATGTTTCGCGGCCTCGGCCACGTCGCCGCGGCGAAGCGCGAGCAAGATGGCTTCGAGCCCGCGAGCGTCGGCGACCGTCATGGTCGGCGACCAGCTTTCGCCGCTGTAATGAAGGTCGATTTCGACCTCGGCGGCGTATCCGCCTTCGTGAATAAGCCTAACGCTTTTGCGCGTCTTTGGCTGCAATGCGGTGTCAGCGCCGCTTGTCGCGATCGAGATTGGCCTCGCGCACCGCGTCGCCAACAATCCCGGGCAAGGATTTAGCAAGACCATCGATTTTGGTGTCGATCTTGCGGTCGAGTGCGTCGACCTTCTGGTCCAGAGAATCAAAGCGCTTGTCGACCTGTTCGAAACGCTTTTCGGTGCGGGCCTCGAATTCGAGCAGGTCCTTGTGGACCGTCTGAACCTGGCGACTCAGGAATCCAAACGAGCCTTCAAGCTCGCCGACTCGGCGCTTGAGATCGCGAATCTCAGCTTCGATGTTCATCGCCATCGAACAATCCTAGCACAATTTTGGTGGCAAACCCACCCCGACACTTGGCGCCGATCCTCTCGCTGCGGACGAGGGACGCGCCTTCACTCCGCCGCCTCGATCCTTTTCTTCGCGCCTCGCCTCGCACCCTTCCTCGCCATCCGCCTTCGCCCTGCGGGCTTCCGCCTTCGCGCTACGCGCTTCGGCGGACAGGACGGCGGACAACGCACCGGCTTTATTCAGCCGCTTGAATGCGCCTTTTTGTCTTGTTCTGCTTCTCTAGAACGGGCTTTAGGAACTGCCCCGTATAGCTCCGCTTCACCTTCACAACGTCCTCCGGCGTGCCCTGCGCCACGATCTCGCCGCCGCCGTCACCGCCCTCGGGGCCGAGGTCGATCAGCCAGTCGGCGGTCTTGATCACCTCGAGATTGTGCTCGATCAC
Organism: Rhodoplanes serenus; assembly: GCA_945893145.1. Lineage (GTDB taxonomy): Bacteria > Pseudomonadota > Alphaproteobacteria > Rhizobiales > Xanthobacteraceae > Z2-YC6860. The sequence continues at coordinate 3,054 of CAMDDZ010000134.1, read as the reverse complement.
CACCACGGAATTGCCCTGGTCGGTCAGCTCGTGGAGCACTTCGAGCAGCTTCGCCACGTCGTGGAAATGCAGGCCGGTGGTGGGTTCGTCGAGGATGTAGAGCGTCCGCCCGGTGGCGCGCTTGGAGAGCTCCTTGGCAAGCTTGACGCGCTGGGCTTCGCCCCCTGAAAGAGTGGTCGCCTGCTGGCCGACGTGGATGTAGTCGAGGCCGACGCGGTGCAGCAGCGCCAGCACGTCGCGCACGCGCGGCACCACCTTGAAGAACTCCAACGCCTCCTCGACCGTCATGTCGAGCACGTCGGCGATCGACTTGCCCTTGAACAGCACCTCCAGGGTCTCGCGGTTGTAGCGCTTGCCCTTGCAGACGTCGCAGGTGACGTAAACGTCGGGCAGGAAGTGCATCTCGATCTTGATGACGCCGTCGCCCTGGCAGGCTTCGCAGCGGCCGCCCTTGACGTTGAAGCTAAAGCGGCCAGGCTCGTAGCCGCGCGCCTTGCTCTCGGGCAGGCCCGCGAACCACTCGCGCATCGGCGTGAACGCGCCAGTGTAGGTGGCGGGATTGCTGCGCGGCGTCCGCCCGATCGGCGACTGGTCGATGTCGATGATCTTGTCGAGGTGCTCGATGCCTTCGATGCGGTCGTGCGGGGCGGGGGCTTCGCTGGCGCCGTTGATCTTGCGCGCCAGCGCCTTGTAGAGCGTGTCGATCAGCAGCGTGGACTTGCCGCCGCCGCTGACGCCGGTCACGCAGGTGAACAAGCCGAGCGGGATTTCGGCGGTGATGTTTTTTAAATTGTTGCCGCGCGCGTTGACGACCTTGAGCGCGCGGCGCTGCCGCGGCCGGCGCTCCGGGATGGGCACCACGAACTCACCGGAGAGATATTTTCCGGTGAGGGATTTCGGCTCCGCGATCAGATCGTCGACCTGGCCCTGCGCCACCACCTCGCCACCGTGGATGCCGGCGCCGGGGCCGATGTCGAGCACGTGGTCGGCGGTGCGGATGGCATCCTCGTCATGCTCGACCACGACCACGGTGTTGCCAAGGTCGCGCAGGCGCTTCAGCGTTTCGAGCAGCCGCGCGTTGTCGCGCTGGTGCAGGCCGATCGAGGGTTCGTCCAGCACATAGAGCACGCCGGTCAGGCCTGAGCCGATCTGCGAGGCAAGCCGGATGCGCTGACTCTCGCCGCCCGACAGCGTGCCGGAGCCGCGCGCCAGCGTGAGATATTCCAGGCCGACGTCGACCAGGAACTTCAGCCGGTCGCGGATTTCCTTGAGCACCCGCACCGCGATCTCGTTCTGCTTCGCGGTGAGAGCCTTCGGCAGCTCGGTGAACCATTCGCCGGCGCGCTTGACCGAGAGTTCGGACACCTCGCCGATGTGCTTGCCGCCGATCTTGACGCACAGCGCCTCTGGCTTGAGCCGGAAGCCCTTGCAGGCCGCGCAGGGGATGTCGGTGAAGTAGCGCGCCAATTCCTCCCGCGCCCACTCGCTTTCGGTTTCCTTGAAGCGGCGCTCCAGATTGGTGATGACGCCTTCGAACGGCTTCTTGGTCTGATACGACCGCATGCCGTCGTCGTAGGTGAACTTGATGTCGTCGTCGCCCGAGCCGTACAGGATCGCGTCTTGGGTCTTCTTGCCGAGGTCCTTCCAGCGCGAGTCGAGCGTGAAATGGTAATGTTTGCCGAGCGCTTCCAGCGTCTGCACATAATATGGTGACGAGGATTTCGCCCAGGGCGCGATGGCGCCCTTGCGCAAGGTGGCGTCCTTGTCGGGGATGATCAGATCGGCGTCGATGTGCTGCTCGACGCCAAGGCCGCCGCAGGCCGGGCAGGCGCCGAACGGATTGTTGAACGAGAACAGCCGCGGCTCGACCTCCGAAATGGTGAAGCCGGACACCGGGCAGGCGAATTTCTCCGAGAAGATCAGTCGCTCGGCATTTTCGTTGCGGCCGGCGTTGGCCTTGGCGCGGCTGGTGGTGCTGTCGGCGAGCTCGATCACCGCCATGCCCTCGGCGAGCTTGAGACATTGCTCGAGCGAATCCGCCAGTCGCGTGGTGATGTCGGAGCGCACCACCAGACGGTCCACCACCACGTCGATGTCGTGGGTGAACTTCTTGTCGAGGGCTGGGACTTCGGCGATCTCGTAGAATTTGCCGTCGATCTTGACGCGCTGGTAGCCCTTCTTCTGGAACTCGGCCAATTCCTTGCGGTACTCGCCCTTGCGGCCGCGCACCACCGGGGCCAGCACGTAAATGCGGGTGCCTTCGGGCAGCGCCAGCACGCGATCGACCATCTGCGATACGGTCTGGCTTTCGATCGGCAGGCCGGTTGCCGGCGAGTAGGGCACGCCGATGCGCGCCCAGAGCAGCCGCGCGTAGTCGTAGATCTCGGTGACGGTGCCGACCGTGGAGCGCGGGTTCCGCGAGGTGGTCTTCTGCTCGATCGAGATGGCGGGGGAGAGGCCGTCGATCTGATCGACGTCCGGCTTCTGCATCATCTCCAGGAACTGCCGGGCATAGGCGGAGAGCGACTCGACATAGCGGCGCTGGCCCTCGGCATAGATGGTGTCGAAGGCGAGCGACGACTTGCCGGAGCCCGACAGGCCGGTGAACACCACCAGCCGGTCGCGCGGGATTTCCACATCGACGTTCTTGAGATTGTGCTCGCGGGCGCCGCGGATCGCGATCACCCGCGGATCCGTGGCGACGGCCGGGCTACGGCGACGGGCGTTTTTATCGAACAGGTCATTCATGAGTGTTGGCGCCGCCGCGTTGCAATTGATCCACGCGGCACCGTGGTCAGCGCGGCGCGGGAGTCAGGAACGTAGTGAGAACGAGGCGTTTTCGCCAGCCCCGCGGCCGGGCGGCAGCCATCACGACTGTGGATGGCGGATTATGGCGTTATCGTTTGGCGTCGCCGCCTTTTTGAATCAGATCAAAGATGTTAGCAGCGATTACTGGGCTCGAGACTCATAAAAGGCGCCGTTGCCTCGTCATTGCGAGCGAAGCGAAGCAATCCAGAAACACGGCATGGAGCTGGATTGCTTCGCTTCGCTCGC
>CAMDDZ010000133.1 GCA_945893145.1 Rhodoplanes serenus | reverse complement strand
TGCATGTTTGATGCGTTTGCGTTCTGCGAGGATTGTCTCGGCTCTGCCGAAGTAGGCGTCGGCCGGTGTGACGTTTTCGATGCTCTCATGATAGCGGACGTGATTGTAATGTTCGACGAAGGTGCCGATCTGTCGTTCGAGATCTCCGGGTAGATAATAGTTGTCGAGCAGAATGCGGTTCTTCAGGGTCTGGTGCCAGCGCTCGATCTTTCCCTGGGTTTGCGGGTGATATGGTGCTCCCCGCACATGCTGCATTCCCTTGTCTTCAAGCCAGTTGGCGAGATCGCCTGCAACATAGGAAGCGCCATTGTCGCTCAGAAGCCTCGGCCGGTGAGCAACGTTGATGTGATCAAGTCCTGATGCCGCGAGTGCCTGGTCGAGCGTGGCAGTGACGTCGGAAGCGCACATGGTGGGACCAAGACGCCAGGCCACGATGTAGCGCGAGAAGTCGTCGAGCACTGTCGACAGATAATACCAGCCCCAGCCGGTGATCTTTAGGTAGGTGAAGTCGGTCTGCCAGAGCTGGTTGATCGCGGTGGTCTTGTCCTTGAACTCGTTCGCCGCCTTGATCACCACGTAGGCTGGGCTGGTGATGAGGTCATACGCCTTCAGCAGCCGATAGACCGAAGCCTCCGAGACAAAATACCTCTTCTCATCGGTGAACCGCACGGCTAATTCCCGCGGCGATAGCTCGGGAACCTGCAACGCCAGGTCGATGATCTGGCCGCGGATATCGTCCGGGATACGATTCCAGACGCGATCCGGCCGTGAGCGATGGTCAACCAGCGCCTCGGGCCCACCTTCACGGTAGCGATCATACCAACGATAGAATGTCGCCCGCGGGATACCGAGTTTGTCCAGCGTACGCTTGGCGGGCAAATGTGACTGCTCGACCAGCTCAATGACCTCGGCCTTTTCGGCTGCAGGATATCTCATGCCGCGTCCTCCCCATCCCCGTTCATACTTTTTTTAAGCAGACGGTTCTCCAGGGTGAGGTCGGCAACAACCTCTTTCAAAGCGGTGGCCTCACGGCGAAGATCCTTCACCTCGCCAGGTGTGGCGGCTCGCGCCGTGTCACCGGCCAATCGGCGCTTGCCGGCCTCCAGGAACTCCTTGGACCAGCCGTAGTACATCGAGGCGGCGATGCCCTCCCGTCTGCAGAGCTCAGAGATATTCTCCTCGCCGCGCAGTCCTTCCAGCACGATGCGGATTTTCTCTTCCGCAGAATACTGCCGGCGCGTTTGACGCCGAATGTCCTTCAGCACTTGTTCTGCGGGCGCTTTGCCCGGTCCGGGTTTCTGTTTCATCTTCGCTCCTTGCGGCTACGATGAACCAGAAATCCTCCCTTCGTGAAGTCCCTCAAATGGTCTCAGGGGTGCTGACGGCGAACAGGACGCGAGGTGCCAACGGGATCGAACATCACTTGCACTTCGTTCGCCAGCAGCGCCGCATGCGCCGGCGGCGTGCCGCGAAACGGCACGTGCACGAGTTGGATCCCGGTCATCATCCGGAACAGCTCACCGGCGAGGTGGCTTAGGTTTCCGGTGCCGCTTGAAGCCAGGTTGATCTTGCCGGGATTGGCCTTGGCGTAGGCAATGAATTCCGGAATGGTTTTGGCCGGGAACGACGGGTGCACCAGCATGACAAAGTAATCGTTGTTGATGCTGGCGACCGGGACGATGTCGCGCGTGATTGTGACCGGGTTCTTTTCGTAAAGCGTTTCATTGATGGCGTGAGGGGTGGCGGAGAGCAGCAGCGTGTAGCCGTCGGCCGGCGCGCGCGCGACCGTCTGCAGCGCCAGATTGCCGCCGGCGCCCGGCCGGTTGTCGATGATCACCGGCTGGCCGAGTCGCTGCGACATCGATTGCCCAACCAGCCGGGTGATGATGTCGGGCGTGCTGCCGGGAGGGATAAAGACGATCACCGTGATCGGCCGCGCCGGATAGGCTTGTGCCCAAGCCATGCGCGATGCGGCCGGCAGCGCGGCAGCGCCTGCGGCGAGATGCAAGAATTTGCGGCGGGGGATTCTCATAACGTCCTCCTGGGGAATGTGGACGAAAAATTGTTTGCGCTATCGCTCAGCCAAAGGTGACGATTTCAACCCAGTTGGCGCCCTTGCCGGTCGGGTATCGCCCGATCAGCTTCAGCGTGCCGGTCTCCGCATCGATCGCGTATGACGAGATCGTGTCCGACAGTTCGCCGGACACGACGACGAAACGGCCGGTCGGGTCGATGTTGAACCCGCGGGGCTGTTTCTCGGTCGGCGTGCTGCCCAGATAGGTGAGCTTTCCGGTCGCGATGTCGACCCGGAAGGCGGCGAGCGTGCTCGATGTGCGCTCGGCGGCGTAGAGCAGGCGGCCATTCGGCGTGAGGTGAAGATCCGAAGCCCAGATGTCGTTAGCGGTGTTCCGCGGCGCCACGCCGGGGACGCCGACGGCGCCGCGCGGCAGGCCGGGGCCGAGCTTGGTGTCCGGCGGCAACGCCGACACCGAGTCGAGCTCCCTGAGCGTGCCAACGTTCGGGTCGAGCGACAGCGTGGTGACCGTGCCGGTCAATTCGTTGAGCAGATAGACGAAGCGGTTGTCGGACGAAACGATCAGGTGACGCGGCCCGGTGCCTGACTTGAGCTGGAGGACCGGCGGCGTGTTCGCGGTGAGATGCCCGGTCTTTTCATCGAACAGGAACTGAAACACCTGGTCGGTGCCAAGGTGCGGCACGAACACAAAGCGGTTCGTATTGTCAGCGCGGATCGAATGCGCATTGCGTGCTGTCGGGATAACCTGGAGCGGCTCGCCGACTCGGCCGTCCGCCGCGACCGGATTCACGCCCACCTGGTTGGCGCCATAAGACGCGCCGAGAAGATATCGGCCGCTGCGATCGAACGCCACGTAAGGATAGCTCTCCGCGAGCGTTGCGGTGCCAACGACGTTGAGCGCGCCGGAGCTCTTGTCGATGCCGTAACTGTAGGCCTGGAACGGCTTGGAGCGCACGGCGGCGACAAGGAAGCGCTTGTCGGGACTCACCGTCATCGGCATCACGAGCTTGGCCGCCTTGAAGCGCTGTCCCGGCTGCAGCGAACCGTCGGCTTGCAGTGTGTACATCCCGATGTCGCCGTCCTCGGCGTTGGAGACGTAAACGAACGTGCCGGCGAGAGCAGGCGCGCTCGAGGTGAGGGACAGCAGGACCGCAGCAATCGGCGCTTTCATGGTGGTTCCTCCCGGGTCGCTGGAACAGCCTACTTCGGCGCGGCAGTGGCACGCCAGATCATGCCGCAATGCCTGTGTGGGCTATTTCGACATTATACATTGCGTTAACGTTGCGCGTGGTTTTGTCAGCGCGGCCGCTCGCGAATCCGCGTCGCGCCGCAGAGCATCGCGCGCGAAGGCGTCGCGCAGGAAGGTCTGACGAATGGTTTACGCGCTGTTCATGGTCATGGTGCTGCTGACGCTGGGCGCCATCTGGCGGCGGCACGCGCTGCAACTGCCATTATTTCTCCTGACCGTTGCGGTGGTTCTCGTGCATGTCGTGGCCGACATGACGTCGCCGCTGACGCTGAGCTTCTAAGTTTGGCACCTGAAGGGATCGCATGGCTCGGCTCTATTGGCTCGCCGCCACCGTCAACGTGTGGGTGATGGTTCTGATCCTGGCCGGGGCCTTCGGCTTCCAGCTGATCGCCGATGAGCCGCCGTGCCCGCTCTGCGTCGTGCAGCGCATTGCCTTGATGATGTGCGCGCTCGGTCCGCTCTATATGCTGCGGCAAGCCCGCGATGGCGGGCTCACCGGCCGCGATGTCGCGGTGGGCAGCGGCATCGCCATCATTTCCGCCCTGCTGGGAGCCGTGGTCTCCACGCGGCAGGTGCTGCTTCATATCCTGCCGGGCGATCAGGGCTTTGGCACCCCGTTTCTCGGCCTACACCTTTATACGTGGTGCCTGATTGTGTTCGTCAGCCAGATTGCGGCATCCGCTCTGATGCTGACCGGAACCGCTTGGCTCAAGGAAGACGAGCGCGTCGCCTCGCGGCTCACGCCGGTCATCACCCGCGTCACGGCTGCGGCCTTTGTGGTCATCGTTGTGGCCAACCTGCTGTCGGTGATTGCCGAAGCCGGCTTGCACTGGGATCTGCCGTCCGACCCGGTCGGATATCTGCTGTTCAAGAAATAGCGCCGGATCACTCGGCCTTGAGGCCGGTCGTCTTGATCAATTGGCCCCATTTGTTGAGGTCGGCTTCGATGATCTGGCGCATCTCGCTTGGGCTGTTGGGCGCGGGCTCGAGGCCCGCTGAAAGCAGGATCTTTTGCGCGTCCGGCATCGCCAGGATCTTGCCGATTGCGGCGTTGAGCTTGGCGACGCGGTCGTCCGGTGTGCCGCGCGGCGCAAACAGCGCGAGCCACGACATGACGCTGAAGTTCGGGACGCCGGCCTCGCGTAGCGTCGGGATGTTTGGCATCGACTGGGCCCGCACCGGCTCGGCCACACCAAGCGCAATCACCTGACCACCGTTGATCAACGGCAGGATCGAACCGGTGTCGAACAATCCCAACGGGACTTCGCCCGACGTGATGGCGACCGCCGCCGGTGCGCCGCCCCGATAAGGCACGGCCTGCATCGAGATCCCGAGTTCACGTTGAAGCAGGATGGAAGCCAGATGAGACACTGAGCCGCGCGCCGCGATCGCGTAGCTCAGAGGCTTCGCCTTGGCGGCGGCCACCAGATCGGGAATCGAGGCGATGCCCGCCTTGGCGTTGGCGGCAAGCAGGATGGGACTGCTCACCACCTTGCCGATCGGCACCAGGTCGGTGACAGGATCGTAGTTGAGCCGCGCCAGATGCGCGTTGATGGTGACCGGGCTATCCGAAAGGATCACGAGAGTGTGGCCGTCCGGGTCGCTTCGCATCAGCGCCTCGATGCCGATAGCCGCATTGGCGCCCGGCTTATTCTCCACGATGGCGTTCTGGCCGAGCATGTCCGCAAGGTTCTTGGCGATCACGCGCCCGGTCAGGTCGATGCTGCCGCCCGGCGGGTAGGGCACGATAATTTTGATTGTCTTGCTTGGGAATGCCTGCGCCTGCGCGGGGGCGACGATGGCGGCGGCCGCAAGAAAAGCGACAAGCAAGGCGATCAGCAATGCGGCCAGCCAACGCTTCACCTGAAGGAAGCCGGACATGAATCTTCTCCTTCGGCGTCGTTTGATCGGCCCGATGATGGACGCAACGCTGCGGCGGGAGCAAGCCTATCTGAGGAAGCCCAGCGTGATCACGCTGCGGTGCCCCACGCCAGATTCTGCTATGCTGGAAGAGTAATGCCCGGGGTCGGTTCCGGCGCGTGTCTGGAGGAATGAATGCCATCGAGCTGCAGGATAGCGATTGTCGGCGGCGGGCTCGCCGGACTTGCGGCCGCCAATGCGCTGCAGACCTTCGGGATCAAGGCTGAGGTTTTCGAGACGGCTCCGGCGCTGGGTGAGATCGGCGCCGCCGTCAACGTCAGCCCGCAGGCCGTCAAAGCGCTGCAAGCGATTGGCGTTGGCGACAAGATCGCCGCAGTCGGCAACACGTCGCCCGGCATCTATACGCGCAACATGCAGACCGGAGAGTTTCTCGAACTCAACGACCGGCAAAAGGCCGCGGCGCGCTACGGCGCTCCTTATTACACCTTTCACCGCGCCGACCTGCTGGACGCGCTCGCAAGTGGGATCGACAGCAGTTCTGTTCACCTGGGACATCGCCTCACCGGAATTGAGGAGCGCGCCAACGCCAACGTGCTCACCTTCGCCAATGGCACGCAGGTCGAGGCCGAGTACGTGATCGCCGCCGATGGCGTGCGCTCGGTCATCCGTCAGGCGCTCTATGGCACCGACAACCCGACCTATACGGGCCAGATGGTGTGGCGCGCGCTGCTCAACGGCAGCACGGTGCCGGAGGATGTGCTGGAGCCGACCGGCCATATCCAATGGGTCGGGCCGGGCTGCCATTTGCTGGCTTATTACATCCGCGGCAAGAAGCTGGTGAACATCGTCACCCAGGAAGACACCGACAAGTGGGTCGAGGAGGGCTGGTCGACCCGCGGCGATTGCGACGAGATGCGGGCGAGCTTTCCCAACCCCGAGCCGCGCCTCGCCAAGCTTCTGAGCGTCGTAACCGAATGCTCAAAGTGGGGCTTGTTCACGCGGCCGCTGACGCAGAATTGGGGCCGCGGCCGCATCCAGCTGGTCGGCGATGCAGCGCATGCGATGCTGCCCAATGCCGGGCAGGGCGCCTGCCAGGCTTTCGAGGACTCTTATATCCTGGCGCGCTGGCTCGAGGCATCCCGCGATCCGGCCGAGGCCTTTGCCAATTTCCGCCGCATCCGCGTTCCACGTGTCCACGGAGTGCAGCGGCTCTCGATCGCCAACGCCCGCTTCAAGCACATGCGCGACAGCGCGGCGCAGAAGGCGTCGATCGCGGCCGGCAAGAGCAGCGTCCACGGCAGCTCCGACTGGGTCTGGGGCTACGATCTCATCCGCGATTGGGACAAGGAGCCGTCGGTTCCCGCCACCTATGCGGCGTGATACCGAAGCGGCGCAGGATCGCGCCGCGCGCGGTCACTCGGCCGTAACGCGTGTCGTCTCGATGATGCGGCGCCAGCGCTGCTGTTCGCGGATCAGATCGGCCGCGAGCTCGTCGGGCGTGGATCGCCGCGCGTCGGCGCCGATCGCCGCATAGGCCTGCTGCACCTCGGGCGAAGCAAGCGCCGCCGCCACGGCTTGGTTGATCTTCTGCCGGATCGCCATCGGCGTGCCCGCGGGCGCGACGAGCACCGTCATCGACGTGGTGACGAACTGATCGAAGCCGCTCTCCACCATGGTCGGAACCTCCGGCGCAAGCTTCGAGCGCGCCGCGCTGACGACGGCCAATCCCTTCAACCGCCCTTCCTTGATGTACGGCAGCATTTGCGTCAGGACAGAGAACATCATCTGTACTTGGCCGGCCACCAGGCCCGTCAGCGCCTGGCCGCCGCCACGATAGGGCACGTGGCTGATGTCGATCTGGGCGCGGGATTTCAGCAGCTCACCTTCGATGTGCGGCAGCGTTCCGATCCCGGCCGAGGCGAAATTCAGCGTGCCGGGCCGCGCCTTCGCCAGCGCGATCAATTCAGCGACCGAGTTCGCCTGGACCGACGGATGCACCGCCAGTACTTCGGTGGTTTCGGAAATCCGCGCGACCGGCGCGAACGTGCCGGCGTCATAGCCCGCGTTCTTGTAGATCAGCGGCGCGATCAAGAGATTGCTGGTGCTGCCGATCATCAGCGTGTGACCGTCCGGCTCCGCCGTCACCACCGTTTTGGCGCCAATCGTGCCGCCGGCGCCCGGCTTGTTCTCCACGATCACCGGCTGGCCCAGCGCAGCGCCGATCTTGTCCGACAAGATGCGCGCCATCATGTCCGGCGGGCTTCCGGCGGGCGAGGGCACCACGAGCTTGATCGGCCGGTCCGGGTAGGCTTGCGCCCAGGCGGCGCGCGACATCACGAGGAGCGCAACGGCGCCGGCCCCCCATTGGAGAAATTGTCTTCGATGGGGACGGCTCATGGGCGCTCCTTCGGTTTTCTTTCGGCATTCTTTCCGCAGTCTGCGCTGCGTCACGTGCCGCAATGAACCCGGACATGCTGTGCGAACAGACTACGCTCTCTTCATAAGAGCGCGGAAGGGCGATGTTTGGTGTTGGTGTGACCGGCGCCCGCCGTATCGCCGGAACATTCGAGGACATCACCGGCCGGTTTTCCAGCCCTTCGACGATAACCTCATCGGGGCGGGGTGTGCTCCTGCAGCCGGGCCCATGCGATGCCGGCCGCTGCTTCGTCGTCCGAAACCGCCGCGGTCACCTCGCGCGGCATCGCAACCCGGGTCGCCAGCGGGAATGGTCCCGACACGATCATGAAATAGTCGTAGGCCGCCGGCCGCTCGTTCGCGCGCAAAAACTGAAAGTGCAGGCTGAAGAAGTGCCAGCACAGCCAGGCGAACTTCCGTGGGCTCACGATGTCGCGAAACTGCACGTGCACGACTTTCGGGTTGGTCCTGCGAAGTCCGACGTCGATGCGGTGCCCCACTACCGGGTCGAAGGCGAAGAAATTCATGATGTCGCGCCGCGACTGGTAATCGACCCAGGCAATCGATGTTTCGGTTGCGAGTTGTGCGATCCGCTTGCGGAACCAGCCCGCGGCCGCCTGGAATCCGACGATCGGCAGGTTTGCGCCCACGGTGAGCAACATCACGCGCGCGCCGCGGCGGCCCAGT
>CAMDDZ010000132.1 GCA_945893145.1 Rhodoplanes serenus | reverse complement strand
GGTGCCCGGTCACCCGCCGGGTCTGGTGGCTCGACATTCTCAAACCCTGCCTCCAGTCCTACGACCCCGCGACCGGTGCGCACCGAACCTATCCCCTGCCCGGACCGAACTGCGGCTGCGCGGGCTTGCGGGCATCCGGCGGGCTCGTGTTGGCGATGCCCCATGGCCTGCATGGCTTCGACCCGCAGACTGGCGCGCTCGAATTCCTGGTCCAGGCTGAAACCGGGCTTCCGAACAACCGTTACAACGACGGCCGCTGCGACCGGCGCGGCCGCTTCTGGATCGGCACCATGCACGGCGAGATCAAGGAGCCGTCCGGCAGCTTCTATCGCGTCGGCGCGGACCGCTCGGTGCAGCGCCTGTTCGACGGCATCAGCGTGCCGAACTCCACGACCTTTTCGCCCGACGACCGCACCTTCTATTTTGCCGACACACCGCACCACGCGATCTGGGCCTTCGACTTCGACATCGCGGCGGGCACGCTATCGAACCGCCGGGTGTTTGCGGACCTGTCGAGCCACAAGGGACTCCCGGACGGCTCCTGCGTCGATGCCGAGGGTTTTCTCTGGAATGCGCAATTCGCGGCCAAGCGCGTCGTGCGCTATGCGCCGGATGGGCGCGTGAATCGCATCATCGAATTGCCGGTGACGAGCCCGACCTGCCTTTGCTTCGGCGGGCCGAAGCTCGACACGCTCTACGTCACAAGCTCCACCCACCGGCACACGCCGGAGCAGCGCGCGGCCGAGCCGTTCAGCGGCGGGCTGCTCGCGATCGACGTCGGTGCGCGCGGCCTGCTTGAAGCTGCCTTCGGCGGCTGATAGCCCTGGCGCCGCTCCGCCCGCTTTGCTTGAGCATGATCTTTTCCGAAAACCGGTTCCCACTTTTCGGGATCATGCTCTAAAGTGCGACGCCTCATCCAAGAAGGAAGCTATCTATGACCGTCCGCGTCGCGATCCTCGATGACTATCAGAACGTCGCTCTCAAGCTCGCCGACTGGAGCAAGCTCGGCAAGGACGTCGAGATCAAGGTCTATAGCGAGGCGGTCCGGCGGACACCCGAAGATACCATCCGCGACTGCAGGGGCTTTCAGGTCGTTTCGATGATGCGCGAGCGCACGCCGTTTCCGCGCAAGGTGATCGAGGCCCTGCCGGACTTGAAACTCCTGATCACCACCGGCGCGCGCAATGCTTCGATCGACATGACGGCCTGCGCCGAACGCGGCATCGTAGTCTGCGGCACCTCGAGCTTCGGCAACCCGACCACCGGCATCGCGTTCGGCTTGATGCTCGAGCTGACCCGCCGGATCGGCTGGGAGAATGCGCGGATGAAGGCGGGCGAGAAATGGCAGTTGACGCTCGGCATGGATATCGAGGGCAAGACCCTCGGCGTTCTCGGCCTGGGCAAGCTCGGCGCGCGCGCCGCCGGCGTCGGCAAGGCGTTCGGCATGAAGGTGATCGCCTGGAGCCAAAATCTCACGCCGGAAAAATGTAAAGAGGTGGGTGTCGAATACGTCTCGAAGGAAGACCTGTTCCGCAACGCCGATTTCATCAGCATTCATCTGCAGCTCAGCGATCGCACGCGCGGCCTCGTCACTGCCAACGAGTTCGGCCTGATGAAAAAGACCGCCTATCTGGTCAACACCTCGCGCGGGCCGATCGTCGATGAAAAGGCGCTGATCGCTGCGCTGAACGACAAGCGCATCGGTGGCGCTGGGCTCGATGTGTTCAATGTCGAGCCGCTGCCGACCGATCACCCGTTCCGCCGTATGGATAACGTCGTGCTGACGCCGCACCTCGGCTATGTCAGCCAGCAGAACTACGCGGGTTACTACCCGGACATCGTGGACGACATCCGCGGCTGGATGGACGGCAAGCCAGTGCGCGTCATTCCGGCGAAGTAAATGTTGCGTTAACAACACGCCCGCCTGCCTCTACGGCAGGCCTATCTGCTGTCGATAGGTTGCCAGGTTTTATTGATTTGGCACTACGCGTCTAACGGGAAATAAACTGGTCCTGGGCTAGTCAATCAAAGCGCAAACGGTTGATTGGCCTACAGATGTTCCGCGTTTTCTCGTGCCTGACCGGTGAGCACGATTTGTGGCTCGTCGCGCTGGCAGGCATCGTTTGCCTGCTGGCGAGCCTTGTTGCGATCAGCCTGTTCCATCGTGCGCGCGAGACACACGGACGCGCACGCGCGGCTTGGCTGGCGCTCGCCGGCGCAGCGACCGGATGCGGCATCTGGGCGACGCATTTCATCGCCATCCTGGCGTACGAGCCGAGCGTTCCAGTCGCTTACGGTATCGAACTGACGCTGCTCTCGCTCGCCGCCGCCGCACTCGTGACGTTCTGCGGGCTTGCGTTCGCGGCGCGCAGCGGTTCGGCTCGCTGGCCCGCGGTGACAGGCGGCGCCATCATCGGCGCCGGCATCGCCGTGATGCACTACCTCGGCATGTGGGCGTTGGAGTTGCCTGGCCGCGTGACCTGGAGCCTCGATCTCGTCCTGGCATCGATCGGGTTCGGGATGGCGCTCGGCGCCTGTGCGATGGCGGTGGCGATCCGCCGCAGCGGCGTGATCGCGACGCTCATCGCCGCGGTCCTGCTCACGCTCGCAATCGTGTCGCACCATTTCACCGCCATGGGCGCGGTGACGATCATTCCCGACCCAGCGCGCACGCTGACACCGTTTGCGTTTTCTGAACCGACGCTTGCGCTTGCGATCGCCGCAGCGGCCCTGGCGGTGCTGGGCATGTCTCTGATCGGGGCGATTGCCGACAGTTATCTGTCTGCCCGGGCCAAGCAATTCGCGCGCTCGAAACATGAGCTGATCTCGCACACGGCGGAAAAATTGGACGAGCAGCACATCCGCCTGGACACGGCCCTCAACAACATGACGCAGGGCCTGTGCATGTTCGACGCCTCGGAGCGCGTGGTCGTCTTCAACCGGCGCTTCCTGGAAATGTACAAGCTCTCGCCGCAGGTGGTCCGCCCGGGCTGCACGCTCGGCGAACTCATCCAGCACCGCAAGCAGGTTGGCCTGCTCGATACCGAGCCGGCGCAATACCTTCACGAAATTCGTGAAAGCATCGCGCGAGGCGAGACCAGCACGCGGCTTGTGCAATCCACCGACGGACGCGTGATTCAAGCATTCAATCAGCCCATGCCTGGCGGCGGTTGGGTGACCACGCACGAGGATGTCACCGAGCGGCGCAACGCCGAGAACCAGTTGCGCGAGCAGAAGCTCCAGCTCGATGCCGCGCTGAACAACATGAGCCAGGGCCTGCTGATGTTCGACAGCCAGGCCCGGCTGGTGCTGTGCAATCAGCGCTATCTGCAGATGTACGATCTGGCGCCGGACGATGTTAAGCCCGGATGCACGTTGCAGGACCTGCTTAGGCTGCGCCAAGCCAAGGGTACGTTCCGGCGCGACCCCGACGCTTATGTGGACGGGCTTCGCGCCTCGCTCGCCGAGGGCACGCCTATCACGCTCACCGCCGATCTGGCCGATGGGCGCACCATCTCCGTCATAAATCGGCCGATGCCGGACGGGCGCTGGATTTCGACCCATCTGGATATCACCGAAGCGCGGCGCGCCGAGGAGCGCGTGCGCGAGCAGAAACTGCAGCTCGACACCGCGCTCAACAACATGACGCAGGGCCTCAATCTGTTCGACACGAGCGGCCGGCTCGTCGTCTGCAACGAGCGCTATCTCGAAATGTACCGGCTGTCGGCCGACAGCATTAAACCCGGCAGCACCATCGAGGACCTGGTCCAGGCGCGCATCGCGGCCGGAACGTTCTTCGCCATCGATCCGGAAAAATACGCCGCCGACCTGATGTCGGCCGTGAAGAAGCGCCTGCCGACCAAGTCCGAGATGGAACTGACCGATGGTCGCATTGTCGCGGTCATCAGCCAGCCGACGCCGGACGGCCACGGTTGGGTCGTCACCCACGAAGATATCACCGAACGGCGGCGCACCGAGAAGGAGCGCGACCGCAGCCAGGCCTTTGCCGCGACCGTGATCGAGAACGTGCCCGCGGCCATCATGGTCAAGGACGCGCACGATTGGCGCTACCTGCTGGCCAATCGTGCGTGCGAAGAATATCTCGGCATCCCGCGCGATCAAATCATCGGCAAGGTCGCGGCCGAATTCTTCGATCCGAAAACCGCCGAGAAGATCGAGAAAAACGACCAGGAAATCTTGAGCCACCGTCAAACGCAGTTCCACGACGAGCATCCGGTGACCACGCCGGGCGGCAATTCCCGGATCGTCACCACGTCGCGGACGCTGATCCGCGATTCGTCCGGCGAACCGCAATATGTAATGACGGTGATCGAGGATCGCACCCACCGCAAACGGGCCGAGGCGCAGATCGCGCACATGGAGCATCACGATGCGTTGACCGGCCTGCCCAACCGCGCGGCCTTCAACGAATGCCTCGACTCCACGCTGGAGGCTGCCGCCAAGGACGATGCGTCCTTCGCGCTGCTTTGCCTCGATCTCGACCGCTTCAAAGAAATCAATGACGTGTTCGGCTCCACCGTCGGCGACGGGGTGCTGCGCGAAGTATCGCGGCGTTTGCAGGAGACCGCCGGCGGCGCCTTTGTGGCCCGCCTCGGCGGCGACGAGTTTACCGTGGTCGCCACCGACGGCGAGCAGCCCGCTGCGGCCGAGGCGCTTGCCAGCAAAATCCTGTCCGTCATGGCGGAGGAATTCGTCATCGGCGGCCAGCGGTTGCGCACCGGCGTCAGCATCGGCATCGTGGTTTTCCCGGTCGATGGTTCGGACGCCGCAACGCTGATCGCGAATGCCAACGCCGCCCTCGACCGCACCAAGGACGAGGGTCGCGGCGCCTATCGGTTCTTCGAGGCCGACATGGACAAGCGTCTGCGCGAGCGGCGCGTGCTCCAGCAGGAATTGCAGACCGCCATCGAGCGCGGCGAACTCGTCCTGCACTACCAGCCGCAAGCCAAGATCAACGGCGAATTCACCGGCTTCGAGGCGCTGGTGCGCTGGCAGCATCCGACCCGCGGCCTCATCCCGCCCGGCACATTCATTCCGCTTGCCGAAGAGAGCGGCCTGATCGTCGCGATGGGCGAATGGATTCTGCGCGAAGCGTGCCAGCAGGCAGCGGCCTGGCCGAAGCCGTTGCGGATCGCCATCAACCTCTCACCCGTGCAGTTCCGCCACGGCGACCTGCCGGGGCTGGTGCATTCGGTCCTGCTGGAAACCGGGCTGTCGCCGCAGCGCCTCGAACTTGAAATCACCGAGGGCGTGCTGATCGGCGACTTCTCGCGGGCCGTCTCGATCCTGCGCCGGCTCAAGGCGCTCGGCGTGCGCATCGCCATGGACGACTTCGGCACCGGCTACTCGTCGCTGTCCTATTTGCAGTCGTTCCCGTTCGACAAGATCAAGATCGACCAGGCGTTCATCTCCAACGTCGAGCGCAACCAGCAGTCGGCGACCATCATCCGCGCCGTGATCGGCCTGGCGCGCGGCCTCAACCTGCCGGTGGTTGCCGAAGGCGTCGAGACCAAGGAGCAGCTCGACTTCCTGTCGAAGGAATCCTGCAACGAAATCCAAGGCTTCCTCATCGGTCGTCCGCAGCCTATCGAGTATTACGCGGCGCTGACCGGTTCGAAGCCGGCCAAGATCCTCGCCGCCGCAAGCTGAAAACAAGCCAATAGCGAGTAGCGAATAGGTGGGAATGACGGTCTCCCCTGTTCGCTACTCCCTATTCGCTATTCGCCTGTTGCTGTAACTTCGCCGCAGCAAGCAGGGAGCAAGAACACGATGGCGAGCTATCAGTTGGTGACCTATCAGTCCGACAAGGGACCCCGCGCCGGGATCGCGGTCGGCGACAAGCTGTTCGACGCGGCGGCGCTGACCCGCAAGGCAGCTTACGCCACCGTGCTCGCGATCCTGCAGGACTGGTCGTCGGCCAAGGGTGTGCTGAAGAAGGCGGCCGCCGCCTCCGGCAAAAGCAAGCTGAAGAGCCGGCCGCTCGGCAAAGCCAAACTGCTCGCGCCGGTGCTATGGCCGTCGGCGATCTATTGCGCGGGCGCCAACTACACCGACCACATGATGGAAATGGCCAAGCTGCAAGGCATCCCGCCGGCACCCGATCCGCACGAGGTGGGGCTGAAGCCGTGGCACTTCATCAAGGCGTCGCGCTGTGTGACCGGCGACAAGGCGACCGTGAAGCTGCCCAAGGCATCGAACGCGATCGACTGGGAGGCCGAGCTTGGCGCCGTGATCGGCAAGAAGGCCAAGGACGTACCGCTCGAGAAGGCGCTCGATTATGTGGCCGGCTACACGGTTGCGAACGAGCTTTCGGCGCGCGACCTCGGCCGGCGTAACCAACTGCCGGATTCGACTCCGTTCAAATGGGACTGGGTCGGCCAGAAGTGCTTCGACGACGCCTGCCCGCTCGGCCCCGGCATCATTCCGGCGAGTGACATCAAGGACCCGCAGAAGCTCGGCATCAAGCTTTGGGTCAACGACGTCATCAAGCAGGATTCCAACACCAGCGACATGATCTTCAATCTGGCCGAGCAGCTTTCGCACCTGTCGTCGCGCATCACGCTTTATCCGGGCGACATCATCCTGACCGGCACGCCGGCCGGCGTCGGCGCGGCGCGCAAGGAGTTCCTGAAACCCGGCGATGTCACCAAGGTCTGGGTCGAGAACGTCGGCACGCTGACCAACAAGATGGCGTAGCGGCGCACGTGCCGGCCCGCTAAAGCATTTTCCGGCGAAGTGGGCTTCCGGTTCGCCGCAGAAAACGCGTCAACGCAACAAGATGGAGCGTGTTTCCGGTTCCGAAGGAACGGAAACCGCTCTAGCATGCCCCCGAAAGCAGTTCGCTTTCGGGGGAGACATATCATGCGCCGGCTTTCGCTCACTGTTTCGGTTCTGCTTGCCGCTTTGATCGTCGCGCCAGTTGCGGCGCTGGCTCAGGCTTGGCCAACCAAGCCGGTCAAGGTGATCATTCCGCTGACGCCCGGCAGCGCCACCGACGTGATGGCGCGCATCGTGTTCGATGAGGTGTCGCGGCAGGTCGGCCAGCCGTTCGTGATCGAGAACCGGCCCGGCGCCGGCAATTCGATCGGCATGAACGCCGTCGCCAAGGCCGATCCCGACGGCTACACGATCCTCGCCAACTCCTCCTCGCACACGGTGAGCCCGGCGGTGCGCGCCACCATGCCGCTCGACACCGCCAACGACCTCTCGGCCGTCATCCCGCTCGGCAACATGCCGGTGGTCATCCTGTTCAACCCGAAGAAGGGCTACACGAAGCTCAGCGACTTCGTCGCCTGGGCGAAGGCCAATCCCGGCAAGGCCAACTACTCGTCGGCCGGCGCGGGCAATTCGTCCCATCTCAACGGCGAGCTGTTCAAGCTCGCGGCGGGCTTCGAGGCGGTGCATCTGCCGTTCAAGGGCGCGCCGGAGGCGATGACCGAAGTCATCGCCGGACGCTCCGACTTCTACTTCTCGCCGCTGGTCAACGCGCTGCCGCTGATGAAGGACAACCAGTTGCAGGCGCTCGCCGTGAGCAACTCCTCGCGCGCGTCGGCGCTGCCCGATCTTCCGACCATCGCCCAGGCCGGCTATCCCAACTCGGAATACAACTTCTGGGCCGGCGTGTTCCTGCCGGCGAAGACGCCCGCCGCGATCAAGGAGAAGGTCTACGCCGAGATCGCCAAGGCGCTCCAGACGCCGTCCGTTCGCGACAAGCTGAAAAACCTCGGCGCCGATCCCCTGCCGCTGACCCCGGCGCAGTTCGACTCCCAGGTGCGCAAGGAGATCGAGACCAACACCAAGATCGCCAAGGCCGCCAACATCAAGGTGGAATGAGGGCGGCTACTTCTTCACGCCCGCGGCCTCGACCGCCGCGGTCCACTTCTTCAGCTCGCTGTCGACGTAGCGCGTGAAGTCTTCGGGCGTGCCGCCCAGCGGCACGTAGCCCATCTTGTCGAGTTGGCCGCGCAACTCCTCCGACTTGAGAGCGGCGTTGAGCGTGCGCGCGATCTTGTCCTGGATGTCCTTCGGCGTGCCGGCCGGCGCCATCAGGCCGAACCAGATGCTGGCGTCGAGCTCGGGCAGCCCGACCTCGGCGACGGTGGGGACGTCGGGCAACGCGCCGCCGCGGCTGGGCGCCGCCCAGGCCAGCGCCTTCAGCGTGCCGGCCTTGATGTGCGGCAGCACCACCGACACCGCCGAGAACATGATCTGGGTGCGCCCGGCGAGCAGATCGGTCACCGCGGATCGCCACGCGCAGTTCGGCCGAGACGGTGTTGTCGGCCTCG
>CAMDDZ010000131.1 GCA_945893145.1 Rhodoplanes serenus | reverse complement strand
CGGGGTGGGATGCGGCGCCTGCGGATTGGCCTCGTAACCCAATCCCCGGGAGGCCTCGGGTAACTGTCCCCCCTACTACGAGGGGCGCCCAGTTTTGGGTGACACGGGGACCGGATGAACGGCGGCGTAAGCCGCCGGGATCAGGGCGGGCGCGAGTTCGCTGCCGGTTCTTGTCAGTCACGGTTCCGAGGGCCAAAAATCGCCGCGATGGAGCGTCGGCCGGCGACGCGCCCACGAATTTGGGCGCCACGCCGGTTAGTCCCTGATGGAGTAATCCATCGGCGGACGAGGCGTGATCGAGATGTGGCGTCGACCGGCGCTCCATCCCCTCGGGCTTCCCGAGGAATCGAACGCGACGGCGCCCGGGCGCCCAACAAATCCCGGCGATCACGCACGTCCGAAACACAAAACGCAACAAAAGGAGAGTTGATGACTGCTCGCGCTGGCGAGCGCAGCGAGCGGCCAGCGCGAGCACATTATGGTGGCCGCGCTGGCCCCTCGTATCGCTTCGCTCCACTCGGCAGAGCGGCGGCCCGCGCTTCGGTATCAAACGATCGCGCGTTAATTCGGCAGGTGGTTGAGCTCGGCGACCCAGCCGCGCACGTCGGGCAGCACCTCGGGCAACAGCGCGCGCACCTCGTCTCGCGTCATGCCTGGCAGCACCCGCGGGTGATACAGGATGTTGAGCAGATACTGATCGTAGACGCCGAAGAAGCCGAGCTGGACGTTGTCGTTGAACATCGTCCAAGGCACGCTGGAGTCGTCGTTGATCGGGCCCAGCGCCTGCAGCAACTCCTCGTAGGCGCAGTCGTAAAACACGAACTCGCCGGCGTCGGCCACCAGGATCACGTTGGCGTGGACGATGCGGTAGCTGTCGTCCTTGGCGAAACTCGACAGGCATTGCGGTTCGAGCGAGCGCTGGATGCGGCGGGCGCGATCGGTTCCGAACACCGAGCGGATGGTGTGTGGCAGGTCGCGGTCGCGCACCAGGGTGACGATCATGTTGGCGTCGTTGCGCTGTGCCGTCACCGCGATGTCGAGATTTTTGATGCGCCGGCGGATGTCGTCGAGCGTCGCCAAGACCTGCTTCTGGCGATCGGGCAGGGCGCGGTTGTCGATGAAGATGCGGATCGGCGCCGCGAACTTGCGGATGCGGTCGACGCGTCCGGCGGCAGCAAATTCGGCGCCGAACGTGACCTTGAAAAAGCCCTCGGCGATCTGGGCGTCAGTGAAGATTTTCTGTTCGATGGCGCGCCGGCGCGCGATCTCGCTGTTCTCGGCCAGCGCGGCCGTGCCTATGGCCAGCAGCGCGATCACGGCGACGGATGCGATGGGACGGCGAGCAGACCGGCCGGCCCGGCAGAACAGGATCGCCATAGATGATGCCCAAGCTTATGCCTAGGTGCCGCCGCCCGCAGCAGCATCATGGCGGCTGGGTTTCGATCCCGCAATGCATAAAGCGACGCAGATCGTGGACCGGATTCGAAATTCGCAAGAGAGCCCAAGAGAAAGCCCAAGAGAGCGCCCGCCGAGAAGGGTGCGAATGTCAGAATCGCACCACTGGCGGCTCAGTTCACCCGCGAAACCCGCGAAGCTTTGGTCTGAAGCGCGCGGATACGGTCGGCCAGATTGTGTCTCTCGCCGTTCTCGCCATTGGGGCTCGTCGCAGCATGGCTGCCCATGCCGGCCAGCATCGCTTCGATGGGCGAGCCCTGGCCTTCGAGCGCCACGGTCAGCCGCGCGATTTCCGCCGCGATATCATTGATGCGTTCGCGCAACAGCGCGTTCTCGACGCGCTCCGAGGCCCAGGTCTGCTCGGCCTCGCGCTTCATCGTTGCGATCTCGCCCTGAAGCCTGGCGGTCTCTTCCTGACCGTGGGCGACCTGCTGTTCGAGCATTTTCTTTTCGGCGGCGAGGTTGTCAGTGGAGGAGCGGCCGTGCGCCTGAGCCGAGCCGAGTTCGGCGCGCAAATCTGCTTCGATCTTTTGCGCGGCCGCAAGCTGTTCGGTGAGCTGCGTGCACTGGAATTCGCGTTCGGCGAGCGCGCGCAGGTTGGCGGTGAGCAGTCCTTCCTGTTCCTGCACGCGGCGGCCGAGAATTTCGGCTTCGGTGGCCTGCGCCACCAGGGCGCGTTCGAGCTTGCTGGCGTGCTCGCTCAGCTTCTCGGCCTTGCTGCGCTCGTCGGCGAGCTCGGCGGTCGTGTCGCCTGCGCTCTTGCGTTCGCGCTCGAGTCGCTCTTCGATCTCTTTCGCCTCCCGTTCGTGGGAGCCGACGCGGTCTTTCATCTCTTCAATCTGGGTGCGCAACGCAACCACTTCGATGCGCTGGCTATCGGAGCGGACGGAGCGCTCGTCGAGATCGGCGTTGACCTTGGCGAGCTGGGCTTCCTTGTCGGCCAGCATGCGTTCGGCTTCGCGCAGCGAGGTGATCTTGACCGAGTGCTCGCCCTCGGTCGCATGCAACTGATCCCGCAGCGCCTTTTCGCGCGCTTCGAGCGCGAAAATCGCGCCGGTCTTTTCGCCGAGTTCAACCTTCAGGCGATTGATGGCGTCGGTTTTCTTGCCAAGCTCGGCCAATTGGCTCGTGGTCTTGGCCTTCATCTGCTCGACGGAGAGTTCGAGCCGTCGCGTCGACATGGCGAATTCGGCGCGAAGCTGGTCCTTGTCGGCCTGGATTTCCGCCATCGACAGCGGCGTGATCGCTTCCAGCCGCCGCATCGTCAGCCGCACCGCGCGATTGTGCACGAGCGGGATCAGCACCAGCCCGAACAGGGCCGCGACCAAAAACCCGATGCCGAAAAACATGACCGGTTCGATCATCGACCGGAGCCTCCAAGGAAAACCGCACCCATAAGCCAGATTGCCACGCGCAAGCGCGGCTCACCAGCGCATCCACCCATTAACCTGAATTCGGCGGCGGACGCCGAATCGTTAAAGCGGATTCCAGGTCGGCTGTGGCGTGAATTTCAAATAGCCGATGTTGGCGCCGAGTCGAAACCCTACGCCTGTGCGGATCGGCACGATGACGACGTTGTTGGCGGTGACGGCGGTCATGCCGAAGCCGCCGATGAAATAGGCGGAGCCGTCGATGCCGCCGAACCGTTCGTAAATCGCCTGGGTGGCCGGCAGGTTATAGATCAGCATCATGGTGCGGGCGCCTTCGCCGCCGGCATCGAAGCCGATCGACGGACCCTGCCAATAGACTTTCAGGTCGCCGGCGTTCTTGGTGTAGAGCACGCCCTCGCCGTAGCGCAGGCCGGCGATGAAGGCACCGCCGGCTTCCTCGCCCAGGATATAGCCGTTCGGCAGGCCCCATTGGCTGATGGCCTTCTCGACCACCTGGGCGAAGCCACGCGACACTTGGCCGAAGAAGCGGTGGCCGGAGTTCAAAACCTCGTTGGAGGAAAACCGGTTTTCCGGCGGCGCGGGCGGCGGCTGAGTGCCCGGCGGCGGCGCGCTCTGCGCGAAGGCAACCGAAGCGCCAATGCCGGCCACCAGAATGAGCAAAGCGGTAAAGCGAGTCACGCGCATGATGTGCTCCAAGAAGATGTGCACCAAAAGGATGGGCGGCAATTCCGGAACAGACCGCTTAACCGGATTCTCACGCGGTTCCCCTAGCGTCCCCGCCAGGGCAACCGAATCGCATCACCAAGTCCGGAATATGACCTTAGCGAGGCAGGAACGGAAGTCGCGCGTGGCCTTCTGGGCGGCCTCAGGGGCGCTTTTGGGCGCCGCACTGATGGCCGTGTGCCTCCTCGTGCCGCCGATTTGGGCTGCGACCACCGAACGGGTTGTGACCGATCGCTACAGCGGCCTCGCGATCAGTGGGTTTGACCCGGTGGCCTACTTCACCGACTCCACGCCCCACGCCGGCCGAGGCGACCTCGAACTGCGATACGCAGGCGCCACCTGGCGTTTCCGCAATGAAGGCAACCGCGCGGCCTTCGCGGCCGATCCTGAGGTCTTCATGCCGCGCTTTGGCGGCTACGATCCGGTGTCGGTGGCCCGTGGCGGCAGTGCGCCAGGCCATCCCGAGCTGTGGCTGATCGCCGAGGAGCGGCTCTATCTGTTCTACAGCGAGGCTGCGCGCGATGCCTTCGCGGCCAACCCGGTTGGGGTCATCGAATCCGCCGAACGGCACTGGCTGGAGGTCTTGCGCACGCTTTCGCCCTGATGGGCCGCGTCCGCAGCTGCTGCGGTGTCGTGACACTTCCTCCTTATCTTTCGCTTGCCTCACTATCTCACCCCGAATCGGCTTAAACGTGCGGCCATATCCAGCGCGGAGGCGCCTTTCATGTCAGGTCCTGTCGTCCTCGAATCCCTCGATCTCGCCGCGCTGCTTTGCTCGCGGGTTTGTCACGATCTCATCAGCCCGGTCGGTGCGATCGCGAACGGTCTCGAAGTGCTGGACGAAGCGAAGGACGAAGAGACTAAGACCTTCGCGATGGACCTGATCCGGAAGAGCTCCCGGAATGCTTCGGCCAAGCTGCAGTTCTGCCGGCTGGCGTTCGGCGCCGCGGGCTCGGCCGGCGCCCAGATCGATACCGGCGATGCCGAAAAGGTCACCCGCGGCCTGATGGAAGACGACAAGACCAAGGTGACGTGGAGCCTGCCGCGCGTGCTGCTGGCAAAAAACCGGGTCAAGCTGCTGCTCAACATGATGCTGATTGCGGCTCAAGCCATTCCCCGTGGCGGCGCGCTTGCGGTCGATCCGGTGGGGCAGGGCGACACAATAGGCTTCCGCGTCGCTGCGACCGGCCTCAACCCCCGCCTGCCGCAGGCCGCGATTGGCCTTTTGGCGGGCCAGCCGGCGGAGGGGCACTCCGTCGACGCCCATGCGGTGCAGCCGTTCTACACCGGGCTCTTGGCGCGCAGCTGCGGACTCGCCATCACGCTCGCCAGCGAAGGCGACGCGGTGGTGGTGACCGCCAAGTGATCCCAAAGTGAGCGCTAAGTGATCGCGGCCGCGCGGCCGGACCCCGCAATCGTTAACGAAACCTTAATGCCTGGCGCGTTTGCGCCGGAAGCAGCCGGTTAATGGTCCGTAAACAGCGCGGACACACCGTTGCGCTGCAACTGAAACTAAACGCTTCCTCAGCAAAATGGCAGGACCCGAGAGAGGCCTGCCCGGTGGCCTGCCTCTCACGGCGAAGGCTGCTGTCATGGACGATCTGCTCCGCGAATTCCTGACCGAGACGAACGAAAGTCTCGATGTCGTTGACGTTGAGTTGGTTCGGTTCGAACAAGAGCCCAACAACGCGAAGATCCTCGACAACATTTTCCGCCTCGTCCACACCATCAAGGGGACGTGCGGATTTCTGAACTTGCCACGGCTCGAGACGCTGGCGCACGCCGCCGAAAGCCTGATGGGCAAATTCCGTGACGGTATGCCCGTCACTAGCGATGCGGTGACGCTGATTCTGTTCACCCTCGATCGCGTAAAAGAAATTCTCGCCGAGCTTGAGCGCCACCAGCGCGAGCCGGATGGCAACGACCAGGATTTGATCCGGTCGCTCGATCAGATGTCGCAGCGGGTCGCGCCTGTGAAGCCCGCCCCGATGGCGAGCGCAAAAACCGTGGGCACGCTCGCGCCGCAAACGCTCGAACGCGCGCTGCGGCCCGGCGAGGTCTCGCTCGACGATCTTGAACGCGCATTCCGCGAGGCGCCCGGCCCGGCGCCCGCCACACCTGTGGTGGCGCCTGCGAAGCCCGTGGTTGCGCCGGCCAAGCCAGCGCCTGAGCCGACCGAGAAAGACGACGACGATCGCGGCGAGGGCCGGATCGCCAATCAGTCGATCCGCGTCAGCCTCGAAACCCTCGAAACGCTGATGACGATGGTGTCGGAGCTGGTGCTGACGCGCAATCAGTTGCTCGACATCGTGCGCCGCCACCCGGAATCCGAATTCAAGGTGCCGCTGCAGCGTCTCTCCAACGTCACCGCCGAGCTGCAAGAGGGCGTGATGAAGACGCGCATGCAGCCGATCGGCAATGCGTGGCAGAAGATGCCGCGCATCGTGCGCGATCTCTCGGCCGAGCTCGGCAAGGATATCGAGCTTGAGATGCACGGCGCCGACACCGAGCTCGACCGCCAGGTTCTGGAGCGAATCAAGGACCCGCTCACCCACATGGTGCGCAACTCCGCCGATCATGGTCTGGAGACGCCCGCCGAGCGCCGCGCCGCGGGCAAGCCCGAGATTGGGACGATCCGGCTGTCGGCCTATCACGAGGGCGGACACATCATCATCGTGGTCGCCGACGACGGTCGCGGGCTGAACACCGAGCGGATCCGGGAGAAGGCGCTGCTCGCCGGCCTCGCCACCGAGGCCGAACTCGACAAGATGACGGAAGCGCAGATCCAGAAATTTATCTTCGTGCCAGGATTTTCGACCGCCACCAAGATCACCAGCGTGTCCGGCCGCGGCGTCGGCATGGACGTGGTGCGCAACA
Source organism: Rhodoplanes serenus (assembly GCA_945893145.1). Lineage (GTDB taxonomy): Bacteria > Pseudomonadota > Alphaproteobacteria > Rhizobiales > Xanthobacteraceae > Z2-YC6860. The sequence continues at coordinate 2,140 of CAMDDZ010000131.1, read as the reverse complement.
ACATCGATCAGATCGGCGGCAGTATCGACGTCAATTCGATCAAGGACGAGGGCCTCAGCTTCATCATCAAGATCCCGCTGACGCTTGCGATCATCTCGGCGCTGATCGTGGAGACCGATGGCGACCGCTTCGCCATTCCGCAGCTTTCGGTGATCGAACTGGTGCGCGTGCACGCCAAATCCGAGCATCGCATCGAGCGCATCAAGGATGCGGCCGTGCTGCGGCTGCGCAACAAGCTCCTGCCGCTCGTGCGTCTCAAGACGCTGCTCAAGCTCGGCGCCGATGAGGCCATGCCGGAAAAAGGCTTCATCGTGGTGACGCAGGTCGGCGCTCAGACCTTCGGCATCGTCGTCGATGGCGTTTTCCACACCGAGGAAATCGTCGTGAAGCCGATGTCGAGCAAGCTTCGCCACATCGGCATGTTCTCCGGCAACACCATCCTGGGCGACGGTTCGGTGATCATGATCGTCGATCCCAACGGCGTCGCGCAGGAAATCGGGACATCAGCGACGTCGAGCGCGCATGCTCGCGCGGAAACCGCTGCCGATGCGGCCGGCAAGGCCGTGGTCGATACCACTTCGCTGCTGGTGTTCCGCGCCGGCTCGCCGGTGCCCAAGGCGGTGCCGCTCGCGCTGGTCACCCGGCTCGAAGAGGTCGATTGCCGCAAGATCGAGCTGTCGAACGGCCGGCACATGATCCAGTACCGCGGCCAACTCATGCCGCTGGTGCGCGCCAATGACGACGTACGCATCAAAGCCGACGGCGCGCAGCCGTTGCTGGTGTTCGCGGACGACGGCCGCGCCATGGGTCTGGTGGTCGATGAGATCATCGATATCGTCAATGAACGGCTTGACATTCAGGTGGGTGGCGATGGCGCCGGCGTGCTTGGCTCGGCGGTGATCCGCGGCCAGGCCACGGAGATTCTCGACGTCGGCCATTTCCTGCCGCTCGCATACGAAGATTGGTTTCGCCGCAAGGACATGAGCGTTGACGCTGCCGCACGGACGCTGCTGTTCGTCGATGACTCGGCGTTCTTCCGCAACATGCTGAGCCCCGTGCTCAAGGCCGCGGGTTACGAAGTCACCACGGTTCCGGACGCGCAGTCGGCGCTGGCACTGCTCAAGAGCGGCCGCAGGTTCGATGTGCTGGTCACCGACATCGACATGCCGGGCATGGATGGATTCGCGCTGGCCGAAGCGGTGCGCGGCGACACCCGCGTCGCCGAAATGCCGATCATCGCCTTGTCGTCCTACAGCTCGCCGGAAACGATCGAGCGCGGCCGCCAGGTCGGTTTCCACGATTACGTCGCCAAATTTGATCGCCAGAGTCTCGTCGCTGCGCTCAAGGAGCAGACCGCCAGCCTCACCCGGGCGGCCTAGACAGCAACGATGATAAAGAACGAAACCACAGAGCAACTGACCGAATACGTCACCGTGGTGATAGGCGCCCAGCTGTTCGGCCTGCCGATTGCGCGCGTCCAGGACGTGTTCGTGCCGGACCGGCTGACGCGCGTGCCGCTGGCGCCGCCGGAGGTTGCCGGCATCCTCAATCTGCGCGGCCGCATTGTGACCGCCATCGACATGCGGCGCCGGCTCGATCTCGGCAAGCGCGACGATGCCCAGCCGCCGATGGCGATCGGCATTGAGTATCGCGGCGAATCCTACGGCCTCTTGGTCGATACGGTCGGCGAGGTGATGAAGCTGCCGAACCGAGCGTGCGAGATAAGGCCCGCCAATCTTGATCCGCGTATCGCCCGCGTGGCGTCGGGCGTGATCCGGCTCGATGGGCAATTGCTGGTCGTGCTGGATGTCGATCGCGTGCTGGATATGAAGAACGATGCTGTTGCCGCTTGAGACACAGCGGCGACAGACCTGTGACGAGCGGAAGAATCCGCGAGTAAGAGCGTGAAGGAGTGAGGGTGAGATGAAAATGTGTTTGGTTGTCGATGACTCGAGCGTCATCCGTAAAGTGGCGAGACGCATCCTCGAGGGTCTGGAGTTCCAGATCGTCGAAGCTGAAGACGGCGAGCAAGCGCTCGGCGCCTGCCAGAAGCAGTTGCCGGACGCGGTGCTGCTCGACTGGAACATGCCGAAGATGGACGGCTACGAGTTCCTCAAGGCGCTCCGCCGGATGCCCGGCG
>CAMDDZ010000130.1 GCA_945893145.1 Rhodoplanes serenus | reverse complement strand
ACGTTCTGGTCTCTCATGAAGCCGGACACGACCCGGCTCGCCAGCATGGCGAGCAGACCGAAAAAGATAAGCTCCATGACGTCCAGCGGGCTCGAAACCGCGAAACTGAACTCGGGCGGCATCAGGAAATAGGCCGCCAGCAGGCAACTCATCAGGATTGCGAACATCGCCGCGGTGTTGCCGTAGCGCAGCGCGACGAACGTGGTCGGCACGAAATAGATGAAGACGAGCGAGTCCGTTCCTGGCCACTGATCGACGTACCACAGCACAGCAGTGGTGAGAGCGAGCAGCGTCAACGACACCACGACCGGGACGACCCATCCCCGCACGAACACAAGGATCGTTGCGAGATTGGGGCGCAGATCGCGCGACATCGGTTGGCTCATCTGGGCCCGCGACGGCTGTGTAGCCGGACTTGCGATGCAATGGCGGCAACTTACTGAAACGTCGCCCCGGATGCCAGCCAATTGGGTGCAGGCGGGACGATGGGCTAGTGGCGCTTTCGCCGCTTCGGCTTGGCCGCTTGTGGCCGCGACTTGGTGCGCGGCTTGGCGCCCGGCATGCCGATTGTGGCGCCCCATTTGGCTTCGATTTCGCTGGCCTCCGCGGCTGTCAGCGCGGAGGTCGGCGGAAAGCGTTCCTTCCAGCCGAACGGTCGCACCGCCTCGATGATCGCCTTGGAGTGCGACGTGATGCCGGCAAGCTTCTCTTCGTCGGGAATGCGCGGGTCGAGGGCGGAACTCCAGGCGTTGCGCACGATGTCGATCTGCTCGGCCGGCTCGCAGCGCGTGGTGACCGCCCACATCACATCGGCGAGGTTGGAGGGATCGACGTCGTCGTCCACCACCACGACGAGGCGGCCCATGTAGCTGTTGGCGGCTGCGATCAGCGCCGCGCGCTTAGCGTGGCCGGCGTAGCGCTGGCGCAGCGCCACCACGGTCATCAATTGCGCGACATGCTGCCAGACGCCAACCACGTCGGTGACGCCGGCCATCTCCAGATTGCTCCAGATTGAGGCCGCCCGAAACGGCAGGCCGAAATGGAAGCGCGGCGGCTTCATCGGCGGCGAGCCGAGCAGGATCGGATTGTCGCGATGATGCACCGCCTGCACCTGCATCACCGGGCAGGGGCGTTTGGCGTTGGCGTAATAGCCGGTGAATTCGCCGAACGGGCCTTCGTCCAAGGTGATCTTGCTCGTCGGCAGGAGTTCGCCTTCGAGAATGATCTCGGCTTGGGCCGGCAGCGGCAGGCCGGTCAGCGGGCCGGCGAGCACTTCGAGCGGCGCGCCCTTGATGGAGCCCGCGAAGTCGTATTCCGATTGGCCCTCCGGCAGATATTCAAAGCCCGCGATGAACAGAGCGGGGTCGGGGCCGTTCACCACGGCGACCGGGCAGGCTTTGCCGCTGTCCCAGTATTTCTTGGCGATGATCGCGCCGTGGCGGCCCTGGTGGTCGAACTGGATGGTGACCTGGTTCTTGTTGTGCACTTGCACGCGATAGATCGAGGCGTTGATCCAGCCGCCGTCCGGGTCGCGCATGATGACGATGGAGCCCGAACCGATGAACGGGCCGCCGTCCTTGCGGTGCCAGTGCGGCGCCGGCAATTTCCGCAAATCGACGTTGCGGCCGCGCGCGGAGTTTTCCAGGAATGGCGCTTGCGTCACCGTCACGGGCTTCAGCGGTTTCAAAGTCTGGCGTTTGGCCATCCAGGCTTTGAGTGCGTCGAGCGGCTTGAGCGACGGGTCGAGGCCGAGCGCGAGCGCCGCGCGCTGCGGCGTCGTGGTGGCGTTGGTGAAGACGCGGAAGCCCGGCGCCAAGCCCTTGATGCGGTCGAACAGCAGCGCCGGGCATTCCGGTGTGCCGGCCGCGACCTCGGTGATGCCGCCAAGCTCGAAATGCGGATCGGCGCCGTTGACGCGCCGCAGCGCGCCGAGCTCGTCCACCTGCTTGATGAAGCCGCGCAAATCCTTGTAGATCACAAAGCCCACCCGCGCTGTTTTGCCGCCAAGCTTATCCAGGGAGTCCCGCATGCGCTACATCGATGCGTTCAACCATTTCAATCCGAAGCGCTATCACGAGCAGGTGCTGGAATCGCCGCTCGGCAAGAAGGACCTCGGCAAGCGCGTGCGTGGCATTCCGGCGCTGTGGGATCTTGATGTCCGGCTCAAGGTGGTCGAGCAGTTTCCTGACTACACCCAGGTGCTCTCACTCGGCATGCCGATGCTCGATCGGCTGTGGGGGCCGGACCAGTCGCCCGAGATGGCGAAGCTCGCCAACGACGGCCTCGCTGAAGTCGTGGCCAAGCACCCGGACCGCTTCGTGGGCTATTCCTGCGTGGTGCCGATGAACGCGCCCGAGGCCGCCGCCAAGGAGGCCGAGCGTGCTTTCAAGAATGGCGCGCATGCGGTGCAGCTCGGCACCAACGTCAACGGCAAACCGATCGACGGCAAGGAGTTCTGGCCGCTCTACGAGGTGATCGAGCGCTCCGGCAAGCCGATCCTGCTGCATCCCGCACGCACCCGCGAAATGCACGACTACATCAACGAGGACAAATCGAAATACGAGATCTGCTCGGTGCTCGGCTGGCCGTTCGAGACCGGCGTCGCGCTGTCGCGCTTCGTGTTCTCCAAGATCATGGACACCTATCCGAAGCTGAAAATCATCTCGCACCATCTGGGCGGCGTCATTCCGTATCTCGAAGGCCGCGTGGCGCACTCCTTCGACCAGATGGGCGCGCGCACCTCGGACGAAGACTACGAGGGCCTGCGCAAGAGCCTGAAGAAGCGGCCATACGACTACTTCAAGGATTTCTACGCCGACACCGCGATCGAGGGCGTGCGTGCGCCGATGGTCTGCGGCATCGACTTTTTCGGCACCGATCACGTGCTGTTCGCGAGCGACTGCCCGTTTGATAAGGAAAAGGGGCCGGGCTACATCCGCTCGACCATCGCGGTGCTGGAGAGCATCGACATGAAGCCGGCCGATCGGGAGAAGATCAGCTACAAGAATGCGCAGGCGATATTTGGAGTGAAGTAGCCCTGCGCCTAGTGCGCCACGAGGTTCTTCAAATCCTTCAGCCGGCCCTCGATATAGGCCTGGATGTTCGGCTCGACCACGGCGAGCGTCTGCTCGACGAACTTGTCGCTGTGGCCGCCGACATTGGGCGTGATGATGACGTTCGGCAGGCGCCAGAACGGGCTCTCTGGCGGCAGCGGATGGGTTGAAAACACATCGATGCCGGCGCCCGCGATTTTGCCGGCTTCGAGATGCCGGATCAGGGCTGCCTCATCGACCACGCCGCCGCGCGCAATGTTGATGAGAAATGCCGTGGGCTTCATCGCCGCCAGTACCTCGGCGTTGATGATGTGATGCGTGTCCTTGGAATAGGGCAGCATCAGCACGAGAAAATCGGCGCGTGCCGTGACCGTCACCAAATCGCTCCGCGAATGCACCTCGTCGAAATGCGGTGCCTCCCGGCGGCCGCTGCTGACGCCGACCACAATCATGCCGAACAGCTTGCAGCGCTCGGCAAGGTGCTCGGCCAGGATGCCGACGCCGACGATGACGATGGTTTTGTCCTCGAGGATCGGCTGGTTCCAGCGGCCCCAGGTCGCCTTGGCCTGGTTTTCGAGCATCTTCGGCAGGTTGCGGCCGAGTGCAATCATGTTGAGAAACGCAAGCTCGCTCATCTGCGGCCCGTGGATGCCGCGCGTCGAGGTGAGCAGGATGCGCGACGGCAGGATCGGGGTGAGCGAATCCGTTCCGGTGGTGAGCGCCTGAATCCATTTCAGCGACTTCGCCGCCGCAATCGTTTCGCGCGAGACGCGGTGCGCCAGAGCAACGATGATCTCGACGTCACCGATGACATCTTTTGCATCCTCCGGCGCGGTCACCGCATGAAAGCTGACAGCCGGAAAGCGCTGTGACAGGCGGCGTCGATAATGTTCCGCATGCTGGTCGAGAATGAGCGCCTGGATCGCCATTGCTTTATTCCCGGCCGGCCATCCACTGCGCGATCGCGTCGCCGCGCTGCGCCAGATATTGCCGGAACCAGACCGTATAGGCGTCGGGCCGCGCGCGCACATCGGCCTCAAGGTCACGCATCGTGATCCACTTGTATTCGCTGGCCTCGGCCGGATCTGGCTCAACCGGCCCGTCATGGCGGCCGCCGAACACGTGCACGACCTCGTCCTCGATCAATCCGCCCGGCACCTCGGCGCGATAGGCGAACACAAACAGCGGCACGAGCGGACAGGCGACGCCCATCTCCTGCTGGAGCCTGCGGCTCGCAGCGTCGGCCGTGCTCTCGCCCGGTAGCGGGTGGCTGCAACAGGCGTTGGTCCACAAGCCGCCGGAGTGATATTTCGCCGGATTGCGCCGTTGCAGCAGGAACTCGTTCGCGCTGTTGCGCACCAGCGCCGAGATGGCGCGGTGCTTGAGGCCGCGGCGGTGTGCGTCGAGCTTGCCGGCGGTGCCGATCTCGACGTCATTGGCATCGACCAAAACGACCGGATCGTTGTCGTTCGAGCCGGTCACGACGGCTTGCCGCCGAACAAATTGCGGATGGCGTTCCAGATCACGCTCGCCATCAGCGAAAAGCCGGAGATCGGCTTGGCGGCGGCCGGCAGCGGTGCCGGTGCAGCCGCCAGCGGTGGCGGTGCCGCCTCGGCCGGCGCGAGTGGCGGTGAGGCGACGGCTGTGCTGCCGCGCCGCGCAATCTCGGCCTTCAAGGCGGTCGCAAACTGTCCCATGATCGCGGTCGCTGTCGCCTGGATCATGCCGACGCCGCGGCCGTATTGGGCGACCGCGCCCGACAGCGTCAGATCGGTATGCACCAGCACCTTGGAGCCGGTGCCCGCCGGCTCCAGCCGGAAGGTCGCGTTGGCCTGCGCGGAGCCGCGGCCCTTGGCGTCGGTGCCTTGCGCCTTGACGCGAGCCCGATGATTGATGTTGTCGATCTCCTCGAACTTCACCAGCCCTGCGAAGGTCAACGCCACCGGTCCGAGCCGCACCGCGATCTGGCCTTTGTAGGTCTGCGGATCGACCACCTCAGTGAGCTGCGCGCCCGGCATGCAAGGCGCGATGCCGCGGATGTCCATCAGCAGCGGCCAGGCTTCGGCCGGCGGCAGCGGGACTTCGAATGAATTGTCGAATTCCATCCGCTGCTTTCTATTCGGCAGCTACTGCCACGCCGCCGTGCGCCTTTGACCAGCCGCCGGGGTCGCGCAGGAATTTTTCGATCTCGTCGAGCTTTTTGGTGTCGAACTGTCCGCAGTTCTTGGCGAACTCCAACACGTCCCACCACGTGCAGAGATGATGCAGCTTGATGCCCAGATCGCCCAGGATTTTTTCGCTCTCGGGATAGATGCCGTAATAGAAGATGACGAAGATGTGCTCGACCGTCGCGCCCGCGGCGCGCAGCGCATTGCAGAAGTTGATCTTGCTGCGGCCGTCGGTGGTGAGGTCCTCGACCAGCAACACGCGCTGGCCGGGCTCCAGATGCCCCTCGATCTGCGCGTTGCGGCCGAAGCCCTTCGGCTTCTTGCGCACATATTGCATCGGCAGTTCCAGCCGGTCGGACATCCAAGCCGCGAACGGGATACCGGCGGTCTCGCCGCCGACCACGGCGTCGAACTGCTCGAAGCCGACGTCGCGCAAAACCGTCGAGGCGCCGAAGTCGATCAGCGTCTTGCGCACGCGCGGGAACGAGATCAGCCGGCGGCAGTCGGTATAGACCGGGCTCGCCCAGCCCGAGGTGAAGATGAACGGCTTGTCGTCCATGAAGCGGATGGCTTCGACCTCAATCAGCATCTTGGCCGTGAGCTCGGCCATCACCTTGCGGTCAGGAAATCCGAGGCCCGTGGTCATCTGCGTTCCGGTCGCTCCGCCATGAGGGTTCGATAGTTGCCCGTGATCGCGCCGTCAAATGCGGAATTCGTCGCCGCGCTTGCGGCCTTGGAAAACGCTGACGAACAGCTCCTCCGGCGTCCACCGGCGCTTGGTCAGGCCCTGTTCGTGTGAATAACCGGCGATCGTCTCGATCTGGTGGCGGTTCTTCGGGGTCAGGCCGTATTCCCACGGATCGGGACCGAGAATCTGCTGCTGCTCCTCCCAGGCCTCGCGATAGGCCGCGAGCGGCACAATGCGGGGGTTGTTCAGGCGCCGCATTGCGATGGCCTTCGACCGCTCGAAGGCATGGAACATGTTGATCGGCACCCACGGATAGCGGTCGATGATGTCCTGCTTGATGCCGAGCACGTGCATGATCGGGAAGATGCCGGTCTTCTTGTAGAAGCGGATTTCTTCGGCCTTGACGTCCGGCCACAGCCGGCCGACGCGGGGATCGCCATTGAGGATCGGCTTGATGATGCTGGAATGGATCACGGCATCGAGCTCGCCTTCGGCCAGCATGGTCTCGACCGACTTGTCGTGCGGCAGCCGCGTCAGGTTGAGCTTGGAGTGCGGTGTGAACTCGACGTCCTCGTCGAGTTCGGCGAACCATTGGATGGATTCGTGCGGCACGCCGTATTCGTGCTGCAGGATGCCGCGCATCCAGTGGCCGGCGGAGACCAGATAGGACTTGATGCCGATCTTGCGGCCGATCAGATCCTTCGGCTCTTTGATGCCCTTGGTGGTGTTGATGTAGACGAAGCCGTGGCGGAACCTGCGGTGCGGGAACACCGGCAGCGCATTGACGGGCTGACCTTGATCGCGCGCCACAATGTAGGAGGAGCCCGAGGTCTCCGCCATGTCGAAGTCGCGATTGCGGATGAACCGCCAATGCCGCGTGGTCGAATCCATGTCGGTCAGGACTGTGAGATCGATCCCATCCGGCTCGACCTCACCGGTCTTCAGGGCGCGCATGATCTCGTAGTCGCCGCAGGCGAGCGTCAGGGAGATTTTTTTGGACACGACCGGACCTCGGTTTCACTGATGAGTGAAGCCCGGTTCGGCCGTAAAATCCAGACGTCGAGGGTGAATTCTAGTGTCCCGGACCCGAAGTTCGCACAACTTCTCAGCAGGCGCTTTGCGAACTTCGGGTCCAAAAGGGACACTAGCAGCATAGAGTTGCGAGTGCCGCTTTGGTTCGGAAGTTCGCTTCGGAGCAAGCTAAGAACTCAGGCGAACTTCCGAACCGCGGCACTAGCGGTTGCGTCGCGGCTTTCCCACCGCGCGCTTGAGGGCGCTTAGGCCGCGACCTTGCCGAGGAAGCTTTCGACCTCGGTCCGCAGGTTGCCGACCGCGCTCTCGACCGATTTTGAGGCGGTCAGCACGGTTTCGGCGGAGCTGCGTGTGGCAGTGGCGGCGCCGGCAAGCTCGGTGAGGACGGCGGCGGCCAAGCCGGCACCCTGGGCGGCGCTGGCGACATTGTGGGAAATTTCGCCCGTCGCGGTGTTCTGTTCCTCGACGGCGGCTGCAACCGCAGACGTATAAGTGCTGATCTCGCGCATGCGTCCGGCAATGCTGTGGATCGCCTCAACGGCGCCGGTGGTCGAGCTCTGCACCGCCAGGATTTGGCCTTCGATCTCCTCGGTTGCCTTGGCGGTCTGCACCGCCAGCGATTTCACCTCCGACGCCACGACCGCAAAGCCGCGCCCGGCGTCACCGGCACGCGCTGCCTCGATGGTGGCGTTGAGCGCCAGCAGGTTGGTCTGACCGGCGATATCGCGGATCAGTTTGACAACGTCGCCGATTTTCTGCGCGGCTTCGGCGAGACCCGCGATCTTGGCATTGGTGGTGTCGGCCTCCGCCACGCCGGCGCGCATCACCTCTGTGGTCTGGGCCAACTGACGGCTGATCTCGGCGATCGAGCTCGACAGTTCGCTCGCGGCCGCCGCCGCGGTCTCCACGTTGGTCGATGCCTCGTTCGAGGAACGCACGGCGCCTTCGGCGCGCCGCGAGGTCTGGTCGGATGCGCCAAACAGGTTGGTGGCGGTCGCCTGCATCGAGCCGGCGTCGGCGCTCACGATTTTGAGAAGCGTCTCGACGCGTCCGCGGAACGTTTCGATTGCGTCCTCGATCAGGGTGCGCCGGCTTTCCTGCTGGAGCATCGCGGTGCGCTGCCGGTCGGCCATCCGCCGCTCGGTGATGTCCTCGTGGGTCGCGACCCAGCCGCCGTCCGCCATCGGGCGATTGACGACGGCGATCAAACGGCCCTCGTGCTCGCGAACGTTGGTGACGTTCTTGCCCTTGGCGAGACTGCTGATCAGGTCTGCAATGTATTGATCGGGATTGCCGCTGAAGGTTCCTGCCTTGATGCGATGATCGATGATGTCGCGCAGCGAGATGCCGGGACGCGCTAGGCGCGGTGTCAGTGCGTACATCTGCACATATTGATCGTTGCAGACGAGGAGATGCCCGGTCGGGGACCACAAGCAAAGTCCCTGCGACATGTTGTTGAGCGCTGTCTTCAGATGCGCGTTTTGGCGCCGCAGGCGTGCTCGCTGCCAGAGCAGCGCGATCGCCACCGCAACGCAGCCGGCGAGCGAAGCCAGTTGCCAATCGTACTGGCTCGCGAAGTCGAGGGCCGCTTGAACCATTGCGCCGTCTGCATTGATTTGCGTGCGGCACAATGGCGCGACAAGGTT
>CAMDDZ010000129.1 GCA_945893145.1 Rhodoplanes serenus | reverse complement strand
CGCCATCGCCGCGTGAGTTCAATACGTTTTGCTAATAGAGCCATTATTATAGTACATTTCGATATATCGAAGTCAGGTTTTCGACAGGCCGAATTCTAGACTTCGATATATCGAAATCAGGATTTCCGCAACTTCCGAACACCCTTGTTTTTCACCGCGAAATGCACGCGGTAGAGATTGGTTTTTCCCTGACCACGGCGGGTGATGTCAACGAGCCCGGCGGCCTCCAACTCCTTGATGTATTCGTTCACGCGCGACACGCTCATGCCCATGTGCTGGGCGAGGCGGTCCTGTCCGGGGAAGCAGCTATCGTTGTTCCAGGCAAAATGCAGGAACATCGAATAGGCGACCTTGGCGCCTAGGCTCAGGGTCCCATCCCGAAGGATGAAATTTGGGACCTGCGTAAACCCGCCGCGGGCAACCGGGTCGAGCGTCGTCAGCTCGATGTTGCGCTCGATAATCTCCCCTAGCGACGCGACCCGTCCCTCTCGGCGTTCCATGGCCGAATTCTAGCACTCGACATCACAATCCCCCCGGCGTCCTGCGTGTTTGTGGGGATAACACCACTCGGCCTCCCCTACCCAAACAGCCGGCCGAACACTGATCGCCGTGGCGCAGGTTGCTGCGGTTCTACCAGCTCGGGCGTCGGCGGCGTGCTTTCGGGGCTCGTCGACGGCGATGCTACGATGATGGCCTCAACGGGATCGCTGGCGGGCTCTGGCGCGGTCTGTCGCTCTGGGTCGTCGTGGGCCTTTGGCGCCTCAAGCTGGGCAAGGCGGGTCTCTGCGGCACCGAGCCGATAGCTTAAATCGTGGAGGTGCTGATCCTTCTCCCGCGCCTGTGCCGTCAGGAAATTTATGGCCTGCTCTTTGCCCCGATTGTCGATGCGCAGGTTGAGCACTTCGCCTTCGAGGCGCAGGATTGTCACCTGGCTGTCCGGTGTGGGTGTCTGCGCCGGCACCGGATCGGCGGCTGGTGCCACGGTCGCGCTGTTGGTGGCTAGCGCGCCATTGCGCGCTACAGCGCGCTGCTGCGCGTCACGGCGTGGTTCTGCACTAATGGCTGCCACAACCTCGATTTGCCTGAGTTCTTCGGCGTATCGCTCGACCGATTCGCGGTTGATGAAAAACTGATCACTCCTTGCGCCCTTGATCCGCACGCAACCCAAATGTTCTTGCTCACAAAATCGCTGCACCGATCGCTTTGAGCGGGGAACATCAAGGTGTGCAAATAACTCAACAGCCTGCGGAATGGTTAGTGAGTGTCGCGCTGTGTCGCGGTAGCTTGGCGTGCTATGGCGCGCTGTGTCGTTGTCGATGATTTCTCCTTCCATATTTACTCTTAGCATAGCACGTTCCTTCTGAGGTGCTGGATGCCCCGCAAGCCGACAGGGTAGGGGAGTGGCCATGCTCAGGCGGACCGATGCCGCCATGCGGCGTCCGCATAACGGGATAATGGGTCTTGCGGAACGTACTCCGTATGTGGCAGTGAGTTTCGAGGGGGTGGAGGAATGGCCCGAGGGCACACAAGGCAGGAGGATTTTCTAGCACGTGCTGCCTCGCTTCATTCTGAGGCACATCGGGAGGGGGTTCGCGGGCGCACCCTTAAGGCCCAATATCCTCAGGCGCGTGCGCAGTTGCTTGAGCAAATTACACAGCTTCGGCGTGAAGCGGATGAAGTTGCCCAACGGTTTCGGCAACGCTATTCTGCGGCAAGCGATGCCTATAGTGCAGGCGAAAAGGCGCTAGCCAAATCGCTCTCCTTGGAAGGCAAGAGCGTTCAAGCAGAATGTGAGTCCTTAAATTCGCAAGCATCGACGTTACGCGGCCACCTGAACAGCTTGAGGGCAGAGTACGAATCGGCGTTTAGGGCCGCAGAGACTGCAAAGCGCCAAGCCGAAGAAGTAGAAATTGGTGCGAAAACAGCGCGCACAACGGTTGTCAAGATTGCCACCAGTGCGGGCGGCGATGACGAAGCAGTTGAGAATTTCTTAGATTCTCTGCCTCAATCGGTACTTCAGCATGTGCAGGAAATCACACACGACCCTAACCTAGCGTGGACTAGTGCTGATGGCCGAACGAAAGTCGAATCCCGTAGGAGGACGGAGTGGCTTCCGGGTGGTGGAGTTCGCATTCAGATTGGAAGTCAACCAAAGAAGCCCGGTCTGTCATCGCTGGACGTGATAAATGCCACGATCGCACACGAATTGGGTCATGTGTGCTATGATACATTGTCTGATGACAGCAAAGCAGAATGGTTTGCGCTTCATACAGAAACACCAGTTGATCGTTTTATTGCACATGATGTGTTCGACAATGATGAAGAAGATTTCGCAGAATGTTTTCGCTTCCACGCAATTGAACCCAAAACACTTCAGAAGCATGATGTGAAAAAGGCCCTATTCATGAAAGGCATATTCTCCATGTTCGTCCATCCGTAGGATTATGCAGGTGCTTAGGATCATCGGATACAAGCGGCTTTTCTTATTCTTTCGAAAGCGTAGTGAGTTAGCGCGCGTTTCCGTGCAAGACGAAAGAATAATAATTAGTGCGGGGAGCGAACGTTTACGAGATGCACTTCTAGGCGATATTACGAGAATCGTACGAGAAGGGCTTGTTGTGGTGCCGGAGCATAGGAAAGAACTGCGGGGCGGGAAGCGGGTGCACTATGCGCTGTCTGTCCCAATAGGTGCACCGCATCCGCGGTTTCTCACAATGCTATACGATGTGCTTGTTGCACGGCCGGAGTCGGATTTGGCTGGCTATGAAATAATATGGCGAGAGACTAGACGCTCATAGTAGATAGCTGCTCACCCCTGTGGCGGAAGGGCAATACGCGTTCCGGGACTACGGTGATCGGTGGGCGCGTCATGATGACCGATGGCAGGAGGATCAACTCGAATATGGCGGTCCTTCGACCCTAGGCCCGTATCCAAACGGCTACTAAGACCGGCCTCGGGAGACTACCTTTTCCCCGCTTGCCCTCAACTCGCCGGTAGGAGAGACATGCCGATAGAGCGTCTGGCTGCTTATCCCGAGTTCGGAGCATAAATCCGCGACTACCGTGCCCTTCTTGCCCATGGTGGCCTGCGCGAGGCGGAGCTTTGCCGGGGTCATCTTCGGCTTCCGACCGCCATTCCGGCCTCTGGCGCGCGCCGCGGCAAGGCCGGCAATCGTCCGCTCGCGAATCAGTTCTCGCTCGAACTCAGCCAGGGCGGCAAAGATCCCGAACACCAACTTGCCGGCGGCGGTGGTCGTGTCGATGGCGGCACCCTGGCCGGTCAGCACCCGGAGTCCGACGCCGCGCTCGGTGAGGTCATGCACGACGTTCACGAGGTGGCGCAGACTTCGGCCAAGGCGATCGAGTTTCCAGACGACGAGCGTGTCGCCCTGACGCAGGGCTTTCAGGCAGCTCTCCAGGCCGGGGCGGTTGTCGAGCTTGCCGCTCGCGGTATCGCTGTAGAGGTTGCGGTCGGCAAGGCCGGCGGCAATGAGTGCATCGTGTTGCAAGTCGAGAACCTGGGAGCCGTCGGCTTTGGACACGCGCATGTAGCCGACAAGTGAGGAGAAAGGGGCACTCCGCAAACGGTCGTTTTTGGAGCGAGCGCTGCTGGAAGTGTTTTTACGGAAATTCACTTCACTTAACAAATCACTTTTTCTGTGCTCCGTAAACGGTACTGGTGTGTACAACTGACTAGAACGGCTCGCTTCTGACGAGACTGTATACTGCTGCCGCCAGAAGCAGCGAGCGTATGAAGAAGTTCGCGTAAGCCCGGGGGCTGCTCCGTAGTCAATCTGCCGAGTTGCCGAAATGCGCGACGTGCAAATGTGCCGAAGGTGACCGGGCATTCGAGCGCTATGCTCGGTTCATATATATCTTGTCCGAAGTAGAATATATGGCGCAGTCAAGCTGCATTTTGGGCATTTCTGCCCTTTCAGGTACTTTTCTTGACCATCGCCGATCAGAACCGAGCCCCATGAAGATGGCGGTCTTGCCGCGACCCTTCGCGCGTGGCGTGGCCGATTCGTTCACGCGGCGGCTTGGCCACGGCGCCGCGCGAGCAGCGGACGCGGGAAGAATTCGCTCGGTTAGGGGTGCCCGCCGTGCTGTGACGGGTGGGCCGGGAGGGGTGTTGGTTCCCTGCCCCGGCCGATGACTCTTGAAAGAGCCTCCGGGTGGGTACATTTCAGGAACAGTCGGTAATGGGTAGGGGAACCGAGAGGAGGCCGGCATGACCAATGGGGGCGTTTTAGCACGAGACGAATCGAATGAGACGACGGACCTTCCTTGCCGCGATGCTCGCTGTGGGCCTTGCGACCGGCGACGTAGCGGCGCAACAGGTCGCGGGCGTGCCGCGCATCGGGGTGCCTGCATCAGACCTCGCCGGAGAACAGCAAGCGGGCCGCAGATCAATTCCGCCAGGGCATGCGGTTGCTGGGGTGGATCGAGGGCAGCACCGTTACGATCGAGGATCGCTTCGCCAATGGCGATCCGGCGCGGCTGACGGCGAATGCCGCCGAGTTGGCCGCAGCCAAGGTTGATGTCATCGTCGCCTTCAGCACGTTTCCCGCTCGCGCGGCCCGCCAGGCAACTTCGGTGATCCCGATTGTCATGGATGTGGGTGACCCGGTTGGTCAGGGCCTCGTCGCCAGCCTGGCGCGGCCGGGCGGTGACGTCACCGGCCGGTCACTGATGCGAACGGACATGACGGCTGCATGCGGCCATCAGGCTTCGTCGGTGTATCTAAGACGAAATACAGCCGATGACGAGATTCAGCGTACTCCCGATCGAACCGCTCGTGTCGATAACCTTCCATTGTAGTTCTTCGGTTGTAAGGCCCTCGAATTTTTCTCTATTTCTAATATACTGCTCATCCGCGTCCGATGGATTGGCGCTCCGATTACCTGCGCGGATGCATCTTGTTTCAATAGGCGCGACAAAAATCAGGCCAACGAAGGCGTACCCGAGACGCGAGGCCAAGTGTTCCACCATGCGGCGTTGTTGAAGGCGGCTGAAGCTGGCATCCCAGATGCAGCTTCGGCCTTCACTGAGCACGCGTTCGGCCCTGATCCTGATTTCTTGGTATATAGCGTCGCGGGCCTCACGCGAGTTGAAACTGTCGGGGAGCCGCGTTGACCACGGGACACCCGCTAGTTCCTTCCGTACCGCGTCTGTGCTGAGCCACTCAGCCGGAACCTGAGGCCCAACACGGCATGCAAGTAATCTTGCAATGGTGGTTTTCCCCACCCCCGCGAGGCCACCAAAGGCCAGAACGGCTGGACAACTGCGCGCAATTATGTCGGTCATAATATAAGCGTCTCCCCGGATGCCGAGCGATGCTGAGGTATTACCCTCGATAGCTATCGCAAGCTGCTGGCAAGACGCAAGAACACCAGCCCGACGGCCTCAGCCTTTGATTACGCGCGGACGCTCATCACCGAACAGGACCCACGCATCATGGCCTTCCCCCTCAAGTGCAGGCACGGATTCTTGGGCTATAGGCCGACGGCGTGGATGAGCGCTGCCTCTTCGAGGATCATGGCGGGGGCCGGGGTGATCGTGCTGACGTCGCGAACGCGCGCCATTCCTGCCGCAAGTCGCTTAGCGTACGACCATGGTCAAATCGGGTGGCGGTTAACAGAAAATGACCCCGGCCAGCATGGCTGGTCGGGGTCAAATCAGCGGGAGAATCACTCGCTACTTACGTACCATGCGGACGGCCGCGAAACGGCAGGATTCATTCCAGTCCTCGTCCTCGTCCACGCCGATATGGTTGACGTATACGCCCCGTTTGAGGTCGTCGTTGCTGCTGAGGCATGGGACGAGGCGGGCGCCAAACATGTCGCACCACGGGCTGGGTGCGATCACTGGAAACTTCCGCTGCTCGTCGGGGTATGCAACCCCGAAGGCCAGCAGCTCGACGGCGGTGACGAGGCGGAGATTTTTCTTGGCAAGCCATTTCAGCGCAGTACGGGTCGGGATCTCGAGATCGAAGTGAACGAGCTCGATTTCGATCTCCTCCTGCCCCTCTCGCGCTTGCGCAAAGCGCTGGTTGGTGATCTCGTCGTCCACAAAATCGTAACGGCCGGCGGTGAGTAGTTCCCCGATCGACTTGTCGTAATTGACGGTAACCAGAAACGTCGCGGTTGCAGGTGTCATGATGAAGCCTCGTGCCGGATCAGAGCCAACGGGGATCGCGGGCTCAATCTCCGGCACGAGGGGAACTACCTGCGGCCATTTATACATTCTATATATGTTGGTTGTCAAGACCCCATCCCGGTTGCCTCCCACTCTCTCATTGCTCAGGGCCTTTGCGGGTCGTTTGCTTCCCGACCGCCGCACGAACAGGCGCCGAACCGAATCCCGGCGGACTGTCGGATTGTGTACCTGTAGAAATGTGCAGTCTCCCCCCGCATAAGGTCCCATCGGGCATCATTGATAAAGAAGCACAGTCTGGAGCCCGATATGCGCACGACCCCGATGGACATCACGCGAATCTCAGTCTTCGCCGCGGTGTGCATCGCTTTGAATGTCGGATTAAACAAGATAGCGGCGGTCCTAGACCTCCCGGTTTTCATGGATACCGTCGGTACGATCCTCTCTGCCGCGTTGATCCCACCACTATTCAGTATGCTCGTAGGAGTAGTTTCCAATCTGCTAGGGGGCATCGTCACAAATCCGGCCATCCCTTTTTACGCCGGCACCCAGGTGTTCATAGCGGCGATGGCAATCGTCGCATACCGAAAGGGGTGGTTTGATCGACTATGGCCCGCATTATTGACCGGACTTGCTATAGGCGTGGTTTCTGCTGTCGTAAGCGCGCCGATTACAGTGCTGCTATTCGGCGGGATAACGCAACCCGGGGCAACTGCAATCAATGCGGTGCTTCTTGCCGCCGGTCACAGTCTTTGGTCAGCCGTATTATCGGGATCGCTTATTGTATCAAGTGTCGATAAGATAATCGCTGCCGGCATGGTATGGCTGCTGCTCCAGCGCCTGCCAGACAATATTAAATTGTCTCGGCCGTATTGACGGCGGCGCTCCTCATGCAAATAAGGCCCATTTCAGCGCTGGTAACTACAGCAATCTCGCTCGTAGCATGGATCATGCTGCGCCCAACGGGAGGGCTTCTGATTTACATGGCGCTTTCCCTATCAGCCCTGTTCCTGGTGCAGGGTAAGAACAGGGCGCGGTCCGCGGCGACCTTCTTCCGCTGGACTGTCCCCTTTGTGCTTCCGCTCCTCCTCATTCATGGCGTGGTGAACGCGAACTACCCTGCGCGCACCTGGATTGTTGACCTAATTCCCTGGAGGCCCGAGGGCTTCCGATTCGGGTTTGGTATAAGCCTTAATTTGCTACTGTTCTCAACGATTGGCGCGTACTGGCTGACCGTCTCACGTGACGATGTCACAGACGACTTGGTGAGATGGAGGCTTCCCGGGTGGGCCGTCTTGTTTCTTTCTCAAGGCATAGCGATGGCAGCCCTCCTCGAAAGGCGGATAGAAAGCGTATATCTTGCGCAGCGTGCACGGGGCATACCGGTAGGACCCGGCATCCTCGCAAGGCTTCGCGCCTTTCCATCGGTCCTCCTGCCCGCCGTCGTCAGCACCCTCGTTGAAGCCGACAGCCGTGTCCCGGCGCTGGTGTCCCGCGGGTTTGGTTCGACACGGCTCGCTTCGCCTCCAGATCGCCGTAGAACTGCGGCGGATTGGGTCTTCATCGTTTTACCGCTCGGGCAGCTCTCGGTAGCGGCCATATTCGATGCCCTGCAATGATTCGCGTTCAGGGCTTTGCACCCAAACTACCGTCCGGAAGCTGGGGGAGCGAATTGCCATCGTTTGAAGCACCGGATGGCGCAATCGTTTCGATTATAGGCCCGAGTGGGAGCGGGAAAACCCGCTTCTCCCTATTTCTCTCAGGACTTTCCGGCGGCAACCAAGCCCGAGGCGCCGCAACTTTGAATGGTGTTCTGATTAATCAACTTTCCGATAAAGATCGCGCAAGACACATAGCCTATATCCCCAGTGATCCTACCTTCTTGTTCTCTGGTATCAAGACCAGCTTACACGGGGAAATGAATCTATCTTGGCAACTTCTCGGTGAGGAATGTATTCCCGCCCGCGATAATATTGCTGATGCCGTCCGCCTGTTTAGGCTGGAGCAACTCATGCATCGGGACCCTTTCGAGCTATCCGGTGGCGAGGCCGTCCGAGCCGCGGTGGCGCTTGCGGTAATGAAGAAGCCGATCCTCGTTGTCGTCGATCAGGCATACGAACATCTGGACCCAGAGTCGGTCGTTCAGATCCGGGCAGCCGTCCACACATTCCTGCCCTCCTCTTCCGTGATTGTGGAGACCTATGCAAGAGCGCCGGTATGGCACCCCGGTCCGCGCGGCTCGGCGATTTCGCAGCGGCAGCCGGGTTCTGAACCGGACCCGAGGTCATGGACAGTTGGCATTTATTCCCGCATCGATGTCATGCCGCCGTCTCAACTTGGAACTGGTCAGACGGTCCCCACCAGGGCCTCCAGCCCGAAAGCATCGAAGGGCTCATACAGTCAGCCCAGGTCACGCAGGCTCCTGAACGTCGAAGGCTTGACGTTCCGATACCCCAGGTCGGAATTCGCGCTGGGC
>CAMDDZ010000128.1 GCA_945893145.1 Rhodoplanes serenus | reverse complement strand
ACGCCGAATGTCCTTCAGCACTTGTTCTGCGGGCGCTTTGCCCGGTCCGGGTTTCTGTTTCATCTTCGCTCCTTGCGGCTACGATGAACCAGAAATCCTCCCTTCGTGAAGTCCCTCAAATGGTCTCAGGGGTGCTGACGGCGAACACTTTGGTTAATATCGGGAGTCGCAATCTCAAATTAGGCCACTACTGATTTCAAATCAGGCCACTAGGGGTCGAAACAGGCCAGTACCCCCCCAGGCTATGAGAACGTTCCGTGAAACGAGAACGGAATAAAGTTGCCGAAAAAGGGCATAGTTTTTCCGGCTACGCGGCAACCGGCAGGCAAATGGAGGAAATATGCCGGTCGAGAAGCTCAAGGGCAGCCCGCATTTCCTTCTGGTAGCTATGTTGGTTGTAAACGCGGGCGATCGGACTGAGCGCTCCGCCGCTTACATGGTTGAGCAGCTTTTCGACGACGACTTGCAGCACGCCTAGAGCCGCCATTGTCGAACTGAAGGTCCGGCGTAGGTCGTGTATCTGCCAATGCTCGGCAAGCGGACAACGGCGGTCAAAGTTGTACTTGCCGCGCGCCCACCCACCAAACGAACGCTCGGGATCATTGGTTAGCTTCTTGTGATACTCCCGTCCCGGGAACAGGTAGCCCTTCCGACTTTCAACGCGATCAAAGATGCGCTGTACAGTGTCGGTGTACGGAAAGACGTGCGTCTTGCGGTTCTTCGTAATGGACGCGGGCAGGGTGATCATCTTGTTCTTCTGGTCGATGTACTCCCACCGCAACATGCCAATCTCTGAGCGCCGCTGGCCCAAGTAGGCGCACAGAAGAATGATGGGACCGAACGGCGTTGGGTCGGTGCGAGCTGTGATGATGACCTTGGCCAACTCTACGTTCGAAAGTACCCGCTCGCGGATTTTGATGCGCGCGGGGGCCTCTACGCTGTCCAGCGGATTGTGAGACAGTTGCTTGCGGCGATTGCACCACCGCAACATGGTGCGGACGGCGTGAAAGGAATGGAGCGCTTCTGAGGGAGTGTCTTTGAGGTCATCAAGAATACCCTCGAAGTCCTCGGTGGTGAGGTCTTCCAGCCGCGTGGTGCCAAGCTCGGGACTGAAGTGCTTGGTGATGTGACGGCGATAGTCCCGCTGCGTACGCTCGCTCGTGCGGCCCTCGCAAGACTTCAGGAAGAGCTCTTTCGCTTCGTCAAAGAGTAACTTGCTGATCGGTTCTTTCACTGGCGCGGCGAGACGGAGCTTTGCGGCGCCCCGAGCTTCTTTGAGAGGAACGATTGGATAGCGGGAAAGCGTGACGATCCTGCGCTCGCGCCCTTTGACGATCACCCATGACTTCGTACCGTTCTGAGAGACGCGGCAACCGAACGCCGGGAGCGTCACGTCCCAATAGACGGTCTGTTTGCCGTCCGGCTTGAGTGCTCGTACCGACACATCGGTGAGATTGATGCGGGGCATGAAAGACTCCGAAAGACTCCCAAAAGACTCCCAAATCGCTCGCGCTGGAGCGGTGAGCCACGGACAAATATGCGAGTGAAGCCGCTGAGAAATAAAGGCTTCACGCCGTTTCGACGGTCGCCATGAGCAACCACGAAACATCAGCAAAAAAAGATTTATCGAAAGAACGTTTCGCTCGCCTTGATGTCCTTGACCTCGAGGATGGTCGCGCTTTGCACGAGCTTTGCCATGGGATCCTCCGCAATCCGTACCCCACACTCACAAATTACATCAGCGCTTGCGCGCAAAAAATGCCTCGAACGCCGCGCGCGCCTCCGCGGATCGCAGCCGTTCGTCGAACAGGATCACCTCCTGGTCGATCCGCGCCACCACCTCATCCAGCGAGCCGCGCATCAGTCGCCGCGAGGCCGCGACTGCTTCGGGCGGCAGCGCCGCGATCTCGTACGCAGCCTTCAGAGCCTCGGCATCCACTTGCTGAGGCACCACCGTCGCGTTGATGAGGCCGCAGCCCAGCGCCGCGGTCGCGTCGAGTTCGCGGCCCATCACCAGCGTTGCAAAGGCATGGCGGTGGCCCATCAGGCGCGGCGCTAGCAGGCTCGACGCCGCCTCCGGCACCAGGCCGAGCTTAACGAACGGCGTCGAAAACCGCGCATCGGTCCCGGCCACCACGTAATCGCAATGCAGCAGCATGGTGGTGCCGACGCCGATCGCGGCGCCTTGGACGCCGGCGACCAGCGGCACCGCCGAACGCGCCAGCGCGTGCAGGAACTGCACGGCATGGCGGTCGAGCCTGCCGGACTGCGCGGCGGCGAGGAAATCCTGCAGATCGTTGCCGGCACAGAACGCGCCTGGCACGCCCATGATGGCGAGACAGCGGACGCGTTGGTCGGCTGCGCTCGCGATGGCGTGTGTCAAAGCTTGATACATCGCGCCGGTCAGCGCGTTTTTCTTGTCCGGCCGATTCATCCGCACGATGCGGACCGCGCGGTCGTCGTGGACGATGACGTGGTCAGTCATGGGACGGGCCGGACCTCACCCTGTCAGCGCGGCGTCGGCGGAATTGACGCTGTCGGCGCCTTCCGTGACGGCGCGCTCCAAGCCGCTCGCCTGAACGGCGACGTTTTCGGCAAAGAAGCGGGCAATCGCGATGCGCGCCGCCGGCTCGCCGTCAGCGAGCCGCATGGCGGTGAGCGCCTCGTCGGCCAGCATGCAGCCGCCGGCCGTGTTACCGAACAACCGGAGATAAGGCGTAGCGCCTGCGAGCGCGGCCTGCGGCTCCTTGTCGAGCTTGCTCAGCAGCCAGGTGGTGGCGCGGTCGAGGCTGTCGACGGCTTCGGAAAGCCGTGCGCCGGTCGCGCCGAACGCCGGATCGTTGGTGGCCTGCACGGCTTTCACGCTGCGGCGCAGTTCGTCGAGATAGAGCCGCACCACCGCACCGCCGTTCAGCGACACCTTGCGGGTGACAAGATCGAGCGCCTGGATGCCGTTGGTGCCTTCGTAAATCGCGGCGATCCGCGCGTCGCGATAATGTTGCGCTGCGCCGGTCTCCTCGATGAAGCCCATCCCGCCGTGCACCTGCACGCCGAGAGAGGCGACCTCGACGCCAATGTCGGTGGAAAACGCCTTGGCGATCGGTGTGAGCAGCGCGGCGCGGTCGTTGGCGGCTTTTGCGGCCTCGCCATCGCCGTGCGAGCGATCGATGGCGCCCGCGGTGGCGTAGCAGATGCAGCGCGCCGCGCGCGTCAGCCCGCGCATGGTCATCAGCATGCGCTTGACGTCGGGATGCTCGATGATCGGGCTCGATCCGCTCGCCCCCAAGGTAGCCCCCAAGGCGCGGCCTTGCTTGCGCTCGCGCGCATAGTCGAGCGCCTGTTGCGTGGCGCGCTCCGCGATGGCCACGCCTTGCAGCCCCACCGCCAGCCGCGCCAGATTCATCATCGTGAACATGCAGGCGAGGCCGCGGTTCTCTTCACCGACCAGATAGCCGATCGCACCACCGTTATCGCCATAGACCATCGTGCAGGTCGGTGAGGCGTGGATGCCAAGTTTGTGCTCGATCGAATGCGCCCGCACGTCGTTGCGTGCGCCGAGTGCGCCGTCCCGGTTGACCATGAACTTCGGCACCAGGAACAGCGAGATGCCTTTGTTGCCGGCCGGTGCGTCCGGCAAGCGAGCCAACACGAAGTGGATGATGTTGTCGGTGAGTTCGTGCTCACCGTAGGTGATGAAGATTTTCTGCCCAGTGATCCGATAGGTGCCGTCGGCGGCTCGCTCGGCCTTGGTTCGCAGCGCGCCAACGTCGGAGCCGGCCTGCGGTTCGGTGAGTTGCATCGTGCCCATCCACTCGCCCGACACGAGCTTCGGCAGATAGGTGCGTTTGAGATCATCGCTGCCATAGGCGGCGAGCGCCTCGGCGGCCCCCATGGTCAGCACCGGCCCGATACCGAATGCCATCGAGCCCTCGTTCCACATTTCGATGCAGGCGGCATTGAGCGCGTGCGGCAGGCCCTGGCCGCCCCATTCGGTTGGCGCTGCAACCGCATTCCAGCCGCCCGCCACCCAGCCCCGATAGGCCTCCTTCCAGCCCGGCGGCATGGTGATCCGCCCGTCCTTGAACGGGGTGCCGTGGCGGTCGCCAGGAGCGTTGAGCGGAGCGAGGACTTCGGTCGCATAGCGGCCGGCCTCAGCCAGCACGGCGTCGATGTCGTCGGCATCGAGACCGCCGTGCT
This sequence comes from Rhodoplanes serenus, assembly GCA_945893145.1. Taxonomy (GTDB): domain Bacteria; phylum Pseudomonadota; class Alphaproteobacteria; order Rhizobiales; family Xanthobacteraceae; genus Z2-YC6860. The sequence goes on along the minus strand of CAMDDZ010000128.1, from coordinate 4,694 downwards.
GGCGGAGTGCTGGCGCAAGCCCCGGTCCGTGCTTTAGCGTGAACGCAATGTCGGCAACCGGCGCGCGATAGCTCATGGGTTCATCCTCGGAGCGATCCTACCCTCGACCACCCCTGCGTCAACGTTCCGATATGCACTGGCGCCGGTGCGCGCTACGTTTCGTCAAGGGGTTGCGCGCGATACCCGAAGCGGTATCCAAGGGGCGAAGAGCAACGCCGAACAGATTCTTGAGGGAGACAATGACATGACGATGCTCAGACACGCCGCGTTGATTGCGGCACTGTGTTCGGTCGCGCTGGCCCCAGCGAAGGCCGAAGACCTTCTGGTCACCCAATATAAGGCCGATCCCTCCGGCGCGTCTTACGCGATCGCGCTGGCCAAGGGATTTTTCAAGAAGCACGGCATCGACATTACGGGGATCATCTCAGGCGCGGGCGGCGGCAATTCGGTGCGCAGCGCCATGGCGACCGATCTCGGGTTCGGTGACGTGACCGCCGCACCGGTGATCGCGGCGGCGGCACAGGGCCAGGACATCAAGATCGTCGGCATGACGTCGCGGTCGCTTGCCGACCTGGTGCTGATCGTGATGCCCGACTCGCCGATCAAGACTGTCGCCGATCTCAAAGGCAAGAAATTCGGCATCAGCAATCCCAAGTCGCTCGGCGAAATGATGGGCGTGCTGGTGATGGAGAAGGGCGGGCTCAAGCAGGGCGACGTCGAGATGACGGCGCTCGGCAGCCTGAGCGGCGCGCTGACGGCGCTCGAAAATAATGTGGTGCAGGCGACCGCGATGCCATTGATCCTGTTCCGCATGCGCGGCGGCGAGAAGAAGTACCGCGTGCTGGTCGACCCGAAGGACCTGCCGCTCATTCCGTCGCAGCTCGGCATGGCCACCACGGAGGCGATCAAGAAGTCGCCGCAGAAGTTGCGCGCCATCCAGGCCGCACGCGTCGAAGGCACCCGGTTCATTTACGAGCACACCGACGAAGCGATCCAGATCTTGAGCAAGGTCTATGAACCGCTGCCGCCCGACCAGGTCGGCATCATGGTCAAGGACCTGGTGGCGGCGAAGTTCTGGAGCGAGGGCCGCATCGAGATGCCGCTGCTCGAAAACACCGTGCGCGCCATGAAGTACGTTGGCATGCTGGAAAAGGACGTCGATTTGAAGCAAATGGTCGACAGCTCATTCCTGCCACCCGACTTGCAAAAATGACAACTGCGCCTGCGGATGCCGCTATTCACGCCTCGCTGAAAGGCGTGACGCGCATCTATCCGGGGGCGGGCGGCAACAAGCCCGTGCACGCGCTCGGGCCGGTTGATCTTGACCTCAGACGGGGCGAGTTCTTTGGCGTGGTGGGACCGTCGGGCTGCGGCAAGTCCACGCTGCTTGAGGTGCTGGCGGGTCTGCAACAACCGACCGCCGGCACCGTGAACTTCGAGGGCAAGCCCGTCATGGGTGAAGTCCCGGACGGCATCGGCGTGGTGTTCCAGGAGGACGCAAGCTTCCCCTGGCTGACGGTCTGGGACAACGCCGCGTTCGGCCTGCGCCGCGCCGGCATCGACGAGGCGGAAACCCGCCGCCGGGTCGATGACGTGCTGGCGTTTATGGGGCTCAAGGATTTCGCCCGCGCCTATCCGGCGCAGCTGTCCGGCGGTATGCGGCAGCGCGTCTGCATTGCGCGCACGCTGGTTCTGCAGCCGCGGCTGATTCTGCTCGACGAGCCGTTCGGCGCGCTTGATGCGCAGACCCGCCTGCTGATGGGCGACGAGGTGCTTCGCCTGTGGCGGCGCACCGGCGCGACCGTACTGCTGATCACCCACGCGCTCGACGAGGCCGCGATGCTGTCCGACCGCATCGGTGCGATGTCGGCGCGGCCGGGGCGCTTCATGGATATCGTCGAAACCCATTGGCCGCGCGAGCGCGACAGCACCATTGTGGGCGAGGTGGCGTTCGGCGAAATCACCGGGCGGCTGTGGGAAAATCTCCGCGGCGAGTCGCTGAAATCGCTCGGCTACGCCGGCATGGCTGCCGCCGAATGAGCCGCGTCGGCTGGATCAGGCTCGCGGTCATCGTGATCGCGGTTGGTGCGCTCGAATTCGCCTGCCAGTTCGGCTTCATCAATCGCAAGGTGGTGATCCCGCCGTCCGAGATGGCGGTGGCGCTCGGCAAGCTCTTGGCGTCCGGCCAGGCCAACGGCGAGATCGCGCGCACCTTCGGCATCATCGTGCTGGCGATCGCCATCGCGGTGGTGCTGGGTTTCGCGATCGGCGTCGTCATCCACGCGCTGCCCCGGCTGCGGCAGGCGCTCGATCCGTTCTTCGCCACCTATTACGCAGTTCCGATCTTCATCTTCTATCCGGTGATGGTCGCGATCTTCGGCCTTTCGGTCATCCCGATCGTGCTGATCGGGGTTGCGACCGCTATTGTCGCGATGATCATGGCCACGCTGAACGGCCTCGACCGCATTCCGCGCGTGCTGAGCAAGGTTGCGCGGGTTCACCGCATGGGCGCTGTCGCAACGGCATTGCGGCTGAAGCTGCCCGCTGCCGCGCCGTACCTGTTCACTGGCGTCAAGCTCGCGGTCAGCTATGGTTTCATCGCGGTGATCGCGAGCGAATTCATCCTGGCGCCGGCCGGGCTCGGCCGCGTCATCTCGGATGCCTATTCGGATTTCAACAATCCGCGCATGTATGCGCTGATGCTGCTGCTCATTATCGTTGCGACGTTCGTCAACATGGTGTTGCACGCATTCGATCAGCGTTGGGCGGAGCGGCGCGGGATCGGCCGGCCATGATTGCAACGCGCCGCGCGGCCGATACCCTCGTGATCCTGATCGTGCTCGTTCTGGCATGGCAGGTGCTGCACCAGATCGTTGGCGCTACCGCGCTGCCGGGTCCGCTACCGACGCTGTCGTATCTGGCCAAGTTCGTCCCCACCGCGCGCTTCTGGGAGAACGCCGAGGCGACCCTGGTGGCATTTTTCTATGCGCTGGTGCTGTCCTATGCGATCGGGCTGTCACTCGGGGTCTGGATGGGCATCCATCGCCTGTCCGGCGCGGTCGGCGAGCCGATCCTGATTTCGATCTATACGCTGCCGAAGATCACGCTCTATCCGGTGGTCCTGCTGATCTTCGGCTTGAGCCTTTCAGGCCGGGTTACCTTCGGCGCGATGCACGGCATTCTGCCGGTCGCCATTCTCACCATGAACGCGATCCGCAACATTCCGCCGGTTTATCTGAAGGCGGCGCGGACGCTGCACCTGTCGAGGCGGCAAACCATCGTAACGGTGCTGCTTCCGGCCACGCTGCCCGAGGTGGTGGCAGGGCTGCGCATCGGCTTTACGCTGACCTTGCTCGGCGTGCTGTTGGCCGAGATGTTTGCGGCGAAGTCCGGGCTTGGCTTCCTCATCATCAACGCGATGTCGCTCCTGCAAACCGAGGAGATGATCACGGTCGCCGTGATGTTGTTCCTCTTCGCAGCGGTGGCGAATGCGCTGCTGCTTTGGATGGAGCACAAGCTGCACCGGCGGGCTTGAAGCCGCTCGGTCAGTTCGGGGGCGGCAACGACTTCATCAGATCGCGCCACTTCGCCGATTCCGCAGCCAACACCTTGGCGAATGCGTTGCTGTCCTGATAGGCCGGCTCAACCGATAGCAGCGCAATTTTTGCCTGGACGTCCGGCTTCGCGATGATCGCCGCGATCGCGCCCGACAATTGCTTGATCTTGTCTGGTGGCGTGCCTGCTGGCGCAAAAATTCCGATAAAGCCCGCCGAGCCGTCGAAGCCTGGCACGCCGGCCTCGGCGATGGTCGGAATGTCCGGCGCGGTTTTGGCGCGCGTGGTGTTCGTCACGCCAAGAGCACGCAGCGTGCCGGCCTTGATGTGGGCGTGCGCCGAGGTCAGATCGACCGAGGCGAGAGGGATCTGATCGCCCAGCACCGCGGTCACGGCTGGCGCGCTGCCGCGGTATGGCACGTGGACCAGATTGGCTCCGGTCATCTTCTTGAGCAATTCGACCGCGAGGTGCTGGCTCGAGTTGGCGCCCGTTGTGCCGAAGCTCAAGCCCCCCGGGGTGGCCTTGGACTTGTCGATCAGCTCTTTGACCGTCAGTGGCCCGGTCTTGGCGTTGGTCACCAGCACAATCGGGATGTCGATCAGTTTGGCGACCGGCGCCAACACCTGCAGTGGATCGAAGCCGCTCGATCCTGGAACATGCGGATTGATCACCAGCCCGCCGGTCGCGCCGACCGACAATGTGTCACCGTCGGGCGGCGCTGCAGCCAGAACTTGCAACCCGAGCGTACCGCCGGCGCCCGGCTTGTTCTCGACATAGACCTGCCGGCCGAGCAGCGTGCTGAGCTCGGTTGCGAGGATGCGGGCGATGCCGTCGGCCGAGCCGCCCGGTGGGAATGGCGAGATGATCTGCAGCGGCTTCTGCGAGGTTTGGGCGAGCGCCATCGTCGGCAAAAACGTCATCGTCAGCAGCAGGCTTCGCCTGGACAGCATGGTTTTCCTCCTCGGCATGTTTTGACCAACCGTATCCGCTGGTTGTTCGCCGTCAGCACCCCTGAGACCATTTGAGGGACTTCACGAAGGGAGGATTTCTGGTTCATCGTAGCCGCAAGGAGCGAAGATGAAACAGAAACCCGGACCGGGCAAAGCGCCCGCAGAACAAGTGCTGAAGGACATTCGGCG
>CAMDDZ010000127.1 GCA_945893145.1 Rhodoplanes serenus | reverse complement strand
GGTCCGGTAGCGGCCGAAGGTGTACTCCGTGAACGCGATCAGGCTGTTCGCGGCGTCATCCCTCGTCAGCAGTTCCCGTGCCGCCATATCCGGCGTGATTGAGGATGGTGACCAGTTCGTCGCGGCTGTAATCGGTGGCGGCACGCTTCACCGTGTGATCGTTTTGGGCTTGCGGCAGGTCGGGCAGCGTTTTCTTCAGCAGGCCGAGCGCTGCGCTGACCTGCGGCGCCGTCATCTCGCAGTCGCCGTTCACGAAGCCGGAGAGCCGCGCGATGATGGCGCTGGTCGGGATTTCGTCGCGCGTCTCGCGCTGCGCCGATGTCGATTTCGCGCGCCGCTGCATGGCGCCTCGCTGTGGGATGGGCTGTCCGATCGTTTGCGGGAGAGATGATGCGGCATCACGTTGGTGACCAACGCGCAAATCGCCAGCATCTATTAATCCGTATCAGCTTATTCGTTGCGCCCGTCAAGCGCCGCCAGAAACGCAATTGGGGATGAGCGGAGCGGCCGAAGCGAAGCTTCGGAATGTTCACTGTGAAGTGTGCATGCTGGAGCATTGCTCCGGGCATCCGTGGAGCATTGCTCCAAGCATCCGCAGAGTTCGCCTCGACCGTGGACTCATAAACGCACAAGTCGAAGGTCCGCTTTGGGGAGACCTTGTGTTCTCTGTGCTCCCATAAGATCATGCCTCTCAGTGGCAGGCGGGGAACTGTGATGTTGGACAAAAGCGCTTGGGTCGTTGCTGGTTTCTTCTTCTCGATTGCGATGCTGGTTGCATTTTTGGCTTTTGAAGGGAGAGAAGTAGAAAAAGATTATCTCGACTACGAGCACTACATCGCCATGTGTCATGAGCAGCTTTGGAAAGATGGCGGTGCAACGAATGGTTACCCGGAACGCCCTGGAGCAGACGCTACTATTTACAAAAAGTTCGCGGATTGCCGAAACCGACAAGTGAATAATTACAATCGTGCATACTGGAACTACCTCAAGCAGATTCCGTCCACTTCCGATTTTGTGCTGTTTTTGCTGTCCGTTGGCGCCATGTGGGCAGCGGGCTGCGGACTATGGATGGCTGCAAACCGTATCGCCAGGCGGCGAAACGTCAACGCGGCTTAGCAAGTAGCCCGGATGAGCGGAATCGATCCTGGCTCGCCCGCGCCCGCGCGAGCGGTGGCGGTCATTCGATCACCTGATTGGCCTGCGCCAGGAGCACGCGGGGAATGTTGAGGCCGAGCGCCTTTGCGGTCCGCATGTTGATGACCAGATCGAACTTGGTCGGCTGCAGCACGGCCAAGTCGGCTGGGCTCGCGCCCCGAAGAATTCGCGCCACATAGCCGGCGATCTGCCGATAGGTGTCGCTGATATCGGTTCCGTAACTGATGAGGCCCCCCGAAGCGGCAAACTCGCGGGCATGATACACGGCCGGCACAGCATGCCGCGCCGCCAGAGCGATGAGCCGGTCGCGGCCGCTGTTGAAGTCGCCATCGGCCCCAACCAGCAACGCTCCGGCCCGGCGCTGGACCAGCGTGGCGAAGGCCTCGTCGATGGCCTGCGGGCTGCTGGCCTCCAGGATGAGAAGCTCCTGACCCATGGCGCGGGCCGCCGCCTGCAAAATCCGCAATTCGGGGCCGGTGGTCGGGTTTTTCGGATTGATCAAAACAGCGATCAGAGCCGCCTGCGGCGCGAGCTCCCGTATCAGCTCCAGCCGCTTGGCCGTGATCGCGGAGGTGAACACCGTCATCCCGGTGGCGTTGCCGCCGGGACGGGAGAGGCTGCCGACAAGACCGTCGGTGACCGGGTCGCCGCCGGTCGAAAACACGATCGGCGTCGTCCGCGTCGTGGCCTTTGCGGCGAGCGCTGCCGCATGACCGCCGGCGACGATGACCGCAACGCGTCGCTCGACAAGTTCAGCCGCCAGCGCCGGCAGCCGGTCGAAGTGACCTTCCGCCCAGCGCGGCTCGATCACGACGTCGACGCCCGCATCCTTGACGCCTTGCCGGAGCACCTCGACGATATGCGCCAATCCTGCCGCCGCCGCGAAGTGAAGGAATCCCACGACCGGAGCCGCGGCCGGTTGCGCTCCGGCGACTGTGGGCCAAGCGGCGGCGCCCGCCATCAGAGCCAGGAAGCTCCGACGCCTCATTCGATCACCTCATTCGATCACCCCGTCCGCCGCACCGAGTAGCATGCGAGAGACGCTCAGGTCGAGCATTTCGGACGGCTTCGCACCCCCCAGGATGCGGGCAATATATTCCGCCCCCCGCCGGTAAAGAGCAATGCCCTCAACTTGCCAGCGCAGCGGCCGAGCAGAGCGGCCGAAGCAAGGTGCCCGGATGAGCGCAGCGATATCCGGGGGCTGACGCGCTCCGTGGCAACGCCATTCCGGCGCGTCACTGCACGCGCGCGATATGACGCTACGGCGCACCCGCCAGAACGTTGCGTCGATACCATGACCGCATTCTCGTCCCGGATATCGCTGCGCTCATCCGGGCTACGAGCTAGCCGTGGAATGGGTTGTCCAATCATTTGCGGGAAAATGATGCGGCGTGAACATCGCGTTGGTGACCAACGCTCAAATCGCCAGCATCTATTAATCCGTTTCGGCCAATTCGTTGGTTTTGTCAACCGCCGCCATTTGCGCCGCCAATCGCGACTTGCCGGCGAAGCGGCCGAAGCGAAGCTTCGGAATCTTTCTATGTGAACTGTGAAGTGTGCATGCTCCAAGCATTGCTCCAGGCATCCGTGGAGCATTGCTCCAAGCATCCGCAGAGTTCGCCTAGGCCGTTTCGGCTTATTCGCCGAGCCCGCGGCCGAAGCGAAGCTTCGGAACCTTTCTATGTGAAGTGTGTATGCAAATGCAGGTGCATGCGAGGTGCAAATGCAGGTGCATTTGCACGCGCGCGCGCGTCCAGGGTTCCCTCGCCGGGCCGGTGCAGCCACGCCGGCATCCCCGAAAATCACGTGCGCATCCAACGAAATCCACGTGCGCGGCCCCGAAAATCCACGGGCGCATCCAACAAAATCCACGCGCGGCTCTGATCGCGGACCGAACGTTTAGCGCTGCGTCGCGCCCGAGGCGCGCGGCAACGGGCCGGCGGCGGCGCTGCGCTGCTCCAGCTCGGTGGCCCTGGCGGCATATTGCGCGGCGTCGGCCCGCAAACTTTCGGCCGCATGAGGATCGCTCATCAGCCGCGCCATCTGCAGACAGAGGGCCGCTTGGTCGCGAAAATAGCGTGCATCTTGCATGGCGCTGACTTTTCCCAAGGTCGCGGCCCGTCCCAAGGTCGCATCCCGTCTTACCGGACCTTGGTGAGCAAATCGTTGCTTCGCGGCGCCCTGGCGCCAAGGGGGGCGCAAGGGGTGGCGCTGGATCAGCAGAAACCCAGGCTTTTCGGGGCCTGTCCCTGGGAGCAACGAACCAGCGGATGGCTGGTTCCGAAGTGAACCTATTGCCCGCAGGTCGGCATCATGCCGATCGGGGTCGAGGTCCAGCACGGCCCAAAACTGCCGCCGTTGTAGCGGCCCCGGTAAGTGCCCGGAGGGCCAAAGCCGTAGCGCGGCCTGCCGTACCAGTCGAAGTAGCGCAATTCGGTGCGCGCCCGGTACGCGCTGATCTGGTTCTGCGCCCGCCAGTCGGTGAGCGCGGGCGGCTGACGATAGCCGGGCAGGAACCCGTAGCGGTTCGGGTGCACCGTGATCTTGGTGCGCGCTGCGGCGGCTGCCGGATCGGCGGCGAGCAGCGCAAGACCGAGCACCAGACAGAGGGACCGGCCTGTCAGCAAAAACCGCATCATGGGACGCCTCGCTTTCTCGAAGGCATCTTATCCCGGTTCGGCATTCGATGCATCCGTCATCGCCGCCATCCGGTGAATGCGCGATTGTTTATTTCGGCGCGCCGTTCAAAAGCCGGTCGTAATGCGCCTTGACGGTGCCGTAGCACTCGCACGACGCCGCCCGCAGGCCGTCCATGTTGGTGATGTCGATCACGCCCCGACGGTAATGAATCAGCCCCGCATCCTGCAGCGTGTTGGCGACCAGCGTGACGCTGGTCCGCCGCACGCCGAGCATCTGCGCCAGGAACTCTTGCGTCAGCGCCAGCGTGTCGCTGCCCGAGAGATCCCGCGAGCGCAACAGCCAGCGCGCCAGTCGCGCCTCGACGGTGTGCGACGCGTTACAGGCCGCCGACTGCTGGGCTTGGGCGAACAACACCTGCTCGTGCCGGATCAGCGTGGTGCGGAATGCCGGGCTCGCCTCGGCGGCTTTGCGGAATCGTGCAACGTCGAGCGTGGCCCCGGCGCCCGCGAGCTGAATGATCGCCTTGTTCAACGAAATCTGTCCGTCCAGCGCCGCCGCACCGCCCAACATGCTGTCGCGGCCGATCATGGCGGCTTCGATCATCTCGCCGCCGCCCAGGCCCACGACCAGAGAGATGATCCCGCTGTAAGGAAAATAGACGCGGTCGATTCGAGCGCCCGCCTCGAACAGCACGGCCTCGTGCACCAGTTCGACAGCCTTGAGGTGCGGCCGCACCGATTCAAAATCGGCGGTCGACAACGATGCCAGCAAACGATTGGGAGAACTGGGCGACGTGCTGGGCTGCTTGGCCATAATGCGCTCCTGCCCGTGAGGCGGGAGCGCGGAAGCGTCTCTCAGCCACTGACGCCCGGTGGGACGTTGTCAGTGATGGCGCAACCATAGGCGCTGCTATCCGCGATAGCGAGCATCATCGGGGCTATCGGACCTCGGAAAAGCCTCGCATTTTCGGCGAATTGGCTGCGGCTGTATCAAACGATACGCCAGCTGCTAGCCTGATTTCGGTGGCGGGGCACTCGGAGCCATGAACAGCAGGCAGTGGAAACGGCTGAAGAAAGCGAGCCAGCGTGCATTCTGGCTGATGGCTGTCGTGCTGCTGTTGTGCGTAGCGCTCGGGACAGGCTGGTGGGTGATCGGAACATGCCTGGCGCTCGTGCTGTTGGCCGTCGCGACCTATCTCCAGTCGCTTCGCCTCGGCCAGGCGCAGGCCGAACGCGAGCTCAAAGATTTAATGGCGCGCGATTCGATCGAAGCCGGCAGCGCGCCGCCGGTCGTTCTGTTTCTGCGCTCGTTCGACGTCGCCCAGGACAGCCTGAGCGGACGCCTCGCGTTCGCGCTCCTCACTCTGGTCAATTTGCTGAGCGCGGCGACCGGCAGCACCCCCGATGCATTCACGCGATTTGACGCCGAAGAGGAGCTCGACGATGCGCTCGGCTCGCACGGGGTGTTCGTCGCCATCGGCAACAAGCAGGCGTCCTATGGCTCCGCCAAGCTGACGGTGGACGACACCGAATGGAAGCAAACCTTTCACAAGCTCGCGCAGGCCGCGCGGCTGATCTTCATGATGCCAGGCCCGTCCGCCTCGGTGCACTGGGAACTCGAGCAAATCCTGGGTTCGCCCGAGCTTGCCGGCAAGACCGCCTTCATCATGCGGCGCCAGGGCCTGAAATGGCCCGGCTTCAAGCAATGGCTTGCGATGCAGAAACCCGCCAACGACGACGCGCGGAACTGGGCGGAATTTGCCGCCATGGCGCGCCGCGATTTTGGCTTGGCGGTTCCGCTCTACAACAGTGAGGGATGTTGCTTCACGCTGCGGCCGGAAGACCGATCCTGCGACGTCGCGGACCTCGAAGCGTTTACGCGCGGCTTTGCGGCGTATCTGGCGTCCCAAACAGCGGATCGTGACGCGTTCGACATCAAGCGGGTGTTTGACCGCGCCCGATAGGCGCTCGTCCCGGAACGAATCGGCACGGCCCGCTCGACCGGCTCAAACGAGCAGAGGGCCCTGCAGACCGCGCTAATGCAGCGTGCCGTCTCTGAAGTTTTCCATCTTGATGGCGATGGAGATGCACTTTTTTGGAATGGAGAACTGGGCCGCGAGGTCGCCGATCATCGCGCTTGCGGCCTCGATGGAGGACGCTGTCTCCTGCCCCCACGCGACTTCGCTTTTCTTGTCCTCGTTCTGCAGCCTGACGCTGATCGTATAGGCGCCATCCTCCTGTTGGATGTTGGCGTACAGGCGGGTGAAGACATTCTCGTTGGCAGCGTTTTTCGTCATGAATCCGCTTTAACACAGAAAACCCGCCCCGCAATGTCGCCGGCCCCAGTGCCCAATCCGCGGCTCCCGGGCGGCCAGCGCTGAGTCGGCAGACCGCAGCCGGCGCCTGCCCTCGTTCTTATTGTGAACACCTTGCTGGACTAGCCTTCAGTGTCCACATCGGCTGGGCGATGCGCGACCACACACACCTTATTACCAGGACTCTTGTTGCTAGAGGCCTTGTTGCTAGAGGCCTTGTTGCTAGAGGCCTTGTTGCTAGAGACCTTGTTGCTAGAGACCTTGTTGCTAGAGACCTTGGCCAGCCGAGACCGCCGGTTGAGGCAGCGTTCGAGGCTCTACCGGCCGAGGCCTGCCAACCCCCCGCGGCATCCTGATGGGATGCTGGCGGGCCCGAACCGCCCCCAGAATGCTAAATAACACGTGAAATAGCCGTTGTGTTGCACTGTCACTTCCGAACGAACAGGCGCATAAGCACACTTCAGAATTCAAATTGGGACACGGCCCGGCGGCGGGTTGTGGAGATACGCATGGTTAGCAAGACCAAGACGCCTCTCAAAAGCGCGCCTGCTGAAAACGACAGCACGCCGAACGCTGTTCCCGAGACTGGGCCCGGCACCCCGCTGCTCGATCTCAATGACGCCGCCGTCAAGAAGATGATCAAGCAGGCGAAGAAGCGCGGCTACGTCACCCATGACGAGCTGAACGCCGTGCTGCCGTCCGAAGAGGTTTCGTCCGACCGGATCGAGGACATCTACGCGATGCTCAACGAGATGGGCATCAACGTGGTGAATGCGGTCGAGGGCGAGCAGGACGAGGAGAAGGCCGCCGAAGAAGCCGAGGCCGAAGACGACGATGACGAGAGCGAGGGCGAGCTCGTCGAGGTCAAAGCCAAGCCGCTCGCCAAGTCGGCCGCCAAGGAGCCGTCGGAACGCACCGACGATCCGGTGCGCCTCTATTTGCGCGAAATGGGCACGGTGGAGCTGCTCTCCCGCGAGGGCGAGATCGCCATCGCCAAACGCATCGAGGCCGGCCGCGAGGCGATGATCGCGGGCCTCTGCGAAAGCCCGCTGACCTTCCAGGCCATCATCATCTGGCGCGACGAATTGAACGACGGCAAGGCGTTCCTGCGCGACATCATCGATCTCGAGGCGACCTATGCCGGCCCCGATGCCAAGAACAACATCGTGCCGGGCATCCCAGGTGTCCCGAGCCAGCCCGGCGGCCACCTCGGTGCTCATGGCCACGCGGCCGCGCCGAACGGTGCGCCCATCGCCGGTGTCACGCCGTTCACCGTGATCGGCGGCGGACAGCCGGCCGCTGCCGCGGTGCCGCCGCCGGCCGCACGCGCCGATGGCGTGGCAGGCGAAGCTGGCGAAACGCCGGCCGCCGAGGGCGACTACGACGACGACGAGATGGAGAATTCGATCTCGCTTGCCGCGATCGAGACTGAACTCAAGCCCAAGGTTCTGGAAACCTTCGACACCATCGCGAGCGAGTTCAAGCGGCTGCGCCGGTTGCAGGACCAGGACATCGCCTTCCAGCTCAAGAGCCAATCGCTCTCGCCCTCGCAGGAGCGCAAATACAAGAAGATCAAGGAAGAGATCATCGCCGCGGTGAAGTCGCTGCGGCTGAACCAGACGCGCATCGATGCGCTGGTCGCGCAGCTTTACGACATCAACAAGCGCCTGGTCGGTCACGAAGGCCGCCTGATGCGCCTCGCCGAGAGCTATGGCTGCACGCGCGAGGAATTCCTCAAGCACTACCAGGGCTCCGAACTCGATCCGCGCTGGCTCAACCGCGTCTCCAAGCTCAGCGCCACCGGCTGGAAGAACTTCGTCGCCCGGGATCAGGACCGCATCAAGGAGATCCGTGGCGAGATCCACGCGCTCGCCAGCGAAACCGGGCTTGAGATCGGCGAGTTCCGCAAGATCGTCCAAAGCGTGCAGAAGGGCGAGCGCGAGGCGCGCCAAGCCAAGAAGGAGATGGTGGAGGCGAACCTGCGCCTCGTCATCTCCATCGCCAAGAAATACACCAACCGCGGTCTGCAGTTCCTCGATCTCATTCAGGAAGGCAACATCGGGTTGATGAAGGCGGTCGACAAGTTCGAATACCGCCGCGGCTACAAGTTCTCCACCTACGCGACATGGTGGGTCCGCCAGGCGGTCAGCCGTGGCATCCACGATCAAGCCCGCACCATCCGCGTGCCGGTGCACATGATCGAGATCATCAACAAGATCGCGCGAACCAGCCGCCAACTCCTCAACGAGATCGGCCGCGAGCCGACGCCCGAGGAGATCGCGCAAAAGCTCGGCGCTCCATTGGAGCGCGTCCGCAAGGCGCTCAAGATCGCCAAGGAGCCGCTGTCGCTCGAAACCCCGGTCGGCGACGAGGAGGACACGCACCTCGGCGACTTCATCGAGGACAACAACGCTGTCCTGCCGATCGACGCCGCGATCCAGGCCGACCTGCGCGAGACTACGACGCGCGTGCTGGCGTCGCTGACGCCGCGCGAGGAGCGCATCCTTCGCATGCGCTTTGGCATCGGCAACGGCATGAGCAGCGACCACACGCTCGAAGAGGTCGGCAACCAGTTCTCAGTGACCCGCGAGCGCATCCGTCAGATCGAGGCCAAGGCGATCCGGAAGCTGAAGCATCCCAGCCGGTCGCGGGTGCTGCGGAGCTTCCTCGACAACTGAGGGCGCGACGCCCGTTCGCGCCGTAGGGCGCGCACTCATAAATTCGGCTCTGTAAACGCGGCTCGCTGAATGTCCGCTTCACTCCGAAAGCGACGAGTTGCTGCGTCGCCGCGAAATGACGCGATGTGCCAGGCGCAATAAAGAAGCTGAGCGCAGCATTAGCCACGCTCAGCTCCTGGTGTCGGCGATCAAACCGCAGTGCGCGGCTGTTGCCTGGCCTAAAGCAGCATGACATTACTCTGAATCGATTTTGGATTCCCAAATCAGTTGGTTTCTGATTCAAGATGCTGGCTGGGCCGGAGGCCAGTATCCGATGGGTCGAGCCTATTCCATTGATCTACGCGAACGGGTGGTGGCAGCGGTTG
>CAMDDZ010000126.1 GCA_945893145.1 Rhodoplanes serenus | reverse complement strand
GCAAGGCGATCACCGATCTGGCGGCGCAGATTCCAGCCGAGAAGCTCAAAGGCTTCATCGTCGATCTGCGCAACAACCCGGGTGGCTTGCTCGACCAGGCGATCTCGGTGACGGATGCGTTCCTCGACAAGGGTGAGATCGTCTCGACCCGCGGCCGCAACGCCGACGAAACCCAGCGCTTCAGCGCGAAGCCCGGCGACCTGACCAAGGGCAAGCCGATCATCGTGCTGGTCAACGGCGGCTCGGCCTCGGCGTCGGAAATCGTCGCCGGCGCGTTGCAGGACCACAAGCGCGCGACCGTCATCGGCACGCGCTCGTTCGGCAAGGGCTCGGTGCAGACCATCATCCCGCTCGGGCCTGGCAACGGCGCGCTGCGGTTGACCACGGCGCGCTACTTCACGCCGTCGGGCCGGTCGATCCAGGCCAAGGGCATCACGCCTGACATCGAGGTGCTGCAGGACGTGCCGGACGAGCTGAAGGCTCGCACCGACACCAAGGGCGAATCCTCGCTGCGCGGTCACTTGAAGGCTGAGGGCGACGAGCAGACCGGCTCGCAGTCCTACATCCCTCCGGACCCGAAGAACGACAAGGCCATGATCCAGGCCCTCGATCTCATCCGCGGGATTCAGACCAACGCCAAGTATCCGCCGAATTCCAAAGCCACGCCAAACTAAGGCCTGGCAATAGAACGAAGCTAACGCGGGGCGGCCCAACGGCCGCCCCGTTTGCGTTCCGGCACAGCGTTGCGCTGGCAAACCCCTTCAAGCCGGCGCAAGGAATTTCAATGTGCTGGCTTTGATTTGGCCAACCAAAAATTCAGCGTTGCGGCTCAATTCTCGCAATGGTCAATTGCCTCATCATTGACCCTTACCGCAGTCGCGGATGCGCTCATACCTTGGACGTAAGATGTTTAGGGCCCTTCCCATAGCGACCTTTTTGCTGATCGCAATCAATCTCGTTGTGTTCATTCTGATGCTCGGCAAAGACCCGTCAGGATGGACCGCCTCCTATCTCAGCAGTTGGGGCGCCAACAACGGCGAGCGTGTTTTCCAAGGTGAAGTTTGGCGGCTGTTCACGGCGATGTTCATCCACGTCGGCTTTGTTCATATCGGGATGAACATGTTGGTTTTGTACGCCTGGGGCCGGCCTGTTGAATCCATTCTCGGCACCATCCCCTACACGTCCATCTATGTTGTCTCTGGACTCGCCGGGAGCCTGCTGGGCGCATTGGTGCATCCATACACCGTGAGCGCCGGAGCCTCGGGAGCCATTGCTGGTATTCTTGGCGTGATGTGCGTTCTCGCCATGCACGGCGGTTACAACATCAGCAGAAACGACGTGATCGGGAATTTGCTCCTCAACGGAGTCCTCAGCTTGCTCCCGGGCGTCGATGCTGCGGCTCACATCGGTGGATTTGCCGGCGGATGCGTCATCACCTTCATTGCTTTGGCGTCGGACTGGCTTCCAGAGCCGCCGCCGCGCGTTGAAGAGGAAGCCGCGCTCCCCATTCAAGGCAAACCACCGACAATTCAGTTCTCGTTTCGGGAGCCGATGAGTTTTCCCAAAGGCACAACCGTCTACGAAACCAAGACGGGCCTCGTAGCGGTTCTGCCCGACTATTCCTTGATTCAAGCGTTGGGTGATGCCGGGCTTCAGTTTGAATCGGCTGCGGCATTTCGAGAGCAAACGCACGACAACGATATCTGGAAAACCGTAAAGACGTTTGAGTAGCAGCGGCCGCCGCGCCTGGGCCGGCAAAAGGGCAAAACGCGATCCTTCCCCTGGCACAAGTAACTTTTTGCGCCGGCTAGCCGGGTAAGCCATTGAAATCATTGTGCCCGGAATTAAGCGAAGTAAACGAAGAGTTAACGTTCGGGGTCCTAGGCTGGCGGTCACATGATTCGCGAGGGCTTGCGGCCGTGGCAGCGGATGACCTGAGCGCCCCTCTTGGCCAGAATACCAAACGCAAGGGCCGGCTTCGGCTGCCGGGCGTGGTCCCGCAGGCGTTAGCGGGCGCGCTTGCGCTCTTCATCATCGTTTTCGCGGCCTGGGCGCTGGTGGTGGAGGATCCGCTCGGCGGTGAGCCGGTGGCCGTGGTTATGGCCAGCGCGCCGGGCAAGCCCGATGCCGCCGGACCGACGGCGGCGACGCCTCCGGTGCAGGGATCGCGCAATTTCGACAGCCCGGCATCCCCGACCCAGACGCCGCCTGCGGCCGCGACCGGCACACAGACCATCACGATCATCGACGGATCGACCGGCAAGCGCCAAGAGGTCGCGATCCCGTCGCTCCAGGACAAGAACGTGCGCGTCGAGTCGCGGCTGCTCGAGCCGTCGCGGCACGGCAACATTCCCCGCATCGGCCCGGACGGCATCCGCCCGGCCGAGGCCTATGCACGCGCGATGAAACCCAACCCGGCCAAGCCCAACGCGCCGCGCGTCGCCATCGTGATCGGCGGGCTCGGCATCGGCTCGGGCGCGACGCAACTCGCCTTCACCAAGCTGTCAGGCGCGGTGACGTTCGCGTTTGCGCCTTACGGCCAGGACATCGAGCGCCTGGTGACTCGCGCGCGCAGCGACGGCCATGAGGTGCTGCTGCAAGTGCCGATGGAGCCGTTCGAATATCCCGACAACGATCCGGGCCCACAGACACTGCTGCTGTCGCTCGCCGCCGAGCAGAACATCGACCGCCTGCATTGGCTGATGAGCCGGTTCCAGGGCTACGTCGGGATCGCCAACTACATGGGCGCGCGCTTCACCTCGTCCGAACAGGCGCTGGCGCCGATCCTGCGCGAACTGAACCAGCGCGGATTGCTGTATTTCGACGACGGCACCTCGCCGCGCAGCCTCGTGAGCCAGTTGTCCGGATCGAATGGCCTGCCGTTCGCCAAGGCCGACATCACGATCGACGCGGTGCCGACACAGGTGCACATCGATCGCGCGCTGACGCGGCTCGAAGCCATGGCGCGCGAGCGCGGCGTTGTTGTGGCCTATGCATCCGCGCTGCCGGCCTCGATCGAGCGCATCGCGCAATGGGCCAAAGCCGCCGAAGCGCGTGGCATCGTGCTGGTGCCGATCAGCGCAATTGCGATCAAGCCGAAATCGAGCTGACCGCCACGCGCAGTTGTCGGGCTTGACCCGGCTCGCCACGTCTTATTTTGATAGCCAGCAGACGCGATGCCCGGCCATGCACCGGGCACGATGAGGAATCGATGCCTCCCTACGAAAAGCTTCCCTATCGCCCCTGCGCCGGCCTGTGTGTGCTCAATCGCAAGGGCCATGTGTTCGTGGGACGGCGCAGCGACGGGCCCGAGCACATCGACGAAACGCACATCTGGCAGATGCCGCAGGGCGGCATCGACGAAGGCGAGAAGCCCTATCCGGCGGCGCTGCGCGAGCTCTACGAGGAAACCAGCATCAAGTCGGTGGAGAAACTCGGCGACATTCGCGGTTGGCTGACCTACGACATCCCGCGCGACATCGCGGGCCAGGCCTGGAAAGGGCGCTACCGCGGCCAAAAACAGAAATGGTTTGCGCTGCGCTTCATCGGCAAGGACAGCGAAATCGACATCCTCAATCCCGGCGACGGACACGAGCCGGAGTTCATCGACTGGCGCTGGGAGCCGATGAAAAACCTTCCCGACCTCGTGGTGCCGTTCAAGCGCAAGATCTACGAGCGCGTGGTGAAGGAATTTTCCAAGTTCGCGAAGTAACCGACAGCGCAGCCGCCTGGGCGCGAGCGATAGCGGTTCGGGTTACTGCGCGAGCGCGGCCTGGACGGTTTTGAGCTGGTCGAGCTGCCGCTGCAGCCGGTCGCGCGCCGCGCCATCGGTGGCATCGGCGACGTCCTCTTCCAGGTCCTTGATGCGGCCTGCGATCACGGCCGGATCAACATCATCCACCGGCATGGCCATGTCGGCCAGCACCGTGAGCCCCGCCGGATTGGCTTCGGCAAATCCGCCGCCCACCATGACGCGCACATTGCCGCCGTCCGCAAAGATCGTGAGGATGCCGGGCCGCAACATCGCGATCAGCGGCGCGTGGCCCGCCAGGACACCGAAGTCGCCTTCGGAGCCCGGGACGTCCACCTGATCGACCTCTCCGGAGTACAGCAGCTTTTCCGGCGAGACGAGTTCGAAATGAAAGGCGGCCATCGTTTCGTTCCGTGCAACTTAGAGTTTGAGCATGATCTTTTCCGAAAACCGGTTCCCACTTTTCGGGATCATGCTCTAAGCCGCTTCTGCGGCGAGTTTTTTGCCTTTTTCGATGGCCTCGTCGATGGTTCCGACCATGTAGAAGGCGGCTTCGGGGAGATGGTCGTACTTGCCGTCGACCAAGCCCTTGAAGCCCTTGATGGTGTCGGCGAGGTCGACGAGCTTGCCGGGCGAGCCGGTGAACACTTCGGCGACAAAGAACGGCTGCGACAGGAAGCGCTCGATCTTGCGCGCGCGTGACACGGCCACTTTGTCTTCTTCCGACAGCTCATCCATGCCCAGGATGGCGATGATGTCTTGCAGCGCCTTGTAGCGCTGCAGCACCTGCTGCACCTGGCGGGCGATGTTGTAGTGCTCCTCGCCGACGATCAGCGGCGACAGCATGCGCGACGTGGAGTCGAGCGGGTCCACCGCCGGATAGATGCCCTTGGCGGCGATATCGCGCGACAGCACCGTGGTGGCATCCAAGTGCGCGAACGAAGCCGCCGGCGCCGGGTCGGTCAAGTCGTCGGCCGGAACGTAAATCGCCTGCACCGACGTGATCGAACCCTTGGTGGTGGTGGTGATGCGCTCCTGCAGCGCGCCCATGTCGGTCGCAAGCGTCGGCTGATAACCCACCGCCGACGGGATGCGGCCGAGCAGCGCCGACACTTCCGAGCCGGCTTGCGTAAAGCGGAAGATGTTGTCGACGAAGAACAGCACGTCCTGGCCCTGGTCGCGGAAGTGCTCGGCGACCGTCAGCCCGGAGAGGCCGACGCGGGCGCGCGCCCCCGGCGGCTCGTTCATCTGGCCATACACAAGGGCGCACTTGGAGCCTGTGGTGTCGCCGCCGGTCTTCTTCGGGTCCTTGTTGACGCCCGACTCAATCATCTCGTGATAGAGGTCGTTGCCCTCGCGGGTGCGCTCGCCGACACCGGCAAACACCGAATAGCCGCCATGCGCCTTGGCGACGTTGTTGATCAGCTCCATGATCAGCACGGTCTTGCCGACGCCGGCGCCACCGAACAGGCCGATCTTGCCACCCTTGGCGTAGGGCGCCAGCAAGTCGACCACCTTGATGCCGGTGATCAGGATTTCCGCCTCGGTCGATTGCTCTGTGTAGGCCGGCGCGTCCTGGTGGATCGCGCGCAGCGTGCTGCTTTTGATCGGACCGGCCTCATCGACCGGTTCGCCCACCACGTTGATGATGCGGCCGAGCAGATTGTCGCCGACTGGCACTGAGATCGGCGCGCCGGTGTCGGAGACCTCCTGGCCGCGCACCAGACCCTCCGAAGAGTCCATCGCGACGGTGCGCACGGTGTTTTCGCCGAGGTGCTGGGCGACTTCGAGAACCAGCCGGTTGCCCTGGTTCTTGGTTTCGAGCGCATTCAGGATCGCCGGCAGGTGATCCTCGAACTGCACGTCCACGACGGCGCCGATGACCTGGGTGATCTTGCCGACTGCATTGGGAGTAGCCATTTCGTCCTCGCTCTCGAACTCTTTATTCGCGAACTCTTTATTCGCGCGCTCAAAGCGCCTCAGCGCCGGAGATGATCTCGATCAGTTCCTTGGTGATCATCGCCTGACGCGTGCGGTTGTAGCGGATGGTCTGCTTGCGGATCATTTCGCCGGCGTTGCGGGTGGCGTTGTCCATCGCCGACATGCGCGCGCCCTGTTCGGAAGCCGCGTTCTCCAACAGCGCACGGAACACCTGCACCGAAATGTTGCGCGGCAGGAGTTCGGCCAGGATTTCGAGCTCGTCCGGCTCGTATTCGTAAGAGATGGGCGCTTCGCTGGCCTTGTCGCCAGCCTTGGCCTGTTCCGGAAACACCGGCGGAATGATCCGCAGTGCGGTCGGAATTTGCGCGATCACGGACCTAAAGCGCGAGAAGAACAGCGTCGCGATGTCGAACTCGCCCTTCTCGTAAAGCTCGAAAATTTTCTGGCTGACTCGCTCGGCGTGCTCGAAGCCGAGCGCTTTGACCCGCAACTCAATCACCTCGATGATCTGCGGGCCATACTGACGGCGGAGCTGGTCGGCGCCCTTGCGGCCGACGCAGAGGATTTTCACGGTCTTGCCGGCTGCGGTGAGCGAATTGATCTTCTCGCGGGCGAGCCGGACGATCGAGGAATTGAATGCGCCGCAGAGGCCGCGCTCGGCAGTGCAGACCACCATCAGGTGAACTTGATCCTTGCCGGTGCCGGCCAAGAGCTTCGGCGCCGAGCTGACATCGGACACCGAGGCCGCGATATTGCCCAGCATCTTCTCCATGCGCTCCGCAAAGGGGCGCGCAGCCTCGGCCGCAGCCTGCGCGCGGCGCAGCTTCGACGCCGCCACCATCTGCATGGCCTTGGTGATCTTCTGCGTCGCCTTGGTGGAGGCGATGCGGACCCGCATGTCCTTGAGGCTGGCCATCTTTAACTCAATCTATCCTCTCGCTCGGTCCGTCCCCTCTCCCGCTTGCGGGGGAGGGTTAGGGAGGGGGCTAACTCGCTCGATCGTCTTCCCCCACCCGACCGGCCTCCGGCCGGTCGACCTCCCCCGCAAGCGGGGGAGGTAAAGAAGAGTTAGGCAAACGTCTTGGCGTAACCGGCGACCACATCCTTCAGCTTCTTCTCGGTGTCCGCCGAGAGGTCGCTGGTCTTGCGGATGTCGTCGAGAATATCGACGTTCTTGGTGCGGAGCAGGCCCAGCAAGCCTTGCTCGAAGGCGCGCACGCGGGCTACCGGAAGCGGATCGAGATAACCGTTGACGCCGGCGTAGATCACGCAGGCCTGCTCTTCCATCTTGAGCGGCGAGAACTGCGACTGCTTGAGCAATTCGGTGAGCCGCGAGCCGCGATTGAGCATGCGCTGGGTCGTGGCGTCGAGATCGGAACCGAACTGCGCGAAAGCCGCCATCTCGCGGTACTGCGCGAGCTCGCCCTTGATCTTGCCGGCGACCTTCTTCATCGCCTTGGTCTGTGCCGCCGAGCCCACGCGCGACACCGACAGACCGACGTTCACCGCCGGCCGGATGCCCTGATAGAACAGGTCGGTCTCCAGGAAGATCTGGCCGTCGGTGATCGAGATCACGTTGGTCGGAATATAGGCCGACACGTCGTTGGCCTGCGTCTCGATGATCGGCAGCGCCGTCAGCGAGCCCGAGCCAGCCGCATCGCCCATCTTGGCGGCGCGCTCGAGCAGACGGGAGTGCAGATAGAACACGTCGCCCGGATAGGCTTCGCGGCCCGGCGGGCGGCGCAGCAACAGCGACATCTGACGGTAGGCCACCGCCTGCTTCGACAGATCGTCGTAAATGATCACGGCGTGCATGCCGTTGTCGCGGAAGAACTCGCCCATGGCGCAACCGGCGAACGGCGCCAGATACTGCATCGGCGCCGGATCGGATGCCGTGGCCGCAACCACGATGGAATATTCCAGCGCGCCCTGCTCCTCCAGCACCTTCACGAACTGCGCCACGGTCGAGCGCTTCTGCCCGATCGCCACATAGACGCAGTACAGCTTGATCTTCTCGTCGGTCTGCGCGTTGAGCGGCTTCTGATTCAGAATCGTGTCGAGCGCGACCGCGGTCTTGCCGGTCTGCCGGTCGCCGATGATCAGCTCGCGCTGACCGCGACCGATCGGGATCAAGGCGTCGATCGCCTTCAAGCCGGTCGCCATCGGCTCATGCACTGACTTGCGCGGAATGATGCCTGGCGCCTTCACGTCCACGCGCGAGCGCTTGTCGGCCTTGATCGGGCCCTTGCCGTCAATCGGATTGCCCAGCGCGTCCACGACGCGGCCGAGCAGACCCTTGCCGACCGGCACGTCCACGATGGCGCGGGTCCGCTTAACGGTCTGGCCTTCCTTGATCTCGCGGTCGGCGCCGAAGATCACGATGCCGACGTTGTCGGTCTCGAGGTTGAGCGCCATGCCGCGCACGCCGTTCTCGAACTCGACCATTTCGCCGGACTGCACGTTGTCGAGACCGTAGACGCGGGCAATGCCGTCGCCGACCGACAGCACTTGGCCGACTTCCGACACCTCAGCCTCGCGGCCAAAGTTCTTGATCTGATCCTTCAGGATCGCGGAGATTTCTGCAGCGCGGATATCCATCAGCGGGCCTCTTTCATCGCGTGCTTGATCGCATTGAGTTTGGTGCGCAGCGAGCTGTCCACCATCCGGGAGCCGAGCTTCACCACAAGCCCCCCGATGATCGCCGGATCGATCTTCACGTTCAGATCGACCGCCTTGCCGCCAGTGACAGATTTGAGCGCTGCCTTGAGCGCCTCGAGGTTGGCATCCGAGAGCTTCTCGGCAACCGTCACCTCGGCGCTCACTTCGCCCTTCCAGCGGGCCACCAGCGTGCGGAACCCCTTGATGACGTTGCGAACCGCAAACAGCCGCCGGTTCGACGCCAAGAGCAGAATGAAATTCGCGGCCAGGCCGCCAATGCCGGCCTTGTCGAGCACGCTCTTGAGCGCCTTGCCCTGCTCGTCAGCGCCAAACACCGGGCTGCGCACCAGCCGCGCAAGATCCGCATTGTCGGCCAGCAGCGCGTCGAATTTTTCGAGATCGGCCTTCACGGCATCGACAGATTTAACCTCGAGCGCCAGCTCGAACAAAGCGGTCGCATAGCGGCCAGCCATGCCGGAGACGATCGGATCTGCGCCTGCCACGTGGAAATGCTCTTGAGGTCGAAATCCGCAAGCCAGACACGGCCGGGATGGCCGCGTAAGCCCTTGGATTTCAAGGGAGTTTAGCGATCTCGATGGGCCGTCGCCGGAAGCCCCGAACCGCTCGAAAATCGCGCGGTTCCGTAACATAGCCGTCGCTGTGGTGCAACATGCAGGCACTGGAAATGGGCCTGCCGCCTGGGTTTTCGTGGTCGCAGTGGAGGAACAAGCCGGTGCGATTTGGAACCTTCGGCGACCGGTCGCCGGCTGACGAGGCTGTAGCACGGCCCCTGACCCTCCCTTGTGGTGCGGACTTGTGTTGCGGACGTGCGCGATCGCCGGGATTTGTTGGGCGCCCGGGCGCCGTCTTGTCGGTCCCTCGGAAAAACCCGAGGGGATGGAGCGTCGGTCGACGCCACATCTCGATCACGCCTTGTCCGCAGGCGGATT
>CAMDDZ010000125.1 GCA_945893145.1 Rhodoplanes serenus | reverse complement strand
CATGACCGACCCGGTGATGAAGCAGCTCGCCCAGATGGCGAACTCCGGCAACTCCAAGGGCGTCGGCGTGATGCCGGGCGGCGTCGGCTACCAGGACATGGGCGGCCGCGTGACTCGCTATCCGCTGCGCCGGATCGAAAAAACCGAGCCCGGCGTGCACCGCGATATCTCGCTGACGCGGCGCTGGATGGACGCCATGGGCATCGACGTCGCGGTGTTGTTCCCCTCGCCGATGCTGCAACTCGGCCTGCATCCGCAGGTCGAAGCCGAGGTCGCGCTGGCCTGGGCCTATAACCGCTGGCTGTGCGAGCGCGTGCTCGCCGAAGAAAGCCGCATCTGCTCGATGATCTACCTCCCCTTCAACGATCCGGAGGAGAGCTACAAGATGGTCAAGGAGTTCGCCGGCAAGAAGGGCGTGGCGGGCTTCATGGTGACGTCGGTGCGCTACCGGCCGGTGCACCACAACAGCTATATGAAAATCTATTCGCTGATCGAAGAGCTCGGCGTGCCGCTCGCGTTCCACGCCGGCTACAACTGGAACGAACAGTCGATGACCATGATGAACAAATTCATCTCGGTCCATGCGCTGGGCTTCGTCTGGTACAACATGGTGCATATGACCAACTGGGTGCTGAACGCGCTGCCCGAGCGCTTCCCCAAGCTCAAGGTGATCTGGATCGAGAGCGGGCTCGCGTGGCTGCCGTTCATGATCCAGCGGCTCGACAACGAATATCTGATGCGCTCGTCGGAATGCCCCGGCCTGAAAAGGCTGCCGGGCGAATACATCACCGACATGTTCTACACGTCGCAGCCGATGGAAATTCCGCGCGACATGAGTCTCCTGGAATCGACCTTCAAGTGCATCAAGGCCGAGACGCAGCTGCTGTACTCGTCCGATTACCCGCACTGGGACTTCGACCTGCCGAGCACGATCTACGACCTGCCGTTCCTGAAGGAAAAGGCCAAACGCGACATCCTGGGCGGCAACGCCGTGAAGCTGTTCAAGATCGATATCAACGGCCGCAAGCTCGCCAAGGTGGCGTAGCGCGACCTGTCATTCCGGGGCGCACGCGAAGCGTGCGAGCCCGGAATCCAGAAACAAACTCCGTGCGCGCTTCTGGATTCCCGGCCCGCGCCTTCGGCGCGTTCCGGAATGACCGGCGAACCGTCAGCCGCGCCGCACACCGATCGCCGAGTCAGTCAGCAGCCCGCCGTCGATCAGGATCGAGCTGCCGCTGATGTAGGAGCAATGGTCCGACGCCAGGAACGTCACCATGGCGGAGACCTCCTCGGGCAGCGCCGCGCGCTTCATCGGCAGGCCGGACATGATGTCGCGCCAACGGTTCTCGTCGCCGAAGCGCTCTTTCGCCAGCCGCTTGGTGTTGTTGATGTGCAGCTCGGTCTCGACCGGGCCGGGATTGACCGCCAGCACCCGGACGCCATGGCGGATGCTGTCGCCGCCGAGCGAGCGCGAGAACATGATCAGCGTCGCATTCGCCATCGAGCCTGCGATGTAATAGGCGTCCGGCCGCTCGCCCGCCATGCCGGCGATGTTGATGATCACGCCGCGGCCGCGCTGGCACATCGGGCCGTAGATTTCGCGCGTCAGGTTGATGGCGCCGAACACCTTCAGGTCCCAGGACTTGCGCCAGCGCTCCTCGTCGATCTCCAACAGCGTGCCGCGCGGCACCGCGCCCGCGCTGTTCACCAGGATATCGACGTCGCCGCAGGCCGCCGCCACCGCCTTCACGTTAGCGCCGACGCTGAGATCGGCCGCATGCCCCACCGCCGCGACGCCGTAGTCCGCCTTGATCGCCGCCGCCGCCTTGTCGAGGTCGGACTGGGTGCGCGCGACGAGATGCACATCACAACCTTCGGCGGCGAGCGAGCGGGCGATGGCGAGGCCAATCCCTTTGGACGATCCGGCGATCAGCGCCCGGCGGCCGCGCAATTTCAGGTCCATTTGTCGCTTTCCCTGGTTGATGCGGCGGCGACTATAGTATGGCGAAGCAAGAATGCACGGGAGGACGGCGATGCGAACCAGAATGGCCTTGATCGCGATTGGGCTGGCCGCTTTGGCTCTGCCGCAGCCCGCAGCCGCGCAGGATTATCCGAACCGTCCCATCAAGGTGATCGTCGGCTTTCCGCCGGGCGGCGGCACCGACGTTGCGGCGCGCGTCGTCACGACGGAGATGGCGAAGACGCTTGGGCAATCGATCCTGATCGAGAACAAGCCGGGCGCGGCCGGCACGATCGGCGCGGCCGAAGTCGCCCGCAGTGCGCCGGACGGCTACACCTTGCTGGTGACGCCGGGCGGACACGCGATCTTCGGCGCCATGTTCAAGTCGCTGCCGTTTCACACCGTGAACAGCTTCGATTGGATCTCCAACATCATCACCATTCCGTTCTTCATCGTGGTGCCGGCAAATTCCGAGTTCAAAACGCTGGCCGACGTGGTCGCCAAGGCGAAGGCCGCGCCCGGCACCGTGACGTTCGGCAGCAGCGGACCGGGCTCGACCCATCATCTCGGCATCGAGCTGCTCGGCAGCCGCGCAGGCGTCAAGTTTCTGCATGTGCCCTATCGGGGCGACGCGCCGATCGTCACCGCGCTGCTCGGCAACGAAATCCAGTTCTCCATCGTCACGCCGACGCAGGCGATTGAGAACGTCAAGGCCGGCAAGTTCCGCGCACTCGCGGTCACGGCGAGCAGCCGTGACAGCCGGATGCCCGACGTGCCGACCGTCGATCAGGCGCTCGGCATTTCGGGCTACGACGTGCGCTCGTGGTTTGCGATGGCCGCGCCCGCAGGCCTGCCAAAGCCCGTGCTGGAGCGGCTCAACGCCGAGCTGCGCAAGGCCATCGCGGTGCCCGAGGTGCGCGAGCGGCTGATTGCGCTCGGCGGCGATCCCGCGCCGGGCACACCCGACGAGATGCGCGGCCGCGTGGCGCGCGAACTCGCGACCTGGACCCAAACGGTCGATCAAGCCGGCATTGCGAAACAATAAAGACAAGCGGCCCGGCTATCGTTGAATCACCGGCGCCGGCAACGCGTGCCCGGTGAGTTTTGCGAACTCGCCTTGGCGCGCGATTTCGGCGCGCATGAAGGCGTCGTATTTCTCGGGCGTGTTCTCGGCCAAAGGCGGCGCCGCCATGCCAAGCTCACCCATGCGCGACTTGAAAACATCCGATTGCACAGCCACGTTGAGATGCTTGCTCAGCAGATCGACGATCGGCTTCGGCGTTTTCGCCGGCGCCGCCAGCCCGACAAAGCCGCGGAAATCGAGCACGTGACCAGCGTCCTGGAACGTCGGCACATCGGGCCATGCGGCCATCCGTTGCGGCGCCGCGATCGCGATCGCCCGCACATGGCCGGCATCGACCAGGGGTTTCGCCTGCGAATAGAACGTGACCACGCCCTGGATCGCACCGGTCGCCACGGCTTGCGCGGCGTCGCCTGAGCCGCGGTAGGGCACCGCGACGATCTCGACGCCCGCCGACTTGTTCAGGAGCGCGAGCACCATCGCGGGCCCCGAATACGGCCCCGACGTGCCGAAGCTGATGCTCTTCGGGTTGGCCTTCGCGGCGGCGATGAGTTCACCAAGCGTCTTGTAAGGCAAGGCTGCGTTGATGATCGCGACCATCGGCGGCCCATCCGTGATCCAGCCGATTTGCGTGAAGTCGTCGATCGGATGGTACGGGATCGGCGTGAAGTGCAGGTTCTGGGTATCGGCGAGCGAGTTGGCGAGCAGCGTGTAGCCGTCCGGCGCCGCGCGGGATGCAACCACAACCCCGATCGTGCCGGAACCGCCGGTCTTGTTCTCGATGACCACGCTCTGGCCGATGCTCTGCGCCATGAGCGTCGCCATCAGCCGCGCCGGAACGTCGGTCAGTCCGCCGGCTGGGAACGGCACGATCACGGTGATCGGCCGGCTGGGATAGTTCTGCGCCGGTGCGCTCGTAGCGATTGCAACGCCCAGCAACGCGAAGGCCACGCGAATGAGTTGACGGATCATGGGTCGCTCCCGTTTCCGCTATTGAACGCCTTCCCACCGTGCTGTCGCAATGCCAAAGTCCGGGCACCAGAGGCTCGAATGGAGGCACTGAAATGACCGGCAAAGGCGCATCGTCCGCAGTGGAGGCGCTGCTTCCGGTCGAGCTTGGCTCGGGCAAGGTCAAATTCGCCCAAGGCATCAAGGCCGGCCGCTGGGTGTTCGCCAGCGGCCTGATGGGACAGGACTTCGTCAACGGTGTCGCGCCGGACGTGCTGTCCGAGCGCATGCCGCACGGCGGACGGCCGAAGCGCGAGAAGGAAGCGCTGCGGATGTTCGAGAATCTCGACGCCGTGCTGCGCGCCGCCGGCACCGACCGCACCAATCTGGTGCGCACCGACCAGTACTACCGGACCGTCAAAGCCGTGCCGGCCTATCAGCAGGTGCGGCGCGAGTTTCTGTCCGGCCGCATCCCGCCCTCGACCTCGATCGCGCAGCAGGACCTGCTGCTGCCCGGCGCCGACATGAACATCCAGGCGATGGGGGTCATTCCGGGCCCAGGCTTCGAAGTCACGCATATCAAGAACGAGCAACTCGCGGGGCGGCCGACGTCGGGCTATTCGCCGGCGCTGACGGTCGGCGATTATGTTTTCATTCCGGGCGTCACCTCGATCGCGATCGGTGACGAGCCGCGCCGCAACGGCGTCGCTGCGGCGACGCTGATGACCGAGGGCACCCAATGGGCCGGGACGCCGATCAAGCTCGAAACCGAATTCCTGATCACCCAGCGCATCGCGCAATCGCTGGCGCTTGCGGGAGCGACGCTTGACGACGTGATCCACGCCCAGGTCTATCTCACCGACCGCGAGGATTACTCGGCCTTCAACGAAGCCTGGCTGCGCCACTTCGGCAAATCGCGGCCGAGCCTCGACATCATCCCCTGCATCGAGCACGGGCTCGCGCCCTACGACGGCAAGATCGAGATCAACGTTCTGGCGGCGAAACCCGGCAGCGCGTCGCAGAAGAAACACATCGACGCCGGCGTCGTCACCGCGTTCCACAATCAGCCGCAGGCGGTGAAATCCGGCGATCTGCTGTTCGTCTCCGGCCTGATGGCGATCGACAAAAACGGGCTCTTGCCGCAATGCGCCGCCGATCCGCGCCAGCCGCAGTTCGCAGGACCCGCCGAAGCGCAGGCCGAAGTCATCATCGGCAATATCGCCAAGCTCTGCGAAGCGGCCGGCACGTCGCTGCAAAACGTCGTGCGCGTGCTGCATTTCTTCACCGACATCGGCGATTTCTACCCGGTCTACAAGGTCTGGGAACGGCATCTCGGCGGCCGGCCGCTGCCGTTCTCGGCGGTCGAAGTGCCGGGACCGCTGCCGGTGCCGGGCGCGACCGTGCAGATCGAGGCCTGGGCGTACGTGCCCTGAGCCAGCGCCGACGCGCGAGCGTTGGCTGATCCGGGCAAGACTCTGTCTGAGAAATCCGCGGCACGCCTGTGTCATCTGCCTTCCTTGTGCTGCGGACGTGCGTGATCGCCGGGATTTGTTGGGCGCCCGGGCGCCGTGTCGTTGGTCCCTCGGAAAATCCGAGGGGATGGAGCGCCGGTCGACGCCACATCTCGATCACGCCTTGTCCGTCGATGGATTACTCCACCGGGGACAAACCGGCGTGGCGCCCAAAGCGGGGGCGCGTCGCCGGCCGACGCTCCATCGCGGCGATTTTTGGCGGCTCGGAACCGTGACTGACAAGAACCGGCAGCGAGCTCGCGCTCGCCCTGATCCCGGCGGCTTACGCCGCCGTTCATCCGGTCCCCGTGTCACCCAAAACTGGGCGCCCCTCGTAGTAGGGGGGACAGTTACCCGAGGCCTCCCGGGGATTGGGTTACGAGGCCAATCCGCAGGCGCCGCATCCCACCCCGCCATCACGACGTCTCATGAGGACGCCCTCGGGAGGGTGGGATGCAATATCAATATATTCCTATAGGAATAGAGTCAAGAGTGGCGGCGAGGTTTTCCGACTGGCGAGTGTCAGCGTTCCAACAAACGCCCCAGCGAACTCGCCGGCCGATGTCCGCTGGTCTCCTTGACCGAAACGTCCAGTCCAGCAAAATAGTCCATGCTGCGCTTCTCCTTCTGATGCTTGAGGCCGCTTAACACGGACCTCGTTTCACCATCAGCCTGAAGCGCAGCACCTAAAATCTTCAGCTATCAACAACAAGCTGCAGGCCGATTACCCCATCTGTTGCACCAACAGCGGGAGACAAAGTGGACATCGGTTGGCGTCGAAAGCAGCCATAAAGCCTCGATGCTTTGGGAGCGCGCCAGCCATGATGGCGGATTCACGTGTGCTGCAGATTGTTTTCGCGAATGACAGACCGCCATTTTGCAACCTGTTCAAAGAAAAATGCGCGAAATTCGCGAGGGCCGGCAAGCGTCACATCGAGCAGCATCGTCGTCGTCAGCTTGCGCTGCATATCCGGCTCTTTGACGATTGCGGTAAGCTCAGCGACAAAGCGGTCGACCATCGGGGCCGGCGTTTTCGACGGAGCATAGAAGCCCCAGAACGACGGCGCGCTGAAATCCGGAAAGCCGCTCTCCCTGACGGTACGAACGTCTTTCAAGGCTGCAAGACGTTCCGTCCCGGTTTGCGCAATGGCTCGCAGCTTTCCACCGGCCAAATAGGGGGCCAGCAAGCTCGCACTGCCCGCGACGAGAGGCACGTGGCCTCCGATTGCATCGTTCAGCGCCTGCGGCGCGCCGCGATAGGTGATTGGCAATAGCTTCGCTTTGGCGAGCTTGCCGAGCAGCACCATGGAAACATGTCCGAGCGTATCGATCAGGACCGCCAGGTTGACGCCGGCCGGTTGTCGTGCCGCCTCGAGCACATCGTCCAGCGTGCGGTATGGCGTGTCGGGATTTGCCGCCAGCACGTTCGGCGATGTGCCCAGCAGCAAGATCGGGTCGAGGTCATTTTCCCAGTCGTACGGAAGAGTTGCGAGGAGCGAGGGATTCAAGAACTGCGGGTCGGCGTTGATGAGCCACTTGGTGCCGTCTCGCGCGGATTTTCCGACGTAAGCGGCGCCGATCGATGTCGCCCCGCCGCTCCGATTTTCGACGATGACGGTGGTGCCAAGCCGCTCCTGGAGACCGGGCTGAACGAGACGCGCGATGATGTCGAGCGAGCCGCCTGCAGGCGCCGGAGCCACCAGCGAGATGATCCCCGCCGGCCAGTTGCCCTGGGCACGGGCCACGCTCGGCGCAGCCAGCGCTCCGAGCAAAAACGATCGCCTGGTCGGACCGATCATAAGGCCTCCTGGACCGCGGTAGCGGATTTGTTCGATATGTTACAGGCTGAGCCCAGGTGAACAAGCCACAGCCATGCCGCAGCGCTTCATAGACTTTCATCATCACGCCAGACCGGCCGCCTTCTTCGAGGCGCTCGCCGAGGCGGGCCGCACCACCATGGGGGGCCGCCCGTTTCCCAAGGGATGGACGATGGCCGAGGCGCTCTCGTTCATGGATCGGATGGAGATCGCCACCGCGGTCGTATCGGCGCCCGATGCCGACCTGCTTTATCGCGACCAGCGGATTGCGGTTCGGCTGGCGCGGTTGCTCAATGAGCTGTTTTCCGAGTGCATCCGATCGCATCCCACGCGGTTTGGCGCCTTTGCGTCGCTGCCGATGCCCCACGTGCCGGACACGCTGCACGAAATCGGTTATGCGCTAGATCGCTTAGGGCTCGACGGCGTCATGCTCTCCACGAGCTACGACGGGCAATACCTCGGGAGCAGCGCTTTCGATCCCGTTCTGAACGCTCTCAACGAGAGGGGCGCGCTCGCCTTCGTTCATCCGGTCACGCCGATGGGGTTGAATTTACTCGCTCTCGATTTCCCGGCGTCTTTGCTCGAGTACACATTCGACACCACGCGTTGCATCGCGAACTTGCTTCGGCACTCGATCCCGACCCGATATCCCAACATCCGGTTCGTATTCGCTCACGTCGGCGGCGCAATGCCTTACCTGCTGAACCGAATGTCGCTGATGGAATATTTCGTCACGCCCGGGCACGTGCTCTCGGTCGACGCCGACCGCGACGCGATCAAGCGCGGACTGCGCCATTTCTATTACGATATCGCGCTCTCCGCTTCCGATCCGGTGTTCGATCTGCTCCGCCAGGTTGTCGGGCTCGATCGCATCGTGTTCGGCTCCGACTACCCGCAGGTCCCGGATAGCTACGTTGGAGCGACAATCCGCGCGCTCACCGGGTCGCGGGTGCTCGATGAACAAGCGAAAATCCAAATTGCGCAAACGAACGGTTACAAACTGCTGAGCCGTCTCTGCCACTCATGATCGCTCAACGCTTGGTCCACGTCGCCTGAGTGCCAGCCGCCTATTGCGCTTCGCAAATCTTGTACAAGCGATCAGGACATGATGTTCGCCATGGAATGCAATCGGTATTGCTGATGCGTTACCTGATGATCGGTTGGGTCAACCGCGACATTTCCTGCGGAAGGCATGTCCGCTCTTGCTCTATGAGCGACCGTTGAGCGGACAAGCCGGATTGGTCGCTTTGTGCCAACAGCGAAAGTCGTGCGGGCTTGCGAACTTGCTACTTGGTCGTCGCATAAAGCAATCTTGTGCGACGTATCGGGAATGGCTCAACTGAGCCGTTCCCTGCCGATTGACGTTTTGGAGGACGGCTCCGATGCAAGACGATCTTGGTGTCGTCAGAAAGTTCTTCGAGGCCTATCAGGCCGTTTGGCTAGCAACACGCGATGGCAAACAAATCGCCAGATTCTATCACGCACCCTGCCTCAGTCTGCGCGCCGACGGCACCTTTGTCCGCTTCAATACTGCAGATGAGCTGGCGCAGTTCTTTCAATCAACCGCCGACGCGTATTATCGCCAAGGCTGGGAGCAATTTGCGCTCAAGGACCTATCCGTGCAGTCGCTAGGTTCGCGCAGCATCTTCACAACGATGACGTGGCAGGCACTTAAAGCCGACGGCGCGTTGGCGAAGGAATGGAGACAATCCTACAATCTTTGCCGGTTCGACGAGATATGGGAAATCGTGCTCTCAACATTCCACGTCAGTGATTAGCGACTACCGCGATAGCGGTTTAGTGCAATATCTGTTTTGCGACATTTGCAATTTTGCGACGCCACCTAACCGGGGGGTGTCGATGTCGCAGATGGGTCAAACGCGACGTGTCCTGCTGAAGGCATGTCCGCTCCTACTCCGATAGCGACCACAGAGCGGACGCTCTGAAATCGACGCTCTGTGCCAACCATCGCAGATGGATGTGGTGATGAATTGGAAGCTTCCAGTTTGAGCAGGAAGAAAAACAAACCCCGGCGCTAGGCCGGGGTTCGCAGATCGGATCGGGTCGTCTCAGTTCAGCTTAGCGCTGCACCGTCGGGATGTAGCTCTGCGGAGCCTGCGGGGCGTACTGGGGCGCCATCTGGGGCTGCGGAGCATACTGCGGCTGCGGAGCGTACTGAGGCGCCTGCTGCGGAGCGTACTGGCTCTGCTGGACCGGAGCCTGTTGCGCCGGAGGGTTCATCGCCAGCTCACCGGTGCAGACATCCTTGAACACCACGACGTTGACGCCGGGGTTGCTCGGATCCTGCGTGTACTGCTTGGTCAGGCA
>CAMDDZ010000124.1 GCA_945893145.1 Rhodoplanes serenus | reverse complement strand
GTGCGCCACCAACGTCGCATTGATCATCTTTCTGGCCGGTGCGCTGAAACGGCGAAGCGAGGCCGAACACCAGCTCGCCATCACGGCCACGACCGACGGGCTCACCGGCCTGTGCAACCGGCGGCGGCTCGACGAGCTATTCGATTTGGAGTGGCGCCGCGCCATGCGAAGCGACAGTCCGGTCGGGCTGCTCATGATCGATGCGGACAATTTCAAAGCCTACAACGATCAGTTTGGCCATCAGGTCGGCGATGCGGCGCTCATCGCCATCGCGCACTGCATTCAAAGCCATACGCTGCGCGCGTCCGACATATCCGCCCGTTACGGTGGCGAGGAATTCGCGATTCTGCTACCGGAAACGTCGCTCGCCGACGCCGCCCAATTGGCGGAGAGGATTCGTACGAGCGTGCTGGCGCTTCGCGCAGACCAGCAAGGCCGGTCGGACAGCACCCCGACCGTCAGCATCGGCGTGGCCGCGATGGTGCCGCGGCAGGGGTTGTTGCCGAGGGATCTCATCAAGGCCGCCGATACCGCGCTCTATCAAGCCAAGAGCAACGGCCGCAATCGGACGGAGCCGGAGTCGGCACTCAAACAGAGCGGCACACGGCAGGTTGACGCAGGACTTGTTGATCCAGGACATGGACACCTGACGGAGGCGGCCTAGTTTCGTTTGGGTGGCCCAATTCGCCGGCGGGCGCGCCTCATTTCGTTGGCACGGCATGGACCTCCCGTAAGTGCCAATTGCGTGCTTATGAAAATCCGGTGCTAGCTCTGCTTTGCGCCGTCCACGTCGCACCGGTCGCATCCGCGTTATCGCCAACATCCTCGCCTCACGCTACACTCGCTGTCAGTCACAAGGCTCGTTCGGCCTTATGGAGAAATGCATGAAATCCCACCGCCCGACGATCATGGGAACGCGGCACATGATCGCCGCCACTCAGTATCTTGCGGCCGAAGCCGGCTTTCGGATTCTGGAAGCGGGCGGCAATGCGATTGACGCAGGCGTCGCCGCGGGCATCGCGTTGGGCGTGGTGCAGCCCGAATATGTCAACGTCGCGGGCGTGGCCCCGATCATCATCTATTCGGCCGCCGATGATCGGATTTTCACAATCCCGGGTCTTGGCACCTGGCCGAAGGCGATCGAGCGCGACCACTTCAAAAAGCGCCATGGCGGCAAAATCCCGCAAGGCATCATGCGCACGATCGTGCCGGCGGCGCCCGATGCTTGGATCACTGCGCTGGAGCGCTTCGGCACGATGAGCTTTGGCGACGTCGCGCATTCCGCGATCAGGTTCGCCCGTGACGGCTTTCCGGTCTACCCGCTCATGTCGGAGGTCATTACCGAACACGAAGACGAATACCGGATGTTTCCGACCAACGTCGATCTCTATCTGCCGAAGGGACGTCCGCCGCAGGCCGGCGAAGTCTTCGTGCAGAAGGCGCTCGGGGCAACGCTGCAACACATGGCGGACCAGGAAACCGCGGCGCGCTCGCGCGGACGCGAGGCGGGCCTCGCCGCGGCGCGCGACGCCTTCTATCGCGGCGACATCGCGCGCGCCATCGTCAAGTTCCAAAAGGAAAACGGCGGCCTGTTATCGGCCGACGATCTGGCGAACTATCGGTCGGGCTTCGACGAGCCGGTCGAGACCTCGTTCGGCGACATCAAGCTCTATGCCTGCGGCCCGTGGTGCCAGGGCCCGTCGCTGCTGCAGGCGTTTAATCTTTTGGATGCCGCCGAGCTGCACAAGCTCGGCCACAACTCCACCGGCTATCTGCACCGCATCACCGAAGCGGTGAAACTGTCCTTCGCCGATCGCGAGGCCTATTTCGGCGATCCGCGCGTCGTTGACGTGCCGATCAAAGCGCTGCTGTCGCGCGACTATGCGAAACAGCGGCGCGAAATGATCCGCCCGGATCGGGCGTGGCCCGAAATGCCGCCGGCCGGCGATCCGCGCAAGCTCGCCGCCGAGCGCAGCACCGGGGGTGCGAAACTGGTGCCCGAGCGCGCCTTCATGGCGCCGGAACTCGACACGTCTCACGTCTGCGCCATCGACCGGCACGGCAATGTGTTCGCGGCGACGCCGAGCGACGGCTCCTACAACGCGCCGGTGATACCGGAGCTGGGCATCATTCCGTCGCCGCGCGGCAGCCAGAGCTGGGGCGATCCGGATCACCCGTCCGGCGTCGCGCCCGGCAAGCGGCCGCGGCTCACACCCAGCCCTTCGATCGCGATTCAGCCGGGCAAAATGAAAATGCCGTTTGGCACGCCGGGCGGCGACGTGCAGACCCAAGCGATGCTGCAGGTGTTCC
Organism: Rhodoplanes serenus; assembly: GCA_945893145.1. GTDB lineage: Bacteria > Pseudomonadota > Alphaproteobacteria > Rhizobiales > Xanthobacteraceae > Z2-YC6860. The sequence continues at coordinate 7,639 of CAMDDZ010000124.1, read as the reverse complement.
TCAACATCCACCTGTTCGGCATGGAGACGCAGGAGGGGGTCGAGGCGCCGCGCGTCGCCTCTTACAGCTTCCCCTCCTCGTTCGAGCCGCACGCCTATCATCCCGGACTGCTCAATCTGGAGAGCCGGATCGATCGGTCGACCGGCGAGGCGCTCGGCCAGCTGGGTCACAAGATCGACTGGTGGCCGGACTGGACCTGGCTCGCCGGCGCGGTCTGCACCATCGTTGCCGATGAGAAGAGCGGCGTGCTCAAGGGCGGCGCCGACCCGCGCCGGCCGTCTTATGCGCTCGGGTGGTAACGGCGCGAGCAAGCCCCGCGTTGAAGTCGCACCGGGGCGGCCATGAGAGTTCGGCATTTTCTCATGGCTGTTGCGAGCCTCGCCCTGATCCTGCAGGCCAACGCACAGGCGCAGAACTATCCGGCGCGGCCGATCCATCTGATCTCGCCATTCGCGGCGGGTGGCGCCAACGACGTGCTGGCGCGCATCATCGGACTCAAGCTTGGCGAACGCCTGGGAGCGTCCGTCATCATCGAGAACCGGCCGGGTGCCGGGGCGGTGATCGGACTGGTCGCCGCCGCGAGGTCTGCGCCTGACGGCTATACGCTGGTGCTGAGCGGCAGCACGCTTGCGGTCACCGGCACGCTCTACAAGAAGCCGCCGTTCGATGCGGCGAAAGATTTCGTGCCGGTCGCGCTGGTCGTCCACTACCCGGTCCTGCTGGTGGCGTCCAAGTCGCTGCCGGTGAACTCGGTGCCGGAGCTGATCCGTTTTGCCAAGCAAAAACCGGGCGAACTGCTTTACGCTTCGCCGGGCGTCGCGACCTCGCAGCATCTCTTTGCCGAGCTGTTCAAGGTCATGACCGGCACCGATCTCGGTCATATTCCCTACAACGGCACCTCGCCCGCCGTCGTCGATATCGTAGCCGGCCGCGTGTCGCTGATGTTCGCGGCAGCAGCGCCCTCGCTTCCTCTCATCAAGGACGGAAGCCTGAAGGTGCTTGGCGTGTCCTCGGCGGAGCGTCTGGCGGAGGCTCCCGACATTGCGCCGATCGCCGACACGGTTCCAGGTTTCGACGTGTCGAACTGGTCGATCATCCTGGCGCCCGCCGGCACGCCGAAGGACATCGTCGATAAGCTTCACCACGAGCTGAAAGCCGTGATGGCGTTGCCCTACATCCAGGCGCAGCTCGCCAAGATCGGGATGATCCCAATGGTCAGTCCGAGCCCGGAGGAACTCAAGACCTTCGTCAGCTCGGAGGTCACGCGCTGGGGCAAGATCGTGCAGCAAGCCGGTATCGCCGGAGCGCACTGACGCTATGGCGTTGGCGAGATGCGGCCGGGCAACTTGTTTTAGTGGGAGTGCTCAAACCGGGAAAAAGACAGCGGCGCCAGATCGATATTGGGTGGCTCGCCGCAAATCGTGCGCGCCAGAATATCCCCGCAGGGCGCCGACATCGTCAGCCCCAGATGGCCGTGGCCGAAATTGAACCACAGCCCGTGATGGCGGCTTGGTCCTAGGACCGGCAGGGAGTCCGGGAAGCAGGGACGGTGTCCCATCCAAAACGACCAGTCGGCCGGCACTTGCACGCGCGGAAACACCCGCGCCACGTCGCGCACCAGATACTCCGCGCGCTGGCGCGACGGCGACCGCGTCAGTCCGCCGAACTCGACGGTGCCGGCGACACGCAGCCCGTCTTCCATCGGCGTGAGGAACACCTTGCGGTCCGCCGCAATGACCGGCCGCGCGACAGTCACGCCGCTCGACGGAATCATGACGTGATAGCCACGCTGGCTCTCCAGCCACAGGGCGTAACCCAGATCGGCCAGCAATTGCCCCGACCACGCGCCGGCGCAAACCACCGCGTGATCGCAACGATAGACGGCGTTCTCGCCCCGAACCGCGCGCACGCCGCCGTCCGCAACCTCGATAGCCGTGATGCGGTCGCGGACGATGCGTCCGCCGCGCCGCGCAAAATCCGACGCCATGGCGGTGACCTGCCGGTAGGGATTGATCGACATGCCCTGGTCCGGCGTGAACATCCCGACGGTGTAGCCGGGTCCGACCTCCGGCTCGAGCGCGAGGATTTCGTTACGCCCGAGCTGCTCGATCCGCAGGCCGTGCTCGCGGCGCAGCGCCCACGACATGGCATCCTTCGCGAGCCATTGCGCGTCGGGATAAAGGTAGAGCTGGCCGGTCCGGCGCACGATGTCCGGCGCGCCGGCCTCGCCCAGCATCTCGATATGCTGTTCGATCGAATGGGCGAGCAACGTCGACAAGACGTTGGAAATACGCCGCACCGTGTCGGGCCGCGACGCGCGCACGAACCGCCACAGCCAGGGTGCCGCCTGCGGCAGGTAGGACAACGGAATGCGCAAGGGGGCCGCGGGGTCGAGCAGCATGCTCAGCGCATCGCGCATCACCCCCGGCATCGCCAGCGGCGCGACGCTGCCGAAACTCAAGGCTCCGGCATTGCCATATGAGCAGCCCAGCCCGGGCTCGTCGCGATCGATCAGCGTCACGTTCGCGCCACGGCGCAGCAGATGCCAGGCGGTGCAGACTCCGACGATCCCGGCGCCGATCACGACGACAGTGTCGCGACCGTTTCCACTCGCTGTCGTTTGCGGCATCCCGCGCTGGTCCAAATTAATCGAGCTGAATCTTGGCGTCGCGGATGACTTGGCCCAGCCGCTCGGTCTCATCCTTGATGAAGGCGCGGAATTCGGCGGGCGTGTTGGCCACCACGTCGGCGCCCTGCTCGGTGATTCTCGCTCGCACGACAGGATCCGACAGGGCCGACACGCTCGCCTTGTGCAGCGCGCCGATGATCGCCGGTGGTGTCTTGGCCGGCGCCAGCAGGCCGTACCAGGTGCCGATGCTGTAGTTCAATCCTTGCTCCGCGAAGGTCGGCACGTTCGGGAGCAAATCCGAGCGCTTGTCGGCCGCAATCGCGATGGCTTTGAGCGTTCCGCCGCGGAGCATGCCGAGCACAGTGACGACACTCGAAAACAGCGCCTGCACCTGGTTGGTCATCACGCCGAGCGCGGACGGCCCGCCGCCGCTATAGGGCACATGCACGATCTTGGTGCCGGTCATGTTCTGAAACAACACGGCGGCCAAATGCGGACTGCTGCCGACGCCGTAGGACGCATAGTTGAACTCGCCCGGGTGCGCCTTCATGTACGCGATGAATTCGGGAAGCGTGTTGACCGGCAGCGCCAGCGGCACGGTCAGCACCGTGGGCGAATTGGCGATCAGGGTGATCGGCTCGAGGTCAGTCTGCGGCTCGAAGCCGAGCCTCTTGTAGAGCGACGGATTGGCCGCAAGCCCGAAGCTCGTGACCAGAACCGTGTAACCGTCCGGCTTGGAGCGCACCACCGCCAACGTGCCGAGATTGGTGTTGGCGCCCGGGCGGTTGATGACGACAAACGGTTGGCCAAGGCGCTTGGCGAGGCCCTCGCTGATGAGCCGTGTCACGATCTCGGTGCCGCCGCCAGCCGGAAACGGCACCACCACTTCGACCGGCCGTGAGGGATAGTCCTGGGCGGATACGGATTGGGCGGACACGAATAGCGTCGAAACCGCGAGAAGTGCGATCGACAGAAACAGCTGCGTTGTTTTTGTGGTCAAGCGCTCGTCTCCGGCCATAGGATTAGCTCCGATAATGCGAAACTATTGCAGGTTTCCGATACTACGCAGCCAGCATGCTGATTGACATGCCATCACGTCGGGAACTGCGGGTCGAGGATTTGAGCCTGCTCGCTGAGGCCTTGCGCGCCGCGGACCAGCCGCACGCCATCTGTCACGCGCTTGAAAAGCTCGGCAGTGAGACTATCGGACACCGGCTCTTCACCGTCATGCGCTTCGACAGCAACCGTTCCGAAGTCCAGCGCATCCACACCAATATGCCCTCGGCCTATCCGACCGGCGGCCGAAAGCAAAAGAAGGCGACCCCTTGGGCCGATCAGGTCCTTGGTGAAATGAAAGTCTTTCGCGGCACCGCGCCCGCGGACATCGTATCGGCCTTTGACGACCACGAGACGATTTTGGGGCTGGGCCTGGGATCGGTCCTCAACATTCCCATTGTGTTCGATGGCCGCTGTGTCGGAACGATGAATTTTCTTCATCAAGCCGGCTGGTATCGGTCCGAAGACGAGCGCATCGGCCTGTTGCTCGGAGCGTTCCTGGTCCCAGCGATTCTCAATGGCCAGCCCTGACGCCGCATTCGGAACCCGCCAGCCGCTGCGAGCCTTACGCCGCCATGGCCAATCTGACAAACTGCGCAGCAGACGCCGCCCCATCGCCGGAGAACCACAATGACAGCGCCGACCCGTAGAGCCCTACTCGCTGGCATATCCGGGCTTGCCGCCACCGGCGCCCTGAGCCGCACCTTCGCGCAAGACGCTGCAGCACCTTATCCCGCACGGAACATCACGCTGGTGGTGCCGTTCGCAGCCGGCGGTTCAACCGATATTTTGGCGCGCATCGTGGCCGGGCACTTGCAGCAATCGCTAGGCCAGCCCGTTGTGATCGAGAACCGCACTGGCGCTTCCGGCAACATCGGAACGGCGTCCGTCGCTCGTGCGGCGCCCGATGGGTACACGTTCCTGTTCAACACCATGAGCGTGCACACCATGAACCATGCTCTGTTCGCGTCGATGCCGTTCGATGGGGTGAAGGATTTCTCGCCGATTGCGATGCTGGCCTATGTGACCAACACCATGGTTGTGCATCCATCGATTCCGGCAAACACCGTCAAAGAGTTCATTGCTTACGCCAAGGCCAATCCGGGAAAGATCGCCTATGCGTCCGCTGGGCCTGGCTCGACCAATCATCTGTGCGCGGCGCTGTTCGAGAAGATGACCGGCGTGCAGATGGTGCATGTGCCGTATCGCGGTGGCGCACCTGCCGTGGCCGACACGGTCGGCGGGCAGACCCAATTGTTCTTTACCGCGGGCACGCAAAGCCTCGAACACGTCAAGGCGGGTAAGCTGCGCCTGCTGGCCGTGACCGAAGGCAGGCGATCGTCGCTGCTTCCCGATGTGCCCACCGTGGGTGAAACCGTCCCCGGCTACGAGATGTCGGTCTGGTACGGCGCTTTTGGGCCCGCCGGCATGCCGCCGGCCATTGTCGCCAAGCTGAACGCCGAGATCAGCCGCATTCTCTTTCTACCCGACGTGAAGAAGAAGCTGGAGGACATCGCCGTCGAAGTCGCCAAGATGACGCCACAGGAACTGGGCACGTTGACGCGCAATGACGCCGAGAAATGGGGCAAGCTCATCAAGGAGCTTGGGGTCACGCCGCAATAATGCTTGCTCGATGTCCGCTCCGCACGGGATTGTGTTGCAAAACTCGACTGTGTTTTCCGATGGGTTCGTTGGTGAGTTTTCGTCGAGCGCTTAGTCCGCTCTGCCCTTGAGGGCGCTACGCCATCGATGCCTCTCCATCACCATGCTTGACGTTATGCCTACGCTGGGTGGGCGACCGCAAACGGTGGTGGCGCGCGGCCGAGTAGCTTGACGAGCCGCCTCAGGTTTTGCGCGGTAGCGGTGAGCAGCACCTCATCCCTGACACCGCTCAAGCCTCGCAGTCGAAGCCGGTCGAGCCTGAGGATGCGCTTCATGTGTGCAAACCGCATCTCGACCTTCTTGCGCTCCCGGCGCGACTGCTGGAACGCTTCCGTGTTGGCCAGCGCGCGGACGCGATCACGGACATCCTCGTTGAGGTCACGAGTGATCTTGCGTGCGACCGCCGTCGTGCACTTCGGCTTCAGCGAGCAGGTCGAGCAGTCGTTCTTACTGGCTCTGTAGTGGACGATGTGGCCTTGATCGATGTTGCCGGTGCTGGTCAGCATCGCGCCACCGGGGCAAATGTAGACGTTGCGCTGCTGGTCGAAGACGAAGTCGGTTCGGCTGAAGGTGCCATCGTGGCGCGCCGACTTGTCCCATACCGGAATGTGCGGCGTGATGTTGCGATCCACCAGCCATTTGAGCAGCCTGACCGCACCATAGACGGTGTCACCTGCCAACCGCTGGGGGCGCAGACCGAAGCGGCGTCCGACGCGCTCCATCATGGTCTGGGTGACAGCAATCTCCACGACACGATTGGCGCGGGTGCCCTCGGCGTCCACGATAATCCCAGCCTTGTTGTCGATCAGATAGTTCGCATCGTAGGCAAAGAATGGATTCACGCCCGGTCTGGCAACCCATGTCGCCTGCGGATCGGTCAGCGAGACTTTCTTTGGAGGCTTGCGTCGACTGCCGGCGCCGCTCGGACCGCCGCCGCCATCCCCGCCACCATTCTCTTCATCACCGCGGGCGGCATCGAGAGCAGCAAGGTACTCGCGAACCGCACGGGATGTCTCCTCCGCCTTCGGCCAGTTCATCTGTGGTTCGCCAGGAACCCGCTTCTTCTTGTCCACATCCGCCGTGATCAGGCTGGCATCGACCGAAAACGCCTCACCGCCGACAAGCCCCGCCGCAATGCACATCGCCACCACGCCCTCAAATACCCGCCGCAAGGCGTCGCTCTCGCGGAAGCGTTCATGGCGGGCTCGGCTGAACACCGAATGATCGGGAATCTGATCTTCAACGCTGAGTTTGCAGAACCAGCGATAGGCCAGATTAACCTGCACCTCGGAGCACAGCCGCCGCTCCGACCGAAGCGCAAACACATAGCCAATGAGCAGCATCCGGATCATCAGCGCAGGATCGATCGAGGGCCGGCCGGTGTGCGAATAGTAAGGCGCAAGCTCCTTGTGCACCCAACTCAGATCGAGAACGCCATCGATCTGGCGGACCAGATGATCAGGCGGCACCACCTTGTCGAGGTCAAACGCGTAGAGGAACTGGACCTGACTAGTCTCCCGCCGACCCATCATGCGCTGCTCCCGCTGATGCCCGTCTCATACCAACGGAATCACGGTTCGCGAGTCGTCTCAACGAGAGTTTTGCAACACAATCCACGGCAAAGCGGAAGTCATGCTCGTTGTGAGCCCTGTGCCATTTCACTTTTGACCTGAGAGGTGTCGCGGCCATCGAATATGACAGCGACTTGCGACCGGTTTGAACCTTTGCGGCTTGTCCAGCGACAAAGATCGAATGCTGCGGATCGAAACCGGAGGCTCTGGGTGCCATGTCCGTTGATAAAAGGCTGCTCATGGCGAGCGCGGTTTTTCTTGCCGGCGTCGTTGGGACACTTGTGCTTCTCAGGGTCACAGGCGTGCAGCGCGTGCCTAGCGCCATCGTCCTCGTTGCCTGGCTGTGTGTGCTGGCTGGGTTCTGCGCCGGCAGGCTGCGAGCACGATGAAAGCCAAGCCGAGGCCGTCCGGCGTTGCTCCAACGCGGCCGTAAGGCCCTGACATCGCGCCTGAAAATTATGACAACAGATCGAACGAGGCAGGCGGCAGCCGCGACCAATAGAGGATGAGGATCATCTCATCGCACTCAAAGGCACACGTCCATGTCGCTCGTCTCCAAACTAACCCTGACCGCAACGGCGGCCCTCTGCCTCACGGCGGGAGTCGCAACTTCGGTCTCCGCTGCCTCGCTCAGCCTCAACCGCCTCGTTGCCTCCGCGTCCGCGTCCCGATGGAACGCGGTGATGCTCAACCCGCAACCCTTGCCGCCGCGCTACGCCGT
>CAMDDZ010000123.1 GCA_945893145.1 Rhodoplanes serenus | reverse complement strand
GCGCCGCCGATCCATCCCGCGCCAGGGCGGTCAGGTCGGCGCGGTCAACGGAAGACAAAAAGCCGGCGCAAATCATGCCCCATCACGAATCCCAAAATCGTCCCGTGGCAAGCGGTTTTTCGGACTATCGATGAATCGGGGTATACATGGAAAAGAAGATCAACATCGACGACCTGATCACCCACACCATGCCGCTGGAGAAGATCAACGACGCCTTCGACCTGATGCACGAGGGCAAGAGCATCCGTTCAGTGGTGGTTTACTGAGGCTTGTGGCGCAGCTGCGTTAGTTCCGCGAGCATCGCGGCGCGAGCGGGTGAATCCTGATAGGTGCGCACCAGCGCCTCGGCGTCGGTCAGCGCGGCATCGGCATCGCAGCCATTCTTAGCAGCCCAGATCAAAGCGGTGAGCGGCGCTTGGACGCCGAGCCGATCCAGCAGTTCGCGATAGGGCCGCGGATCGTCAGGCTTCGGCCGGTAGATCTTGGAGAACTCAACAAGCAATTGCTTAACGGCCGCGGCGCAAAGCGGCGGCGTGGCTTCGAGATCAAGCTCCGGCAGATATCTGATCGCGCGCGACGGCGTAAAAAAGTCGTTGTCGCCGAGCATATCAATGGCGTCGGCGGTGCGGTGATCGAGCTTGCGCGCGCCGGTGAGCGCCTGTTCGCGCAACGCCGCATCATCGGCGAACCCGAGCCATGCCTTGAGGTGCGACTTCGGCGACAACATCGAAAACCGCGACGGCCGCTCGCGCAGCGTGCGTCCAAAATTTTTCGGATTGCGAATCTCAGCCAGGCGACGAAACTCGTAGTGGGGGTTCGTGTAGGCCTTGGCCATGGCTTCCCAGGCCCGCGATTCGGCATCGCACGAACACTCGTAGCCGACGAGCCAAGTCATCGCCGCGGCCGCGCCGGAAACCTCCTCGGCGATCGTGTCGTAAGGCTTGGATTGTGGGCTCGGCAGCGTGAGCTTCGCAGCGCGCTGACGCAGCAGGTTGCGGGCCTTGTCGCAGATCGTCGGAGTCGGCTCGAGGTCCATCGACCCGAGATAGCCAAGCGGGAAATCACCGCGGTCGAGCATCACCTCAGCGTCGCTCTGGCGACTGTCGAGACGGCGGATGCGATCGATCACCTCGCGGCGTCTGACTTCGTTCCGCGTATCGAGGAACGGAGTCCAAGCCCACAGCGGTGAGTTGGCCGGCAAGCTGGCGAGATCGGCCTCGTATTTCACGACCGCGACCTTCTGCTGTTCGACGACGGCGGTGCGCATCTGCTGCAGCGGAAAGATCGCGACGCACAGGACCGCGGTCAGGCCCCACACCCCGAGGGCCACATATCGCGGCGCGATGGCGGCGCGTAGCGCCGGGATCAGTCCCCAGATGCTGGACACCACGACGAGCGGCGGGACCAATGTCGGGATGACGATCGGCCAGAAGAACGGCGGCGTCGAAGGCCGCGTCAGCAGATCGAGCGCCGTCATCGCGGCAAACCCGGACGCCGGAATGAGCAGCAGCGCCGCAATCCCGGCGGCCCGTGGCATCGCACCCTTTTTGATGCCGATCAGGGCGACCACCGCCAGCATGACCCAGAGTAAAATGAGCGCGAGCGCTGTGAACCCCTGCGACATGGCGTTACCGGCAGGGTCGCTCCCAGTCATGTTGGCGAGGCCGACCAGCGTGAACACCCAGATCAACAAGGTCACGACGCTGACGCCGACACTGACGCCGGCCGTCACGGGTGGGGCTTGGGGTTGATCCGGCATCGAAAGGTGCGCTGCTCCGGTGACATCTTAGCTGACGTCCGTTGCCGCCGCAGCGGCCCGCCAACCCCGCTTCGGAGCCTGAAAAGCGCTGGCCATGACGCTCATGACGCTAGAGCAAAGCTCGTGCTAGACAACGGCCGACCGCAACGGCGATCGCCATCCTCCATGTCCAAAGCCCCCGCCCTCGCCGATTTCCGCCGCATCGTGGTGAAGGTCGGCTCGTCGTTGCTGGTCGATTCCGGCGCCGGCAAGCTCAAGCAGCCCTGGCTCGCCTCGCTGGCCGACGACATCGCCAAGCTGCACAAGGAAAAGCGCGACATCCTGGTGGTGTCTTCCGGAGCGATCGCGCTTGGCCGTTCGGTGCTCAAGTTGCCCAAGGGCCCGCTCAAGCTCGAGGAGAGCCAAGCCGCTGCCGCGGTCGGCCAGATCGCGCTGGCGCGCACCTGGGCCGAGGTGCTGGGCAAGCACGACATCACGGCAAGCCAAGTGCTGGTCACGCTCGACGATACCGAGGAGCGGCGGCGCTACCTCAATGCCCGCTCAACCATCGCCAAGCTTTTGGAATGGCGCAGTGTGCCGGTCATCAACGAAAACGACACGGTCGCCACCACGGAGATCCGCTACGGCGACAACGACCGCCTCGCCGCGCGCGTCGCCACCATGGCGAGCGCGGATCTTCTGGTGTTGCTGTCCGACATCGATGGGCTCTACGACTCGCCGCCCGCCGCCAATGCCAAGGCCAAACATATTCCGCTGGTGCCACGCATCACCCGCGAAATCGAGGCGATGGCGGGCGACGCCGCCTCCGATCACTCGCGCGGCGGCATGCGCACCAAGATCGAGGCCGGCAAGATCGCGACCACGGCCGGCATTCACATGGTCATCGCGTCCGGCCACGTGAACAACCCGCTCGCCGCGATCGCATCCGGCGGGCGGGCGACCTGGTTCCTGACACCGGCCAATCCGGTGACGGCGCGGAAGAAATGGATCGCCGGCTCGCTCGAACCCAAGGGCGTGCTGACGATCGACGCCGGCGCGGTCGCGGCGCTTCGCCGCGGCAAGAGCCTGCTGCCGGCGGGTGTCATCCGCGTCGATGGCGAGTTCGGGCGCGGCGATGCCGTCGTCATCCGTGGACCGGACGGCGCAGAGATCGGCCGCGGGCTCGTCGCCTATGACGCCGAAGACGCCGCCAAAATCATGCGCCGGCCGTCGGGCGACATCATGCTGATCCTCGGCATCCAGGGCCGCTCCGAGATGGTGCATCGCGACGACATGGTGCTCGGCGGCGAGTGACCGGGCCGAGGCACGACCCGCGAGGTGCGGTCGGCTGTCGCGCGTCACATCGCGCATTGCTGCGTGGCGCGCGTTAACGTTCAATCTTGTGCGAAGAAGGCTCGCAGTTAAGCGCGCTCAACAGGTGGAGAGATCCCCTTCCGCCTGTCTTCCGTGAACTCCGAAAAGGGGGCCTCCGCCCCCTTTTTTCTTTTTACATATGGCTGATGACGCAGAGCTGACGCCGCGTCTGGCTGAATCGTCCCGGCATGGAACCGCCCGCGGCCTTACGCGTTATCCCGGCGCGACGTGATGCAATCATGAGCGAGTGTGTAGAAAGGCGATCGACGATCGCCCAGAAAACCCCAGCCTTTTCGGCTGGGGTTTCTGTTTGTGGAAACGCCAGCACAACGCCCCAAGCCAGCGCTCGAGCCAGCGCTCCCGTCACCGCACCGGGAAATCGAAATAGCTGCTTGGGAACGGCTCGTCGCCCAGCGTGAAGTGCCACCACTCCTTGACATAACGCACGAACCCGCGGCGCCGCATCGCATTGCCGAGCAGCGCGCGATTGGCTTGCGCTACGGCGCTGACGCTGCGATCGGTGGCGGCCGCCCGCGGGCTGAAGAAGTCGAACGGCGTCCCCATGTCGAGCTCGCTCTTGTCGGCGAGCTGCGCCAACGTGAGATCGCTGGTCGAGCCGCGCGAGTGGCCCGATTGGCTGGATATATAGCCGAGCGCGAACAGATTGCGCTTATCGAGATCCGGATAGAATTCCTTTTTGCGCAGCACGTCCTTCGGGTTGCCGGCCCAACGCATGAAATGTTGAACGGCGCGCACCGGCCGGTAGCAGTCGAACACTTTGATCGCGAAGCCCTTGGGCTCGAGATCGCGCGCCACTGCGGCGAGCGCGGTGGCGGCTTTGTGTGTCAGCAGGCAGACCGGCTTCTCGTAGCCATCGACCGGGACGCCGACGAAATTGTGCGAGCCGGCGTAGCGCATCTCCACGATGAGATTCGGCACCAGTGTCGCGGCATCGACGAACTCTGGCGGCCGTTGGGTGATCCGCTCTTGTGCCAGTGCGAGGGGCGCAAGCGCCAAGGTCAGCACGACAAGCAGAAGGCGGAACATCATGGTTGGCCGCCGCAACACCTCAAGCATCGAGCCACGCCACCGCACGGATCGGCGCGCCGGTGCCGCCTTTGATTTTGATCGGAAAGCCGATGAAGCGGAAACGCCCCTTGCCGACGAGCTTGCCGAGATTGACCAACCCCTCCATATGGGTGAAGCCCAGGTCGCGGCAGACGTGATGGACCTCGAAGTTGTTGCGGCCCGGCCGCCCTGGGCTCACCGCTTCGACGCCGAACATGCCGATGCCCTTGCGGCCAAGCCAGGTCGCGGATTCCTTGGTTAGACCGGGGAAGTCGGTGATGAAACCCGGCGAACCGTGGGTGCGGCGGTAGAAATCCATGTGCAGCAGCACGGTGTCCTTCGGCTTGATCGTGACGCCGGCGGCCTTCTCGGCCTTTTCCAGATCCTCGATCGAGATGTCGGTTTTCAGCGGCTTGTGCGACAGGTCGAGACAGACCGCTTCGGTGAAGAAATTCTCCAGCGGCACCTCGTCGATCGACTTCGCATTCGGGTCGGCGTTGAAGTGCTTCGGCGCGTCGACATGCGTCCCGGCATGGTCGCCCATCACCAGCGCCATGGTGGCCGACGAGAAGCCGTAGCCGTCCGCCACGCGCACCTCGTCGTGGGTGGCGAATGGCGTGATGATGACCTGCGGGTGGTTCGGCAACACCTGCATCTTGTGCTCGATGTCGCGGGAAAGATCGATCAGGACCATGGGCAACTCCAGGAAATGCCCGCCAATTTGACCCAAAGACGCAAGTCTGGCCAGCACAAGCACTCATGTTAGCCACGCGGGCAGACCCGGCGGTCGCGCCCTCCCGGCTCCCGACTGAACATGCTAGAAGGTCGCCTAATCACTGGTTCGAGCATATCTAGCCTGATGTCATGACTGTGCCTCTGAAAACCGTCGAAGCCTCGGGCGATCTCGCTCAGGTGATGCGCGACATCGGCCGCCGGGCGAAATCGGCCGCCCGCGCGCTCGCGCTCGCGTCGGCTACACAAAAGGACCAGGCGCTCGCCGGGATGGCTGAGGCGGTCCGCGCCGCCAAAGCCGACATTCTTGCCGCCAATGCCGAAGACATCGCCGAGGCGAAGGCCGCCGGCGCGACGCCGGCTTTCCTCGACCGGCTCGCGCTCGACGACAAGGGCGTCGCCGCCATGGCCGATGGCCTCGACGTGATCCGTGCGCTGGCCGACCCGATCGGCAAGGTCACCGAATCCTGGACCCGGCCGAACGGTATGACGATCGATCGCGTGCGGGTGCCGCTCGGCGTGGTCGCGGTAATTTACGAAAGCCGTCCGAACGTCACCGCCGATGCCGGTGCGCTAGCGCTGAAGGCCGGCAACGCGGTGATCCTGCGCGGCGGCTCGGAGAGCCATCGCTCGGCCCGTGCCATCCACGCGGCGCTTGCCAAGGGCCTGCGCCAAGCAGGCCTGCCTGAAGAGGCGATTTCGCTGGTGCCGACGCGCGACCGCGCCGCGGTCGGAATGCTGCTGGCGGGTCTCGGCGGCACCATCGACGTCATCGTGCCGCGCGGCGGCAAAAGCCTCGTCGCGCGCGTGCAGAGCGAGGCGCGGGTGCCGGTGTTCGCGCATCTCGAAGGCGTCTGTCACGTCTATATCGACAAGGCAGCCAAGCTCGACATGGCCAAGACCATCGTGCTGAACGCCAAGATGCGCCGCACCGGCGTGTGCGGCGCAGCCGAGACGCTGCTGGTCGATCGCGCCGCCGCGCCAACCGCGCTGAAGCCGCTCATCGCCATGCTGCTCGATGCCGGCTGCGAGATACGCGGCGACGCCGACGTGCAGAAATCCGACTCGCGCGTGAAACCCGCGAGCGAAGAAGATTGGTCCACCGAATATCTCGACGCCATCATCACGGCAGGCGTGGTGGACGGCGTCGATGCCGCCATCGACCATATCGAGCGCTACGGTTCACACCACACCGACGCGATCATCACCGAGGATAAAGCCGCGGCGGAGAAATTCCTCAACGAGGTCGATTCAGCGATCGTGCTGCACAACGCCTCGACCCAGTTCGCCGACGGCGGCGAGTTTGGCTTCGGTGCTGAGATCGGGATTGCCACCGGCAAGCTGCATGCGCGCGGGCCGGTCGGCGTCGAGCAACTCACCAGCTTCAAGTATCGCATCCGCGGCACGGGGCAAATCAGGCCGTGACCTCTCCACCTCGTTTGGTGCTGCCCCCGCACGCCCGGGGCATGCGCATCGGCCTGTTCGGCGGCACGTTCGATCCGCCGCACGCCGCCCACCTCGGCGCGAGCCTGCTAGCGATGAAGCGGCTCAAGCTCGACCGCATGTGGTGGCTGGTGACGCCAGGCAATCCGCTGAAGGACACGCGCGGCCTGCAACCGCTGGAAAAGCGCATCGCCGACGCCCGCGCCCTCACTGCTCATCCGCGTATCGACGTGACCGGTCTCGAAGCTGTCATCAACACGCGCTACACCTACGACACACTGCATTTCCTGGTGCGCCGGTGTCCCGGCGTGCGGTTCGTCTGGGTGATGGGTGCCGACAATCTGCGAAGTTTCTATCGCTGGCAGAACTGGCGCGAGATCGCGCAGCTCATGCCGATGGCAGTCGTGGACCGTATGGGCTCGAGCCTCTATGCCGCCAGCGGCCGAGCCGCCCAGGCGCTGGGCCGCTACTGCATCCCGGAAAGCCGCGCTGCCGATCTGGCCGACCACAAGCCGCCGGCCTGGGTCTATCTGCACGGCCTCAAATCGCCGCTATCCTCGACCGCGCTCCGGGCCATCCGGACCGGGCCGGACGCATAATCCCCGCCCTGGGAACCGGTTTCCGGGCTATCATGCGGCAAGGAGCGCGGTTGAAAGTCGCGCGGTTGAAACTATTGGACCTGCGTGCCTATCTTTAAGCTGTAAGCCTCAGCGATTCTGAGGCGGAACCGAAAGGAAAACAAACCCCTGTCACTCATCCCCGCTTCCCGGGCCAGCGCCCGCCGCGCGCCCGCCGCGGTCTCCCAGCGCCCTACCGCCAAGGAGACCCTTCGCATCATCCTCGCGCGCCTCGACGACATGAAGGCCGAGGATACCGTCACCATCGACCTCACCGGCAAGACCACGATCGCGGACGCCATGGTTGTCACCAGCGGCCGCTCGAATCGCCACGTCGGTGCCGTTGCCGACAGCGTGATCGAGGGATTGGAAAAGGCCGGCCTGCGCGGCCTCCACGTGGAGGGCAAGCGCAATGGCGACTGGGTTCTGATCGACGCCGGCGACATCATCGTTCACGTTTTCCGGCCTGAGGTGCGCGCCTTCTACAATCTCGAAAAGATGTGGGCGAGCGGCACGCGCAGCCGGAAGGCCAGTTAGGTAATTAACCGATGCGGCTCCTGGTTGCCGCAATCGGCCGGCTGAAGGCGGGACCGGAACACGAGCTCGCCGAGCGCTATCGCAAGCGGGCCGAGCAAGTCGGACGCCGCATCGGCTTCCGCGATGTCGAAATCATCGAGATCAGGGAAAGCCGGGCGCAAGAGGTCAGCCGGCGCATGACCGAGGAATCGATCGCGCTCGCCAACATCATCCCCGAGAAATCCGCGATCATCATTCTGGACGAGCGTGGCGAGAGCCTCGACAGCGCAACGCTGGCGTCGCGGCTGGCGCGCTGGCGCGACGACGGCCGCCCGGCCGTTGCCTTCGTGATCGGCGGTGACGATGGGCTCGCCGCGAGCCTACGCGACAGGGCGAGTCTGCGGCTCGCTTTCGGGGCCGCGACCTGGCCGCACCAGCTGGTGCGCACCATGCTGCTGGAACAACTCTATCGCGCCATGACCATCATGGCGGGGCACCCCTACCACCGGGCTTAGAGCCCTCAGCGGCATCACGATCCAGCCTTTTTGCGGGCGCAGGGTCGGCCCATCGGATCGCTCCCCGTAATTCTTTGCGATCGCACGCTTAAATTTGCTTTCGGCCGGACAGCCCTTTAACTGACTAAGCGATGAGTACGACAAGACGGCACACCGATTCGCGCCGTGCGCTGGGTGCAGCGTTGGCGCTCGCCATGCCGTTCTGTCTCGCCGGCGCGGCGCTCGCGCAACCAAACCCCGATGCGCTCCGCCAACAGGACCAAGAGCTCAACGCCGCGCGCCAGCAGCAGCGCAAGGCCGCCGCGGTCCAGTCGAAGCTCAAGCAGGAACTCGACGCGATCGGCGAGGACCGGCGCAAGCTCAATCTCGCGCTGATCGAAACCGCGACCCGCCTGCGCGCAGCCGAGAGCCGGATCAGCGAGACCGAGACCCGCCTCAAGCCGCTCGACGACACCGAACGTTCGATCCGCCAGTCGCTCAACGGCCGCCGCGCGGTCATTGCCGAGATACTGGCCGCCTTGCAGCGGATGGGCCGCCATCCGCCGCCTGCGCTCATGGTACGGCCGGAGGATGCGCTGCAATCGGTGCGAACCGCGATGCTGCTCGGCGCGGTCTTGCCGGACATGCGAATCAAGGCCGAGGCGCTCGCCGCCGATCTCGGCGATCTGGTGCGCATTCGCCGCGACATCGCCGACGAACGCGACCGCCTGCAGCGCGATATCACGACGCTCACCGAGGAGCGGCAGCGCGTCGCCGTGCTCAGCGGGCAGCGTCAACTCAAACAGACCGAAACCCAACGGGCGCTCGACGCCGAGCGGCAAAAGGCCGTCGCGCTCAGCCGCCAGGTGGACAATCTCAAAGATTTGATCGGGAAAATGGAGCAGGGCCTCGACAGCGCCACCCGCGCCGCCCGCCAGGCCAATCGTGCGGCTCAGGACCGTGCCCCGGACGACCGTACCGACCTCGCCGCTCTGAAAGACCCCGGCCGCCTCGCTCCAGCCGTGGCTTTTGCCTCGAACCGTGGACATTTGCCATTACCGGTTAATGGCGTCCGGATTCGCGAGTATGGGCAGCCGGATGGTGTCGGCAGCACGGAAAAAGGCCTAACAATGACAACCCGGGCGGGTGCCCAGGTCACATCTCCGTGCGACGGTTGGGTGATTTATTCCGGTCCCTTCCGCAATTACGGCCAAGTCTTGATCCTCAATGCGGGGGGCGGGTATCATGTGGTACTTGCCGGGATGGAACGGATTTCAGTGGACGTTGGCCAATTCGTGCTGACTGGGGAACCCGTTGCAGTTATGGGCGGAGGCTCCCAAGTAGCCCCCACACTCGCGTCAGGCTCCAGCCAGCCGGTTCTCTACGTCGAGTTCCGAAAAGACGGTACTCCCGTCGATCCAGGCCCGTGGTGGGCCACAAGTGAAGGCGAAAAGGTTCGCGGATAATGCGCAAAACATACCTACTTCTTCTCGCAGCAGCTTCGGGCGCGGCCCTGGCGTTACTCGCCACCCAGCCGCGGATCCTGCAACACGGCCTCGCTCAATTCAGCTCGGTCGCGAATGCGGCGAGCTCCGATACCTACCGGCAGCTCAATCTGTTCGGCGACGTGTTCGAGCGCGTGCGCGCCGACTACGTCGAGAAGCCGGACGACTCCAAGCTGATCGAATCCGCGATCAACGGCATGCTGGCCGGGCTCGATCCGCATTCGAGCTACATGGACCCCAAGAGCTTCCGCGACATGCAGGTGCAGACCCGCGGCGAGTTCGGCGGGCTCGGCATCGAAGTCACCATGGAAGACGGCCTGATCAAGGTGGTGGCGCCGATCGACGAGACGCCCGCCGCCAAGGGCGGCGTCATGGCCAACGACATCATCGTCAAGCTCGATGACGAGCAGGTGCAGGGGCTCACCCTGAACCAGGCGGTCGAGAAGATGCGCGGCCCGGTGAACACCAAGATCAAGCTCACCATCATGCGCAAGGGTCAGGACAAGCCGACCGAAATCACCATCACCCGCGACATCATCCGGGTGCGCT
>CAMDDZ010000122.1 GCA_945893145.1 Rhodoplanes serenus | reverse complement strand
GGCGCCACGCCGGTTTGTCCCCGGTGGAGTAATCCATCGATGGACAAGGCGTGATCGAGATGTGGCGTCGACCGGCGCTCCATCCCCTCGGACTGATCCGAGGGTACGGCCGTCCCCCCAACTTCGACGCTAACCGCGCCGCGAGGACGAAGACGCATGCGTGCAGAGAACTTGAAGTTGGGGAAAGCAGTTTCGAGAGCGCGAGATTCGATCCGCCTCATCCTGAGGAGCACGAGCAAAGCGAGTGCGTCTCGAAGGACGAGGCGGCCAGGGCAGCGGCCACATGGCTCGAGACGCCCGCCTTCGCTGCGCTACAGCGGGCTCCTCACCATGAGGCCGGCAGAGCTCGATGACGGGCGGCTACGCCGCCCGCTTGCGCTTGGCCGGCTTTGCGACGCGCTTCTTCGCAGCGGGCGCCTTCGCGGCGGCCTTCTTCTTCCCGCTGCCCCACAATTCCTTGGTGGCGAGCCGCGCACCTTCGACCAGCGCCTCGAGCTTCGCCCACTGAATGGTCGGGTGAACACGCTGGTAGAACGGTTGCTGCGCAAAGCCGCAGTCGGTGCCGGCGATCACGTTCTCGCGGCCAACCAGCTTCGCCAGCCGCACGATGCGCTCCTTCACCAACTCCGGATGCTCGACCACGTTGGTGGCGTGGCTGATGACGCCGGGAATGAGCACCGAGCCCTTCGGCAATTTCACATCGCGCCACACCTGCCATTCGTGTTCATGGCGCGGGTTGGCCATTTCCAGCACGTAGGCGCCGGCGCGCACGCGCAGGATCAAATCGACGATGTCCTTGATCGGCACGTCGGTGGTGTGCGGGCCGGGCCAGCTGCCCCAGCAGACGTGGTAGCGGATTTGTTCGGTCGGGACGCCCTTGGTCGCACGGTTGAGCGTGTCCTGATAAAGCCGAACTCGCTTGCGGTAATCCTGGAGCGTCTTCGGCGGCACCATGCGGTCGAAGGTGACGGCGGCGCGCGCGTCGTCGAGCTGCACCAGGAGCCCGTTGTCGGCGATCTGCTTGTATTCGACGTGCATCGCCTGGCCGATCGCCTCGGCCAGATCTTCTTCGCTCTTGTAATACTCGTTCTTGCGGTCCGGGATGACCGAGGCCGGCGCCGCGACCGGGAGGAAGCCCTCAACCACCTTCACGGTCTTCAGCGCCGCTTTGAAGTTGTCGATGTCCTGCTGAAGGAGCGCCTGGCCGGTGTACTTGATCGGCGCAACCGCCACCGTGTCGGTGATCGTCTCGACGTGATCTTTCGCGTCGAGCTCCTTGTAGAAGTCGGGGAAGCGCTTGCGGTCGGCGCCCGTGGTGAATGGGTTGCCGCTGTCCGGCCGGAACGGACGGCGGTCAAAGCCGGACACGCGGTCGATCACGTATTGCGACCACGAAATGCCCTTGCCGAACTCGCCGTCGCTCACAACATCGACGCCGACCTCGGCCTGATGGCGCACCACCTCGGCGACCGTTGTCTTGAGGTCGCGGGAGTGCGCCGCCGGGTCGTAGCCCTCGCCCTTCTGCTTGGCGCGCAGGTGCTGCCGGATCACCTCCGGACGGATCAGGCTGCCGACGTGGGTGGTGAGAATTCGGTCAGTGCTGCGGTGCATGCCGGGCGCTCCCTATTGGACGCTATTTCGCGTTTGGACGTTATTTCGCGTTTTTTGCCGTCGCGGACGGCCAAATCGATATCAGGTCACCGGCCGCTTGCAAGCGCGCCGCCATCGGCCGGTGCCCGGCGCAACGGACGCCCATGGGGCGCCGATGGGTGGGCCCACTCGCTTTCGCGTGGGCAGGCGGTCCCGCGAAGGCGCCCAGGCCCGCGCGGATTGCATCCTAAACCGTTCGTTAACGGCGAGGATTTACCCTTATCCGATGGTGGGCTGAGCATAGCGCTCACGCGTCCGGGGCCATGGTTCGTATCGATTTCAACCGTCTGCGTTTCCTCGTCATCGACGACAACGCACATATGCGGCGCATCATCCGCACGCTGCTGCACGGCTTTGGTGCACGCGAAGTCTATGAGGCGGAAGATGGCGCCGCCGGCCTCGATGCCTTCACGCATCACATGCCCGACATCGTGCTCACCGACTGGGCGATGCCGATCTTCGACGGCCTCGAGCTCACACAGATGATCCGCCAGCCCGGCGCCAACGCCAATCCGTTCGCCCCGATCATCATGTTGACCGGCCACACCGAGAAGCAGCGCGTCACCGCCGCCCGCGACGCCGGTATCACTGAATTCCTGGCCAAGCCGATCTCCGCCAAGGCGCTCTACCAGCGCATCGTCAACGTGGTCGCGAACCCGCGTTCATTCGTCAAGACCAAGACCTACTTCGGCCCCGACCGCCGGCGCGGGGTTAATCCGAACTACATCGGCCCGGAACGCCGCAAGGGCGGCAAATCCGACATCATCCGCCAGCATTCGCTGCTCGACAAAGCCAAGGCACTGGCGTGATGGACTTTCGGGGCGATCTCCATGGCAAATTCTAAGTCCGCGAAGCCCGATGTCATCACTTACGGTGACCATGAGGTCATCACGCCGGACACCAGCAAGCTGCGCAAGCTGGTCCGCGCCGCGAAGCCCAATGAGGAAGATCCAGTGGCGCGCGCCGAGCAGGCGCTGGCCGAGATTTCCGGCGATTTCGTCGGCTGGATGAATGACGAGTGCGACCGCCTCGACGCGGCTCGCCGCAAGGTCAAAGACGAAGGTCTGACCAAGAAGACCTGCCACGAGCTGTTCCTGTCCGCCCACGACGTCAAAGGCGACTCGGAGACCTTTGGCTTTCCGGCGGTGGTGCCAGCCGCCGATAGTCTGTGCCGGTTGCTGGAACACACCCCGGACGCAAAGCGGATTCCGCTGACCATCATCGACCAGCACGTCGATGCGGTGCGCGCGATCGTGCGTGAATACAGTCGCGAAGACATCATGGCGATCGCGGCGGCACTGACCAGCAAGCTGCGCCAGGTGACAGACGAGTTCCTCGTCAGCGAAAACCGCCACCGTCCGGAATATCTCAAGACCATCATGAGTCCGCCGCTCGCTCCCAACGAGCAAGTCTGAGAACGAACAAGTCTGACAACGAACAGGTCTGATAACGGGGAAGGCCTGACGGCGGCGTTGCGCCCGTCAAACGCCATCACTTATAGTCCGGCGATGGTTCTGGTTTTAGTCATTGCGCATCGGCGCCACGCCGCGGATCGGCCGTGACTGACGCTCCCTCCGCCTCGCTTGCCGCGCTGCTCAACCCCGACCGCCTCACCTGCGTGGTCGATGTCGGCGCCAATCCCATCGACGGCGAGCCGCCATACAAGATGCTGTTGCAGAACCGCCTGTGCCGCGTCGTCGGCTTCGAGCCGCAATCCAATGCGCTGGCGGCACTCAATGCGCGCAAGACCGACCTCGAAACCTACCTGCCCTATGTGCTCGGCGATGGTGGCGCGGGCGTTCTCAAGCTCTGCCGCGCCCCCGGAATGACCAGCCTGCTGATGCCGGACCCGCACATGCTCAGCCATTTCGCGGGCTTTCCGGAATGGGGCACGGTGGTGGGCGAAGCGCCGGTGACGACGCACCGGCTCGACGACGTCGCCGAGATCACCGATTTCGATTTTCTCAAGATCGACGTGCAGGGCTCCGAGCTGACGGTGATGCAGAATGGCCGCCGCAAGCTCGCCAATGCGATTGCGGTGCAGGCCGAGGTGTCGTTCCTGCCGCTTTACAAGGACCAGGCCTGCTTCGGCGAGATCGAGATCGAGCTGCGCGGCCTAGGCTTCGTCCCGCACGCGCTCGCCGCCGTCAACAAGCGGATGATCCTGCCGATGCGGCTCGGCGGTAACCCTTATGCCGCGCTCAACCAGATCGTCGAAGCCGATGTTGTCTATGTGCGGGACTTCACGCGGGCCGACAACATGAGCGCCGAGCAGCTCAAGCATCTCGCGATCGTCGCGCATTATTGCTACGGCTCGTTCGATCTCGCCGGCAATTGCATCCATCATCTGATGGCGCGGAAGTCGCTGCCGCCGGATACACTCGAGAAATATCTGGCCGAGCTCAAAAAAGCGGCCGAGCAGGCGCCGCAGCGCGTCACCACTGGCAATGTCCAGAAATAATGGTAGCGCGTTAAGCCGCCCGGATGGCGCCGGCCTCGACCCGGTCGTCGGCGACCAACTCGTCGCAGAACAGCCTGGCCTCCTCGCGGGCGGCTTCGGCCGCAAAGCGCCGCAGCAGCGTCAGCAACGGCTGCACGTCGCCCAGCGCCTCGCCCTCGCAGCGCGTCAGCACGCGCTCGATAATGCGGCGCTTGAGCCGGCTGGCGCCGCCCGGCTCGCCTTGGAATCCGTCCTCCCGCATGGCGTCGAGCGCCTCGCGAAACACCGGATAGGTCGCGGCTGGCAATCCAGCCTTGTCGTAAAGCGCCCGGAAGCCCCCGCCCCGGCGGTCATGCACGATACCGGCGACGCGCGCCGGCGGCAGATCGGTGAGTTCGGCCAGCGCCTCTTCGAACAGCGCAAGGTTGCCCGACAGAAGCGCGCGCAGCACGATACCGCCAGTGAGCTGGCCGCTGACGCGCAGATGACGGATCAGCGGGCGCACCTCGCCATTGGGCGAGCCGGCGGCAAGCGCCACCGTTGCCTTCTCGCAGGCTTCGTTGGTGACGCGGTGTGCGCGGTCGGCCGCGAGCCATTCCCGCGAGGTGACAAAATCGGCAAGCGTCTGCGAAAGCTTTGCCACCAGGGCCTGACGGGTCGGCACAGGCAGATCGTCGCGCGCCAGCAGTACGTCGCGGATGACGGCGAGATGGCCGTGACGCACCACGATGCGGTCGAGCGAGAACGGCGCCACCTCGGCGTGCGGATTTTCGATCAGCACCAGGCAGGCTTCGGCTGAGCCGACCTCGGCGATAGCGGCCGCGACTGCGGCTGGCAGCGGCGTGCGGCTCGCAATGGCGGCCTGGCGTTCCGGCTCGCCGGTCGCCACCGCGTCGACCAGATCGGCGTCGAGGAAGAGCGGCGAGCGCGCTAACAGCGGTGCCGCGACATCGGCTTGGTCGTTGGCGAGCGCGTGCACCACCGTCGGCGGCGCCTGATCGCTGCCCGCAAAGGCCTCGGACATGGCGCGCCGCACCAAGGGCGACGCATCGTCGAGCAGCATGATCATGGCGCCCTCGGCGGCGGCCCGATCGCTCTCGGATAGATCTGAATAAAGATAGGCGCGTGCCAAGGCGCTGGTGGCTTCCGCCCGCTCACCGGCCGGCGCGTGACGCAACCACTGGAGAAACTGACGAACGATCATGGCCGCAACCGACACGTTCGCCGCGGAATTCAATTTCCGCGCGGCCGGCGCGTCCCGCCGACACTTCGAACCTTAGCGCCAGAGATTTAATAAAGCGTTCACCATAAATCTTTGGAAAGGTTGATGAAAAGCTAACGCTGCTCAACCGCCGCGAAACAAGGCGCGAGCGTCGGGCACGGTATCGCGGAACAGATCGAACCCACCGGTTCTGGCGTCGACCGGCGAAGGCTTCGGTTGAGTGGAATTGGGTTGCGCGGAATTGGGCTGAGCGACATTGGCCGCGGCAGCCACCGGCACCGCCGGTACGGGCGGGGTTGGCGAAGGCGCGGCCGGAGAATTCCACAGCGCGCTGACCACCGGAGACACCGGACCGCGCTGTGTATCGCGGAACAGGCCGTGGAAAATTCGCCCGTTGTCAGCCTGCACCGGCACAGGCGCCGAGGCCGGGACGGGCAGCGGCTGCTGCGGCGGCGGATTGGCGGCCGCAAGCGCCTCCGTCAATTGTGCGGGGTCGGCCGCAGTGATCCGCGCGGGCGGTGGCGGAATGTCGTTGCCTGCGGCACGGCCGCAGCCGACGGCGCGGCGCGAGCCACATCGTAGCGGCCGACCAGAACCCGATAGACATCGGACACGCTGCGTGCGTTGCCCGAACGATCGTAGAAGATCGAGCGGTTGGCGCTTGCGGGCCGCGGGAACACATCAGCGGCCCTGGTATTCGGCTGGGTTTGCGTCAGGTTGATCAGCTGCGCCGCGCCACCGGCGCCGAGGAAATGCGCGATGTAAAGCTCGCCGTCGGTCGGGTTGCGCCCGATCGTGCTGGCGAGCTTGGCTGTGTTGTCCTTGGTGAACACGCCGGCCATCAGCGCGTTGGCTTGCGGGTCCGAGCGCAGATTCATGATCTGCTGGTAGAGCCGCTGGTCATTCACCGTGTATTCGCCCGAAGGCTGGCGCGTGATGGCGTCCGCAAGCGGACCATAACCGTGCGCCGGGCCATGCTCCTTCAGAGTGGCAAGCCACGTCTGGCCAATGAACTGATAGAGCCCCTTGGCGGACGTGGTCGAGACCGCGGCGTTTGGATTGAGATTGGATTCGACCTTGGCGGTGGCGAGCAGATACTGGAAGCTCGCGCCGGTGGCCTGGGCAGCCTTGTGGATGGCGCCGGTGACGGCGGCTATCACGCTGGGAGGGTCGATCTGCATGGGCCGCCAGGTTGGAGATGGCCGAAGGCAGGATTCCCCCAGCGCAGCGAAATGTTAACGATTATGGTAAACGGAACCTTAAGAACCGCGCAGCAGGAGGCTTTCATGGCTCAGCAAACCGCCGAAACCACCCAGCGCCACAAGCGCGGCGGGCTCTATTTCGAGTACTTCGAGGTCGGCTCCCTCACCGAGCATCGCTACAGCCGCACGGTGACGCAGATGGATAATATGCTGTTCTCCAACATGACGCTGAACCCGCAGCCGCTGCACATCGACCGCGAGTTCTGCGAGAAGGAGACCGAATGGGGCCAGCCGCTGATGAACTCGCTGTTCACGCTGGGCCTGATGATCGGCATCCAGGTCTCCGACATGACGGTCGGCACCACCATCGCCAACCTCGGCATGACCGACGTGAAGTTCCCTCACCCGCTGTTCGAGGGCGATACCGTGCATTGCACCACCGAGGTGGTGGCGAAACGCGAGTCGAAGTCGCGGCCGAACGCCGGCATCGTCGAATTCCACCACCGCGCCTACAATCAGAACAACAAGCTCGTGGCCGAGTGCCGCCGGCAGGCGTTCATCCTGAAACGGCCGGCTTAAGCCGCGGAGGAGCATCCCATGCGCAAGATTTTGTTGGCGACGTTGAGCTTGCTGCTTGCGCTCACGGCAGCGGCGAGCGCGCAGGACTATCCGACCAGACCCATCAGGCTGATCATCCCGTTCGCGCCTGGCGGCAGCGTCGATATCGTGGCACGGCTCATTGCGGCAAAGCTCAGCGAGCGGCTTGGCCATCAGGTCATCCCGGAGAACCGCGCCGGAGCGGCCGGCATGATCGCGGCCGAGATCGTCGCCAAAGCGCCGCCCGACGGCTACACCATCGTGCTGCTGTCGCTGGCGCACACCGTCAATCCGGCGATCTACAAGCTCAATTACGATCCGATCAAAAGCTTCAACTTCGTGGCTTCGCTCGGCAACGGCGCGAGTGTGCTGACCGTGCACCCCTCGGTGCCGGCGCACAGCGTGAAAGAACTGATCGCTCTCGCCAAGGCGAAACCGG
Source organism: Rhodoplanes serenus (assembly GCA_945893145.1). GTDB lineage: Bacteria > Pseudomonadota > Alphaproteobacteria > Rhizobiales > Xanthobacteraceae > Z2-YC6860. Next base: position 3,182 of record CAMDDZ010000122.1, on the reverse strand, counting down.
GCGACTACGCCTTCGCGCACGCCGGCGTCGGCAGCTTCACGCACACCGCCTCGGTGCTGTTCGCCATGATGGCCGGCATCGACGTGGTGCAAGTGCCGTTCAAGGGCGGCGGGCCAGCGATGATCGACGTGATGGGCGGCCACAGCCAGCTGCTGATGAACTCCTATCTCGCCTCGGTGCCCCATATCCGCTCCGGCAAGCTCCGCGCGCTCGGCGTCAGCGACACCCGGCGCACGCCATTATTGCCCGACGTACCGACGATCGCGGAGGCGGGCGTGCCGGGCTATCAGGCCGCCAATTGGTGGGGGATCGCGGCGCCGGCCGGCACGCCGGAGCCGATCGTCGCCAAGCTGAACCGCGAAATCAACGCGGCGCTGGATTCGGCCGAAGTGAAGGCGCAGTTCGACAGGGATGGCGCCGTGATCGTGCCGATGACACAGGCCGAGTTTGCCAAATTCTTCGCTAGCGAAATGGAAAAGTGGGGCAAGGTGGCCCGGGAGGCCAAGATCAAGCCCGAGTAGCGCAACGCTCCCCGCTCCTTCGGGAGCCGGCTATTGCTGCGGCACGCCGCTCGCCTTGATGACGGTCTCCCACTTCTTGATCTCGCTTTCCACGAAGGATTGCGCGTAAGTCCGCGAGCGCTGATTGGGCGGCATGATGGTGGTGCCGATCTTGAGCAACCGCTCCTGCACCGACGGCGTGTTCAAGGTTTCCATCGCGGCCTGGTTCAGCTTCTCCACGATCGGCTCAGGCGTGCCCTTGGGCAGGAACAGCCCCGACCAGAAATTGGCATGGAAATCGGTCAGCCCTTGCTCGTGGGCGCTGGCAAGGCCGGCAAACAGCGGCGAGCGGTCGCGCGTCAGGATCGCAATCGCCTTTGCGCTTTTGCTTTCGAGCGGGCCGACCGCGGCGGCAGCCAGTGCGCAGTAATAGTCGATCCGCCCCGCGAACAGATCCTGCATTGCCTGCGCCGAGCCGCGATAGGTGATGTGCGTGACATCGACGCCGATTGCAGCGTTGAGACGCGCGCAGGTGAGATGCGAGCCCGAGCCAACGCCGCCCGAGGCAAATTGCATCCTCTCATGGTTGACCTTGGCGTAGGCGGCGAATTCCTTCAGGTCGTTCGCCGGGAAATCCTTCCGCGTGATCAAAATCATCGCCTGGTCGGTGACCAGGCCGATCGGCGCGAAGTCGGTCGCCGCGTTGTAGAGCGGCTTTTTGTAGAGCGTCTGGTTGATCGCGAACGTATCGACGCTGCCGAGCACGAACTGATAGCCGTCAGGGGGAGCCGTCGCGACGCGCGACGCGGCGGTCATGCCGCCGGCACCGCTGATGTTCTCGATGATGACCGGCTGGCCCAGCACCTCGGACAGACGTGAGCCGAGAATGCGCGCAATCAGGTCTGAGCCGCTACCGACGCCGAACGGCACCACGATGGTCATCGGCCGCGACGGCCAAGTTTGCGCAGGGGCCTGCGCCATCGCGGGGCGCGCCGCGGCAAGGCAAGCCGCCGCGCAAACTGCTGCCAGCACGATGAAATGGCGTCGCTTAAACATAGTACTGGCCCTCTGTGATGGCTCGTCCGGCTGTTGACTGTAGGCGCGGCCGTTGATTGTCTGCAAACTTATCGTATCGGTGAACCATGCGCTCCTTCCTGTTCATTCCCGGCGACAGCCAACGCAAACTCGAAAAAGGCATGGGCAGTGGCGCCGACGCGCTACTGCTCGACCTCGAAGATTCGATCTCGCCGCAGAACAAGGCGCAAGCGCGCACGACCACGCTTGCGTTCCTCAAAGAGGCGCATGGCGCAAAACAGCGCCCGCGCCTCTATGTGCGCATTAACGGGATCGCGACCGGGCTGATCGACGCTGACCTCGACGCCGTGGTCGCGGGCCGCCCGGATGGCGTCATCTTCCCCAAGGCCGAGGGCGGCGTGGCGGTCGCCCATTGCGACGCCAAGCTCACAGCGCGCGAGGCGATCCACGGTCTGCCGGATGGCGCGCTCGACATCATCGCGATCGCGACCGAGACCGCGCAGGCAATCTTTCTCGCCGGCACCTATGGTGGCTCGAGCAAACGCCTGAAAGGCCTGACCTGGGGCGCGGAGGACCTGTCCGCCGAGCTTGGCGCCGAGGCCAACCGCGACCGCGACGGCAATTTCCTGGCGCCCTATCAGCTGGCGCGCAGCCTCTGCCTGGCGGGCGCCGCTGCCGCACGGGTGCAGCCGATCGACACCGTCTATGTCGATTTCCGCAACGAAGCAGGTCTCAAGCGCGAATGCGAGGAAGCCCGCCGCGACGGTTTCACCGGCAAGATGGCGATCCATCCGGCACAGGTTGCGATTATCAACGAGGTGTTCACGCCGACCGCGGAGGCGATCAAGCGCGCCGAGGCCGTGGTGGCGGCCTTCGCACAAAATCCCGGCACCGGCACCATCGGCATCGGCGGCGTGATGTACGACCGGCCACACCTCGAACTCGCCAAACAATTGCTGGCGCGGGTCAAAGGCGGCAACACCTAGCGCAAATCATTCGGAGACGATCATGACCCGCAATGCCGCCAGGCTGTTCGCCATCGCAGTCGCGGCGCTCACGTGTTCGACCGCAGCCGGGGCCGCGGACATCCCCGAAACCTTGTCGCAATGGGGCCTGCTCGGGACCTGGGCGCTCGATTGCCAATCGCAGCCTAGCCGCAACGACGTTCACGAGACCTGGGTACGGCGCGGCGGCGAAGTTTTCCTGGAGCGAAACGGCGGCGATTTCCAGGATTCCAACAAGGTGCTCGATGCGTCGATAGCGCCCGACGGCCTGCTGGAGATGCAGATCGAATTCAAAGGCTTTTCGCAAACGCGGGTGAACGTCATCACCAAGAGGCCAGATGGCCGCAAACGCGCCATCACCAATCACGACATGAGGGGCACCTACACGGTGCGAGACGGAAAATTCACCGGCCATGACCGCGAGACGCCCTGGATGACGCGCTGCCGCTGATTAGCGTTTGCGATTCAGGAACGCGCCAAGCAGACGCTTGGGCTCGTCAGTGTCGAGAGAGCGAACCAGTGCCTCGATACCGGCCGCGATGGCGCGGTCGGTCGGCAGCTTCTCCCATTCCTGCATCAGCCGCTTTTGGCTCCGCACCGCATGGGGACCGGCCGCCAGCAATGAGCTCACGAGCTTTTCGAC
>CAMDDZ010000121.1 GCA_945893145.1 Rhodoplanes serenus | reverse complement strand
CCAGCGATGCAGCGCCAGCGCCTTGCGGGCCTCGGCTGACAGCGGGCGCACCGGTACGCCATTGGCTTCGGCGTATTTCCTGGCAAAGAACTGCGACAGCTCGATCACGTCGGCCGGCCGCTCGCGCAGCGGCGGCAGCTTCAAGTTGACGACGTTGAGCCGGAACAGCAGGTCTTCGCGGAATTTGCCCTCGCGCGCGGCGTCCGCGAGATTGCGGTTCGAGGTCGCGATGATGCGGATGTCGACCGGCACGGGCTTGGTGCCGCCGACGCGGTCGATGACGCGCTCCTGGATGGCGCGAAGCAGCTTGGCTTGCAGCCGCACGTCCATCTCGGAAACTTCATCGAGCAGCAGCGTGCCGCCGGTTGCTTCCTCGAACTTGCCGATGCGGCGCGCGATAGCGCCCGTGAAGGAGCCTTTCTCATGGCCGAACAGTTCGGATTCCAGGAGGTTCTCGGGGATCGCCGCGCAGTTGATCGAGATGAACGGCTTCTTCGCCCGGTTCGAGCGGCCGTGGACGAAGCGCGCCAGCACTTCCTTGCCGGTGCCGCTTTCGCCAGTGATCAGCACCGAGGCTTCCGAGGTCGCAATCTGTTGCGCGAGCTTGACGACCTGGGCCATCGAGTCGTCGCGGTAAATCATCTCCCGCGTGTCGGCGGTCACGGCCGCCAGCACGGCTGCGATCAATTCCGGATCGGGCGGCAACGGAATGTATTCTTTCGCGCCGGCGTGGATCGCATCGACCGCGGCGCGGGCGTTGTTTTCGATGCCACAGGCGACGATCGGCACGTGGATCAGCTCAAGCTCGAGTTTGCTGACCAGGTCACGGATGTCGATCGCGACGTCGACCATCAGGAGGTCGGCGCCCTTGCCGGAGCGCAACACCGCCAGCGCCTGATCGATATGTTCCGCGTGGGTGACGGTCGCGCCCATGCCCATCGCGATCTTGGTCGCGGTGGTGAGCTGGCCCTTGAGCGTGCCAACGATGAGAAGACGCATGGCTAAACTCCTCTAATTCCGTTCCGTCTTGATCACTTCCGTCATGGTCACGCCGAGCTTGTCCTCGACCAGCACCACTTCGCCGCGGGCTATCAGGCGGTTGTTGACGTAGATGTCGATCGCCTCGCCGACCTTGCGATCGAGTTCGAGCACGGTGCCGGGCCCGAGTCTGAGCAATTCGCCGACCTCCATGCGCGCCCGGCCGAGCACGGCCGAAACTTGCACCGGCACGTCGAACACCGCCTCGAGATCGGCCGCGCCTCGATCGAGGCTATCGGGCTCGTCGCCCAGGAACGCCCCTGGATTGATCGGCGGCGGCGCTGCGCCATCCATTTCCAGATTGGGCAGTGGAACCTTGCCGTTGTCGCTCATTATGTGATCTCCCCAAGTTCTGGCAGGACCGAACGTCGCGCGCTGACATAGCGCCCGACTGCTTCTGTGATTGCGGTATCGGTCGCGGTCTTGTCGCGGGTCACCCCGCCGTCGGCCCATTCGATGCGGCAGTCGCCGATCGCGATGTCGGGCTCGGCGATCACCACCAGACGGCCTTCGAAGCCGCAGGTGCGGGCGATGCCATCGAGCCGTTCGCGCGCGATCGCGTGCAGTGCGTCGTTGACGCGCACCACGACGTGCGGTGCGGCCGCGAGTTGGCGAAGGCAATCGGTCGCGAGCGCGGCGATTTCGGCAAACGGTTCGCGCGCCATGAGCTCCGGCGCGAGCTTGCGCCCCACCGCGATCGCGACATCGATCGCTTCGGCGGCCAGCCGATCCTCGACCGCCGCGAGCCCACGCGCGATCTGCTCGAGCGACTTGCCGATCTGTTCGAAGGCGGCTGCGGTGCGGCGCTCGGCCTCAGCCGTGCGTTCCGTTTCGGCGGCCGCAAAGCCGTCGCGGAAGCCCTTGTTTTCGGCCTCGCTGAGCCTGGCGGCGTGCTCGGCTTGGGCGATCGGGCGCTCGCTCGCAGCCGGGCCAGCCCCGAAGTCGAGGTCGAACAGGAATTTCGATTTGGTTGCGATGGATGCAGACATCAGTAGATCAGCTCTTCGTCGCCGCGCTGTTTGGAGATGATGATCTCGCCCTTGGCGGCGAGGTCCTTGGCAAGATTGACCAGCATGACCTGCGCCTCGTCGACGTCGCGCAGCCGCACCGGTCCGAGCGCATTCATGTCGTCGACCAGCATCTTCGCCGCGCGCGTCGACATGTTGCTGAGGAAGAATTGGCGGACAGCCTCGTTGGCGCCCTTGAGCGCGACGCCGAGCTTATCCTTGTCGATGTGGCGCATGAGCGTCTGCGCCGAGCCGGCGTCGAGCCGCACCAGATCGTCGAAGGTGAACATCAGCGTCTTGATGCGCTCGGCGCTGTCGCGGTTTTCCTCTTCGAGTGCGGTGAGGAAGCGCGTCTCAGTCTGGCGGTCAAAGTTGTTGAAGATTTCCGCCATCACCTCGTGGGCGTCGCGACGGCGGGTCTGCGACAGGCTCGACATGAATTCGGTGCGGAGCGTCTGCTCGACCCGGTCGAGCACCTCCTTCTGCACCGCCTCCATCTTGAGCATGCGGTTGACGACGTCGAGCGAGAATTCTTCCGGCAGGATCGCGAGCACGCGCGCGGCGTGTTCCGGCCGCAGTTTCGAGAGCACCACCGCAACGGTCTGCGGATATTCATTCTTGAGATAGTTCGCCAGCACCTCTTCCTGAACGTTGGCGAGCTTCTCCCACATGTTGCGGCCGGCGGGGCCGCGGATCTCGTCCATGAGGCCGTTGACGCGCTCCGGCGGCAGGTATTGTTGCAGCAGCCGTTCGGTGTGGTCGTAGTTGCCCATCAGCGTGCCGGACGCCGACAGCCGGCCGACGAATTCGAGCAGCAAGGCCTCGACGGACTCGGCTTCGACGGTGCCGAGCGTGGACATCACGATCGAAAGCTGGCGCAGGTCGTCGTCGTCGAGCAGGCTCCAGATTTTCGAGCCGTACTGCTCGTCAAGCGCCAGCATCAGCACGGCGGCGCGCTCCTGCCCGGTGAGCTGGCGCACCGACTTTGGCTGCTCGCTCTGCCGGTTGGCAAGCGTGGCAACGAGACTTTCGATCTCGGACGAAGCTCTTCGTTGCGGTGCGGAGGCCATGATTCAGCGTCTCAAGCGTTGCGGTCAGGCGGCGTTTTCGTGCAGCCAGGAGCGGACGATGGCGACGGTCTCGTTTGGGTTCTTGTCGGCAAGCTCGCCGACCTTCTGGACGGATTGTGCGTGCACCTGGCCCTGCACCTTGGCGATGTCGATCATGGCGGAGGTGCGGTTGGAGATGGCGACCGATGCATCGCCGCCGACGATTGAGACGTTGGGGCCGCCGGCGTTGGTGATGCTGCCGTTGCCGGTGTTCGAGACGCTGACCCCGGTGTGTCCGGGCAAAGCGGGGCCAGCCGCGACCAGCGTGCCGCCTGGTCCCATCAGCACCGTGCCGGGTGGCAGGTTGCTCGCGGAAACCGCGGTGGCCTGCGGCCCGATCACGCGCCGCACCAGCGGCCGGAAGCCGAGCAGGATGACGACGAGGCCGAGCATCGCCATCACGCCGATCTCGAGCGCGCGCATGACGTCGTCTTTGGTGAATTGCAGGAAGTTGAGAAAGCCGGTTGGCTCGGCGATCGGTGTCGTCGGCATTTCGGCGAGCCGGAGGTTTGCGACCTCGACCTGGTCGCCGCGCTTGGCATCGAAGCCGATCGCCGTGCGCACCAGCGCGGTGATCCGATCGATGTCCTCTTTGCTGCGCGGTGCGTAAACCAGCTCGCCCTTGTCGTTCTTGGCGTAGGTGCCATCGACCACCACGGCGACCGAGACGCGATTGATCCGTCCGCCCTCGATGACCTCGGTCTTGGTGGTGCGCGAAATCTCGTAATTGACGATTTCCTCGGTCTTGCGGTTCTGATCGCGTTGCGTCTGTGTCTGGTCCGGCTGCTGCCGCTGCGGCGTGCCGGGCAATTCGTTGGCGACCGAAACGGTGCCAGTGTTGGCGTCGGCGCTTGCGGTGACCTCTTCGCGCGTCTGGCTCGAGCGCACCACGCGGCCTTCCGGATCGAATTTGTCCGAGGTCTGGGTGATGCGGTTGAAGTCGAAATCGGCGGTGAGCTGGACGCGGGCGCGGCCGGGTCCGACCACGGACGTCACGATCGATTCGACCTGTTCGCGCATCCGCCGCTCGGCCGCGAGCTTGCGTTCCTCGGCTTGCGCGCCGACCGTGCCGGTCTCGTCGGCGCTGCCGTCGGCGAGGAGGCGGCCGGTCTCGTCCACGATCGATACGCGCTGGGGCTTGAGCCCGTTGACCGCGGAGGCCGCCAGGTGCCGGATCGCGCGCACCTGCTGTGGCTCAAGCATGCCGCGAACCTTGAGCACGATCGAGGCCGAGGCTTCCGCCTTGTCGCGGGAAAACAATTGCCGCTCGGGCAGCACCAGATGGACGCGGGCCGCCTGCACGCGGTCGAGTGCGCGAATGGTCCGCGACAACTCGCCTTCCAGCGCGCGCAGGTGATTGATGTTCTGCACGAAACTGGTGGCGCCAAGCGAGTCTGACTTGTCGAAAATCTCGTAACCGATGCTGCCGCCCTTGGGCAGGCCGCTTTCGGCGAGCTTCATGCGCAGGCGCGCCACCTTGTCCTTCGGCACCAGCAGGGTGGCGCCGTCATTCCGCATCTCGTAGGGAATGCCTTGGCGTTCCAGGTCCTTGAGGATCGCGGACGAATCTTCGAGCGAGAGCTCGGTGAACAGCGTTGTCATCTGCGGCGCCGTGGCCTTAACGATGAGGAAGGCGAAGAACCCCATCATTGCGATGGTGACCGCACCCATCGCCGCAATTCGTGACGCACCCAGGGTCTTGAAGAACTCGGTGATGCCTTGCACGGGGTACCTCTGAGTCGGCGCGTTGGCGCCACCCGGCAAGAATTGCCCAGTTTATGGTTACCGCGGAGTTAACGCGTGCGGCGGCGCGCCGAGGTGCATGCGGCCAAGCGCAAGCTCGTGGCCCAGATCTCACTCGACCGAAGTCTCACTCGACCTTTTCGGCGATCGTGTTGTTGTTGGGGTCGACGATCAGGACCGCGTCGTCTTTCACAATGAACGAATGTGTTTTCATTTGCGGGACTTTGGACGCCACTTCGACCGGAATCGGTTGCAGCGGCACGCCGGCCGGAATGGTGTCACCGATGTTGGTGGGGACGCTGGCGGTCACAGGCGCGACCTTGAGATCCTTGAGGATGATCTCCTTGATGACGTGACGTTGCTCCATGCTGAGATTGACCGGCCGGGCCGGCTGCGTGTCGTTGTTCAAAGCCTGCGCGTGAGCAGCGGGAGCCGCAAAAATCATCGTCGCGCCGGTGCAGAGCGCGAAACATGCCGATCGGATCGAGGTTCGCATCAGCATAAATGACCTCCACTCAATGGTCGTGTTACTTGCATAAGACCAATAGCCGCCGCCGGACGGAGTTCCGTCCGGTTCGGCGTTATTTGCGCAATAAGCCGAACACGCAGGCGGGCAGGGGCGGGCCGCAAACCCGCCTGCCGTCTGCGTTCTGGCGCTGCCGTGTCAGTAGCAGCGTTCGTAGCCGAATAGATCCGTGATGCAGCGTGGCTCGACGTAGACCGCAGAGCCCGTGGTTTCGACCAGGGGCGTGTCGGTCGTCTCAATGACGGTGGCGGCCGGAGTCGTCGTCTCAATAACAGTGGCGGCTGGCCGTGCTGGGGCAACTACAGTTCGCGAAACGCCGCGGGCCGAAGCGCCGGTGCCATAGCCGGTGGTGCGGGTCACCGTAACGGTGCGCCGCTCGACCGTTCCCAGCGCGACGCCGGGCGCGGTCGTCACGATCTCCTCGGTCGCCGCCGGCTCGACGATACGCTCGGTGACAATCGGCGCGGGCACGACATAGTCGGTGGCATATGCGTCGTAACCGGGGGTGGGTTCGATCACGAGCCGATCGCCGACATAGTAGGAGTCGGCGCGAGCGCCGGTTGCTGCCAGCAACGCGAGCGCGGCTGCGCCTGTCAGCAGTGCGAGTTTCATAGGGAACCTCCTCTGTTGGAGCGTGACGCTGAGGAGGGAACGGTGGCTTACCAGCGAAGTTCCTGCCGCGTGTTGGGCATTGTTCTGGCATCTCCGCGACCGCAGAAACGAGAAACGCCGGCCTTCGGGCCGGCGTCATCAACCAAACGTTAAGGCGGCGGCTATTGCCGGTATTGCTGGATGCGCGTGGTGCGCAGGCCGGCGAGGCCGTGCTGGTCGATCGAGTACTGCCAGGAAAGGAATTCTTCGACCGTCAGCGTGTAGCGGGCACAAGCTTCTTCGAGCGACAACAGACCGCCACGAACGGCTGCGACCACCTCTGCCTTGCGGCGGATGACCCAGCGTCTGGTTCCCGGTGCGGGCAAATCCGCGATCGTCAGCGGACTGCCGTCCGGCCCGATCACATATTTAACCCTCGGGCGATGGGGGTCGTTCATCGATACACTCACAAACTACTGACTTACTGCTGCCAAGATTACTGGGCGCGACTTAAAATTTGGCTAAGCGCAACAATCAATTGGGCAGATTTTGCCGTGAAGCCCAAATTGTCAGGAAGCTGCGCGTTTGCCAGTGTTTCTGCCATTTTGCGGGGTTGTGGCGTTCAGAAATGAACGAAGGGTTACCGCCGCGAGTGACATTCGCTTCGCGAGCGTCAGTGACTGCGCACCACGCGCTTGATCTTGTCGAGCGTGTAGTTCTGGCCTGAGACCGAAAGCAGCGGCGGGTTCTGAGTCAGGTCCACAGAATCGACCGGGCCTTCGACCTCGGTCGCGACTCCGACTGGTTTGCCGTTGATGTCCTTGGCGGTGGCGGTCAGCGTGTAGTTGCCGTCCGGCCATTTCGTACCGGCGGCGTCGCGGCCGTCCCAGACGAACTGCTGGTTGCCCGAGTTCATGTTGAAGCTGCCGGTATAGACCGTCTGTCCGGTCGCGCTCTGGATGCTGACGGAGACGGCTGCGGCCTGAGGGATCGAAAGATTCCATTGCGCTTGTCCGTTGGACAGCTGCGCCGTGCTGCCGTCCACGCCGACCGTCTGGCCGACGAAGGTGAGCGCTTGCGTCGATTGCGCAGTCTTTTGCAGCGACACCAGCGTTGTGAGCTGGTCGTTCGACTTGAGCTGCTGCTCGACCTGCGCGAATTGCACGAGCTGCTGAGTGAACTGGTTGGTGTCCAGCGGGTCGAGCGGGTTCTGGTTTTTCAGCTGCGTGGTCAGCAACGTCAGAAAGGTCTGGAAGTTGCCGGCGATGGTGCTGGTGGCCACGTCCTTGGTGGAGGTGGCGGTGCTCGACGTGCCCGAGCCCACCGTCGAGGGCGCCGAGACGACGTTAGAGGAAACGCCTGGAAGGATGCTGGTCGCGGCCATGAGTCTTGCTCCCTAAACTCGAATGTCGATGCCGCCGCCCAGGCCCAGGTGACGTCCGTAACCCTGCCGCATCGCTTCCAGCGGTGCGTCATTGTCGTCGGACAGTTCCATGCGTGTGCCCTGCTGCGGTGCGGGTTGGTCGTCGCGGCCGAACGCGTGGCCGCGCAGTGAGAACTCGAGCGAATTGTCGCCGGTCTTCAGTCCGGCCTGCTGCAGTGCACGTTCGATCTGCGAGGCGTCGCGCCGCAGCAGATCGAGCGTTTCGGCGCGATCCACCACCAGGCGTGACGTGACGTTGCCATCACGATCGACGTCGAGCTGCACGTCGATGCGGCCGAGCTCCGGCGGATCGAGCCTGATTTCGAAGCGGTTCTTGCCGGCCTGGGCATGGGACACGATCTCAACCGCCACGCCTGCAAGCGGCACGGCCGCGGCCGGCGCGGTGCCGGGAAGCGATTGCGCTGCGGCCGGAGCATGGCTCGGCGCCGCAGCCTGCAATCCGCCGATGCTTTGCGCGGCATTGGCTGCGGCGTTCGCGGCGGCGGGCGGGTTGGCGATCTGTGCGGCCGCGTCGGGAGCGGCGGTCAGCGTCCGCGCTTCGGGGGCGTGACGGTGATTTGCCGCATGGTCGGTGCTGCCGGCCGGATTTTCGTTGCTGCCAGCCTCGGCCTGTCCCTTGAGCGGCAGCGGCTTGAGCGGCGTATCGCCCTGTGCCGAGCCGAGCTTGTCGGCTGTCTTGGCGTCTGGCTTGCCGGCCGCAGCGTCGGGCCTGTTGGCGTTCTTGGCATCGCCCTTGGCGTCAGCCTTCGCGTCGGCCTTCGTGCCGGGCGCTGCGAGCGCGCCGGACGCCGCAGCGGCGAACTCAGCTTCCGCCGTGACTTCGACCGGCGTCACGTTCACCGGTGCCTGCACGGGCTGCGCGACCATAACCGGCGCAGCGTTGGCGGACTGCGGCACGGCGTCGCCGGACGTGAGCGCGTTGGCGGCAGCATCGACCACAATGGTCGCGTCCTGCTTGGATTTGTCGTTATCGGCGGCAGCGTCCTTGGTTGGATCTTTGGCCGCGCTGCCGTCCTTGCTGTCTTGGACCTTGCTGTCCTGGGCGCTGCTATTGTTGCCGGAATCTTTGCAATCCCTAACCGGCTGATCGTCTCTCGCGTTGCGTGAGGGCGCGGGTGCTGAACGGTCGTCTGCCGGCGGCGGGTCGTCGTTGCGGTCCGGCCGGGCATCAGCGCGCGGGGGCGGCGGCGGCTCAGGTAGGGGACTGGTGGCGTCCAGCAGCATGGAGAAAGGACTGGGTGTGTTCTGGTTGTCGGGCCCTGAAGGGCTGCGGGAAACCGGGGGCAGGCTATGGGGCTGTACGACGCTGAGACCGGACGCGACGCTCACGGGAAACCTCACAATACGAGTGCGCTACGACTTATGATTTGCAATCCCTGGGCCAGCGCGCCGATTGAAAAACTGTCAGTTGGATCAAAGCCTTAATTAAAGCGGCCGGCCTTGGGAGGAACCGCGTCCCGGCAGCCCCTGCTGAAAGGCGGCAAGAAGTGCCGGGATCGCCAGAACCGCGAATTGCGGCCTGGGCCGCACATTGCACAGCCACAGTCGGCCCATATAGTAATGGGCCGTAATCTGAAGCCTGGAACGCTTGAGGAGCGCGGCACCGCCGCGGCCCGGATGCTCAATAGCCTCGAAACTGAAGGGCGGCCGCAGGACACCCGCGTCGTCGTCGCCATGTCGGGCGGCGTCGATTCCTCGGTGACGGCGGCGCTGCTCAAGGCTGACGGCTACGACGTGGTCGGGGTGACGCTGCAGCTTTACGACCACGGCGCCGCCACCCATCGCAAAGGCGCCTGCTGCGCCGGCCAGGATATTCACGACGCTCGGTCAGTGGCCGACCGGATCGGCATTCCGCATTACGTTCTCGACTACGAAAGCCGCTTCAAGGAGGCGGTGATCGACCGTTTTGCGGCAAGCTATGTGTCCGGCGAGACGCCGGTGCCCTGCGTCGATTGCAACATGGCGATCAAGTTCAAGGATCTGCTCGGCACCGCGCGCGAACTTGGCGCCAAGGTGCTGGCCACCGGCCACTATGTCGCGTCGCGTGCCGTCGCTTCCCCTACCATGTCGGCCAATGGCCGAGCGCTCTATCGCGCCAAGGACGAAGACCGCGACCAGAGCTACTTCCTGTTCGGCACCACGCGCGACCAGCTCGATCTGCTGCGCTTCCCGCTCGGTGACATGAACAAGGCGCAGACGCGCGAGCTGGCGCGCCGCTTCGAGCTCCCGGTCGCCGACAAACAGGACAGCCAGGACATCTGCTTCGTGCCGTCCGGCCGCTACACCGACATCATCGAGCGCCTGCGGCCGGGCGCGGCCGAGGCGGGCGACATCGTCGATCTCGACGGCAACGTGCTCGGCCGCCATGACGGCATCATTCATTTCACTGTTGGGCAGCGCCGCGGCCTGAAGGTCGCGGCCGGCTCGCCGCTTTATGTGGTGCGGCTCGACGCCGCGCAGCGGCGCGTGGTGATCGGACCGCGCGAGGCCCTGACCACGCGGCGGATCGAATTGCGCGACGTCAACTGGATCGGCGAGGGCGCGCTCGACCAGGCGCTCGACGGCGGCCGGCTCGAGGTTTTCGTCAAGGTCCGTTCGACGCGCCCGCCGCAGGCGGCGTTTCTTTCGGCCGGTCAGAACGGCTACGCGATCGATCTGGCCGAGGGCGAGGATGGTGTTTCGCCGGGGCAGGCCTGCGTGCTTTACGATTCACCGCAAGGGCAGGCGCGTGTGCTCGGCGGCGGTTTCATCCGCGGCGCGGCGGCTGCGGCGCGGGCGGCGTAACTCTTTCGCTTTGGGGCGGCGGTGCAATCCGATCTCGACAAGCAGACGATGGCCAAAGCGTATGCGCGCTGGGCGCCGGTCTATGACCTCGTGTTCGGCGCCGTGTTCGAGCGCGGCCGTATGGCTTCGATCGAGGCTGCCGAGAAAATCGGCGGACGCATTCTCGACGTCGGCGTCGGCACCGGCATCTCCCTGCCGGACTATTCGCGCAGCATCCGCCTGGTTGGCGTCGATTATTCCGAGCCGATGCTGCGCAAGGCGCAGGAGCGCGTCATCGAGCAGCGGCTGAGCAATGTCGAGGTGCTCGCGGTGATGGACGCCAAGCATCTGGCGTTTCCCGATGCGTCGTTCGATGCGGTGGTGGCGCAGTATGTCATCACGGCGGTGCCGGAGCCGGAAGCGGCGCTCGATGAGTTTGCGCGCGTGCTCAAGCCCGGCGGCGAGATCATCCTGATCAATCACATCGGCGCCGAGGCGGGGTTCCGGCGCGCCTTCGAGCGAGGGTTCTCTCCCGTCGCACGCCGGCTGGGCTGGCGGCCGGAATTTCCCTGGGCGCGGCTCGCGCATTGGGCTGAAGCGAAACCCGGCGTGCGCCTGATCGAGCGCCGTCCGATGCCGCCGCTCGGACATTTTTCGCTGATCCGGTTCGGCAAGGACCGGCCGGCGCAGGCTGGCACCACGGCGTCTGCCGTCGCTGGCGCGTAGGGCTCGAACGCGCGGATTCTTCGTTTCGTTTTTTGCAAAAAAAGATCGCGGCAAAAAAAGATCGCGGCAAAAAAATCCCGGCAAGAGCCGGGAGGTGGTTCGTTCCTTGCCTATCCGGTTGACGCATACACCCACTAGGGCTAGTGTCTGCCCATGATGGGCGCGATGGACATCCACCAGCGTGACGACCTGGCTTTCCCCCAATCGCTCCCCGAGCTTCAGCGGCTGTTTCCCGACGATGCGGCGTGCTCC
>CAMDDZ010000120.1 GCA_945893145.1 Rhodoplanes serenus | reverse complement strand
TCGCAGAACGCAAACGCATCAAACATGCAACTATCGCAAACCGCCGCTTGCAGCACCGACTGCAGGCCGCCTAAACTCTAACCCTGATGAGCCAGAGCCTCTCTTCTCGAAACGCCTGATCAGTCTCAAATTGCCTGACGACGGACAGCGGCGCGTCTTGGCGTCCCAAACCGTCGGCACCGTCACCCGCGTGGTGCAGGCCGGATCGGCGATCGTATAGAGCTCATGGAGCCAGCGGACGTGCCGGTCGGTGCCCGGCACGATGTGGCCCTGCTCACCGAACGACCAGCCCTGCCCGCCGGTTTCCTGAAACGTGTTGGTCAGCGTCACGAAGGGCTCGAGCCGCTTGAGCGTGCGCATCAGCGTGGCGCGATGCGCCCACGGGCAAGCCACCGCGCAGTAAAGGTGATAGCGGCCCCGCTCAGCCGGAAATTCAGCCGCCGCGCCGCTCTCGATGCGGCCACGGAATACGGAACCGCGCTTGAAATAGAGCCCCTTGTCGTCGTGCTGGACGAGGATGTTCTCGGTGCGCCATTTGCCGTCGACAAGTTGACCCATTCGGTCTCTCCAATATCCGGGCTCCATATCTAGGCGGATTCCTCGGAGGGCGCTATGATCACCCCAGGAGGTGTTGCCATGAAGCCAGCAATCGTAACGTGGTTGTTTTTCCGTGCCGTCCGGTGGGCGGCGTGGATCTATTTTTTCGGCTTCACCTTTTACTTCTGGCTCGATCGCGCACCGCACCTGACCAGCTTCGGTCACCTGCAGCACGCAACAGAAGCCAAGATGTTTTTCCCCGCTCTGCTGGGCATTTTCGCCGGCTTCTTGGAGCTCATGATGCGCGAGAAGGCCGGAATTCCGAGGCCATCCATCGGGCAGTTGATCCCTCCGGCGGCTCCGTCAAACGGATTAAGTGAGCGAAGCTAACTCAGCGTCATCCGCTCCTCATCGTGCGCGGACTGACGCGCATCAGTCCCCCACAAAGCGCCTGATCACCGCGGCGATGTCGGCGTGGATCGCTTTTGCCGCAGCGATATCGGCGTCGCCGCCAGCGGCGTCACCCTGCTTTCGTTTGGCCAGGCCGCGGAGATAAAGCGCGAAGGCGTATTGGGGATCTTGCCGGATCGCCTGGCCGAAGTCCGCAATCGCAGGGTCGTACTGCCCCGTCTTGTAATAAGTGGTGCCGCGCTGGACGTAGGCCGGGGCGTTGCCGGGATCGAGCCGGATGGCCTCGCTGCTGTCCGCAACCGCGCGGCCATACTCCGCCTTCTTGCGATATTCAGCGCCGCGATTGTTATAGAGCTGAGAAAGCTTGGTGCCGCTGTAGTGGCCCGATGCGATCGCTCGATCGCAGGCCGCGATCGCAACATCGCCCGTCGCTTCGTAGCAGGTGTCGAAGTCATCGGCGGCGACGGGCGCCGCAAGCACCAGCAGCGCACCCGCAATCAATCCGCAACCCGGCAGACGCATAATTTCCCCGCACCCATGAGGCAGCCCGGCGAAACACTATCAGCCGGAATTGAGACCTGTCATTCGGGGCCTGTCCCGAATGATCTGTGCACACTTCATGGTTGGCTTGTAATGGTTTCGAGCCAAGCCCACACTGCATCGGGGCGACGCTAAAAAAAACGGCTGCGCTTTGCGCTCAGCCGATAACAAAACGGGGAAACATCCATGAAGCGTTTGTTGTTTGCCGCGGCTCTTGCGGCTGCTTTCGTGATCGGCCCGAGCCTTGCGCCGGCCGATCTCGCGGGTGGCGGTGTCGCGCAGGCCAGAACGATGCACCATCGCGTCGTGCACCATCGCGCCTACCATCGGGTTTGGCACCACCGAATGGCGCACCATCGAGTTTGGCACCATCGCTGGCACCACCGGTGGCACCATCAGTGGCACCATCAGTGGCATGGCGCGCGCGGCTCTTGCCTCGCCCGCGCGCAAATCATTACCCGGGACGAGAACCGGGCGATCGCGCTGAGCAATTGCCTGATGGTCCGGCACCACCACCGCTGGCACCGCCGGCATCGCTGACACGAACAACACCTCGCGCCGAGATGCCTACAGGCCCCACACTCCCCAGCGTGGGGCCTTCACTTTTATGGGCAGACGATAGTCCGGATATCGCTTCGCTCATCCGGGCTACGGGCAATGATGCGCCCATGCTCTCCCGCGACGCCGGCTCGGTGCGGTCACGGGCGACGATCGAGCGCGATCACTTCCAGTTGGCGCGCTGAATGATGCCGGCTGTCGCGGCGGACGCCTCATCCATCAGCTTTCCGGTATCGATCGCAGTCAGCTTGCCGTTGCGCTTGAGGATTCGGCCGTCGACCAAAACGGTATCGACGTTCGAGGCTTGCGCCGAATCCACGATCATGTAGGTCGGCTCGGTGAACGGCCCGATGTTGACCTCGCGGGTGTTGACCATGATGACGTCGGCGCGCTTGCCTTTGCGGAGCGATCCGGTGCGATCTGCGAGCCCCAGCGCCTTGGCGCCTTCGATCGTGGCGAGTTCGATGACCTTGCGGGCCGGCAGTTTGAATTCGCTGGTGCTACGGCCATTCTCAAGATTCTGAACGAGCTTCATGATGCCGAACATGTCGGCATTACCGGTGAGCGGCGTGGTGTCGACCGACAGCGCGAGATTGACCTTGTGGTCGAGGAATTCGGCGATCTTCGGCAACCCGAAACCGATGCGCATCTCGGAGGCCGGCGAAATGCTGACCGAGGCGCCGGCGGCGGCCAGGATGTCCATTTCCTCCGGCGAAGTGTTGATGGCGTGGATGACCTGCAGGCCGTTGAAGACGTAGTTGAGCTTTTGCAGCGCGATGATGTGATCCTTGTCGAACCGTGTGGAATTGAGATGCACCGACACCGGCAGTCCGAGCTTGCGCGCGGCTTCGTATTCGACACGATACATGTCGGGCGAAAGCGGCCGGATTTCCATCTTGCCCTCGGCATTCGGCAACGCGGCCTGCACGCCGCGCCAGGCGATGCCGAGCGTCAGCAGCCCGTCGTTCGAGTGGCCCGGCCAATCGGTGTGCATGCGTGTGAGGTCGGCGACACTGAACGGCTGGGTGAACGGGGTCGAGCGCGCCGGGCCAAAGGCGAAGCGGCCGCGCAATCCGGTCTCTTGCATCGCCCGCAAGTCCTCGACCGCGTGCTCGTAGGTCCGGATGTTGTGGCACCAATTGTGCACCGTGGTGATGCCGGAGTGCAGTGCCTCGGCCGCCGACAGCAGCGTGCCGTAATACATGTCGCGCGGCGTGAAGACATTGCCGAGCGCGGTGGTCATCGGGAAATAGCCGTGCGCGCGATCGTCGCCCGACATGTTGCGCAACAGCGTCGTCCACATGTGCCAATGGGTGTCGATCAGGCCCGGCATGACGATGAAGCCGCGGCCGTCGATGACCTGCGCGCCGGGCGCAGCCAACCCAGTGCCGACATCGACAATCACGCCGTTGTCGACATGCACGTCGCCAACCGGAAGGTCTACCTGGCCGGGCTCCATGCTCATCACGTAGCCGTTGCGAATGACAATGTTGCCGCGCGCCGGCAGATTGGTGACCGACGGCGACACCGCCGCGCGCGCCGGCATGCTGAAACCATGCAGCGCGCCGAGCGCCGCAACGCCGCCGAGAAATGCACGCCGGCGAATTTTGATCGTGTTGGCCATGTCGTCCTCCCGTTGAAGGCATCCGGCTCTGGGGCGCGCCGGAAATAGTGACGCGTGCGCCGGCCGAATGTCGAATTGATGTGAACAGTAGAGCATGATCCCGAGCGGTCTGCACCGTGCTCGAAGGTCCGATCCAATTTCCGTGCGGCGCGACGGCGGCGGGTTAAGGACGCTGCCCACTTCCCCACCGCTCATGTCTGCGTTGGGTCGTCAACGTCGGAAAAACTCAAACTGAACAATACACTTCCGTTGTGCTCCTCATAGCGGGCGTGGGAGCGGACATCGGTTCACGTCCGGGAAGTGCCAAACGCAGACATTTTGCAATGCTAAAAAAGCACTTCAACGGCTCCTCATCGATGGAATTGGGCATCAAGTATGATGAAGTGTCAAAAACGGTTACTAATCCCGTCAAACAAAATGAGGGCGCTATGTTCGGGTGGATTAGACGGCATTGGGCTACCAAAATGGTCGCGAAAGACGCTGAAAAGCTAATGAGAACAAAAGGTCAGCGGGCATTCCATGAGGCGCGCGAGATGTCCCGGCTGGCTTGGAGGAAGGGTGACGTCCAAGCGGCCGAGCATTGGGCGAAGGTGACGCTCGCTGTTGCGAAGTCGTACCGGGGGAAAGCCGAACTCGGCATCGCTTCGCAAGAAATGTCGTGAAGCAAGTCTTCATACGGATTGGGCAGGTCTTGGGTTGGCTTGGCTCTTTCGCGCGCGACCAATGTCTCAGTCGGATCCATCACGTCATTTCCAGCGTATCCACGCCACTTCCGCTTTTCCGCTGTTAGCGACACTTTAGCGGACATGCCGGACTTCCGGCTCGTGCCAATTCTACCGCGGAGCGGTCTAGTGCAATTATTAATTTACGACGCTAACTCACACAAAAAAGAGAGGGCCCGGCCGAAGCGGGACCCTCGCCGGCATCAACAGCCGAAGCCTCGGGAGCCAGGACCGGTTACACGACCTCCCGACGAAGCTGATGCATCGCTGGTGAGCAAATTACTCGACTAAAAAATGAAAGACAACGAAACCAATGTATCGATGGCCAGGCTGCAATCCGATTCAGCGGGCAAAAGAGCGGATGTGAGCCCTTCCGCGCCTGCCTGAAAGAATCGTAGTCTATTCGGACGGCACGTCCCTGTTCGATTGCACGAACGCGACGTGTTCGAACCGGGAGGAATGCCATGACACTTCCCCGCCGAAAATTCTTGCATCTGGCAGCGGGCGCTGTCGCGCTGCCGGCCCTTTCGCGGAACGCCCGAGCGCAGGCGTATCCGTCACGGCCGGTGCGCCTCCTGGTCGGCTTTGCCGCCGGCGGCACCACCGACATCGGCGCGCGCCTCGTGGGGCAATGGCTGTCCGATCGGCTCGGCCAGCAATTCGTCATCGAAAACCGGACCGGCGCCGCCACCAATATCGCCACCGAGGCCGTCGTGCGCTCGCCCCCTGACGGCTATACGCTGCTCATCGTGACGGCGTCGAATCCGATCAACGCGACGCTCTACAGCAAACTCAATTTCGACTTCCTCCGCGACATCACGCCGGTCGGCGGCGTCATGATCTACCCGCTTGTCATGCAGGTGAACCCATCGTTTCCGGCCAAGACCGTTCCCGAGTTCATCAGCTATGCGAAGGCCAATCCCGGCAAGCTCAGCTACGGCTCGGGCGGCAACGGCACATCGATCCATGTCGCCACCGAACTTTTCAAGATGATGGCTGGCGTCGACATGATCCATGTGCCTTATCGCGGTGGCGCGCCCGCGATGACCGATCTGATGAGCGGACAAGTCCAAGTGGTCTTCAACCCCGTGCCGGAGTCGATGGAGTTCATCAAAGCGGGCAAGTTACGTCCGCTGGCGGTGACGACCCCAACGCGCTCGAACGTCTTGCCGGACATCCCGCCGTTGGGCGACTTCGTGCCGGGTTACGACGCCAGCGCGTTTCAGGGCATTGGCGTGCCCAAGGACACGCCTGCCGAGATCGTCGACCGGCTCAACCGGGAGATCAACGCGGGCCTCGCGGACCCTAAGTTGAAGGCGCGGTTTACCGATCTTGGCGCGACGGTGTTTCCCTGTTCGCCCGCGGACTTCGCTAAATTCCTGACCGTCGAAACGGAAAAATGGGCCAAGGTGATCAAATTCTCAGGCGCGAAGTCGGAATAACCCGTGCCGCCTTCAAGCCGATAATCCGTCACGCCCGCTACTTTAGACCTTGACACTGACACCGCGTGACGGCCTGAATATTGGGCGGGGTGCGTATGCGTGTGCTTGCCACAGTATTGTTTCTGGTCTGCTCTTTGTCTTGTGCGGCCGCTCAGTCCAAGCCCACAAGCGCGCAGACACAGATTGCGGCAGCCAAATCGGCGATACTTGGCAACTGGCAGAAACCTGCAGGTTCAGAGCAGGCGCTGAATATCCGCATCAAGCTCAAAAAGGACGGCACGCTTCTTGGTAAGCCAGTGGTGCTGACCAAAAGCACCCGGCCGCTGTTTGCCGAAACGAGGCAGTCGGCGATTCAGTCGATCTACCAGTCGCAGCCCTTCACGATGTTGAGCGCAAAGAATTACGGCAGCTGGAAAGAACTGGTGATCGTATTCGATCCCAAGGATCCCGCGCTCAAAGCCGCAACACTTGTCCAGACCGCTCCCGTCGTTGCCGCGCCGCCTGCTCCGGCTCCGCCACCTGAAGTCCCCGTGGTCACTGTGGCAGCGGCACCATCGAGCGCCGTCTCCACAGCCACAGCGCCGGTCGATTTTAATTATCGCAGCCTGCTGTGGATCATCGCGGCCATGCTCGTTGTGCCGTTCCTGGGATATGTGGTGCGCCGGTACTGGCGAAACGAAAAGGTTTCGGCCCGTCCGGAAGGGATGCACATCAGCATCGTATGCAAGAAGAACTACCAGTTCTTCCAGCAGCGCTTCACGGTCACGTCGACTGTGCAATTCAGTCCCGCCTACCGCACCATCATTCGTCACTACCGGATGCTGAGCAACGCGGTGCTCCAACACAGCGCACAAGAAATCGGACGCGCAGACAATGAGGACGCCTATGTTCGGGTGCGAGACTTTATGTCTCCGCACCGGGCTAGCTTTCGGACGTCTGGCGATGCCCGGCTGTGGGCGACGGATGTCGAACAGGCGCTGGAGCGTTTCAAGTCGTTTCTCGAATCCAACCGGTTTATCGATCGCGCTCCGGCGCTGGCGCCGCACATGTCGGAGTTGGATGCCACGTCCGAACCGATCGGATCCTCAGCACCGACCTCCTCGCCCGTGTCGTGACGCGCCTGAACAGACAGCGTGACTGCAAAACTGCTTCAAACAGAAAAATGGAAGAAACAATGCAAATCGATCGTCGTCAGTTGGCCTTGTCGACTCTTGCCGTTGGGCTTGTGGGCGTCGCGCCGGCCCTCGGGGCTTCGGCGGATGAAGCTGCCGTGGCGAAGAACGTCGAGGCGTTCCGTGCGGCGCAGTTCACGCGCGATGCCCAAGCGCTGGATGCCCTGTGTGCGGCGGAGCTGAGCTACGGCCACTCCGATGCCCGGGTCGAGGACAAGGCGACGTTCATCAAGAACGCCACCACCAATCGAAGCGCAAAAACGTTGTCGCTGACCTATGGGGATACCAAGATCAGCATCGTCGGGCCCGCCGCAATCGTGCGGTTCAACTGGGTGAGCGAAAACGAAGCGATCGCCGACGGCAAAAAGACCACGACCAAGCTTCACATCCTGATGAACTGGCAAAAACAGGGCGCGGACTGGAAGCTGCTGTCTCGCGCGGCAACCAAGCTGTAATCTGTTGGCGGCCCGTAGCCCGGATGTCGCTTCGCTCATCCGGGCTACGCGACATCAATCGACGCGACATCAATCCAATTTCGGGATCTTCGCGTCGGCGATGATTTTCGTAAACCGGACGATGTCGGCCCGGTAGAGCGCGTCGAGCTGTTGCGGCGTGCTGCCGACCGGCTCGTTGCCGCTGGAGCGCAGACGCTCGATGATGTCCGGCGATTTCAGCACCTCGGCGACGTCGCTTTGCAGGCGCGCGACGATGTCGCGCGGCGTGCCGGCCGGCGCAAATAGGCCGTACCAGCTGGCCTCCTCGAGACCCGGCACGCCGGCCTCGAGCAGCGTCGGCACTCCGGTCAACACCGGCGAACGCGTTCGGCCCGTGATGGCGAGACCCCTGACCTGGCCGTTCTGCACCTGCGGCACGCCGGTGCCCTGCGGCATGAAGCCGATCTGGACGTCGCCGGAAAGCAGCGCGGTCAGCATCGGCGCGTCGCCGCGATATGGAATGTGCGCAATATCGAGGCCAGCGGCGTGCTTGAACATTTCCGCCAGCAGATGCAGCGGGGCGCCCAACCCGCTCGAGCCGTAGTTGAGGCTGCCGGGCTTGGCGCGGGCGAGCGCGATCACCTCTTGGACGGTCGCCGCCGGCATTTTCTGCGAGCCCACCAGCACGAACTGGCTGGCGGCCACTTGCGTCACCGGCTCGAAGGCCTTGAGCGGGTCGAACGGCAGCGTGCGGTAGAGCGCAGCGCTGATCGCGAGCGCGTTGATGGTCAGCAGGATCGTATAGCCATCCGGCGCAGCCTTGGCGACCGCGTCGGCGCCCAGCACGCCGCCGGCGCCCGGGCGATGCTCGACCAGCACCGGTTGTCCGATCCGTTCGGACAGCTTGCTGCCAATGATCCGCGCCATCGTGTCGACGCCACCGCCCGCCGGGAACGGCACAATGAGGCGGATCGGCCGCGACGGGTAGCTCTGGGCGAACGCGCCGCCAACAAAGCCAAGGCTAAAGAGCGTGACGAGGGCGACGAGCCCGATGGCAAGCGCGCAGCACAACCGCTTCATGGGGCTCTCCCTTGCTCCGGGATGCCCCGGATCATTTCCAAACGCGCGGCAATGTTTTGCGCTTTTGCGTGGTTTGGCAAGTGAGGCGAGCGGCGCGTAATGTCTCAGTCTGAATTTCCGTAGGACAGCAAAATGCCCCGGATATCGCTGCGCTCATCCGGGCACCAGGTTATTCGCAACGCCGCACCCTCGGTTGCGGCTTGCTTGCAAAAGCCGCTATCGTTTGTGGCGGGCAGGTCCCGCATGGGAGGCACCTATGGCGCGGTCGCGGTCGATTGGACTCGTTGCGGCAATTTCACTTCTGGCGCATTCACTTCTGGCGCAAGGCGCAGCGAACGCCGAGCCGGTCAAGATCCGCGTCTCCTGGATCGCGCCGCTGTCGAATTGGGCGTCGCTGCTCATGGAGAAAAAGGACCTCGCCCGGCACATGGGCAAGTCCTACATCCTCGAGCCGGTGCGCTACGCCGGAACGCCGCAACAGATCACCGCGCTCGCCAACAACGAGCTAGAAATCGCCAACCTCGCCTTCGCGACATTGCCGACCGCGATTCACAACGCGAACCTGTCCGACCTCCGCGTGATCGCCGATGAATTCCAGGACGGCGTGCCGGACTACTACTCGCAGGAATACATGGTGCTGACCGACGGGCCGGTAAAGCGGCTTGAAGACATGAAGGGCCGTATCATCGCGACCAACGCCGGCGGCTCGGCCGTCGATGTCGCGATGCGCAAGATGCTGCGCACGGTCGGGCTCGAACAGAAGCGCGATTACGTCATGATTGAGGCGCCGTTGCCGACCATGCGCGCCGTCCTCGCCGAGAAGAAAGCCGACATGGTTCCACTGGTGGTGCCGTTCTCGTTCGATCCGGAGCTGCGCCGGATCGCCAAGCCGCTGTTCTACAACCGCGACGTCATGGGTCTGACCCAGCTCCTGTTCTGGTGCGCGCGTCAGTCCTTTATCGACAAGAACCGCGCAGCGATGGTCGATTTCATGGAAGACACGCTGCGCATCACCTATTGGTTTCTCGATCCCGCCAACCACGCCGAGGTCGTGGCGATCAGTTCGCGCCTGACCCGGCAGCCCCCCGAGCGTCTGGGCTGGGTCTTCACCAAGCAGGACTATTACCACGTGCCGGGAATGCGTCCGGACCTGGCCGCGCTCCAGCGCAACGTCGCGCTCGTCAAGGAGCTTGGACTGATCGGCGCCGACACGGACGTGAACAAGTATTCCGACCTGACCGTCCTGGAAGACGCCACCAAGCGGCTGAAATAGGCGAGCCGCGTTCCGGTCATTGAGCGTCCCAGAGGGAACCTTGGACACCAAGACGACATTCCGCATCTGGGCGCAGGGCGCGACCGATCAGGTCGGCCACCGCAACTACCTGGCGCAGCTGTTGCCGCACCTCTTGGCTTGCACCGACCCTGGCTTCGCGCTCGATTTCAAAACCATGACGCCGTCGGTGACGACGGTGCATGCGCTGTCGGAATTTCGCTTCTCGCGCGCGGTGATCCGCGGTGCCATCGAAGCCGAGCGGGAAGGCTACGATGTTTTTTTCATGAACCATTTTCAGGACGTCGGCCTCTACGAGGCGAGAGCGGCGGTGAACATACCGGTGCTGGGCCTGGGCGAAGCGACCCTGCTTCATGCCTGCACCATGGGCCGCAAGCTCGGGCTGCTGGCGATCAACCCCGCCTTCATCCCGGCGCACAACGAGCAGATTTCCCGCTACGGCCTGCAACAGCGGATCGCCGGCATCCGCGCCATGGCAGCCAATATCAGCGATTACATGGAAGCCTTCGCGTCGCCCGCGAAACGGTCCGAACTGCAGGCCGTCTTCGAACGCGAGGCGCGCCGCCTGATC
This sequence comes from Rhodoplanes serenus, assembly GCA_945893145.1. Taxonomy (GTDB): domain Bacteria; phylum Pseudomonadota; class Alphaproteobacteria; order Rhizobiales; family Xanthobacteraceae; genus Z2-YC6860. Next base: position 1,075 of record CAMDDZ010000120.1, on the reverse strand, counting down.
GACAGCGGCGCCGATGTCATCGTGCCGACCGGCGGCATTCCGATGATGCTGTTCGGCAAAGAGCCGGACGCCCATGTCGATGGCGCGCCGATCGTCAACGGCGTCACGGTGGTGGTCAAAGCCGCCGAAATGGCGGTGAAGCTCAAGCGCCTCGGCGTCGCGGTGGTCAGCCGCATCCCGCAGTCAGGCTTTGCGCTGCCGTCGGCGCAGACGCTCGATGAGTTTCTGCAGCACGGCTGAATAAATCGCGGCTGCATCCTTTACGCATGCCACCTATCGGCATTTGGCGAGATTGAGCCGGCGTTTTTCTGTCAGTCCGGCTGGACTTATCACCGCTAAGGCGCCCTGAGCGGGTCCGCTCAACGTGGCGATGAAATCGCCGGACGGCAGTTGCGCCAACGACATGTCAGTGTAAGGCGCATATTTGGCAGCGATGATCCTCTTGCATGCAGCGGGAAGCCGACTGTCATCGCCCGTGGCCCACTCCTCGAACTGCTCTGCCGTACATGGTGCATAAGCGACGGTCCGTTTGGTAACCTGGACTGCAGCGTTAGCGCCCGTAACAACAATCATGTTTTGCAGAGCGGTGTCGGCGAAAGCGACTTTGTCGCGTCCCAAAATGCCGTATCCGCCTCTGTACACTTCGAGCCGCTCGTCGCGTCTTTGCGGAGACACCAAAAACCCCGCGCGACTTCCGTTCTCTTTGAACACCCAGACCGCCATGGATGGCCCTGCGTCGGAGCCAATCACGAAGAGCGTGTCGCCGTTGTAGACGAGGTCCCATGGCGCGTTTGACAAATCGTTGGTCCAGTCGGGGGCCCCTGGTCTCATCAACTCGATGTCAATGACCTTCGCCTTTGTGTTGGTCGCGAAAATGTGGAGGACATTTCGGCTGATGATCGCGGCATGAAGCCCGTCAGTGCTGGTGGCGAAGATGATAGGTTCTTCGGCTTCTGCAGCGCCGGCGACACAATAGCCATCGAAGCAGCGTTTTGGGTCGAGGGTGATCCGCTCGCCCTGACCCGGAATGGCCGTCACGGCAGATGTGCCGAGGACTCCATTTGCCGGATTGACG
>CAMDDZ010000119.1 GCA_945893145.1 Rhodoplanes serenus | reverse complement strand
GACGACGGTGGACCTTCGCGACGTCGGCGTCGCTGCGCTGTTCGTCGCCGCCGGCTCTTTCACGCTCACCTTCTACGATCTGTTCGCGCTGCGCACGATCGGCCGCAAGGATGTGCCCTATCGCATCGCGGCGCTGGCGGGCTTCACATCTTACTCGGTCGGCCACAATGTCGGCGCCAGCGTTTTCACCGGTGGCGCGGTGCGCTATCGCATCTATTCGGCCTGGGGGCTGAATGCGGTCGAAGTCGCCAAGATTTGCTTCATCGCCGGCACGACCTTCTGGCTCGGCAACGCAACGGTGCTGGGAATCGGCTTTGTCTGGCATCCTGAAGCCGCAGGCGCCATCGACCAGCTGCCGGGCTGGCTCAACAGGACGCTTGGCGTCACGGCGCTGCTGGTGCTCCTGTGCTACGTCGCCTGGGTTTGGCGTGCCCCCCGCGTCATCGGCCGCGACAATTGGCAGGTCCAGTTGCCCGCCGGTCCGCTGACGCTGCTGCAGATCGCCATCGGCATCGTCGATCTCGGCTGCTGCTCGCTGGCGATGTATATGCTGGTGCCGAACGAGCCGGCGGTCGGCTACGTCACGGTGGCGGTGATCTTCATCACCGCGACGCTGCTCGGCTTCGCGAGCCATTCGCCCGGCGGGCTCGGCGTGTTCGATGCCGCCATGCTGATCGCGCTCTACGAGTACGACACCGAGGACCTGTTGGCGGGGTTGCTGATCTTCCGCTTGCTCTACTACATCGTTCCGTTCACGCTCGCGCTGGCGACGCTCGGTATCCGCGAGCTGATGCTAAGTCTCGCGAGGCGGCCTGATGCCGGCGTTTGACGATAGCAGCGCGGGGCGGCGGCTGATCGGCTGGCTCGAGCGGTTGCGCGGCACAAGCCACGACGTGCCGCCGGCGCCGCTCGCAGCCGGCCGATCGCTCGATTATGTCTTGCTCGAAGCCGTCGTGTCAGGTCTGCCCGATCCGGTCGTGGTGCTCGACGGCGATGGCCGCGTGCTCGCTTTCAACGCGGGAGCGGGTACTCTGGCGCCCGCGTTGCGCCGCGGCGAGCCGGCGTCGATTGCGCTGCGGACGCCCGAATTGGTCGAAGCGATCCGGGCCGCCAATGCCAGCGGACGGGCGCAACGCATCGAATTCTCCACCCGGGTGCCTTCCGTCCGCTGGTCCGAAGCCATCATAGCGCCGATTACGCTCGGAGGCCGCGAGCCGGGCCGGCCCGGCGTCGTGGTCATCACGGTGCACGACCTGACGCCGATCCATCGGGTCGAGGAAATGCGCGCCGACTTTGTCGCCAACGCCAGCCACGAACTGCGCACGCCGCTTGCGGCGCTGTCGGGCTTCATCGAAACCCTGCAGGGCCCGGCCCGCGACGATACGGCGGCGCGCGAGCGCTTCCTCGGCATCATGCGCGAGCAGGCGTGGCGCATGGCGCGGCTGATCGATGACCTGTTGTCGCTGTCGCGCATCGAACTGCGTGCGCACATGCGGCCCGACGCGCCGGTCGATCTGGTGCCGATCGTGCGGCAGGTCGCCGATGGATTGCAGACGCTGGCGCGTGACCGCGGCGTTGCCATTGAGGTGGCGATGCCGACAGAGCCGCTCATGGTGCTCGGCGACCGCGATGAGCTGATCCGGCTGTTCGAAAACCTGGTCGAGAACGCGCTGAAGTACGGCGCCAGCGGCAAGCGCGTCGACATTTTACTGAGTTCCGTGCAGGCGGCCGACGGACGGCGCGAGGCGCGCGTTGCGGTGCGCGATCATGGCCCCGGCATTGCGGCCGAGCATCTGCCGCGGCTGACCGAGCGCTTCTACCGGGTCGATGTCGGCGAGAGCCGCGCGCAGGGCGGCACCGGTCTTGGCCTTGCGCTGGTGAAGCACATCCTCAACCGCCACCAGGGCCGGTTGGGCATCGAGTCAAAGCCGGGCGACGGCGCGACATTCACAGCGCGATTGCCACTCGCTTAGAAATACCCTTGTCTTGACAGACACTTAATCTGTCATCTCTCTGTCATCCAACCTTCATAGAACGATTGCGTCCGCTCCCTAGACCTCCCGGGGCAGCAATCAAACATGGAAAGCATGGAGGACAGAATGAAACTCCTCAGAACAGTAGCTGCGGCGAGCTTGCTCGCCGCATTCGCAGTTCCCGCACTCGCGATCGACATCTCGGGCGCTGGCGCGACCTTCCCGTATCCGATCTACGCCAAGTGGGCCGACACCTATAAGAAAGAGACCGGCAACGGCCTGAATTACCAGTCGATCGGCTCTGGCGGCGGCATCAAGCAGATCACTGCCCGCACGGTGACGTTCGGCGCATCCGACATGCCGTTGAAGTCCGATGAGCTCGCCAAGATCGGCGTCATCCAGTTCCCCACCGTCTTGGGCGGCGTGGTCCCGGTCATCAACGTCGACGGCATCAAGAGCGGCGATATCACGCTCGATGGCACGACGCTCGCCAGGATCTTCATGGGCGAAATCAAGAACTGGGATGATGCTGCGATCAAGAAGCTCAACCCGAGTGCCAAGCTGCCGAACCAGGCCATCGCGGTTGTGCACCGCTCGGACGGTTCGGGCACCACGTTCATCTTCACCAACTATCTGTCGAAGGTGAGCGGCGAATGGAAGTCCAGGGTCGGCAACAACACCGCCGTCGAATGGCCGACCGGCATCGGCGCCAAGGGTAACGAAGGCGTTGCCAACATCGTCGCCCAGACCAAGGGCTCGATCGGCTACGTCGAGACCGCCTACGCCAAGCAGAACAAGCTCACCACCACCAAGCTCATGAACAAGGACGGCAAGGCGGTGGAAGCGACGCCTGACGCGATCATGGCGGCGGCCGCAGGTGCTGATTGGGCGAACGCGCCGGGCTTCTACATGATCCTCACCGACTCGGCCGGTGCGGCCGCTTGGCCAATCGCTGGTGCGACCTTCATCTTGCTCCCGAAGGAGCCGAAGGATCCGGCCGCGGCCAGCGAGGCGCTGAAGTTCTTTGCCTGGGCGTACAAGAACGGCGGCAACATGGCCAAGGAACTCGACTACATCCCGATGCCCGATAACGTCGTCGCGATGATCCAGGCGAGCTGGAAAAAGGACGTCAAGGATCCGACCGGTAAGCCGATCTTCTGATGATGCTCCAACATGGGAAAGGGCGCCTGAGGGCGCCCTTTCCTTATCCTTATCCACCGGTAGCAAACCGGACTTGTACGACGGCGGTTCCGTCGCTTGAGTGGACTCCCCAAGGAAGCAACAGGGAGCCGTAGATGCAGCCCGCCGGGAGGCGAACAGTGGTTGATCTCGCGCTGCAGGACAATTCGATCCGCGCAGAGGCCGCGTCCCGATCCCGGGTGCTGGCGCGCCTGCAACTGGGCGATAGCGGCTTCCGCTATCTGACCCGCGCGGCCGCGCTCGGTGTGCTGGCGCTGCTGGGCGGCGTCATTGTCTCACTTGTCATAGGCGCCTGGCCGGCATTGCGGCAGTTTGGTCCCGGCTTTCTCGTCAGCGAGCGCTGGAATCCGGTCACCGAGAATTTCGGTGCGTTGGCGCCGATCTACGGCACGGTCATCACCTCACTGATTGCGATGGTGATTGCGGTTCCGGTCGGGCTGCTGATTGCCATGTTCCTGACCGAGATGTGCCCGATGTGGCTTCGGCGTCCGATCGGCATTGCGATCGAATTGCTCGCCGGTATCCCGAGCATCATTTACGGCATCTGGGGCCTCTTCGTATTTGCCCCTTTTCTTCAGGACACGCTGCAACCGTTCCTCATTCGAATCTTTGGCGACATTCCGGTTCTGTCCACCTTGTTTTCCGGTCCGCCCTACGGCATCGGCATGCTGACGTCTGGATTGATCCTGGCCATCATGGTGTTGCCCTTCATCACCGCGATCTCCCGCGATGTGTTCGATGCGGTCCCGCCGGTGCTGAAGGAAGCGGCCTATGGCATTGGCTGCACCACCTGGGAGGTGGTGCGCTATGTGGTGCTGCCTTACACCCGCGTCGGTGTCATCGGCGGCATCATGCTCGGCCTTGGTCGCGCGCTTGGCGAGACGATGGCAGTCACCTTCGTCATCGGCAATGCCCACAAGATTTCGGCATCTTTGCTCGCGCCGGGAACCACGATTTCGGCGACCATTGCCAACGAATTCACCGAGGCCGTGGGCGATCTGTACACCTCGTCGCTGATCGCGCTCGGCCTCATTCTGTTCGTCATCACATTCATTGTGCTCGCTTGCGCGCGGTATCTGCTTCTCCGCATCGAGCGCCGGATCGGGTGACGCCATGAACTCACGTTATGCCGGCCGCCGTTCGCGAAACATCATCGCGATGATTCTGTCGCTCTCGGCCACTCTCTTTGGCCTGGGCTGGCTCGTCCTGATCCTCGGCACGTTGCTGTGGGAGGGCTTCAGCGGGCTTTCGCTGCGGGTCTTCACCGAGATGACGCCGCCGCCCGGCGCGGCCGGCGGATTGCTCAATCCGATAATGGGCAGCCTCCTGCTGACCTTCCTCGCGGTGATTATCGGTACGCCGATCGGAATCCTGGCGGGTACTTACATGGCGGAGTACGGCCGCCATGAAAAGCTCACGTCGGTCGTCCGCTTCATCAACGACATTCTGCTGAGCGCGCCGTCGATCGTCATTGGCCTGTTCGTCTACGAGGTCGTGGTCTATCCGATGGGGCATTTCTCCGGCTGGGCCGGAGCGATCGCGCTGGCGGTCATTGTCATACCGGTGGTGGTCCGCACGACGGAGGACATGCTCACGCTGGTCCCCGACACGCTGCGTGAGGCAGCGGCATCGATCGGACTGCCGCGCTCGCTCATGATCGTGAAAATCGCCTATCGCGCTGCGAAGGCCGGCATGATTACCGGTATCCTGCTCGCGGTGGCTCGTATCAGCGGTGAAACCGCGCCGCTGCTGTTCACAGCGCTCAACAACCAGTTCTGGAGCACAGATCTCAACGCGCCGATGGCGAGTTTGCCGGCCGTCATCTTCCAGTTCGCGCTCAGCCCCTACAAGGACTGGCAGGCGCTGGCGTGGACCGGAGCGCTGATCATCACAATGGCCGTACTTACTCTCAGTATCGTGGCGCGCGCTTTGTCAGCATCGGGGAAACAGTCATGAATGTTGCCAGCGTGGCGGTGCCAAACGTCGTCCATGCACCGGTCGAAATGGCCAATCTCGATGTGCGCATATCGATCAAGAATCTGAACTTCTACTACGGCGGCAATCGGGCATTGAAAGACATCTCGTTGCCGCTCTATGCCGGCAAGGTCACCGCCTTCATCGGCCCGTCCGGCTGCGGCAAGTCGACACTGCTGCGGGTCCTGAACCGGATGTACGACCTGTATCCGAACCAGCGCGCCGAAGGTCATGTCTCGCTCGACGGCGATGACGTCCTGTCTCCCAAGCAGGATCTCAATTTGCTGCGCGCCCGGGTTGGCATGGTGTTCCAAAAGCCGACGCCGTTCCCGATGTCGATCTACGAAAACATCGCCTTTGGTATCCGGCTTTATGAGAAGCTGTCGAAATCCGAGCTCGACGGCCGGGTGGAGAGCGCGCTGCGCCGTGCCGCGTTATGGGACGAGGTGAAGGACAAGCTGCAAGCGAACGGACTCAGTCTGTCGGGTGGACAGCAGCAGCGCCTCTGTATCGCGCGCACCGTGTCGGTGCGGCCCGATGTGATCTTGTTGGACGAGCCTTGCTCGGCGCTTGATCCGATCTCGACTGCCAAGATCGAGGAACTGATCGACGAACTGAAAATGGACTACACCCTCGTGATTGTGACCCACAATATGCAGCAGGCGGCGCGCGTCTCGGATTTCACCGCCTTCATGTATCTGGGGGAGCTGATCGAGTTCGATTCCACGACGCAGATATTTACCGCGCCGCGTGACCGGCGTACGCAAGATTATATCACCGGCCGCTTCGGCTGATGCGGGAGGTGGCACCATGATGAACGAACATACCGCCAAGGCTTTCGACAGCGATTTGCAGGAGCTGACCCGCCGGGTGGCCGAAATGGGCGGGCTTGCGGAGAAGCAGATTGCGGACGCCGTCGCGGCGCTGGTCAAGCGCGACACCGATCTGGCGCGGCGCGTGGTTGCGACCGACGCGGCGATCGACACGCTGCAGCGCGAGATCGAGGAGAAGGCCATTCTCACGATCGCGCGGCGGCAGCCGATGGCGGTGGACTTGCGCGAAATCGTCGCCGCGCTGCGCGTCTGCAATGATCTGGAACGGATGGGCGACCTTGCCAAGAACATCGCCAAGCGGGTGACCGCGCTGAACGGCGACTTCTATCCGCATAAGTTGATCCGCGGCGTCGAGCACATGGCGGCGCTGGTGCTGAGCCAGATCAAGCAGGTGCTGGACGCCTACGCGGGTCGCGATCTTGCGAGCGCGCTCGCTGTCTGGAAGGGCGACGAGGAGGTCGACGCCATGTGCACCTCGCTGTTCCGCGAGTTGCTCACCTACATGATGGAAGACCCGCGCAACATCACCTTCTGCATCCACCTGATGTTTTCCGCCAAGAACATCGAGCGCATGGGCGATCACGCCACCAACATCGCCGAGACCGTGCATTTCATGATCGAAGGCCGCCCGATCGCCGATCCGCGGCCAAAGGGCGACACCACCGCGTTTGCAAGCATGCCGGCGTCGTGACGGCGAACGAGGAGGCGAGCGAATGAGTGCGCGCATCCTGATCGTTGAGGACGAAGAAGCATTGTCGTTGCTGCTTCGCTACAATCTCGAAGCGGAAGGCTACGACGTCGATACGGTGGCACGCGGCGACGATGCCGACGTGCAACTGCGGGAGCGCATCCCCGATCTCATCGTGCTCGACTGGATGTTGCCGGGCGTGTCCGGCATCGAGATCTGCCGTAGGCTCCGCGCCCGGCCGGAAACCAAGGCGCTGCCGATCATCATGCTCACGGCGCGGGGTGAAGAAAGCGAGCGCATCCGCGGGCTTTCGACCGGCGCCGACGATTACATCGTCAAGCCGTTCTCGGTGCCCGAATTGATTGCCCGCGTGCGCGCGTTGCTGCGCCGGGCTTCGCCGGAGCGGGTGTCCGACGTGCTGGCGTTCGGCGACATCGCGCTCGACCGCGAAAAGAAACGGGTGTCACGAGCCGGCCGCGAGATCGCGCTTGGGCCGACCGAATACCGTCTGCTTGAGTTTTTCATGGAGCGGCCGGGCCGCGTGTTCTCGCGCGAGCAATTGCTCAACGGCGTCTGGGGCTCGGACGTCTATATCGACGAGCGCACCGTCGACGTTCACGTCGGCCGCTTGCGCAAGGCGCTCAATCGCGGGCGCGAGGCCGATCCGATCCGCACCGTGCGTGGAGCGGGCTATGCGCTGGATGATCGCTTTGGGATCGAGGCTAAATCGGCCTGAACGGTGGCGGCCGCCGGTCGCGGCGGCGTTCGGTCGCCGGCTGATAGGCAACGCGCGAGTGCTGCGCGCAATAAGGCAGGCCGGTGACCGACTTGCCGCCGCAGAAGAAGAAGTCGGTGCTCGCCGGATCGCCAACCGGCCAACGGCAGGTGTCCTCGTTGAGCTGCAACAACGTGCGGCGCTGCTCGAGCGGAATGACGTTGTCGGCCAGCTCGGCTTCCGGCTCGGGCTCCATCTCATAGGCGAGTGCAAGCGCGGTGTTGCCGCGCATCGCGGGGCGCGCCACTCGCAGCATGTGGGAGCGCGGCTTGCGCGCGCGCGGAGCGTTGGAGGAGGGCGATTTGGCGCGGCCCGAAAGGCCGAGCCGGTGCACCTTGCCGATGACTGCGTTGCGGGTGATGCCGCCAAGCTCGCCAGCGATCTGGCTTGCCGATAGCCCATCCGCCCAGAGCTTCTTCAATAGCTCTACGCGTTCGTCGGTCCACGTCATGAGCAGTCTCCCCTTTAAGGGACGCTGCCGGTACGGCGAAAGCCGGCAGAATCCTTCCACGATGTCCGGCAGCCAATGGGGCCGACGCGACTGGGTACGCTCACTACTGGAAACTTAGGAAAAGGCCCGCCGCAACGAGATGTCGTATGTCACATTGATGACCGTACAATATGGCGAGACTCTGGCGCAAGAGTCCAAGGGACACGCATCCACATTATATGTCATCAATCTGTGGAATTGCGCGCTCCGGCCGTCACCTGACTGCAACGCAACCGTCTTCTACGCGACGCAGCCGTGTTGACAGCCGAAAGTGCCGAAATAAAATGCCCAGGTCGTGCCGCCCGGAGAGGCGGCACGATTCATTTTGGCATAATCTTGGGTCGGGGTAGGCGAGCCGTGTCTTCGCATCTTTTGCCATCCTATGCGCGCGTCGATCTCGCCTTCGAGCGGGGCGAGGGCGTCTGGCTGGTCGCCACCGACGGCGAGCGGTATCTGGATTTTGCCTCGGGTGTCGCGGTCAGCGCGCTCGGCCATTCGCATCCGCATGTTGTGGCGGCAATCACCGAGCAAGTCGCGAAGGTGATCCACGTTTCCAACCTCTATCGCATCCCGGAAGGCGAGCGGCTCGCCGAGCGGTTGTGTGACGCGAGCTTTGCCGACACGGTGTTCTTCTGCAATTCCGGCGCCGAGGCGATGGAAGGCGTCCTCAAGATGGTGCGCAAGTACCAATCTGCGAATGGCCATCCCGAGCGCTACCGCATCCTCACCTTTGAAGGCTCGTTCCACGGCCGCACCCTGGCGACACTCGCCGCGGCCAAGAACAAGAAGCATCTCGACGGCTTTGGACCGGCCATGGACGGCTTCGACCAGGTTCCACTCGGCGACATCGAGGCGGTCAAGCGCGCGATCACGCCCGAGACCGCCGGCATCGTGATTGAACTGGTCCAAGGCGAAGGCGGCGTGCGCGCGGCGCCGCCACAATTCTTCAGAGAGCTGCGTCAGGTCTGCGACGAGCGCGGCCTGCTGCTCGCGTTCGACGAAGTGCAGACCGGGATCGGCCGGCTCGGCGAATTGTTCGGCTACCAGAAGTTCGGCGTTGAGCCGGACATCATGGCGCTGGCGAAGGGACTCGGCGGCGGCTTTCCGGTTGGCGCCGTGCTGGCCACCGAGGCGGCCGCGAAGGGCATGACCCCTGGCACTCACGGTTCCACCTTTGGCGGCAATCCACTGGCGATGGCGGCGGGTAACGCCGTGCTCGACATGGTGATCAAGCCCGAGTTCCTCGATCACGTGCGGCAGATCACACTGCTGTTCCGGCAACGACTGGCCGAGATCAAGGACAGGCATCCGTCGGTGATCGAGGAGGTGCGCGGTGAGGGTCTGCTGATCGGACTGAAATGCAAGGTCCCCAACGGCGAACTCATCGATGCCTTGCGGGCCGAGAAATTGCTTTCGGTGGCCGCCGGCGACAACGTTGCGCGGCTGGTGCCCCCGCTCATCGTGAGCGACGCGGAGGTTGCCGAAGCGATGGCGCGCCTCGATCGTGCCTGCGCCGCCATTGAGCGCGGCAAGACGCTGCCCAAGCCGGGAGCGGCAGGGTGAGTCCCGCCGCCATTCGCCACTTCCTCGACCTCACCGACATCCCGTCGAGCGAGCTGCGCGGCATCCTGGCGGCAAGCCGCGCCATGAAGGGCCGCACCAGCCGCCCGGACGACGGGCCGTTGGCCGGCAAGACCATCGCCATGATCTTCGACCGGCCCTCCACCCGGACGCGCGTGTCGTTCCAGGTCGGCATCCGGCAGCTCGGCGGCCAATCGGTCACGCTCACCGGCGCGGAGATGCAGCTCGGCCGCGGCGAAACCATCGCCGACACCGCGCGCGTGCTGTCGCGCTACGTCGACGGCATCGTCATCCGCACGCTCGACCATGCTCACGTGCAGGAATTAGCGGAGCACGCCACCGTGCCGGTGATCAACGGCCTAACCCGGCGCTCGCATCCCTGCCAGGTGATGGCGGACGTGATGACCTTCGAGGAGCATCGCGGCACCATCAAGGGCCGCACCGTGGCTTGGACCGGCGATGCCAACAATGTGCTGGCGTCCTGGATGCATGCCGCCGAACGTTTCGAGTTCCAGCTTCGGGTGGCGACGCCGCCCGAATTGAAGCCGAAGAAATGGCTGCTCGACTGGGTCAAGCAGTCGGGCGCGGCGATCCGCGTTGGGACCGACCCGGACGAAGCCGTCAAGGGCGCCGACTGCGTCGTCACCGACACCTGGGTGTCGATGGGCGACAAGGACGGCAAGCTCCGCCACAACTTGCTCAAGCGCTATCAGGTGAACACGCGCCTGCTCGCCAAGGCCAAGCCGGATGCTTTGTTCATGCATTGCCTGCCGGCTCATCGCGGCGAGGAGGTCACCGCCGACGTGATGGACGGGCCGCAATCGGTGGTGTTCGACGAGGCCGAGAACCGGCTGCACGCCCAGAAGGGGATTCTGTCCTGGTGCCTGCACGCGGCCGCGCGCTGAGGGCGCGCAGCAGCCGCTCGATTGGAATTTTCGGAGCGAGCTTCCATATAGAACACATGCCCAGTCCCAACATCACCCTTCCGGTGCGTGCTCCGGCGGAGACATCCGCAGACGACACTGTCCTTCCGTTCGCGATCGAGGCGCTCGACGTGCGCGGCCGCCTGGTGCGGCTCGGGCCGGCGGTCGACGAGATTCTGGCCCGGCACGATTATCCGGTGCCGGTCGCGCGCCTGTTGGGCGAGGCGGTCGTGATGACGGTGCTGCTCGGCACCACCATCAAGATGGAAGGCCGCTTCATTCTGCAGACCCAGACCGATGGGCCGTTGCGGATGCTGGTGGTCGATTTCAGAAGTCCCAACGCGGTGCGCGCCTGCGCCCGCTACGACAAGGCCCGCGTCGCGGCCGCCATCGAAGCTGGCAAGGTCGATGCTGGCTCGCTGCTCGGCCGCGGCCATCTCGCCATGACCATCGATCAGGGCACCGAAAACAACCGATACCAAGGCGTGGTGCCGCTGGAAGGCGGCAGCCTCGAAGACGCCGCGCACGAATATTTCCGCAGCTCGGAGCAGATCCCCACGCGCGTTCGCATGGCAGTCGGCGAGGAGCTTTCGGCGGGCGCCGGCCACCGCTGGCGCGCCGGCGGCATTCTGGTGCAGTTCCTGCCGCGCGATCCCAACCGCACCCGCGTGGCCGATCTGCATCCGGGCGACGCGCCGGAAGGCACACCGGTTCACACGGTGACGGAGGACGACGCCTGGGTCGAAGCCCGCGCGCTGATCTCAACTGTCGAAGATCTCGAACTTCTGGATCCCGCGGTCTCGAGTGAGAAACTGGTCTATCGCCTGTTCCACGAGCACGACGTGCGGGTGTTCCAGAACCGTGAGATCGTGGCGCGCTGCTCGTGCTCGCGCGAAAGCGTCGAGGCCATGCTGAAAAACTTCTCGCAGGACGACCGCGACCACATGGTCGAGGACGGCGAGATTTCGGTCACCTGCGAATTTTGCAGCACGAACTATCGGTTCGCGCCGGATGCCGTGCGCGACACCACGGCCACGACGGCAGCAGAGACCGCGGCCAAGCCGGAAAATTGACGTTCAGTTGATGGTGCGCTTGCCGTTCTGGCTGTCGAGCGAGAACGCCGGGATATTGATGTCGAAGCTCTCGCCCGCCGATGTGACCATGCCGTAGGTGCCGACCATGAAGCCGGACGGCGTCGGCAGCGGCACGCCGCTGGTGTATTCGAACGACTTGCCGGGCTCCAGGACTGGCGTCTCGCCGACAACGCCGGCGCCGCGCACCTCCTGCTGACGTCCATGCGCATCGGTGATGCGCCAATGGCG
>CAMDDZ010000118.1 GCA_945893145.1 Rhodoplanes serenus | reverse complement strand
TCAACCGCTGCCACCACCCGTTCGCGTAGATCAATGGAATAGGCTCGACCCATCGGATACTGGCCTCCGGCCCAGCCAGCATCTTGAATCAGAAACCAACTGATTTGGGAATCCAAAATCGATTCAGAGTAATGTCATGCTGCTTTAGCAGCGCTGCCGCCAAAATCGGTCGCCTCATGATGGGTCTCCCGGTCGTTCAGATTGCCCACATTAGAAGCGGAGCGTTTGAACGCCGTTAGGACATGTCGAAAAATCGCCGCTTGCCGTTTACGATCCGGAAGGCACGTCCGCGGATGGCAACTGCCTGAGGATGTCGTCCAGCACACCCGCCGTGTCCGCCACGATGTTCGCCGCCGCCACATTGAGGACCCGATAGTTCCGCTCGACCAGATACGCCTGGCGCTCCGCGCGCGTCTTGGCGGCCTCAGCGCTCTCCTCTCCCGGCGTCAGCACGATCACGGCACGCAGCGGAAATGAAACAAAATCGGCGATGTAGGGTCCGATCGGCGTCTGCCGTTTGAACCCGAGCGCGGCGAAGCGCCGGTCCTTCACCAGCGCGTCCCACAACATCCGCTCGGCGTCGGTCGGATTGCGCCGAAGCAGCCGCGCCAGTCCCCGCGCCGGACGCTCAACGGGCGCCTGGCCCTGCGAGTATTCAGCGAGCAGCGAGCGCAGGCGCTCGGCCTCTTCGCTACCCAGCACGCCGCCGCGCGCCGAACCTTTGCGCCCTTCGGCGAGCGCCGTCATCACCCCGTGCAGCGTGCGGATGTCCTGCTGCGTCGGCTGCATGCGGTTGAAGATATTGCGCAAGTTGACCTGCATGGTGCCGCGCTTGTCAGGAGGCCGGAAAAATTCGACCTTCTCCAACTGGCGCTCGATGGTGGCGAAGAAGGCATGCAGTTGCTGCTTGCTGGCGGGCGGCGACTTCTGCGGCATTGCGAACGGCAGCCCGGACCCTGCGCATTTGAACCATTCGTAACCGACGATCACTACCGCTTGCCCGAGATTGAGCGAGGCGAATGCCGGATTGACCGGCAGCGTGATGATGTGGTCGGCGAGCGCGACCTCCTCATTCTCGAGACCATTGCGCTCGCGGCCGAACAGGATGGCGGCGCTCTCGCCGCCCGCGATCCGCGGCGCCATCAGTTGGGCCGCTTCGGCTGCGCCAACCACCGGCTTGGCCTGATCGTGGGACCGCGCGGTGGTGGCGAACACCAGCGTGCAATCGGCGATTGCCGCCTCCACGCTGTCGTAAAGCACGGCCTCGTCGAGGACACGGTCGGCGCCGGAGGCCATCTTCTGCGCCTGCGGATTGGGCCAGGGCTCCCTCGGCTTGACCAGCCGCAGGCGGGACAGGCCAAAATTCGCCATGGCGCGCGCCACAGCCCCGATGTTCTCGCCAAGCTGGGGCTCGACCAGCACCACAACGGGGCCGGGCTCGATCACCCAGTTCTTGGTCTTGTCGGTTCCGGCCCCTGGCATGCAGTGTTCCTCGGCGGGCAAATGCCCCTGAAGTTGCAGCCCGTGCCTAAGCCGGCGGCTTGCGTCAAGCGGCGGCACCACATCCGGCCTACTAACAAGGCTTTTACCAGCGGAGTGCGGATGCTATAGGGCGCGCGCCGAATTGCCGTCAGCCGGATCCCCGGTTGGCGGTCTCCGCGCCGAGAACAATTCATTAGCGGGCCCGGGGGAAAGCCTTTCCCCGCGCCCATCGATGGTCAGTTTCCGGTCGGCCCCAACAAGCCTGGCGACCAGAGGTGCTAGCATGCCAAATCTCGAAATCATGTGGACCAAGGTCGATGAAGCCCCGGCGCTCGCGACCTATTCCCTGCTGCCGATCGTCAAAGCCTTCGTAGGCGCGGCGGGTGTGTCGGTGACGCTGAAGGACATCTCGCTCGCCGGTCGCATCCTTGCCCTTTTCCCCGAGAAGCTCACTCCTGCGCAACGGATCAACGACGAACTTACCGAACTCGGTGACCTCACGTTGCGGCCCGAAGCCAACATCATGAAGCTGCCCAACATTTCGGCCTCGATCCCGCAGCTCAGGGCCGCGATCAAGGAATTGCAAGGCAAGGGCTACAACGTTCCGGACTATCCGGACAATCCGACGACGAACGCCGAGAAGGACATCAAGACCCGCTACGGCAAGGTGTTCGGCAGCGTCGTCAACCCGATCTTGCGCGAAGGCAATTCCGACCGCCGCGCCGCCAGCGCCGTCAAGCAATACGCCCGCGACAATCCGCACAAGATGGGCGCCTGGAGCAAGGACTCCAAAACGCATGTGGCGTACATGCCGAGCGGCGATTACTACGGCTCGGAAATCGCGACCACGGTCGACAAAGCGACCAACGTTCGCATCGAATTGGCTGGCGTCGACGGCGCCATCACGGTGCTTAAGGCCAAGACGGCGCTTGATGCCGGCGAGATCATCGACGCGTCGGCCATGAGCGCCAAGGCGCTGCGCAAATTCTTCGCCGAGCAGATCGACGATGCCAAAAAGCAAGGCGTGCTGTTCTCGCTGCACGTCAAGGCGACCATGATGAAGATCGCCGACCCGATCGTGTTCGGCCATGTCGTTTCAGTCTTCTTCGCCGATGTGGTCGAGAAGTACGCCGCCACGCTGAAGAAGCTCGGCGTCAACCTCAACAACGGTTTCGGCGATCTGCTGACGAAGATCGAGATGCTGCCGGAAGCTGAGAAAAAAGCAATCAAGGACGACATTGCGGCCATCTATGCCAAGCGGCCAGCCCTCGCCATGGTCAATTCCGATAAGGGCATTACCGGGCTGCATGTGCCCAGCGATTTCATCATCGACGCCTCGATCCCAGCGATGATCCGCGAAGGCGGCAAGATGTGGGGGCCCGACGGCAAGTTGCACGACACCAAGGCCGTCGTTCCCGATCGTGCCTACGCGCGGCTGTTCCAGACGGTCATCGAGGACTGCAAGACCAATGGCGCGTTCGATCCCAAGACCATGGGCTCGGTTCCGAACGTCGGGTTGATGGCGCAGAAGGCCGAGGAGTACGGCTCGCACGACAAGACGTTCGAAGTTCCCGCGAACGGAACGGTTCGCGTCGTCGCGGACGACGGCAAGGTACTGCTGGAGCGGCCCGTCGAGGCCGGTGACATCTTCCGTATGTGCGAGCTCAAGGACGCAGCCGTGCGGGATTGGGTGAAGCTCGGTGTGCGCCGCGCGCGGCTCACCAATACGCCTGCAGTGTTCTGGCTCGACAAGAACCGCGCTCACGACGCACAGCTCATCGCCAAGGTCGAGACGTACTTGAAGGATCAAGATACCAAGGGGCTCGACATCCACATTTTAGCCCCGGTCGACGCGATGAAATTTTCACTCGAGCGGATTCGCAAGGGCCAGGATACAATTTCCGTCACCGGCAACATTCTGCGGGATTATCTGACGGATCTTTTCCCGATCATGGAACTCGGCACGTCCGCCAAGATGCTGTCGATCGTTCCGCTCCTCGCGGGTGGCGGCATGTTCGAGACCGGCGCAGGCGGCTCGGCGCCCAAGCACGTGGAACAGTTCCAGCAAGAGAGTTATCTGCGCTGGGATTCGCTTGGCGAATTCCTAGCGCTGGGCGCATCTCTCGAACATCTGGGGCACACCTACAAGAACGCCAAGGCGCAGGTTCTCGCCGAGACGCTCGACACGGCTATCGGCCAGTTCCTCAAGTTCAACCGCAATCCGGCGCGCAGGGTCGGTGAACTCGATAATCGCGGCAGCCATTTCTACCTCGCCCTGTATTGGGCTCAGGCCCTGGCCGCGCAGACCAAGGACGCGGAGCTGCAAGCCCGCTTCAAACCGCTGGCCGAGACGCTCGCCAAGAACGAGGCCAAGATCAATGGCGAATTGATCGGCGCGCAGGGCAAGCCGTCCGACACGGGCGGTTACTACCTCCCCGATGACGCCAAAGCGTCGGCCGCGATGCGGCCGAGCGCCATACTGAACGCCGCGCTCGCCACGCTCTGACCGGGACCCGGCAGCGGGCGTTCCCGAAGCCGGCTCTCAAAAGATGGCTCCCCAAAATGGCGAAGATCAAAGTCAAAAATCCGGTCGTCGAGATGGACGGCGACGAGATGACGCGCATCATCTGGCGCTTCATCAAGGACAAGCTGATCCATCCGTACCTCGACATCGATCTTCTCTACTACGACCTCAGCGTCCAGAAGCGCGACGAGACCGAGGATCAGATTACCATCGACGCGGCCGAGATGACCAAGAAGGTCGGCGTCGCGGTCAAGTGCGCCACCATCACGCCGGATGAAGGCCGCGTGAGAGAATTCAACCTGAAAAAGATGTGGCGGTCGCCGAACGGCACGATCCGCAACATCCTCGGCGGCGTGATCTTCCGCGAGCCGATCATCTGCAAGAACGTGCCGCGCCTGGTGCCGGGCTGGACCCAGCCGATCATCATTGGCCGCCACGCCTATGGCGACCAGTACCGCGCCACCGACTTCCGCTTTCCCGGCAGGGGCACCATCACGGTGCGGTTCGCCGGCGACGACGGCACGGTCATCGAGCACGAGGTGTTCCGGGCGCCTGGCGCCGGCATCTCGATGGTGATGTACAACCTCGACCAATCGATCATCGATTTCGCGCGCGCGTCGTTCAACTACGGCCTGCTGCGCAACTACCCGGTCTATCTGTCGACCAAAAACACCATCCTCAAGGTCTATGACGGCCGTTTCATGGATCTGTTCCAGGACGTGTTCAACAAGGAGTTCAAGGCTGAGTTCGAGAAGCGCAAGCTGACCTACGAGCACCGCCTGATCGACGACATGGTGGCGTCGGCGATGAAGTGGTCCGGCGGCTACGTCTGGGCCTGCAAGAACTACGACGGCGACGTGCAATCCGACGTGGTGGCGCAGGGCTTCGGCTCGCTCGGCCTGATGTCGTCAATGCTGATGACGCCGGACGGCAAAGTCGTGGAGTCGGAAGCCGCCCACGGCACCGTGACGCGGCACTACCGGCAGCACCAGAAGGGCCAGGAGACCTCGACCAACTCGGTCGCTTCGATCTTCGCCTGGACGCGCGGCCTCGCCCATCGCGCCAAGCTCGACGACAATGCCGATCTCGCCAAGTTCGCCAGCACGCTCGAAAAGGTCACGGTCGGCACCGTCGAAGCCGGCGACATGACCAAGGACCTCGCGCTCCTGGTCGGCCCCGATCAGAAGTGGCTCTCGACCACCGGCTTCCTCGACAAGGTGGAGGAGAATTTGAAGAAGGCGATGGCTTAAGCGCCTCTCAGATCGGGATTTGACGCACGAGGCGGCCGCAAGGCCGCCTCTCTTTCTTTCTTTTTTGCGCTCAAAATCGACCACCCGGCAGCCCCTCAGGCAAACCGTACTGCATAGATCGGCGGCAGGTGCGCGTTGACCAGTTGCCAGCGCTCACCTGCGTTGTCGCTCACCCAAAGCGCCCCGGTGGTCGAGCCCATGGCGAGCCGTGTGCCGGCCGCATCGACATCGAGGCCGTGGCGGTAGATCAGGTCGAAGGCGTCGCGCTGCGGCAGGCCGTCGCGCAGGGTTTCCCAGCTTTTGCCGCCGTCGCGGGTGCGCGTCACCGCGAGTGCACCGTCGCGCGGAATGCGCAGCTCGTCCTTGATCGCGGGCACGAACCATGCGGTGCGCGCATCCTTCGGGTGCGCCGCAACCGCAAAACCGAAATCGTCACCCGGCGGCTTGATCTGCGACCATGTCACCCCGGCGTCGGTCGAATGAAACATGCCGCTGTGGTGCTGCATCCACATCGTGTCGGGGCTTCCGGCACAGCGCGCCACGCGGTGCGGATCCTGCTGTTCGAGAGCGCCTGACTGCTCGGGCGGCAGATAGCCCGCGATCATGCCCGTCCCGCGCAGCGCCCAAGTCTTACCGCCGTCGCGGGTCTCCCACACGCCACCGCAGGAGATCGCCACGAACACGCGGTTGGGATCGCGCGGGTCGGGCGAGATCGTATGAATGCCGGCCATGTCGTAGCCGCCGCCGAACCACTTGGCCCGCTCGGGCACGTCCCACAGCGCGCGTACAAGCTGCCAACTCTCACCGCGGTCGTCGGACACGAACAGCCCTGCCGGCAACGCGCCGGCCCACAGCCGCCCCGGCTGGCTCGCGCCGCCGGGCTCCAGCGTCCACACTTGGAACAACGTCGGGGCATCCGCCGCATCGGCCGGGAACGCCGGCGCAGCGATTTCCTTCCAGCTTTTGCCGCTGTCGTCGGAGCGATGCATCTTGGTGCCGAAGTGACCGTGCTTGAGCACCGCATAAAGCGCGCCGTCGCGCGGATCGCGCAGCGCTGCGGTCACCGGCACGCCGGGGAAGTCGGTTGCCGCGATGCTCCAGCCGCCGTTCCAGCGCTCCAGGGTGAGCAGTCCCTTGCGGGTCGCCACCAACATCCGGTCACTCATGATCACGCGCCTTTCTGCTGCGAGCTTTTGCTCAAGCCAATCGTGCTCAGCCGCCCGACAACGCCTGCATCACGTAGAGCGTCGCCTCCGGGCGGATCGGATGGCTGAGCGCTGCTTTATTGGCAAGTCGCGTTCCATCCGCGAACACGCAGACGTGCTTGCGCAACTCGCCGCGCTCATCGAGCACGTAGCCGCGCACCTGTGGTTCTGCCTCGAACACGGCCGTCAGTGCATCGCCCACAGTCATCGCACCGGCGGCCTGCACCGGGCCGTTCGGCACCAGTTCGCGCAGCCACGCGGTGAAATGCACTTGCGCCAATGTCGCAGCCTTTATGTCGTGGCCTGCTAGGTTCGCAAACCTTGCCTCAAGCCCCCTGCGGACTCAACGCCCGCCGCGGCGTTACGTTTCACGCGCCACCGAACCGCTTCATTTCATGCGCGCGTTCGGTGGCGAGCCGGCTCGCCACCGCTTCGTCGGGCAGGCCGAGCGCTTCCAGCACGCGGCCGCCGAGTTGCAGGCTCGCCTCGACCGCTTCCGGGATGACACCGACCGCGCCGAGCTTGAGCAGACGCGCCGCATGATCGGCATCCTTGGCGCGCGCCAGCACGGGTGCATCCGGCCGCTGGCGATGCGCCGCCGCAACCATGCGCTCGGCCGCGCGCGGCGCATTGACGGTGACCACAAAGGCGCGCGCGCGGGCGGCGCCAACGCGCTCCAGCATCTCCAGGCGCGCGGCATCGCCGAAATAAACGCGGCCGCCGAGCTTGCGTTGCTCGGCCACCGCGCGGCCGTCGGTGTCGAGCGCGACAAATGGCACGTTTTCGGCCGTAAGCAGCCGCGCGATCGCCTGGCCAACGCGGCCATAGCCACCGATCACGACGTGGTCGCTCATCTCGGCAGTGTCGGTCGATGGCGAATGCTCGGCATCGGCGCTGCGTTGCAACACGCGTCCGAGTCCGCGGCCCACAATCGCGAGGACCGGCGTCGCCATCATGCTGAGCCCAGCGACAACGGTCGCGAGCAGTGCGAGCGGCGCGGGCAGAACTCCGTTCGCTGCTGCAAGCGCCACAACGATAAAGGCGAACTCCCCCGCTTGCGCCAGCAGGATCGACGCTTCGGCGGTGACCGGCAGTGCGACGCGGAACGCGCCGCAGGCCACCAGCAGCACGATCGTCTTGAGCAGCAGCAGGATGGCGACCAGCGCGAGGATCAGTCCGATCTGCGCCCAGGCGGCTTGCACGTCGATGGTCATGCCGACCGTGATGAAGAACAGCCCGAGCAGCAGACCTTTGACCGGCGCGAGATCGATCTCGATTTGATGGCGGTATTCCGTTTCCGACAGCAGCACGCCCGCCAGGAACGCGCCGAGCGCTGCCGAAAGGCCCAGGCGGTCGGTCGCAACCGCCATCACGACCACGATGAGCAGCGCCATCGCCATGATCAGTTCGCGGCTGCCGGTCCGGCCGGCGATGCGGAACAGCGGGCGCAGAACGAAATAGCCGGCGCCGGCCAAAACCGCGACCGCAACCACGGCCTGGCCGAGCGCGGAGCCGAGCGCGAACCACAGGTTGGTGCCGCCGCGGCCGAGCACTTCGGTGGCGAGCAGCACCGGCGCGACCATCAGATCCTGAAACAGCAAGATCGACAGCGCGACCTGGCCGAGCGGAGTGACGGTGCGGCCCTGCTCCTCCAGCAATTGCATCACGATAGCGGTCGAGGACATCGCAAGACAGAGCCCCAGCACGACCGCAGGCGTGCCGCCGCCGCTCAGAAACGCCACCGCTGCGCCGATCGCCAGCGCCGAGAGCGCGAACTGCACGCCACCGACGCCGACCACCAGCCGCCGCAGCGACCACAGCCGGCTGGCCGACAATTCGAGCCCGACGATGAACAACAGGAACATCACGCCGAGCTCGGCGAACGGCGTGACGTGCTGGCGATCCCCGATCGTGAGATGACGGATCCAAGGGTAATCACCCGTGAGGCTGCCGAGCCCGTGCGGCCCGACCGCGATGCCGATCACCAGGAACGCCAGCACCGCGCCGATGCGCGCGCGATGAAACAGCGGCACGATCAGGCCGGCGGCGACCAGGAAGACCAGGAAATCCTTGAGCCAGGGACCGTCGTGCATCGACCTTGCGTCCACGGCGCGACGCCCGCGCGGTTTTTAGAGTCTCATTCTATTCTATGACGCGAGCGCGGCCTCGATGGCTTTGAGCGCAGCGTCGGCCTTGGAGCCGTCGGGGCCACCGGCCTGCGCCATGTCGGGCCGGCCGCCGCCACCCTTGCCGCCGAGGACTTCGGCGCCCTTGCGCACCAGATCGACAGCATTGAAACGCGACGTCAAATCGTTGGTAACGCCGACCACGATCCCGGCCTTGCCATCGCCGGTGAGACCCACGATAGCGACCACGCCGGAACCGACGCGCTTCTTGCCCTCATCGGCCAGGCTGCGCAGGTCCTTCAGCTCGACGCCCTCGACCGCGCGCGCCATCAGCTTGATGCCGGCGACTTCGCGCACGCCATCGGCGCCGTCGCCAGCTTTGGCCGCGCCGCCCCCCATAGTGCCGCCCATGGCGAGCTTCTTTTTGGCGTCGGAAAGCTCGCGTTCGAGCTTCTTGCGGTCGTCCATTAGCGATGCAATCCGCGCCGGCACCTCGTCGATCGATGACTTGAATTCGGAGGACGCGGCTTTGGCAACCTGCGCGACCGCGTTGGCAGCCTTGCGCGCGGCCTTGCCGGTCAGCGCCTCAAGGCGGCGCACGCCCGCCGCAACGCCGCTGTCGGAGAGGCCCCAGATCAGACCGATGTCGCCGGTACGCCGCACGTGGGTGCCGCCGCACAACTCGACCGACCAGCCCAGGCTGTTACCGGTGCCCTCGCCCATTGCGACGACGCGCACCTCGTCGCCATATTTCTCGCCGAACAGCGCACGCGCGCCGGACGCCCGCGCATCGTCGAGCGCCATCAGGCGCGTGGTGACGGGTGAGTTCTGCAACACGAAATCGTTGGCGATGTCCTCGACGCGCTCGATCTCGTCGGCGGTCATGGCCTTGGGATGCGAGAAGTCAAAGCGCAGCCGGTCGGGCGCGACCAGCGAGCCTTTTTGCGCCACGTGATCGCCTAGCACCTGGCGAAGCGCCTCGTGCAAAAGATGCGTGGCGGAATGGTGCTGCCGGATCGCTGAGCGGCGCGCATGATCGACTTGGAGCGCAAGCGCCATGCCGGCCTTGAGCGTGCCCTGCTCGAGCTTGCCGTGATGCACGAACAGGTCGCCGGCCTCTTTCTGGGTGTCGCTGACCGCAAAGCGCACACCGTCCGCCGTCATCGTACCGATGTCGCCGATCTGGCCGCCGGATTCGCCGTAGAATGGCGTCTGGTTGACGACCACCATGCCGCTCTCACCGGCTTTGAGTTCGGCGACCTCCTTGCCGTCGCGCATCAGCGCGGTGACGATGCCCTCGGCCTTCTCGGTCTCGTAGCCGAGAAACTCGGTGGGTCCTAGCTTTTCGCGAATCGGAAACCACGCCGTCGAGGCGGCGGCATCGCCGGAGCCAGCCCAGGAGGCCCGCGCCTTGGCCTTCTGCTGGTCCATCGCGGCATTGAACGCAGCGACGTCGACGCCGATGCCGCGCGGCCGCAGCGCGTCTTGGGTTAGATCAAGTGGAAAGCCAAACGTGTCGTAAAGCGTGAACGCGGTTTCGCCCTTCAGCTTATCGCCGTTCTTAAGCGTTTTCGTCTCGTCCTCAAGGATCGAAAGCCCGCGCTCCAGCGTCTTGCGGAAACGCGTCTCCTCGAGCTTGAGCGTCTCGGTGATCAGCGCTCCGGCGCGAATCAACTCCGGATAGGCCTGCCCCATCTCGCGCGAAAGCACCGGCACCAGCTTCCACATCAGCGGCTCGCGCGCGCCGAGCAATTCGGCGTGGCGCATGGCGCGCCGCATGATGCGGCGGAGCACGTAGCCGCGGCCCTCGTTCGAGGGCAGTACGCCGTCGGCGATGAGAAACGACGACGCGCGCAGGTGATCGGCGATGACGCGGTGCGAGGCCTTCTGCGGGCCATCGGGTGACACTTTGGTCAGCTCCGCGATGGCGCCGATCAGCGCCTGGAACAGGTCGATGGAATAATTGTCATGGCTGCCCTGCATCACCGCTGCGATGCGTTCGAGCCCCATGCCGGTGTCGATCGAGGGCTTTGGCAGATCGACGCGCTTGCCGCCCGGCAATTGCTCGAACTGCATGAACACCAGATTCCAGATTTCGATGAAGCGGTCGCCGTCGGCGTCCGGGCTGCCGGGAGGGCCGCCGGGAATCTTGTCGCCGTGATCGTAGAAGATTTCCGAGCACGGCCCGCAGGGGCCAAGGTCGCCCATCTGCCAGAAATTGTCGGAGCCTGCGATGCGCAGGATCCGCGACTCGGGCAGGCCCGCGATCTTCTTCCAGAGGTCGAAGGCTTGGTCGTCGTCGATATAGACGGTGGCGGTGAGCTTATCTTTGGGCAGCCCGAATTCCTTGGTGACCAGGTTCCAGGCGAGCTCGATGGCGCGGTCCTTGAAGTAGTCGCCGAACGAGAAATTGCCGAGCATCTCGAAAAACGTGTGGTGGCGCGCCGTGTAGCCGACGTTGTCGAGGTCATTGTGCTTGCCGCCGGCGCGCACGCATTTCTGCGCGGTGACGGCGCGCTTGTACGGGCGCTTCTCGAGGCCAGTGAAGACGTTCTTGAACTGCACCATGCCGGCGTTGGTGAACATCAGCGTCGGGTCGTTGCGCGGCACCAGCGGTGACGACGCCACAGGCTCGTGGCCAGCCTTGGCAAAATACTCGAGGAAGCCCGACCGGATTTCGTTGACGCCGCTCATCGCCGCCTTTGGCCCCTGCCCGCCTCTAAATGGCGGACTCAATTGGATTTTCGTGGGGATATGTAGCGGTGGGGGGATGGGCTGTCCAGAAACGTGTCAGCAACGACAAAGCCTCTCCCCGCAGAACGGGGAGAGGCTGGAGAGCAGACGAAGGCCAAAAAAGAGCTGGAAACCGGCAGCGCACCGCGAAGGCTGTTACGCCTCGGCCGCCTCGTCGCCGTCATCGTCCTCCTTCGGACCCTCGGCGATCTTCTCGGCGATGATGCCGGAGGAGCCGCGCACCGCAGCCTCGATCTTGGCCGCGATATCGGGATTGGCCTTGAGGAAAGCCTTGCCGTTCTCGCGACCCTGGCCGATGCGCTGGCTGTCGTAGGAGAACCAAGCGCCGGATTTCTCGACCACGCCGGCCTTGACGCCGAGATCGACCAATTCGCCGACCTTGGATATGCCCTCGCCATACATGATGTCGAACTCGACCATCTTGAACGGCGGCGCGAGCTTGTTCTTGACCACCTTGACGCGGGTCTGGTTGCCGACCACCTCGTCGCGTTCCTTGATGGCGCCGATGCGGCGGATGTCGAGGCGGACCGAGGCGTAGAATTTCAGCGCATTGCCGCCGGTGGTGGTTTCGGGCGAGCCATACATCACACCGATCTTCATGCGGATCTGGT
>CAMDDZ010000117.1 GCA_945893145.1 Rhodoplanes serenus | reverse complement strand
AAGACGCTCCTGCGAAAGGCCGCCGAGCGCACCGTCGAGGCCACCTGGAAACGCATCGGCGCACTCCTGCAAGCCTTCACGCCCCAGGAATGCGCCAACTACTTCCGAAACGCCGGATATGCTTCAATCTAAATGGATCAGACTCTAGTGCCCCTTTGTTTCCGAAGTTCGTGTCAGAGGATGCCGCCATGTATCACGAACTTCGGAAACGGGGCACTAGGGTCCAGACTCAATTGATCCACCAAGTGAGTGCGGCTGCCAAGAGTATGGCCGACAGATAGATGTCTGCGCGCTTGTCGTAGCGGGTGGCGATGCGCCTGAAGTCTTTGAGGCGACAGAACATGCGCTCGATGAGGTTGCGACCCTTGTAGGCTTTGGCGTCGTATCGGTGGGGGTGCTTTCGGGTTGGATGGGGCGGGATCACGGCTTTGACGCCGCGCTCCGCCAACCAATTCCGCAGGCTGTTGGCATCGTAGGCCCTGTCAGCCAGCAATCGGCGAGGCAGGGCAACTGTTGGCAGAAGCTCGCGCGCGGCGGGCAGGTCGTGGCAGTTGCCGGATGTGATCAGGAAAGCGACGGGGCGGCCCCGATCCTCGGTCAGCGCATGGATTTTGGTGGTGCGGCCGCCGCACGAGCGGCCGATCGCTTGCTCGAAGTCCCCCCTTTTGCGCCCGCTGCCGAACGGTGGGCTTTGATGTGTGTCGAGTCGATCGACATCGTTCCGATCCGTCCGGTCGAGCCGGTCAGCGCAGAGAAGATATCGGTCCAGATGCCTTGCCGGCTCCAGCGATTGAAACGGTTGTAGATCGTGGTGTAGGGGCCGTAGTCAGGCGGGCAGTCGCGCCAGCGGGCGCCACATCGCAGCATGTGCATGATGCCGCTGATCACACGCCGGTCGTCGACCCGATGCGCTCCGCGCCGACCACGCGGCATCAGGGGCTCGATCCGCTTCCATTCTGCATGGGAAAGCCAATAAAGCTGCTTCTTCATAAAGGCCTCCTCGAATCGGAAGCCTTGAATCACAACTCAGCTCGCGCTGGAATCCTTATTGAGTACGGACCCTAGTGCATCGCCCACCAATAGGCGGCGACGGCGAGCAGGCCCAAGGAACTGCGCCAGGCGTGCAGCGTGCCCCAGTGCTCGACCAGACCGCGCGTTTCCACCGTTGTCCGCTCGGGTGGCGTGGCGTGCAGGCGGTCATTGGTGCGCTTGATGATAAAGAACGTCAGTGGCCAGTTCGCCAGCATCAGAATGGCGCCCACGATCCAGCGCATGTCGCGCGTTTGCCAAGCCATTAGCAGGCCCAGCAGTCCGGATGCCAGCGCAAGACCCGCCTGCATCGGCGCAGCCTTTTTGTAGCTCTGCTGCCATTCCCGCAGCATCGCCTCATCGTTGAGCACCAGCCGCGCCGGCTGCTCCGCCACGTTGACAAAAATAGCAGCCCCCGCAAACAGAGCCGCAAAGACAAGAGCCAGTTCTCCGATCATGTCAGTTATCCAGCATGTCGCGGCTGACGATCAGCCGCATGACTTCGTTGGTGCCTTCGAGAATTTGATGCACGCGCACGTCGCGGAGCACCCGCTCGATCGGGTGGTCGCGCAGATAGCCATAACCGCCGTGAAGCTGGAGGCAGCCGTTGACCACCTCGAAGCCGCTGTCGGTCGCAAGACGTTTCGCCATAGCGGCAAGCCGTGTCCCACCTGGCTCGCGCGCGCCGACCGCGACGGCCGCGCGCCGCACCATCAGACGGGCGGCTTCGAGCTCGGTCGCATAATCGGCAATGCGAAACCGCAGCGCCTGGAAATCCGACAGCCGGGACCCGAATTGCTTTCGCTCGCGCATGTAGCCGATGGTGCGGTCGAGGCAGAATTGTGCGCCGCCGATGGAGCACGCAGCAATATTGAGCCGGCCGCCGTCGAGGCCCGCCATGGCGATCCGGAACCCGTCGCCTTCTTTGCCAATCAGGTTCTCGACCGGCACCCGGCAGTTCTCGAAATTCACCATCGCGGTCGGCTGTGATTTCCAGCCGAGCTTCTTTTCCTGGGCGCCAAAGGAGAGCCCCTTGGTGCCCTTCTCGACCACGATGCAGGAGATGCCCTTGGGTCCCGCCGCGCCGGTTCGCACCATGCAGACGTAAACATCCGAGCGTCCGCCGCCCGAGATGAAGGCCTTCGAACCATTGAGCACGTAATGGTCGCCATCGCGCTGGGCGCGGGTCTTCAGGCTTGCGGCATCGGATCCGGAATCCGGCTCGGTCAGGCAATAGCTCGCGAAATGCTCCATGGTGCAGAGCTTGGGCAGGAATTTTTTGCGCTGCTTGTCGCCGCCGAAGGCGTCGATCATCCAAGCCGCCATGTTGTGGATCGAAATATAAGCCGCGGTCGAGGTGCAGCCCTGCGCCAGCTCCTCGAAAATCACGGTGGCGTCGAGCCGCGTGAGCGCGGAGCCGCCGACGTCGTCCTTCACAGAGATGCCGCCGAAGCCCAGCGCCGCGGCCTTGCGCAGCGCCTCGACCGGGAACGTCTCGTTCTCGTCCCAGTCGCGCGCTTGCGGCGCCATCTCGTCGCGGGCGAATTGCCGCGCGGTCGCCTGGAAGGCACGCTGATCCTCAGAAAGCTCGAAATCCATCGTTTCGCTCGAACAGACAGGCGGCAAACCATAGCACCTTCCCGGTGCTGACAGCCCCATGCCGGACAGGATAGAACGGGATCGCTATCGAGGACGTTAATCATGGCGATCAAATACGGCCGGCCGATCGAATCCCGCACGCGCCTCGTTCCGGTCGAGAGCAAGGGCCAGCCTGCCCAACAGCTCGACCTCTCGACCCGCCCGCGCCGCAACCGGCGCTCCGATTGGGCGCGCCGCATGGTGCGCGAAAACGTACTGACCACCGACGACCTGATCTGGCCGCTGTTCGTGGCCGAAGGCCGCCGCGCACCGGTCGCCTCGATGCCGGGCGTTGAACGGCTTCCGGTCGACGACCTCGCGCGCGAGGCCGAACGCGCCGCAAAGCTCACTATTCCGTGCATAGCGCTGTTTCCCTACACCGACCCGAATTTGCGCGATGAGCACGGCAGCGAGGCGCTCAACCCGGACAATCTGGTCTGCCAGGCGATCCGCGCCATCAAAAAGGCAGTGCCGGAGGTCGGCGTGCTGTGCGACGTGGCGCTCGATCCCTACACCAGCCACGGCCACGACGGACTGATGAGCGACGGCACGATTCTCAACGACGAGACCGTGGCGGTGCTGGTGAAGCAGGCGCTGGTGCAAGCCGAGGCCGGCTGCGACATCATCGCGCCCTCCGACATGATGGACGGCCGGGTTGGCGCCATCCGTGCAGGGCTCGACGCCGCGGGCTTCCTCGACGTCCAGATCATGTCGTATGCGGCGAAATATGCCTCCGCGTTTTATGGTCCGTTCCGCGACGCGGTCGGCTCCTCGGCGACACTGATCGGCGACAAGCGCACCTATCAGATGGACCCGGCCAACACCGATGAGGCGCTGCGCGAGGTCGAACTCGACATCGCGGAAGGCGCCGACATGGTGATGGTCAAACCGGGCCTGCCCTATCTCGACATTCTGCAGCGCGTGAAAGACCACTTCGGCATGCCGACCTTCGCGTATCAGGTGTCGGGCGAGTACGCGATGGTGATGGCGGCAGCACAAAACGGCTGGCTCGACGGCGACAAGGCGATGATGGAGACGCTCACGGCGTTCAAACGCGCCGGCGCCGACGGTGTGCTGACCTATTTCGCGCCGCGCGTCGCGGAGAAGCTGAAGAAGCTCTGAGCGCCCGATGATCTGGTGCCGCTTCGACAAGAACGGGCGCGTCTCTTACGGATTGGTTGAAGGCGACGCCGTTGTGGCGGTCGACGGCGATCCGTTCGCCCAACACAGCCGAACCTCAACGCACCATAGCCTCGCTGACGTAAAGCTCCTGGTGCCGGTGCTGCCGCCGACCTTCTATGCGATCGGCTCGAACTACCGGACCCACGTCATCGAACGCTCCAAGGCCAAGGGCTTTGCCCAACCGAAGTTCTACGACCGTCCGCGCGTCGGCTATCGCGCCAACAGCGCGCTGATCGCGACCGGCGAGGACATCGTCAAGCCGAAGGATTCCGGCCCGCGCTTCGAATATGAGGGCGAGTTGGTCGCCGTGATCGGCAAGCGCTGCCGCAACGTCTCGCCGTCGGAGGCCGCTGACTGCATCTTCGGCTGGACCATCGGCAACGACGTCACCGAACGCGACTGGCAGAAGAACGATCCGACCAACCTGCGCGGCAAGAATTCCGACACGTTCAAGCCGATGGGTCCGTGGATCGCGACCGGCGTCGCGCCGCAGGATATGACCACTCATGTCCGGCTCAACCACAAGACCGTGCATTCCTTTCCAACCGGCAACATGCTGTTCAGCGCCGCCGAGGTCATCAGCGATATTTCGCGCACCAACACGCTTTCGCCCGGCGATGTGGTCTGGCTCGGCACTGACGAACTGCCGCAGAGCCTGAAACCCGGCGATGTCATAGAAATCGAGATCACCGGGATCGGCGTGCTGCGCAATCGCGTGGTGGCCGAAGCCTGACGCGGATCGAAAGAACCATCATGCGGAACTGGCGCCCTTCCCTGCTCCTCCTGGCCGCATGCCTGTTCTTAAGCTCCGCCACCGCCCAGGCGCAGGACAAATTCCCCTCGCGGCCGATCCGCTTGATGCTGCCGTTCGCTGCAGGCTCGGTGTCGGACATCACGCTGCGGATCCTTGCCGATAAACTCAGTGCGCGGCTCGGCGTCTCGGTGATCGTCGACAACCAGCCGCGCGCGGGCGGCATCACAGCAGTCACCACCACACTTTCTTCGCCGCCCGACGGCTATACGGTCGTAGTCTTTTCGAGTTCGACCGCAATCAGTGTGTCGCTGCTCAAAAGCCTGTCTTACGATCCGCTGCATGATTTCAAGGCCGTCTCCGGCATCAGCACCTTCGCCAACATCATCGCGGCCAACTCCAATTCGAATTACCGCTCCCTCGGCGACCTGATTGCAGCGGCGCGCGCCAAGCCAGGCAAGCTCAATATCGGCACCACCACCGTCGGCTCGACCAATCATCTGGCGGCGACGCTGTTTCGCTCGATGGCGAGCCTCGACTTCGTCGTTGTGCCGTTCCGCACGCCGGGCGAGCTCGTCACCGCCGCGTTGCGCAATGACGTCGATGCGATCATCCAATCGTTCGGAGCGCTGAAGACGGCGGTCGATGCCGGCCAGCTTCGCGCGCTTGCGAGCACCACCGCCTCACGCGCGGCTTATGCGCCGAACGTGCCGACCGTGGACGAGGCCGGCGTCAAAGGCTTCGAGGTCGTCACCTGGAACGGCTTTTTCGTTTCAAGCCGGACCCCCGCCGCAGTCGTCGAAATCCTCAACCGGGAGACCCGTGCGGCGCTTGCCGACCCCGGCTTGCGGCAGCGTTTTCTGGAGCTAGGGCTCGAGCCCCTGCCCAGCACCGAGGACGAGCTCTGGACCCGGCTGGCGACCGAAATCGATAAATGG
Source organism: Rhodoplanes serenus (assembly GCA_945893145.1). Lineage (GTDB taxonomy): Bacteria > Pseudomonadota > Alphaproteobacteria > Rhizobiales > Xanthobacteraceae > Z2-YC6860. The sequence goes on along the minus strand of CAMDDZ010000117.1, from coordinate 7,432 downwards.
GCCAAGGTGATCGAGACGGCCGGCATCGAGAAACAATAACCATGCGGCCTCCCAGGCCAGGTGGGAACTGGCGGATTGCGCTGGGAATCACTACAATTACGGCTTCCGCTGGTTGGTATGAGATAGAGTCGAGGCGGTCGTGGCTGTCATCGCTATGGATACAGACGAGGAGACCGGTTACGCGACATCGCGCGGTCGGCGCATCCTCATGATTGCGGCTATCGTGTTGCCGGTCCTTGTGTTTATCGGCGCCGTCGCGATGTTCCTGCGCGCCTATGTGGCGCCCGCGATGGTGACGATCTCCGATCAGCCGACCATCATCGCGGCCGCACCGGAACCGCTACCGCCGCCAGAGCCCGTCGCCGAGCCGGCCGCGGCGTCGCCTGCCGAACCGGCGAGCCAGCAGCCATCGTTCCGGCCGCCACCGTCGTTCTCGGCACCGCCGGCGTTCCCGCAACCCGCGTTTCCGTCGGCGGCGCCATCCGCGCCGCCAGCGGCTCCGCCGTCCGCACAAGCCAGGCTCGCGTCGGCATTCGAGCGCCCCGCCAGTCCGGCAGCGGACGCAACACTTCCGGCCAGCGAACCGATCGCCGGGCCGATCCCGCTGCCGCCGCGGCGGCCGCGCATCTCGGTCGCCATCGTGCGCGGAACGGTCCCGCTGCCGCGCCCACGGCCCAGCAACTAGTCATTCCATTGCGTCGCCGGTATCGATCCGAGTCGGCGCGAAGCCATCGGCCTCAAACGCGGCGAGGATTTCGCGTGCATGGGCGCCGTCGCGCGTTTCGACGGTGACGTCGAGGCGCGCGCCCTTGGCAGGCACATCCAGAAACAGGCGCTTGTGATCGACCTCGAGGATATTGGCGCCAAGCTCGCCCAGCCGGGTCGCAATCTGACCGAGCACACCGGGGCGGTCTGGAATGGTCAGCCGGAACGAAACGATGCGGTCGTCGCGCTCAAGCTCGCGCACCATGATCGACGCCAAAATGCGCGGATCGATATTACCGCCGCACAACACGAGCCCGACTTTCTTCCCCGTAAAGCGCTGCGGCTCCGCCAGCATCGCGGCGAGACCGGCGGCGCCGGCGCCCTCCGCCATGGTTTTCTGAAGCGTCAGATAGGCATTGGCCGCGCGCTCGAGGTGCTCCTCATCAACCAGCAGGATGTCATTCACCAGCGCGCGAACAATCGGCAGCGTGAGCGCTCCGACGTTTTTCACCGCGATCCCCTCGGCCAAGGTCGCGCCACCCATCGGCCGGGCGGCGTTGTGGATCGCGTTCCACATCGATGGATAGAGTGCAGCTTCGACGCCAACGATCTCGATCGACGCTTTGAAGCTCTTTGCCGCGATCGCCATGCCTGAAATCAGCCCGCCGCCGCCAATCGGCACCACCAGCACGTCGAGATCGGGCACGGCCTCCAGCATTTCGAGCGCTGTGGTGCCTTGGCCCGCGATGACATGAGGGTCGTCGTAGGGATGCACCCAAATCAGGTTGCGCTCGCGCGCGATGGTTTCGGCGCGCGCCTGCGCTTCCGTCACGCCTTCGCCGTCGAGCACCACCTCGGCGCCGTAGGCCCTGGTTGCCGCCACCTTCACGAACGGGGTCGTCACCGGCATGACCACGCTCGCCGGAATACCGAGCATGGCAGCGTGATAGGCGACAGCCTGGGCGTGGTTGCCGGCCGACATCGCAATAACGCCGCGGGCCCGCTCGGCCGCGGTGAGCGAGGCGAGCTTGGTGCGCGCGCCGCGCTCCTTGAACGAGTTGGTCACCTGGAGATTTTCGTATTTGACGAACACCTCCGCGCCGGTGAGCGCGGATAGCTTTGGCGCCGGCAGCATCGGAGTGGGCAGCACGTGGCCCGCGATCGTGCGCCGGGCGGCCTCGATGTGGGCAAGCGTGACGATCAGGTCGGGTTGAGGCATTGCGCCGCTTCCATCCTCAACGGCACTGTGAAATCATTTACAGAATACGCGCGCCTAGTGCCCCGTTTCCGAAGTTCGTGATACATCGCGGCATGCTCTTACACGAACTTCGGAAACAAAGGGGCACTAGCAAGTATATAATTCTAGTGCCGCTTATCGATTTGAAGCTCCTGAACGAGCTTGCTGCAGATGGTGCAGGAGCTTCAAATCGACGGCACTAGCGCCAATGCATAGCGCACACACTGGTTCCAACCGGGGGCAATCATGAGAAAGACCATCGCGGGCCTGCTGACGATCCTGGCCCTGTTCGGGACCGCACCGTCGTCTGCGAGCGCGCAGGACTATCCAAGCCGGCCGGTGAAAATCATGATCGCGTTTCCGGTCGGCGGCCTGCTCGACACCGTATCGCGCATCGTCGGCGAAAAGCTCTCCGGTCTGCTCGGCCAGCAATTCCTCGTCGAGGCCCGTCCGGGCGCGGGCGGCACGCTCGCGACCGCAGCCGTCGCGAAGGCGGAGCCCGATGGCTACACGCTGATGATGATCAACGACAACCACGCGCTCAATCCCAGCGTGTTCAAGAACATTCCCTATGACAGCGTGAAGGACTTCGCCCCAATCGGCTTCGTCGGCTACACGCCGCTGATCCTGGTCGCCAACGGTGCGCTGCCGATGCACAGCGTCAAGGATCTGGTCGATGCCGCCAAGCAAAAGCCCAGCACCATCACGTACGGATCGGTGGGTGTCGGCAGCGCAAGCCATCTGGCGGGCGTGATGCTCGAAGGCGTCGCCGGCATGAAGTGGCAGCACGTGCCCTATCGCGGCGGCGCACCGGCCCTAAACGATCTGCTGGCCGGCCACGTCAACACCATGTTCATGAGCCCGGTGGTGAGCCTGCAGCACATTCAGGCCAAGAAACTCACCGCGCTCGCACTCGCGGCGCCGCGCCGCATCGACGTGCTGCCTGACCTGCCGACAATGGCGGAGGCGGGCTATCCGGTCGACGCGTCCTACTGGTTCGGACTGGTGGCTCCGGCCGGAACGCCGCCGGCGGTTATCGCCAAGCTCGAAAAGACGCTGGCCGAGGTGCTGGCCATGCCGGATGTGCGCAAGCGGCTGAGCGAGATGGGCGCAATCATAAACCCGCTCAACAGCAAGGAATTTGACGTTTACATCCGTGCCGAGATCGCCAAATGGGCCGATATCGTAAACAAGGCGGGCGTTAAGCCCGAATAGGCCTCGGTCCGGCGCAAACCAAGGGGAAAATCAGCCGTTCCGGTCGCCGCGCTAACGTTATGCGCAAACAAGACCTGCCCGCCCCTTGCAACCGCCATCATTATTGGCCATTTCCCTGCCGACCAGCAGGGCCGAACTCATGTCATCGACCGAGCCCAGACGCATCGGCGTATCGATTGAGCTCAAGCCGCACGCCTACGATCCGGCGGCGAACCCAGAGCTTTTCGAGGGCGTCCTGGCCCGCCGGCTGGTCGCTTTCGTCATCGATTTCTTCATTCTGGCGATCCCCGTGCTGTTCATGGCGATGTTCATTTTCGTCATCGGCATTGTCACGTTGGGACTGGGCTTCCTGTTCTACGGGCTGCTGTGGCCGGCGATGATCGTCTGGGCGATTGCCTATTACGGCGTCACGCTGGGCAGCGTGCACTCGGCGACCATCGGCATGCGGGTCATGGACCTCGAAATGCGCACCTGGTACGGCGCGCCAGCCTATTTCGTGCTCGGCTCGGTCCACGCCATCGTGTTCTGGATCACGGTTTCGACGCTGACCCCGTTCATTCTGCTGGTCTGCTTCTTCAACGACCGGCGCCGTGCCCTGCACGACATGCTGGTCGGCACCGTGATTATCAACAACGTCACTCGTTCCAGCATGCTGAAGGCAGCGGCCCGCCGCCCCGGCTAAGGCTTTCGCAGCGGCGCTTTGCCCTTTGACGAAGGGCATCCTTCAAGGCGACAGTTACGGGAAGACAAGGGGCGAATCCTCCGCCCGCCAGGACCATCGGTCGCCGTGACGCAACATTCGCGCGATACGCCGCAGTTCTATCTGACCGCGCCCTCGCCGTGCCCGTATCTGCCGGGCAAGGAGGAGCGCAAGGTGTTCACGCACCTGGTCGGCGAACGCGCGCCGGGCCTCAACGATCTGCTCACCCACGGCGGCTTTCGCCGCAGCCAGTCGATCGCCTACCGGCCGGCCTGCGAGACCTGCCGCTCCTGCGTCTCGGTGCGGGTGATCGCCGACGAATTCCGCCCGACCCGGAGCATGCGCCGCGTCGCCGAGCGCAACAGCGACATCGTCGGCGAGATGCGCGCGCTGGTGCCGACCTCCGAGCAATATTCGGTGTTCCGGTCCTATCTCGACACCCGCCATCGCGACGGCGGCATGGCCGACATGACGGTGCTCGACTACGCCATGATGGTCGAAGACAGCCACGTCAAATCGCGGCTGGTCGAGTATCGCCGCCGTGGACCGGACAGCGCCATCAACGGCCGCGGCGCGGGCGCGCTGCTGGCGGTTGCGCTGACCGATATCCTGAGCGACGGCCTGTCGATGGTCTATTCGTTCTTCGAGCCGGAAGCCGGCGCGCGCTCGCTCGGCACCTTCATGATCCTCGACCACATCGAACGGGCGCGGCGGATGGGGCTCGCTTACGTCTATCTCGGCTACTGGGTGCGCGGCTCGCGCAAGATGGACTACAAGGGCCGCTTTCTGCCGCAGGAGCGGCTGCAGCCCGACGGCTGGACGCGCGTCGAAAGCTGAGCTTTTAGGCTCAGCCAATGACCTGATCGTAGATCAGCTTTATGTTGAGGATGATGAGCACCGCGGCGGTTAGCACCGCCAGCGCCGTCACCCAAACCGGTGCTACCAGCTCGCCCATCTTGCGCCGGTCGGCCGTGAACATCACCAGCGGCACAATCGAAAACGGCAGCGCTAGCCCCAGGATCACCTGGCTCAGGATCAAAAGCTTCGCGGTTCCCGCTTCGCCGTACCAAATTGTCACGATAGCCGCCGGAACGATGGCAATCGCCCGCGTCACCATCCGCCGCGCCCAGGGCGGCAGGCGAATATCGATGAAGCCCTCCATGACGATTTGTCCGGACAGCGTTGCGGTCACGGCCGAGTTCATGCCGCAGCAAAGCAGCGCAATGCCGAACAACGTCGGCGCTATGGCCGAGCCGAGCAATGGCGCGAGGAAGGCATGCGCCTGCTCGAGCTCCGCCACATCGGTCTTACCGGCCTTGTTGAAGGTTGCGGCGGCGAGAATGAGGATCGACGCGTTGATCAGCAGCGCAAACATCAACGCGATGGTGGAATCGAGAGTCGCGAGCTTGATCGCTTCGCGCTTGTCCTCGACACTTTCGCCGAAGCGCCGCGTCTGCACCACGCCGGAATGCAGATAGAGATTGTGCGGCATGACGGTCGCGCCGATGATGCCAATCGCGAGATACAGCATATCGGGATTGGTCACGATGTCAGTGGTCGGCGCAAAACCGCGGATCACGGCGCCCCACTGCGGGTCGGCCAGCGCGATTTGAATTGCAAAGCACACGGCGATAACGCCGAGCAGCGTCACGATGAATGCTTCGATCCAGCGGAAGCCGAGATTCTGCATCCAGAGGACCAAGAAGACATCGAGCGCTGTGATCAGCACGCCGAGCTCGAGCGGAATGCCGAACAGGAGATTGAGCCCGATCGCCGTGCCGATCACCTCGGCCAGATCGGTGGCGCAGATGGCGATTTCGGCGACGATCCAAAGTGGCCAGGACACGTACCGCGGAAAGGCACCGCGGCAGGCCTGCGCAAGGTCGCGGCCGGCGCCGATGCCCAGCCGAGCGCAGAGCGCCTGCAACAGGATCGCCATCAGGTTGGACAGCAGCGCGACAGTGAGCAGCGCGTAACCGAACTTGGAGCCACCGGCCAATGACGTGGCCCAGTTGCCGGGGTCCATGTAACCGACCGCAACCAGGTAGCCGGGCCCGAGGAAGGCCAGGAGCTTTTGCCAAAGCGTGCCGCTCGGGCGCGTTGCAATGGAGCCGAATACCTCCGCCAGCGAAGGCCGTCCTCGCGCGTTGCGCCAGCCCTCCTGGGGGACCGCTCGCTCGCCTGGCACCTGCATTAAATCAAATCCACGTCCACGAACCGGCAAGATCCGCTGGTTTCCGACGCAACCATAACCTTGTTGCGAATAATTTGCAATTGCAGATCGATGGAACCCCAATGGAACCCAATGGAACCGGTGGGGTTATCGGACGCCCGAAGGGCCTCGTTCGGCCCGTCAGCTAGGGTTGCAGACGCGAAGCTGAGGAGTACGGCTTGCTTCCCATTGCCATCGCGCCCCGAGCCCTGCTGGGTCGTGCCAGCTTGGGGCTTGCTGCACTGCTGCTTTTGAGCGGGACCGCGCTTGCGGCGGACCAGCCGGCCGGTGCGTCCGAGGCGACTTTCATCCTTCAGATCGTGGCGCTGCTGGTGGTCGGCCGGCTGCTCGGCGAGGTTATGCTGCGGATGGGACAACCCGCGATCATGGGGCAACTGATCGCCGGCCTGATACTCGGTCCTTCGCTCCTCGGCGCGCTAGCGCCCGACTTGCAGCACGCACTGTTCCCTGCCTCCAAAGAGCAGAAGGCGATGCTGGACGCGATCTCGCAGTTCGGCGTGCTGCTAATCCTGCTGCAGACCGGGATGGAGACCGACCTCAAGCTTGTGCGCGAGAGCAGCCGCGCGTCGATCTCGGCTTCGGTCGCGGGAATTATCCTTCCCTTCATCTGCGGATACGCGCTCGGCGAATTCCTGCCGGATTCGATGCTGCCGGATCCGAGCAAGCGGCTGATCACGTCGCTGTTTCTCGGCACCGCGCTTTCCATCGCTTCGGTCAAGATCGTGGCGACCGTTGTGCGTGAGATGAACTTTCTGCGACGCACCGTGGGCCAGGTGATCCTTGGCTCGGCCATCGTCGATGACACCATCGGCTGGATCATCATCGCGGTCATCATCGGCTTGGCGCTGCAAGGCACCATCGATCCGTGGACCATCGCCAAGAGCATCATCGGCACGCTCGCCTTCATGACGTTCAGCCTGACGATCGGCCGCCGGCTGGTTTCGCTCGCGATCCGCTGGACCAACGACACCTTCGTCAGCGATTACGCGGTCATCACCGTGATCCTGGTGATCATGGGATTGATGGCGCTGACCACGCACGCCATCGGCGTGCATTCGGTGCTAGGCGCTTTCGTCGCCGGCATCTTGATCGGCGAGTCCCCGATCCTGACGCGCCACATCGAGGAGCAATTACGCGGCCTGATCATCGCGTTCTTCATGCCGGTGTTCTTTGGCACTGCGGGGCTGCACGCAGACCTCACGGTGCTGAAGGACCCTCACCTCCTCTTCCTCACGTTCGCGCTGGTTGCGATTGCCACGATCGGCAAATTCAGCGGCGCCTTTGTCGGCGGCAAGCTTGGCGGGCTGACGCCGCGCGAAGCGCTGGCGCTCGCGACCGGCAT
>CAMDDZ010000116.1 GCA_945893145.1 Rhodoplanes serenus | reverse complement strand
TTCAACAGGCGGTTCTACCCGTTCAACGCCTTCCGCTCGCTCCTTGGTATCGCGGGCAACGTCGGGGCACCGACCTTCGGCGAACTTTACTCGGGAGAGTGGCAGCACCCTACATGTAGTAGGTGTCTGCGTTAACCGGATAGGCAAGCATCAAACCTTGAAGCTCTTCTGCACCACCGGCGGGAACAGCTCTTCCGGCGTCAGCTTGCGATGGAAGACGCCCTGCTCGTAGCCGTACTGCAGGAAGGCTTCGAGCGTGGTGCGGTTGGCTTCGACGCCGTAGGGCATCAGATCCTTGCCGACGATCTCCTGCATGCGCTGCGCAAACACATAGCCCCACGGCAACGGCAGCGCTGAGCTGGTGTTGTTCAGCGCGCGCTCGACGCTGCGGCGGCGCGCCTCCTCGAACGCCTTGAGCAGGTTCGTCGCGACCCACGGATTGCGCTCGAAGATTTCCCGCTTCATCGCGACCGTATGCATGATCGGATAGATGCCGGTGTCCTTGACGTATTTCATCTCGATGTCGAGGTAGTCCTCGAACAATCGCACCACGTTCGGATGGCCGTGCTCGTAGCAGGACGGTGGATGTGCCGACAGCGCGGCGTCGATCTCGCCCGACACCAGCATTCCGGAGAGGCTCTTGTCGGGCCGCGCCTCATATTTCATGCCGGGCGGCAGCTTGAGCTTTACCTTTTCGAGTCGGCCCGGCTGATCGACACCGGCCTGGATCCATTGGATCGAGGTGAGATCGATGCCGAACTGATGCGCGATCAAGCCGCGCGAATAGACCGACGCGGTCTGCGCCCATTCCGGAATGCCGATCCGCTTGCCGGCAAGGTCGGCCGGCTTCTTGATCGGGCCGTCGCGACGGATGTAGATCGAGGAGTGCCGCGCCACTCGCGACGGAAACACCGGGATCGCCACCAGCGGCGCGTTGCCCTGCGACACCAGCGAGCAGTACTTGCCCATCGAGACTTCGGAGACGTCGAAGTCGAAATAATTGAACTGCCGGAAAAAGATTTCCTCGATCTGCGTGAGCAGGCAGGTCAGATCGACGCCTTCGACCTGGACGCGCCCGCTCATCAATTCGGTGACATGATCGTAGTGGCTGATAGCAAGCGTCAACGGCAAGCGGCTCACGATCGAAACTCCTTGAATGACTCTTGTCGAATGACTCTGGGCGTCGCCGGACGCTACAATACACAGAACGAAACTTGTGGCCACTCTCATGAACGATTCCGCTTCGCATAGCCGCCAGACCGCAGAGACGAAGCTCAAAGAACTGAAACGCCGCTTGCTGGAGATCAGCGACCTGAACGCGGCGGGCTCGGTGCTGAGCTGGGATCAGGCAACCTATATGCCGGACGGCGGCGCGGCCGCGCGCGGGCGCCAAGGCGCGGTGCTCCGGCGCCTCGCGCACGAACGCCTGATCGATCCTGAGCTTGGGCGACTGCTCGACGAACTGCGGCCCTATGCCGAAAGCCTGCCCGCCGACTCGGACGACGCCAGGCTCATTCGCGTCGCGCACCGCGACTTCGACAAGGCGGTGAAATTGCCGGCGGAGTTCGTGGCGCGAGCCAATGAACATGGCGCGGCCTCCTATGACGCATGGACGCGTGCGCGGCCGGCCAACGATTTCGCAGCAATGCGGCCGTTCCTGGAAAAGACAATCGAGATCAGCCGCGAATACGCCAACTACTACGCACCCTACGAGCACATCGCCGATCCGATGGTCGACGATGCCGACGAGGGCATGACCACGGCGCTGATCCGAAACCTGTTCGATGCGCTGCGCGCGGAGCTCGTGCCGATGGTTCGCGCCATTGCGGATCAGCCGCCCGCGGACGATAGCTGCCTACGGGTGTCGTTCGCTGAAACCGAGCAGCTTTCATTCAGCCGCGACGTGGTCGGACGCCTTGGCTACGATTTCAATCGCGGCCGGCTCGACAAGACCCTCCATCCGTTCTGCACCAAGTTTGCGGCCGACGACGTGCGCATCACCACACGGGTGCGCGACAATGACCTCGGCGACGCGATGTTCTCGACCATCCACGAGGCCGGCCACGCGCTTTACGAGCTGGGCGTCAGCGCCGATCTGGAAGGAACGCCGCTCGGCTCCGGCACGTCATCCGGCGTGCACGAAAGCCAGTCGCGCCTCTGGGAGAACGTGGTGGCGCGCAGCCTGCCGTTCTGGGCGCACTTTTATCCCGAGCTGCAGCGCACGTTCCCGGACCAATTCACGTCCGTTCCACTCGACACGTTCTACCGCGCCATCAACAAGGTCGAGCGCTCGCTCATCCGCACCGATGCTGACGAGGTGACATACAATCTCCACGTCATGCTGCGTTTTGAGCTGGAATTGAACCTGCTCGAAGGCAAATTGCGCGTGCAAGACCTGCCCGAAGCGTGGCGCGCCGGCATGCAATCCGCGCTCGGCGTCACCCCGCCGGACGACCGCGACGGCTGCCTGCAGGACGTGCACTGGTACTCTGGCTGGATCGGCGGCAGTTTCCAGAGCTACACGATCGGCAACATACTCAGCGCGCAGTTCTACGCCGCAGCCGTCAAGGCGCACCCGGACATTCCGCGCGAGGTCGGAAACGGTTCGTTCGGCACTTTGCACGCGTGGCTGCGCGAAAACATTTACCGCCACGGGCGCAAATTTCCGCCGAACGAACTGATCGCGCGCGCGACCGGCACCCCGATGAGTATGGAGCCTTACCTCGGCTACCTGCGCACGAAATACGGCGCGCTCTATCGCTTGCCGGCACAGGCGTCTTGACCAGCCCGCCTATTCACCGCGCTCGATCTTGATGCCTTTGATGACTTCCTTGATGGTGCCGGACAGCGGCAGCGACACGCGCGCGGCGTCGGCCTCCTCCAGCACGACCATCATGTCCTTCTCGGCCCACGGCAACGGCCGGTCGCCGGCGCCACTGCCCAGCGCCCAATTCTGTGCGCTGGAATCGAGCAGCATTTCGCGCATGACCTTGCGATCGACACCGAGCTTCTCGCCGAGCTTGAAGCCCTCGTAGTTCGCTGAGATGCAGGCCCACAGAATGAGATTGTTGACCATCTTGCCGACCTGACCGGCGCCGACATCGCCCAGATAGTAGATCGAGGTGGCGAAGGCTTGCAGCGCCGGACGGCAACGCTCGAACGCGGCCTTGTCGCCGCCGCCGATCACCAGCAGCGTGCCGGCCTCGGCGAACGGCTCGCCACGGCACAGCGGCATGTCGAGCGCGACGAGGCCCTTCTCGGCAAGCCGCTTGGCGATGGCGCGCATGCCCTGTGCCGAAATGGTCGAAGCGATGCCGACGATGGTGCCCTTGCGGGCGCCTTCCACCACGCCGCTCTTGCCGAACAGCGCGTCTTCGGCCTGATGCTCGAAGGCGGTCAGCACGATGACCAGATCGCATTTCGCCGCCAGCGCCGCGGGCGAAGCCGCGATCTCGACATTGTTTTTGGCGGAGGCCTTGCAGGCCGCATCGCTGACGTCGTAGCCGACCGCCTTGAAGCCTTTGCTCGCCAGCAGACGGGCCATCGGATTGCCCATCTTGCCGAGCCCGATCATGCCGACCGTCTTGATGGTCTGCTCAGCCATTTGCGTCTCCGAGTTTGCGAAACGTCAGATCGCGCCTGTTGCGCTCGCGCCGCCTTGCGGACGATGGCGCTTCACCGCGTCCGGGTTGGTGGAATCGGTGCCCATATAGACACCCTTCTCCCAGGTCCGCTTGAGCGGATCACGGACCTTCAGCGTCATCTTGCCGATGTTCTGGATCTCGATATCGACCGTCTCGCCGTCCTGCAGGAAGCCCAGGCCTTCGTGGTTGGTGCCGCAGGCGATCAGGTCGCCGGAGTTCATGGTCATCACCGTGGTGGCCCATTCCACCAGCTCCGGCACGCGGTGCTCCATGTCGTCGGTGTTGTAGTTGTGGCGGAGCACGCCGTCGTCCCAAAACCGCACGATCAGATCGTTGGGGTCCTTGATCTCGTCGGCGGTGGCGATGCAGGGGCCAATGGGCGCGAATGTGTCGAATGACTTGCCGAGCCAGCTGGTCAGCGGAATCGCCGGCCAGGTGCGGCGGCCAAGCTCGCGCGCCGACACATCGATCAGGCAGGTGTAGCCGAAGATCACGCTCTTCCAGTCCTTCTGCTTCACCATCTTGGCCGGGCCCTTGAACACCAGCGCCAGCTCGGCCTCGTGCATGAAGGCCCAGGGCACGGTGAACTCCGGCAGCATGATGGTGTCGCCCGGTCCGACCACCGCGTCCGGGTTCTTCATGAACATGTTGAGCGGGCGTGCTTCGCGCTGCGCGTGCTCCCAGTAGTTGGCGATGCAGGCCAGGATCTTGCCCGGCCGCGGCAGCGGAGGTTTCAGCTGGACTTGCGCCAGCGGCTTCGCGGGGCCGTCCTTGGCGAGCTTCTCCAGCGCCGGCCGTAGCCGGTCGAAGTCGTCGATGATGCCCGTCATGGTGAGCTGCGGCGTGTAGCTCTTCTTCACCGCGCTCGAAATATCGACCACGCCGCGGTCGGTGAGCAGCCCGGGTGCAATCTCGCTGTTTGGCGCAGTTTGGAACAGAACCAGTTTCACGACGTCCTCCCCACCACTTTTGCCGTGAATACAGCACATCCCAAGAAACGCCACCAGAAGCCCGGCCAGCGCGGTGGCATCGTCCCGCATGTCGCAGCGCATATCAGCTCTGTGGCGAGGCCCGCCATGAAATTGCGCGCCCGCACGGGCTGCGATAATGTCCGGCCAGACGGGGCGTCACGAGAACCGCCCCAAAATTCAGGGTAAGGAAACAATGCCAGTCATCAAGGTCACCGACATCGCCTACGCGCGCCTGCGCTCGCCCGATCTCGACCTGCAAGCCGAATTCATGAACAACTTCGGGCTGGTCCAGAGCGCCAAGACCAACAACGCGATCTACTATCGCGGCACCGATCCGGTTCATCATCTCCACATCACCGAGAAGGGCGACCCGAAGTTTGTCGGCATCGCCTATCACGCCGCCAGCGAGGACGACCTCAAGACCTTCGCCAAGGTGCCTGGCGCGTCCGGCGTCGAGAACCTCGACGAGCCCGGCGGCGGCAAGCGCGTCCGTGTCACCGAGCCGAACGGCTATCAGATCGAAGTGGTGTGGGGCATGGAGAAGGTTCCGGAGATTCCGGCGCCTCGCCAGTTGCTCAACAGCGGATACGCCCCGCTGGCGCGCAAGGGCGACCTGATGCGCATCCAGAAGGGCCCGTCACGGGTGAAGCGCATCGCGCACGCGGTGCTCGGCACGCCAAAGGTGAAGGAGACGGTGAACTGGTTCCGTCACCACCTCGGCTTCATCTGCTCGGACGACGTCTATGCGGGCGCCAAGGACAATCTGATCGGCTCGTTCAATCGCATCGACGGCGGCGACACGTTCGTCGATCATCACGTGTTCTTCGCCATCAACCACGATCACGCCGGCCTCAACCACATTTCGTTCGAAGTGCAGGACATGGACGACGTGTTCATGGGCCACCAGCACATGCGCGACACCGGCAAGTACGAGCACATGTGGGGCATCGGCCGTCATCTGCTCGGCAGCCAGGTCTATGACTACTGGGCCGATCCATGGCGCCGCGTGCACGAGCATTGGGCCGACAGCGACCGGCTCAACATCAAGAACGGCTCGAACCTGCTCTCGGCCGAAGAGGCGCTGGTCTCGCAGTGGGGCGACCCGCCGCCGCAGAAGTTCATCGAGCACGTCAGCGCCTGACGCGCGTCAATTTCGCGAGTGACAATGGCCGGGCTTGCCCGGCCATTGCTTTAAGAGCCACAGGAGACCGTGATGCCGGACGCAAAAGTCATCGCCATCGAGGAGCACTTCACCTCGCCTTATCTGCGCCAGGTGATCCCGCCGCGCGACGGGCCGGTGCAAAAGATGCTCGACGACATCACCGGCGTCCGCCTCAAAGAGATGGACGAAGGCGGCATCGATCTCGCGGTGCTGTCGGAGAACAATCCGGCGGCAAACAACCTCGATCCCGAAACCGCGGTCCGGGTCGCCAAGGCGTCGAACGATTTCCTTTATGAAACGGTGCGTGCGCACCCCACGCGCTTTGCCGGCTTCGCCACGCTGCCGCTGCCCGACCCGAAGGCGTCCGCCGATGAACTCGAGCGCGCCGTGACCAAGCTCGGCTTCCACGGCACGATGATCATGGGCACCAGCAACGGCTTGTTCCTCGACGACAAGCGATTCCGCCCGGTGTTCGAGCGTGCCGCCAAGCTCGACGTGCCGATCTACATTCACCCCTCGCCGGTGCTGCCGGCGATCTTCGACGCCTATTTCAAGGATCATCCGGGCCTGCAAGGGCCGCCGCTCGGCTTCGGCATCGAAACGCTGACCCACACGTTCCGGCTCATCACGTCGGGCTTGTTTGACGAATACCCATCGCTAAAGATCATCGTCGGTCATCTCGGCGAAGCCGCGCCATACACGCTGTGGCGAAGCGAGCACAATCTGGCGCGCTTCCAGAAAATGGCGAAGGGGCTCGCCGACTATTACCGGCAGAACTTCTGGCTCACCACCAGCGGCGCGTTTTCCGACTCGGCGCTGGCCTGCGCGATCGCCGAAATGGGCATCGAGCGCATCATGTTTGCGGTCGATTGGCCCTACATCAACAATGCGCTCGGCACGAAATGGCTGAAAGCCGCGCCATTGAACGACAAGGATCGCGCGCTGATCTTTGAAGGCAACGCGCGGAAGCTCTTGCGATTGACATAAAGCAAGAGCCCCGGCTTGCGCCGGGGCCCTTGTTCACAATCGCCTCCTCAAACGTTACCAACGATCCGGGTTGCCGTAGGGCCGATCCGGAGCCGGGGCCGGGGTGTTAAGACCGCGGTTATAAATCCTGGGCTGGCTGATCGAGACGCCATTCGCGCCATTGCTCATCGTAGCCTGCGATGCCTGCACCTGCGGATCGTTTACGAGTCCGTCAGGATTCGCCGCAAAGCTTGCGCCCGTCGCAGCGAGCAGCAACGTGCCGGTCGTGGCCAGAATATGAAGCTTTCTCATTTTTTCAATCTCCTTCATTGCCAGTTTGGATTCTGCGCTTTTCGTTGTTGTCGTTGCGCACAAAACCAACGCGCTGGTAGCGATGGATGTTTCAAAAAAATAGGACACGCCTATTTGCGAGTTCCCGCCGGAACCTATCGGAACGTCTGCAAGCGCTGAATATATTCAGCCCCAAATTTGGCGCGCCGTCTCCACCACGATTTCCAGCTTGCGCTTCTGATCGTCGGCGCTGATCAGATTGCCGATCACGTCGGAGGCAAAGCCGCACTGCGGGCTGATCGCAAGCTGATCGAGCGGAATGAATTTCGCCGCTTCGTCGATACGCTTCTTGAGCGCATCGATACTCTCCATCTCCGAAACCTTGGTGCTGACAAGACCCAGCACCGCAACCTTGCCCTTGGGCATGAAGCGCAGCGGCTCGAAGCTGCCGGCACGCGGGCTGTCGTATTCCAGCATATAGCGGTCATAAGGCATTTCGTTGAACAGCCGCTCGGCGATGGCGTCGTAGGTGCCCTCCCGGTGCCACATACTGCGCTGGTTGCCGCGGCACAGATGGATGCCGAAGGTGACGCCCGGAAAGCCCGAGATCAGCGCGGTGTCGGCTTTGAGCGAGCGAGAGAAATTCTGCATCGGGTCTTCGCCCCGCGCGCGCATTTGCGTCATCGTCTGCTCATCGACGTAGGCGGTGTAGCCCGGCGCGTCGATATGGACGTAGCGGCAGCCGGCCTCCACCAGACTCTTGATGATCTCACGCTCGATCGCGACCACGTCGGCCATGAACGCGTCCATGTCCTTGTAGACCGCCTTGGAATTCTCGTGCGCGAAGCGCTGGCTGATGCGGTCCGGGCCGATCAGCGATACCTTGGCTGGCGTCTTGGCGACACCGGCGACGAATTTGTATTCCTCCAGCGGCACATTGCGCTTGAGCCTGAGCCGCGAGGTTACCGGCCGCCGGTGCGAAACCGCGGGGCCCTTGTGCTGCACCGGCACCTCCCAGCGCCGCAGCGCGGTGCCGCCTTCGACGCGCTTCTCGTAGTCGTGCAGCGTGCTTTCGCCCGCATCGTAACCCTCAACCGCCGCGCCGAAACTGTCCTGGAAGTTGAGCCGGCGCATCTCGCCGTCGCTGATCACGTCGAGACCGGCGCTTTCCTGCAGGCGAACGGCGTCGCGCACCGCGTCATCCTCAATCTGGCGCAGCGCCGCGGCGTCGATCTTGCCTTCGTCGAGCTTCGCGCGTGCTTCACGCACGCCAACGGGACGCAGCAGGCTGCCAACCACGTCGGTACGGGTTTTTTTCAGATCGGCCATTGCGGACTCCACTTAGTTTGCCGCGCCGACTCCGTCGGTCGCATGGCTATTCATCGCCATGCTCCCTCGGCGGCGCGGGCTATTTCGTGGGATCGAGGATCACCTTGCCGACGCCATTGCGGCTTTCGACCCATTCGTGCGCCGCCGCCGCTTGCGACAGCGGCATGATGCGATCAATCACCGCCTTGAACTTGCCCTCGGCCGCGGCCTTAAGACTCATGTTGACGTCGTCCGGCGTCTCGCCAGTCGCGCCAATGATAGTAAGGTGGTTCTGGTACAGCCGGTTGACGTCGAGCGGCACGATGCCGCCGCCGTGGCCGCCCGCAGTGACCAGCCGCCCGCGCCGTTGCAGCGTGGCAAAGGCCTTCGGGAACAGTTCGGGATCGCCGATGTTCTCGAACACCACATTGACGCCCTTGCCTTCGGTGATGCGCATCACCTCGATGGTAAGGTCGGTGGCGCGATAGTTCACGCCCGCATCGGCGCCGAGATCGATACCGACCTTGACGCGCTCGTCGGCGCCGGCCGCGCCGATCACCTTGGCGCCGAGATATTTCGCGACCTGGATTCCAGCGCTGCCAAGACCGCCGGCCGCGCCCATCACCAGCACCCACTCGCCGCTTTTCAGGCCGGCGCGATCGCGCAGCAGATGGAACGCGGTCGGATGATGGCGCGAAATCACAGTTGCGGTCGCGAAGTCGAGATCGTCCGGCACAATGGCGGTGCGGTCAGCCTGAGCGCGGACGAATTCGGCATAGCCGCCCCAAGCATGCGCGCCGAGGTTGCGGATCGAGTCGGCGCCGCTGTCCGATCCGGTGCGCAACTGCACGGTGACGCGGTCGCCGGCCTTTCGCATCGTCACGCCGGGCCCGACCTTGGCCACGATGCCGGAGGGGTCGACTCCGGGCGTCAGCGGCAGCGTCACGCGGCGGGCGTACTTGCCGGCGCGCACCACCGTATCGAGGGTGCGGTTGACCGAGACGGCGTGGACTTGGATCAGCACCTCGCCCGGGCCGGGGTCGGGCGTCGGCACCTCCTCGTAGCGCATCACGCCAGGCGGCCCGAACTCGCGAATGACAATGGCTTTCACACCGACCTCCACCAATCTCGGCCGCGATAAGGCCGCACCACGCCGCGGCGGTCAAGCGTAGGCACGCGGACCAAAACGGGTGATAATTCCGAGTCTGGAGACCTTGCCATGATCCGATGGTTCGTTGCGCACATCGCACTCGCTATCGCCCTGCTGGCCTTGCCGGCTCTTCATCACGGCTCGCCAGCCGCTGCGGAGGATTTCTACGCCGGCAAGCAGATCAGCCTCATCGTCGGCGCAGGCCCCGGCGGCGGCTACGATCTCCAGGCGCGCGTCGCCGCGCGCCATCTCGGCAAGCACATCCCGGGCAATCCCGCGGTCATCGTTCAGAACATGCCGGCGCGGATCGCGGCGGCGAATTACATCTTCGGCACGGCGCCGGCCGACGGCACCGTGATCGCCCTGATCCAGCGCGGCATGCTGCTCGCCAAGCTGATTTACCCAAACGGCGTGCGCTTCGAGATCGAGAAATTCCATTGGCTCGGCAGCCTCAACAGCGAGACTGCGGTGACGCTGGCCTGGCACACCGCGCCGCACAAGACGACCAAAGACCTGTTCGACAAGGAGCTGATCGTCGGCGGCATCACCGGCGTCGATCCCGAAACCACACCGCGGCTCTACAATTCGCTGATCGGCACCAAGTTCAAGGTCGTCACCGGCTACAACAGCACCGCGCAGATCGCGCTCGCCGTTGAGCGCGGCGAAGTGCAGGGCATCGCCGACTGGTCATGGTCGAGTCTCAAGGCCGTGCGGCCGAACTGGCTCGCCGACAAACAGGTCACATTGCTGCTGCAAGGCTCGCTGCACAAAGAGCCGGAGCTTGGCGGCCTGCCGGCCGCGCTCGATTTCATCAAGAGCGACGCCGACCGCAAGGTGCTGGAACTGCACTTCACACAGAAGACCGCGGCGCGCCCGCTGATCGCGCCGCCGGGCGTGCCGGCGGAGCGCATCGCCATCCTCCGCAGAGCGTTCGCCGCATTGGCGCAGGACAAAGATTTCCTCGCCGAGATGGATCGCAGCAAGATGGAGTTCAGCTTCGTTCCAGCCGAAGAGATCGACAAAGTGGTGGCGCTGATCGCCGCAACGCCGCCGGAGATCGCCGAGCGCTACGCCAAAGCCTTCGCGCCGGAGCAGAAGTGACGCGGACCACCGCCTAAGCCGCCGCTTCCACCGCTCTCGCGTGCGCCGCGAGCAATGCCGGCAAACGAGCCGGATCGCCACGCGCCATACCGCATTCGGTGCCGACGCCATCGACACGCGCATGGCGGCTAGCGGCGGCGAGCCGCGCGGCATCGCCCTGCGCGTCGTCGTAATGGACGAGACCGAGATAAAGTTCGGTATCGGGACGCAGCTTCAGGTTCTGCAGCGGCGCAAAATAGCCGTCATCGGTGCGCGGCTTCGGCACCGGCATGTGAAAGAACTGGATCGGCCGTTTGACGCCAGCCGTGATTGCGTTGGCCATCTCGACCATGATGCCCATGTCTTTCGGCAGCACCATGTGCTGGTCGGCGGGGCTGCCGTAACAAAGGTGATAGCCGAACTCGATTGCCGCGGGCACGCCGTCGCCGATCCGGGTCAGCACGTCGATCGTCTCGGTGCGAAAATCGACCGGGCCCTTGTCGTAATAGTTCTCCCAGGCGAGCACCTCCTGGCAGACGTCCCACTGCAGCGCAATGCGATCGTTCGGCAGCGCGCTCGCGATCTTTTGCACCTCGCCGAGGAAATGCTGCGTCAACGGCACAAGCAATTTCTGCCGGTCGCCCGGCACCATGTTGTTATAGGTCGGTGCGACCGGCGTCGGGATGCAAATCTGGAATTTCACGTTCGCCGGGATAACGCCTGCCTTCTGCAGCCGCTCGAAGATCCGCCACGACTCGATCGCCATGTCGGCATAGCCGGTTTGAAACGTGCTCGGATCGATGGTGGCGCCGGGCTTCACCCGTAGCCGCGGAATTTCCCGAACCACCTTGCCGTCCCATTGCACAAATTTGAATGGCGGCACGTCGGTGGCAAGTTCGATCGCCAAATTGCCGGACAGGACATCCTGCAAAAACTTGATCCACGTTTTGCGAATGCCGGTCTCGCCGTCCGGAAGCCGCGTCACATGCGGCCCTACCGCTGCGGCAAGCGTGCGCAGCACGGTCTCGGTGTCGGGCAGCGGGATGCTGCCGACGAAATGCACAATCGGTCGCTTGCGGCCTGCCGCCATGATGCGCTCTCCTACTTTTTGCTCTACTTTTTTCGCCTGGCCACCCGCTCCTTGATGTTCGGGATGAGCTTCTCAGCGTTGAGCCCATGCACCAGCGCATTGGCGTTGGGATCGAGCACCTCAACCGCCTGCACATAATCCTTGACCTCGCCGGCGTCGCGGATCGCCTGCGGATAGTCGGTCGCGAACACACACTGCGACAGCGCAAGCTCCTGAAGTCCGAACTTCACCCAGTCCGCCCCAAGCGGGCCGCACGGATCGGGCCCGGCCCAACCGGCGCAATCGTAGTAGAGCTTGTTGTTGAGATAGTAATCGACCGGGAGCTTCGGCTGCCGGTTGTGACCCTTGATCTGCGAGGTGCCCCACTTGGTGCGCTGCTGGAAGCCGTTGTAGCGGCCGCGATAGCGGCCGATGCCGCCGGCGAAATGCGAGAAGTGGATTTTCAGGTCCGACAAGTCGTCGAGCAGGCCGGAGTTGATGACGCGGATGGTCGCGATCATCAGCGAGAACTCCCAGCCAAACATGCGGCCGAGGTCGTCGGCGTCCATCCGGTTCCAATTGATGACCTTGGCGAGTGGATGGATGAACACATAAAGCCCGAGATCGCAGGCGGCCTTCCAGAACGGCCGCAACGCCTCCGCATCGAGCGCCTGATCCTGCATCTCCGACGCAATGACCACGCCCGGAAAGCCGAGATCGACGGCGCATCGTTTGAGCTCGGCCTTTGCCTCGTCCGGCTTGAGTGCCGGCACGTGTGCCAGCCCGACGAAGCGGCCGGGGAAATCCTTCTCGGCCTGCGCCATACGGTCGTTGATGGCGCGGCAGATTTTCAGATCAGGCTGGTCGAAACCCACGCCACAGGACAGCACGCCCATGTCGATCCCGGCGTGATCCATGATTTTGACGTGCGATGACAGGTCGGCGAGCTGCGGGTTGAGCAGGTAGTTCGGGTTGCCACGCTCATCGACCTGCGCGGTCAGCGATCGCGGGTCGCCCTTGAGCATTTCGGCCGGCGTGTAGTGCTGCTGGAAATCGATGATCATGCGCGGCTCCAGTGATGTGCGAGCCATCAAGCTTGGGCGCAAATCCGCATGTCAAGAGAGCGAATACGTCAGCCGACACACGGGGCGGGATGCCGGCATCACTCCACCAGCGTCGTGCGAGCCCGCCGTGCAAGACGGCCAACCACCACCAGAATCACAAGAAAGCCGGTGCTGCTGACAATGTATACCCCGATTCATCGATAGTCCGAAAAACCGCTTGCCACGGGACGATTTTGGGATTCGTGATGGGGCATGATTTGCGCCGGCTTTTTGTCTTCCGTTGACCGCGCCGACCTGACCGCCCTGGCGCGGGATGGATCGGCGGCGCATC
>CAMDDZ010000115.1 GCA_945893145.1 Rhodoplanes serenus | reverse complement strand
GATGAGCCAGCCGGAGTTCGCGGCGTTTGTGCGGGCGGAGTATGCGCGGTTTGAGAAGATCGTCAAAGACGCGGGCATCGAAAAAGAATAGCGCGGCGGCGCGCTCGCGCCGCCGGCGCCGATCAAGGTGGGCTACCGCGGCTCGCGCTGCGCGTTAGATGAATTTTTCCCAGAATTTATCGGGCACGCTTGCCACCACCCACTGGAAGCCGCGCGACAGCGCGCCTGCCGTCACCACGAAGGTGAGGAAGGTGAACACCGTCAGCGTCATGGTCCAGAATGCGCCGGCGATCTGGCTGAATGCCGCAAGCCCGCGCTTGGCCATGACAAACAGAATGGTCGCAAGCGTGAGAATGGCGACGATACCGACCGCCATTTTCCATCCGGCCAGATCGCCCCACGACATGCTGAACATGGCGGTGATTTGCGACCAGGACCAAAGCCAGAGGTCCTCGATGGTTTTCAGCACCCAGGTGATTCCCTGCAGGACGAGCTGCAAAAATTGATGCACTGTCTGATTCATGGCTATTTCCTCCGCGGGCTAACCTCGTCAACGCGCGTACAAGAGGCCAGCCATAGAACGAGGGCGCGGCATGGTTGGTTCCAGCCGGAATTCCCGAACCGCGGGCAGGATTAATCGCTGCTTGCCGGGGGGCTTATGCTGTTAACGATGCGACGCAGCCTCGTGCGCCTGCAAAACATCCGCACAACGCCAGGAGAAGTGCTGTGAGAAGTGCCGTGAGAACTGCCGTGATCGTCCGTCTGATAGCCACGGCTCTGATCGGTCTCGCGTTGTTCGGCGCGACCCCTTTGTATGCCCAAGACTGGCCGACCAAGCCTGTGCGCATCCTCTCCGGGTTCGCGGCGGGCGGCATCGCCGATCTCGCGGCGCGGCTGCTCGCCGAATACATCACCCGCACCACCGGCCAGCAGGCGGTGGTCGAGAACCGCACCGGCGCTTCGGGCTCGCTCGCCATGGACGCGGTCGCCAAGGCCGCGCCCGATGGCTATACGCTCGGCGTGCCGCTCAACTCGAATCTGGTGATCAATCCGTTCATTCAGAAGTCGATGCCGTTCGACGCGCTAAACGACATGGTCCACGTCGCCGCGATCCTCGATGGGCCGCAGCTTATCGCGATCAGCGCCGAGGTTCCGGCGAAGACCTTCGCGGAGTTCGTTGCGCTCGCCAAAGCCAAACCCGGCACATTTGCGTATGGCTCGGCCGGCGTCGGCTCGCTCGCGCATCTCGCGGGCGATGCGCTGGCGCGCCAGGCCGGCATCCAGCTCGTGCACGTGCCCTATCGCGGCAACGTGCAGGCCATCACCGATGTGATTGGCGGCCGCATCCATCTGGTGTCGAGCTCGATCGGCACGCTCCGCGCCGGCGTCGATGCCGGCAAGCTGCGGCTTCTGCTCGCTTCGACCAAAATCCGGCTGGCGGCCGCGCCGGATGTGCCGACGTCGGCTGAGGCTGGCGTACCCGGATACCTGATGAGCGCGTGGACCGGCGTGGTCGCGCCGGCCGGCACGCCGCAGCTGGTGGTCGGACGCATCAACGCGCTGGTGCAGAACATGCTCAAAGACGAGACCGCCCGAAAGGCGATCCTTGGTGCCGGCCTTGAACTGATGCCGATGAGCCAACCGGAATTCGCAGGCTTCGTGCGCGCCGAATATGGGCGATGGGAAAAGATCGTTAAGGATGCGGGCGTAGAGAGGGAGTGAGCGCACCCGCGACGGAACCGGACGCGGTTGCCGCCGTTGTGCTTCGCCACGGGGCCTTCAAACAAGCCCGCCGTGACGGCCGCCGGATTGTTCCGCGACCCAACAACTCAACGGGAGATGACTTTGAAAGCCATTGCCACCGCATTGCTGCTCGCCGCCTCGTTCGCCGCCACCAACGGCGCGCTGGCGCAGCGGATGAATGCCGACGATATGAAGTGGGTCAACCAGTGCATCGACGACAACAAGGGTCTCGCCTCGGGTGAGATCATCCGCAAGTATTGCTCCTGCATGAACGAGAAGATGGACAGCAACGAGTCGCGGTCCATCACCCAGTGGGAAAAATCGAACCCGGCCGCGAAAGCCGCCTGCGACAAAGAATCGGGCTGGAAGTAACGTCAACGCCGACGCGCTTCGTTCTGAATTCTGAATCAATTTCGGCCGCCTCATCCCAAAAGGGTGGGGCGGTCGCGCATTTGGCGATGCGCCTTACTTCGGCGGTGGCGGAATCAGCGGCAAGGTCTGGTAGAAGTCGCGAACGACCTCGGCCACCGTCAGATGCGGCCGCTCATCGCATAACTTTTGAATGGCCTTTTGCTGATCGGCGACCGGCATTGCATTCAAATTCCGCATCGGCCGGTTGAGTGCGAGCTCCGTGACATTGAGGCCGGACATGAAGCCCTGCGCCCAGGAGAAGTAGAAAAATCCAAGCTCCGGCGTGGACGGCTGGCGGTGCTGAAAGCCGAATTCGGCGCACGACATCATGCCGGCGCCCATCATGGTGCCCTGCGGCTGCTGGGCATGGGAGAGGCTGCTGGCGGTCAGCAGAAGGGCGATCGAGACAGCAAGGCGCATGGGTCTCAACCCATCTGGGGCTATCGCGGCACAGTTTGTGACACAATTCTAAACAGCCTGGAAACGCCGGAGGCCACTGTGGCGGTAACGAGCCAGGGTGGCAAAAAAACCTCGCAAGTTTTGAACCTTCGGCGCCCTGCGCGCGACAAAGCAAGACCGGCCTGCTCCCAGCGCCGTAAAAGAGGTCCCAACACATGCTGTCCACGAAATTCGTGCTCGCGTCGGTCTTGTCGTGTGCGTTCCTGGCGCCCGCCTGTGCCGAGACGCTGTTCAAGATCGTCACCGTCAAGGACGAAATCGTGGTCGGCCTGAGTGACGCTGAGCTCAAGGAGCTGGGCGGCGACGCCGGCGCCATCGCCATCGCCAAGGCGATCGCCGCCAAGGGCTCGCTCACGCTCTGGCAGTACAGCGTGCGGCGCGGCCCCGACGGCACCACGATGGAGATCGCCCCGCGCGCCAAAATCGGTGTGATGGCGAACGCGTCGCTCCGCGTCGAGCCGTATTCGCAGCCCTACAAGGTCGTGCCGCACGAGTGAGCGTGCGGCTCATGGTGGTCTGATTGGGTAAGGAGCCGCGCGTCGGCGCGCTCTCATTTTACCACGACCGCAATTGGCGCCTGTTTCCACTGTTCAATGAAATTCTCGTTCACGCACCCGATCCACTAAGACGGTGGCTTGACGGTTATATATTTATACGTATATTGATATCATGAGCGAGGCGGCAAAGCCAGTCTTTTGGATCGGCTCCAGCCGCCGTGATCTCCGCGCCATGCCCCCGCAGGTCCGCCGCGATATCGGCCAGGCGCTTTATGCCGCCCAACAGGGCGAACCGATCCGGCGGCGAAGCCATTGAAGGGCTTTGGCGGAACGCGAGTCATGGAGATCGTAGAGCGCTACATGGGCGATGCTTATCGGGCGGTCTATACCGCGCACTTCGCGAATGCCGTGTACGTGCTGCACGTTTTCCAGAAGAAATCTAAGAAGGGCATCGCAACTCCGAAAGCCGACATCGACCTGATCAAAGCGCGATATGCGGATGCTGAGCGGCACCATCGGGAAAGGCAGAATTGACATGCGCAATAGAAAAATCCGGATCGAGAAGAGCAGCGGCAACGTGTTCGCCGATCTTGGGTTGCCAAATCCGGAACAGGAGCTGTTGAAGGCGCGCCTGACGTTGCATATTCATAAGATCGTCAAGGAGCGCGGACTGACACAGGCGCAGGCTGGGGAAGTACTCGGCATCAAGCAGCCGCATGTCTCCGCCCTGATGCGCAACCGCGCGGGGAATTTCTCGGTCGGCCGGCTGATGGAATTTTTGACTGCACTCGGTCAGGACGTGCGGATTACGGTGAAGCCGACCCGGAAGGCGAGGGGCGAGATGGCGGTGGTGGTGGGCTAAGGTGTCCCTTGCGGCCTGCATAGAGTGAAGTGGGATGCATATTGATCGAATCCAACACTACGCTCGCTGAGGGCACGTAATCTATCCGTTGATCATATTCGGCTTGGTGAGCATGGCTAAACAGAAGAAGCCTAATGTAACGGCTCACGCATTTCTTGCGGAGATCGACAAAATTTTGGAAAGCGCTGAATACTATCAAAGCCGCCAAAGCGGCAAGCGCTTTTACAAAACCAAACTGTTCCCCAAATTGTTAAGTCAGTATCTCGTGCATAGCAGCGTTGGCATAAATGCGGCTGCCAAGAAATTTGGAATGTCTAAGCGGACACTCGATGCAATTTTGAGTGGTGGACCGTTGTCCGACAATATGCTCGGTCGCATCAGATCGGCGGTCGCACGCGAAGTAAGCCAAGCAGAAGAGAGCGCCGTTTTTGTTGGTGACTGGCGCAACGCTACAACAGCTGAAGTCGGGGGCGTCATAGCGGAAGTCGCAACACAGCTAGTCTTTCTGAAGAAGATGGTCGAAAGCAGCAATTTTTTGAATTCGCCGGATTCACCAATAGATCCGATTCAGGTCAAGCAGTTGATCGCACTGTTGGCCGCTACAATTGAGGCTTTGCAAGCCCCCTTCATTGACACAAAGCAGACGGGCGGCTTTTTCAAGTGGCTCTCAACGTTGTCCAAGTCAGCAACCCAAAAAGGGGTTGAGAAAGCCATCACGGATGCGATGAGTGGGGCCGCAACCGCTGGCTTCCAACTTATCAAACGCCTTCTCAAGATGGGCGGCACTGGCGATCTCGGAAGCTTCACTTGATGGTATCCGCAAACGGCCCACTCAGATTCCATCCCCTTTACCGTCACACTCCACTGTTCCCGTTCGGGCCAGAACTCGCGCCGGATGGCGGCGGGCGTCGCCGTACCCATCCCATCCTATCGGCTTTTCGTATCCCGCCCACGGCGTCAGCGGCATGAGGCGCAGCGGCAGCCGATGTCGCGGATGAACAAGTCGAAATACTCGCGCCCGTAATCGAGGGTGATCTCCTGGCCCGGCGCGATGTCGCGGAGCGCCACGAACGCCAGCGCGCCGCGGCGCAGCTTGCATTCGGCGTTCGGCCGGCACGCATGATTGGTGTAGCGTGCCAGATTTCGCCGCGACGATCCGTCGATGGTCCAGTGCCGGTCGATCTCGAACATGTATTTCGCGCCGCGCGTACGCTCCATCTCCTGGGCGATGCGGGTGCGGATGCGGCGGCCCCGATAACAGACGATTGCCTCGCCTTGCTCGATCGGCCGGGTGGCGAAAAGGCCGAGCCCGATGTTCGAGCGGCCGACACGGAAGGGACGTTTGGGCACGCTGAGTAGATAGGGCGGGATTCGCCGGGATGGAAGAGCGCGGCTCGCGGGGCGTGTTGTGCCGGCGGCCTCGGGACACGGTTGCGCTCCATGTGATGAAACGGCATAGAGGCGCTGGTCTGTCTTTGCAGAATTGGCACCCATGAACGCTCCCGTCACGCCTCCCATCGCTATCCCGCCCTACCGCCACACTCCTCTCTTCCCGCTCGGGCCGGACACCACCACCTACCGCAAGATCACGTCCGAGGGCGTGCGCGTCGAAAAGATCATGGGCCGCGATGTGCTGGTCGTCTCGCGCGAGGCGCTCCGCGCGCTGTCCGAAGCCGCCTTCATGGACATCAACCATCTGCTGCGGCCCGGGCATCTCGCCTCGCTCAAGTCCATCGTCGAGGACCCTGAGGCCTCCGACAATGACAAGTTCGTCGCCTATGACTTCCTCAAGAACGCCAACATCGCGGCGGGCGGCGTGCTGCCGATGTGCCAGGACACCGGCACCGCGATCATCATGGGCAAGAAGGGCCGCCTGGTGTTCACCGACGGCGACGACGAGGGTGCGCTGTCGGAGGGCGCGCGCGACGCTTACCTGAAGAAGAACCTGCGCTATTCGCAGCTCGCGCCGGTCTCCATGTTCGAGGAGAAGAACACCAAGAACAATATGCCCGCGCAGGTCGAGATCTATGCCGAGGGCGAGGAGGGCTACAAGCTCCTGTTCATCGCCAAGGGCGGCGGCTCGGCCAACAAGGCGTTCCTGTTTCAGGCGACGCCGTCGATCCTGACGCACGACCGCATGGTGGCGTTCCTCAAGGAGAAGGTGCTGACGCTCGGCACCGCGGCGTGTCCGCCCTATCACCTCGCCATCGTGATCGGCGGCACCAGCGCCGAGTTGACCATGAAGACCGTGAAGCTCGCCTCGACCAAATATCTCGACAACCTGCCGACGCAAGGCTCGGAGGACGGGAACGCCTTCCGCGACCTTGCGATGGAGCAGGAGGTGTTGAAGATGACGCAGTCGCTCGGCGTCGGCGCGCAGTTCGGCGGCAAGTATTTCTGCCACGACGTGCGCGTGATCCGGCTGCCGCGCCACGGCGCGTCGCTGCCGATCGGGCTTGGCGTGTCGTGCTCGGCCGATCGCCAAGCATTGGGCAAGATCACCAAGGACGGCGTGTATCTCGAGGAGCTCGAGCACAATCCGGCGAAATATCTGCCGGAGGTGGATACCAGCAAGCTCGGCGGCGAGGTGGTGAAGATCGACCTGCGCAAGCCGATGAAAGAAATCCTTTCGCAGCTCGCCCGCTATCCGATCAAAACGCGGCTGTCGCTCACCGGCCCGCTGATCGTGGCGCGCGATCTGGCGCATGCCAAACTGCGCGAGCGGCTGGAGAAAGGGCAGGGGCTGCCGGATTACTTTAAGAACCACCCGGTCTATTACGCCGGTCCCGCCAAGACGCCGACCGGCTACGCGTCGGGCGCGTTCGGCCCGACCACCGCGGGGCGGATGGACTCATTCGTCGCCGATTTCCAGAAGGCCGGCGGCTCAATGGTGATGCTGGCGAAGGGCAACCGCTCGCCGGCGGTGACCGCGGCCTGCAAGCAATACGGCGGCTTCTATCTGGCCTCGATCGGCGGGGCTGCTGCAAACCTCGCCGAGCACTGCATCAAGAAGGTCGAGACGGTGGAATATCCCGAACTCGGCATGGAGGCGATCTGGCGCATCGAGGTCGAGGACTTCCCGGCCTTCATCGTGGTCGACGACAAGGGCAACGACTTCTTCAAGGAATTGAATCTCGGCTGAGGCGCGCCGATACCGACGATACAAACGGCGCCCGAACCCGCGCACGCCTTCGCCCGACCAATGTGCAGAAAACATTGGAAGGGGCATTCCATGACTCTCACGACGATGCGATCTCACATGTTCCGCGTGGCGGTCGCCACGGCGCTGCTCGCGCTCAGCGCTGCGTCGGTCGCGGCGCAGCCGGGTAGCTCCGCCTGCCGCGTCGATCTTGAAGCCAACGACAAGCGGTTCGAGCAGACCATGGCGAAGCTGGAATCCGTGAAGAACGGCACGCAGGCGCAGAAGTGCGAAGCCTATCGGTCGCACGTGAAGATCATGGAGCAGGGGCGCGAAGTCTTCGCGCGCTGCAACACCGGCACGACGCAGCGCGAGAACGTTGGCCAGATGAACGACTCGATCGGCGATTTCCAGGAGCTGATCCGCCGCCGCTGCACGCGGTAGGCGCTAGTCCGCGTTGCCAGGCGAGATCGTTTGATCAAGCGTGTTGGCAAACCGATCAACGCGGCCTTAACCGTGTCGAGCACTTAATAATTGGGCTGCCGAACGGGATGGGTGCGGGCGGCGACGAAGGGCTGATGGGGACTCATCCCCTCGCACCAGAAGGCCCACGCCCATGTCGAAAATCTCGAAGCTTTTGTTTGCCGCTGCCGCGACTGCCGGCATTGCGGCTGGATTCGCCACCGCCGCGTCGGCGGCGCAGTTCAATGTCCCGCGCGCGGCCGGGCCCGTGGTTGCGCCGCGAGGCAGCACGGTGATGCTCAATCCGCAGCCGTTGCCTCCGCGCGTCTGGATTGGCACCTCGGTGTCTCGGTCCGGCGCGGTCATGCTGAACCCGCAGCCGCTGCCGCCGCGCCGCGTCATCGGCATCCGCTAATCACCGGAACGCGGACCTCGAACAACAGGCGCGGGCCGGGTTTCCGGCTCGCGCGCTCTTGTCCTCAACCGGGAGAAGCGTTTGCGCCGTTCCGCGCTAGCCCGTACCGAGACACTTCGCGACCGCACCGACCAATTCATCCGGCTTGAACGGCTTCGCCAGCGTCGCGGTGGCGCCGAGCTTGCCGGCCTGCAGGAGATAGTCGGGCGTAGCTCCAGCGGTGCGCGCCATGAAGCCGGACATCGCCAGGACCGGGATGTGCGGCGCCTGCTGACGTAGCATCCGCATGCATTCGAAGCCGTCCATTCCCGGCATGAACAGATCGAGCACCACCATGTCGAAGCTGCCGGCCTTGAACGCGGCAAGGCCGGCGCGGCCGTCCTCCGCCAACACGACGTCATGCTGCGCGTTCGCCAGCACGATCTGGATCGTGATGCGAACCGCCGCCTCGTCGTCGATGACCAGGATGCGCGCCATGTTCTCGCAACGTGTTCCGGTGCCCGGAATCGCGGGCGGACTATGCCGAATGACGAAACAGCGCGCTAGGGTTGCATCGCCGCGCCGCACAGGCGAAGCGTCCGCTTGGTAACCAAAGCCCTGCCGCGATCAGCGACCTGATTATCAACGACGCCGGGCCGGCAATGGCTTGAGGTCCGGTCCGTTCTTCTTCGCTTCGCGGGCGTATTGCTGCATCTCCAGACAGGTCGCGAGCTCGGTGTAGGTCGGCGAGAATCCCTTTACGGTGGCGACGCAATAGGCGCGGTCGGCCGCCGGGAAAGTCGCCCATTTGGTCGCGAGGTCGTCGCGGGTGCGGTTCTCGCTGTTGATGCAGGTCTGCAACCGCTCGACGCCCTGCTGAATGTAGCCAGCGGCGGCCGCGCCGCGGCAGCTTGGCGTGACGTCAAGCTTGGGCACCTGATCGGCGACGACGATCAATTGCGCCACCAGCGATAATGCGGAGAGGGGAGCGAACATCATGGCGCGCTCATTCGGTTCGCCCGGCGAAATCCGATCCGGGCCAGGGATTCAAATCAGCTTCGGCGTTTTGGTTCCGCAACGCCGAAATGCGTGCCGCCCTGGTACCAAGTAAACACCCGCGCCGCGGCCGGAGCCAAGGGCATCTGGGGATAGTTATGAGACCCCGCGGCCGCGAGATCGGGCGGCGGCGGCGCTATTTCACCAGCAGCGCAAGGCCGCTCACGATCAGCAAACAGGAGACGGTGCGGCGGAATACGAGCTCGTTCATGCCGTGGTGAATGCGCGTGCCGATGAAAATGCCGATCAGCATGGACGGAAACAGCACCGCGGTGACGATCAGCACGTCGCGGCTGAATTCGCCGACCGCGAAATAGCCGATGCCGCGCAGCAGCGTCAGCGTCAGCAGGATCGCCGTCATGGTGGCGCGGTAATTGTCCTTGTTGAGCCGGATGGCGTCGAAATAGATCGCGAAAAACGTGCTCCCCATGGTGCCGACGATGGTGCCGGTCATGCCGCCCGCGATCCCGCCGAGCATGGCCGCGACCCGCGGCGGGATGTGCGTGTGTCCGCCCGGGCGGAACGTGGCCCAGAGCGAATAGAGCCCATAGGCCAGCACGAAGCCGCCGATCCATTTCGCCAGCATCGCGGAGTCGAGCAGCGTGAACACATAAAGGCCGACCGCGATGCCGATCAGCGTGCCGGGAATGAGTCGCCGCAGCTCCGGCCAGGCGATCCGCTTGCGGTCGCTGCCGAGCAGCGCGGAGGCGGCAACCAGCGCGATCAGCGACCAGGCCGGCACCAAAACCTTGAGCGGCAGCACCAGGCCCAGCAGCGGCAGCGCCGCGGCCGCGCCGAAGCCCGACGCACCGCGCGCCGAATAGGCAATGATCATCACCACGCTGCAATAGGCGACGACGAGGGGCGTGAAATTTTCGATGGACCGTCATCCTTGGGGTGCGACCCCGGCCTTGAGCCGGGGGAGCCTCGAAGGACGACAGCCTCAGCCGTTCATCCTTCCAGGTGCGCGAGCCTAGCCCGCGCGCCAGGATTACGGAAGCAGTGAGGCTGTCATTCCGGGGCGACGTGGTGTTGACGTGTTACGCCGCCTTCCTGCGCTCGTGGTGCTTGCCCTGGAAGTTCGGCGCCACCTCGCGCATGAAGCGGTCCATCTCCTCTTTCACTTGCGCGTGCGGCTTCATGCCGACGTTGAAGTAGAGGATCACCTCGGCGAAGCCCGCGGCCTCGACCTTCTTCAGCGTGTCCGTCATGGATTGCGAATTGCCAAGCAGCACCGAGTTCTCAGTAAGCTGCTCGGGCTTTACCTGATGCAGCCGTTTCACCATGTCGATGAAGTAGGTGTAGCTCGGCGGCGCGGTTTTCGGGTCGCCGGGCAGCGCCGGGATCACGCATTCCTTGTAGTAGCGGATCTGCCGGTCGCGCTGCTGTTTCTCCTGCGCCGGATTGTCGTAGAAGTGGGTGAAATAGGAGCACATCAGGCGGCCGGGTTTGCGGCCGTGCTTGATGCAGGTCTCGTTGTAGAGATCGGCGACCTGCTTCAAGCCGCCATAGCTCATGGCGGCGGCGAAGGGCGCGACGATCAATCCATAGCCGAGCCGGGCCGCGAGTTCGATCGATGGCTTGGAGAACGATCCGATATAGGCCGGCATCGGATTTTGGATCGGCTTCGGCGTAATCCGCACGTCGTCGAAATGATAATGCTTGCCGTGATGCGAGATGCGGCCCTCGGCGGCCCAGAGTTTTTGGATCACCTCCATGCCTTCCTCGAAGATGCTCTGGTTGTCCTTGAAGTTGACATGGAACGGTTCGTATTCGCGCGCGTCATAGCCGCGGCCGGCGGCAAAATCGACGCGGCCGCCGGAGAGCAGATCGAGCGTCGCCCATTGCTCGGCGACGCGGATCGGATGGTGCAGCGGCGTCACCGTGACGGCCGGGGCGAGCCGGATGTGCTTGGTGCGCGCCGCGATATAGGACAACACGAGATCGGGACAGGAGAGGACGCCGAGCGAATTGAAATGGTGCTCGCCGATCCAGGCCGAGTGCATGCCCAACTGGTCGGCGTAGAGCGCCTCGGCGGTGATGTCGGAGACGAACTGGTTGGCGTCGCGCGGATTGTTTTCGTAGTGGTTGTCGCTGAGCGTGAAGTAGCCGAATTCCATGGGCGCGTCCTCCGGGCACGTGAGCCTAACGTGCGTGCCCGGAATACGGAAGCGTGCCGCAAGCTTACGCCGCGCGGCGGAGCTGATGCTTGCCCTGGAAGTTCGGCGCCACCTCGCGCATGAAGCGGTCCATCTCCTCTTTCACCTGCGCGTGCGGCTTCATGCCGACGTTGAAGTAGAGGATCACTTCGGCGAAGCCCGCAGCCTCGACCTTCTTCAGCACCTCGGTCATGCGCTCGCTGTTGCCGAGCAGCACCGAGTTCTCGGTGAGGCCTTCCGGCGTCACCTGGTGCAGCCGCTTCACCATGTCGATGAAGTAGTGGTAGCTCGGCGGCGCGGTCTTGGGGTCGCCCGGGAATGCCGGGATCACGCATTCCTTGTAGTAACGGATCTGGCGCTCGCGCTGCGCCTTCTCTTGCGCGGCGTTGTCGTAGAAGTGCGTGAAGTAGGAGCACATCAGGCGTTGCGGCTTGGTACCGTGCTTGGCGCAGGTCTCGTGATAGAGATCGGCGACCTGCTTGAGGCCGCCGTAGCTCATGGCCGCCGCGAAGGGCGCGACGATCAGGCCGTAGCCGAGCCGCGCCGCGAGTTCGATCGAGGGTTTCGAGAACGAGCCGATGTAAACCGGCAGCGGCTTCTGGATCGGCTGCGGCGTGATGCGCACGTCCTTGAACTGGTAGTGCTTGCCCTCGTGGTCGATCCGGCGGCCCTCCGCGCTCCAGAGCTTCTTCAGCACCTCCATGCCTTCTTCGAAGATGCCCTGATTGTTGGCGAACGACACGTGGAACGGTTCGTACTCGCGGGCGTCGTAGCCGCGGCCGGAGGCGAAATCGACGCGGCCGCCGGAGAGCAGATCGAGCGTCGCCCATTGTTCGGCGACGCGGATCGGATGATGCAGCGGCGTAACGTTGACCGCTGGCGCCAGCCGGATGTGTTTGGTGCGCGCCGCGATATAGGCGAGCACCAGCTCGGGGGAGGACAACACGCCAAGCGAGTTGAAGTGATGTTCGCCGATCCAGGCCGAGTGCATGCCGAGCTGGTCGGCGTAAATGGCTTCGGCCGTAATGTCGGAGATGAAGGTGTTCGCGTCGCGCGGGTTGTTCTCGTAGTGATTGTCGCTGAGCGTGAAATATCCAAATTCCATGACCGTTCTCCCATCCGGGCCTGCGGTCGTTGCCGCAGCCTTCTGGGAAGGATACATGCAGATGCAATTGATGCAAGTGCAATTGTTGCAAACGCACGGAAAGACGGGTAAACCGCGTCAACGATGCTGTCGTAATGCGGGCGCGTTCTGAGCTCGCGGGGATTTTGCCGTGGCCGACCGCACCCCATTGGATCTGGATAACTACCTGCCGTACCTGCTCAATCGCGTCGGCTTCGCGCTGGTTGCGAGCTACACCGCGAATGCGCTCGCCGGGCACGATCTTACCATCGACATGTGGCGGCTTCTGGCGGCGCTCGCCAACCGCGGTGAGGCGCGGCAGGTCGATCTCGCCACGATGACCTCGATCGACGCCTCGACCATTTCGCGCCTGGTCACCCGCCTGGTGCGGATGGGGCTCGTGACGCGCGGCCGCTCTAAGACCTCGAGCCGCGAGGTCGTGGTCGCGCTGTCACCGAAGGGCACCGCGCTGGTGCAGCGGCTTATTCCGATTGCCAAGGAACTCGAAGCGACCGCCAGCGAAGGATTGCCGGCCAAAGACATGGCGGTGGTCAAACGAGTGTTGCGGCAGATGTATGCCAATCTGACACGGGACCGTTAGAGCATGATCCCAAAAAAGCCTGCCCCGGACTTGATCCGGGGTGGATCCCGGTTTCCCGCCTGCGCGAAGCCCTGGCAGCTTCGCATCGTGTGGCTGGATGCTTCGGCGGGCGAAGGCAGGTCGGAAAAAGATCATGCTCAAACAAGAAGCCAGAGTCTGATCCGATTCAATTAAATCGGATCAGACTCTGTCGCGGTTCGGAAGTTCGCCTCAGTTCT
>CAMDDZ010000114.1 GCA_945893145.1 Rhodoplanes serenus | reverse complement strand
GTGATCTTGTCGCTGCGGCGGTCGTAGAGCTTCGTCGTGCGGGCGCTTTCATGCGCGGCCATTTGCTGGGCGTGTTCGAGGAGCCCGCCGTTCTTGAGATAGACGGTAATACCAGTCGCCGCGCCGCCGCTACGGAATGCCGCGCGAGGTGGTGGAGGCCAGGCTCGCGAGATGGGGCGCGAGACCCGAGACGCCGCCGGTGCTCAAACGCACGCGGACGGCGAACCCGTCAGTGGTGGGGAACACAGAGAACTTCTTTGGAGCAGAGTCTTAAATCAAGCCTACTTACGTCGGCGGATTTTATAGGATAGCCGTATATCATGCGGCGGCGTCGGAATCGGCACTTCCTTGCCCAAGCGCATACGTGACCGGCCCCTTCGATGATGGTCATATCGAGAATTTTAGATCGGTGAGGCAGCGGAACAGTAAGTCCGCCAAGCACGAAAGTGCCCGGACTAGAAAGCGCTCTATGATCGGCAGAATAATACAAAAAACGCCCAATGAAAGGTCAAGCGCATCGTAATCTGATAATGCTAAGGTAGCCTATCGCGAGCCATTGCGTGTTTGATTGAATCGTTCCATTTTACCGATTCTGTCGTTTACGTCAGATAGCATTTCGCTCTTTATTCCCAAATTCTTGAGTGCTTCGAAAGAGTATTTT
The DNA here is from genome assembly GCA_945893145.1 of Rhodoplanes serenus. Lineage (GTDB taxonomy): Bacteria > Pseudomonadota > Alphaproteobacteria > Rhizobiales > Xanthobacteraceae > Z2-YC6860. The sequence continues at coordinate 13,022 of CAMDDZ010000114.1, read as the reverse complement.
CGGAATAAGGGAACACAGTCCGTGGGGATCTTCATACTCGGCCGTTGGCAGGTTATCAGATGTAGGATACGGCCGATATCATGGGCCCCAAGGTAACTGGGCTGCCATTCTGTGAGATGCCTCAGGATTTCTGACGCCATAGCCCGAGCGTCCCCGAAGTACGCTGTCCCAAGATTAAAGTGGCGCTCCTGATATACCGGGTTTGTGATGGACAGAATTACGTGCTTTACGAATGGCCCAGGTATATTGTTCTTCATAGCAGCTGACGCGAGCGGCTCAAAAAGCCTAATATCCATCTTGTCATCGACTCTAGCGATCAATTTACGGAAATCAGGGAGTTCATGCAGATTCAAATATTTACCACCGCGCGGCCAAGACATCGCGGTAAGCAAGGAAGTAGCTAAGCCGACGTACTCGAAATCCGAAGGTATTTTTTCATCTAAAAACTCTATTACAAATCGAGTCGTTAAGTCACAAATCCTAATTTGTTCACTCTCGGGCACAGCCCGAAGGTTTGCGCCTAGCAAGCGTAAGTCTTGAAACCCGAAGGAATAATGTCTTAAAATCGTGAGTACCTGATTAGGTTCACGAAGTTCGCTCAACTGGGCATCAAGCGGCAGTGCGTTGATTATACGATTTAGGAAAGAATTTTTATCAAGGCCAGTTTTCTTTGATAAGAGTATAGATAGTCCGTTTATCTTGAATGGCGTCAAGGGACGTGGACGGCGGCCATATACGTAATGTCTATAGCGATCCAATTCCAGTTCTTTGTCTTTGTCATTAAAAAGATCGGGCAATTTTAAGTCGAACTCTTCTAGAATTCGACGCATTTCGGCGCGGCGGGCATTATCGACCTCCTCAGTCACGCGATTTGCTCCCCGTCCGGTGTGTCACTTTTGGCCGATCTGTGTCCCTTGCGGGCTGCCATGCGAGCCTCGATTGTCCTGCGTGGCGTCGAAAAGCAAGGGCGCCTAGCCGAAGCCAGGCGCCGCGTATTTCGAGGCTCCCGGCCTAAAGCCAGTGCCCCAGCCGGGGGGAGGTGGGTCCTACCCCACCTCGCCGGTAAGCGAACGCCAGAATGCCCCTGGAGCCCGCCTTTCAGGATGTTACCGCAGAACGAAAATAGCGCAATGCTGCGGCCCTGCCGGGCGGTGTGGAGCCGCCAATGCCAACAGATCAGGGTTTGCCGTTCCGGCTTTTGCCGGAGGCGGCTGTCTTCAATTATGGCCAGATCGCCAAAGCTCTCCAGAAGCTGAAGCATTTTTCAGCGACAGAGGACGACGAGCGACTCCCGCCGGTAATAGCGCACGACGCGTGCTTGGTCACGTCGGACGCGAAGACCCGACCCGCCGAAGCAATCTTTCCATGTGAAGCCACAGAACGTCGCCGAATCCAGCTACTGCGGGCCGGTATCTGGATCGATAGTGACGGAAATCAATAAAACTTCTACGCCCGGTGCTCTCGAATATACAAGTAAAGGAGAAAGATCATGACTATCCCTTATACACAAGACCTGTCAGTGGTTATCGATGTCGATGATCTATATGCTGCTGTGCGGGAATTTGGAGGTGCTGAACTTTCGGTGTTGGCTCTGATTGAACACTTGCGCCAAGCCAGGCCGACCGTACGCCGCGTTTTGCGACGTATCCACGCGGTTTTCGGGGCCAAGGAAGTCAGCGACGACATCCTGGTAGAGCTGCGCCGCCATCAAGTTGACCTGCATTTTGGCAGCGCGGGTCGTCCCGACGTGTCGGTATTCGCGCATGCCCATCGGGCTACCGAAACCAGCGACGTGGTGGCGCTGATCGTCGGGAAGAAGAGCTATCTGCCGCTGCTGCGGCACATCAAAGAGCACGGTGCCCGCGTTGAACTGCACGCTGGCCCTTCCGCGAATCCAGCGCTTTTCCCCGCTGCGGATGGGGTGATCGCGCTGCCGTCGACGATCGTCAATCGAGCCCCGGAGAGAGAGCGGGTCGTCGCCTTGGCGTGACGGCCATGAAGGACGACCGTTTCATTGACCTGCGGACGCTGCCGCCGGAACTCCTGCGTCCGATCCAGCCCTGGGTTGACGCGCACCTGGCCGCCTCGCGGTACGAGCGCCACTTCGAGTGGCGCAGTTTGCAGTTCACCATCGAGCGCGGACCGCTCATCAGGGCGAGCGAGCTGACGGCGGTTTTTGCCCGATTTACGAACCTCGCAGCCGCAGCCGAACAGGCCGCCAAGCAGCAGGTCGCCCAGATAGAGGCGGAAACCGGGCTCGCCGTAGCCAAAGGCCACGCCAACAGCCTCAAAGAACAACTCATGCGGGCTGCAGCGGCCCAAGCTGCCGCCGACCAGCAGTTGACCAAAGCACGGGCAGAGATCGAGAGCTTGAAACGAAAATTGGCCGATTTGCAGGCCAACTACCAGAGAACCGAGCAACTCCTCATCGAGAGGGCGCGGCAGGCAATATCCGACTGCGATTCCGCGACGGCCCAAACCCGCCGAGTGATCGCCGAAAAGGAGCGGATCAGCCAGCGCCTCGCCGAGATCACCCGCGACCGCGATTCGAGCGGGGTGGCTAAGCCCCTCCCGCCGTCGAATCCGAACCCGGCGCCTTATAACCCAAACTGGCGCGAAGAAATGAACGCACGATCGGAGCGGGAGCGGCGCGCGAGATATTTGACCGGCGACCCGATGCCGAGCCTACGGAAATGACCGGCCGGCAGAAACTTTCCGGTTTTGCCGGCCGCCGTGCGGAACAGGGAGCCTTGCTCGTCCAGTCGGCCGAGGAGCGCCGGAAACCGTGTGTGTGCCGCCGCTCTGCGGTCGCGGCCGTTCGCCGCTTGAAGGAGCTCGGCCTCGTGGAAAATCACACGCGGCATAGTAATCCCATGCAGCAGGAGGGGAGAGGGGAAGATGACACAAGGTAATGGCGGGTATGGAAACCCGTATGACCGCACCAACCCCTACGAGGAGGGGTGCGACGGCAACAAGCCCGAACGGCTCACCGAGCTCGACCGTGGCGAGGTGTGCGTGCGCACGGTCGCCGGCGGCATGACGGCGCAGCCATTCCACGGTGCGACGATCGCCGAGGTGGGATGGAGCTATCGGAACCGCGAAAAGGTGCTGGCGCAGAGCCGCCAACGCTGGGGGCGGCGGCGCGAGGAGGTAGAGGCGAAACTCGCCCGCTGGGGCACGAGGCCCGAGACGCCGCCGGCGCCCAAACGCACGCGGACGACGAGGCCGTCAATGGTCGTGAACATCGAGAATTTCTACGGCGGCGAAGCCGAGACGCTCGAATAGGGGAGGGGGTGTAAGAAGGCACCGCCCGAGGGGCGGTGCAGGGTAGGGCCGAGGCCCTAGGATTTGTTGCCGATGAGCTTGATAAGTTCAGCCTGCAGCGCGGCGAATCCGGCCAGGTGGCAGACCATCAGCGCGAAATTCTGAGCGCCTGCCGGCTCCCGTTGGGCTTTTTGCACGAACTCCGAAAGCGCGGCGGCTCCTTCCTCGGCTTGTCGGCAGAACCGGCGCCAGCGGACGGTTTGAGCGTCGGCATCATCGAAGATTTTCCGGATGCCGTCAGGCAATACATCGGCCAAAGAACACCTCCATACCATAGGGTCGCAAGGAGGCAGTTCAGGGTACCAGTCAGTTTGAAAATATCAAGTTTTGACAACAACTTAATGGGTGCATTGCTCACCCCCGCCCGCCCATTTAGTATCGGCGACGGACAGGGCGTTCAACCGCAAGGACGGTCGCGAGCACGGAGACCACTCCCGGCAAAGGACATTCTTAATGTTAGAGTTTTTCGATTCGGTCGCCAGATCAATAGGCGCAAGCGGCGGACCTATAGGTGGCATCTTCGTAGTACTTTGGTACTTGCTCGTCTTCGTTTTTCTTATTTTTATGTACATTCCGTTTCTTGTGATTGGCTGGATTGTTTCGTATATCTGGCCAATTTTGATACCGGCGGCTCTGGTTGTCTTGATAATGAAGTGGGAGACAATCGCCTACTGGTATTTTTGGGCTTTTTATCCGCACCCGGCCAGACACATGGTGCAAGAGGCGTTGAACACCCGGAGTGTTCTCGACGGCCCGGCGCTCGCTGCGGTACTCGGCGAGTTGCCTCCCGGTAGCTCGGTATTCCGCAAGGTGCGCTTGGAGCAGGGCGAAGTCCTCGTTGAGAAGATGCAGGCTATGAGCCTTCGTCTTGTCGAGGAGCAGGAACGCCGCGCCGCCCAAGTCTTTGAGCGGGGCGCGCAGGCCGAGTATGAGCGTGCAGCGGTTATCGAGACCCGAGAAGCGATTGCTCTTGCTGCTCTCGCCCTTGAGCGAGCTAAGGCCGCATGGCAAACCAGCGAAGCGATACGAAGAAGGAGGAGCGCTTAATGGCCGACGACACGATCACTACAAAGATCGTTGACGGTACGCAGCTTCAACCAGCGGACCTCCGCCTGCCCTCGAATGTCCCGTTTGGGCTCGCCGTGCTTGGTTCCATGCGCTATGCCGCCGTTGCCCGCGTATTTAGCCAGATGGAGCGGGCGTCGCGGGCGCGCGCCGCCTACCACGATGGTCAGTCGGAAGTCGCGAACGCGCTCGTCCGCCAGGTCTCCGCGTTCGAGCAGTTGAACCACGTCGAGACGATTCGTAAGGGCACCGGAGAGCGCATCGAGGCCGCCTACGAGCAGCAGAAGCGCAACATCGTCGCTGCCCGAGATGCCGACGACATCGCCGCCTTAGAGCGGGCGCTCCGAAAGATGGAGCTTGAGGAGCAAATCCGGGTCCGCCAGGAGCAGCTTAACAAGGGCCGCAGCGGAAAAAGCGACGAGCCCCGGTCGGGCCCGTCGCGCTCCGAGGAGGAGGAAATCCTGGCCTGGTTCGCCAAGGTGCCGGACTTCGTGAAGCACGCCGAAGCCGCCAAAGACGAGATCGTCAAAAACGCAGGTGGCGAGGAGGGCATAAGCGACAGCATCCGCGGCATCATCGAGATGCTCGACTCGATCGTTCAGGCCGTCCTGGCGAAGAAAACCGAACAGACGGCGCTCTAATGGTCGACATCGGCACTACCCGAAGGGGTACCCGCATTAGGCTGACGGACGCCGAGCGGGCGCGCCATGTGCATGTCGTGGGGGCTTCCGACATGGGCAAGTCGCGCTTCCTCGAAGCGATGATCCGTCAGGACATCGTGAAGAAGCGCGGCCTGTGCCTCATTGACCCGCACGGCACCCTCGCCGAACGCGTTGAAGCATGGTGCGCCTCCCGCGGCTTTGGTCGCATCCGGCGCATCCACCTCATCCGCCCAGGGGACGATGCTCTTGTCCCCGGCTTCAATCCATTGCGAGCGGTTGAAGGTGAAGCGCTCTCGGTAAGGGTCGACGCGATGGTCGCGGCGTGCGCGCAGGCGTGGGGCGTCGCCAACTTGGACGACACGCCACGCCTTGAAAAAATCCTGCGAGTCACCTTCTACGCGCTCTCCGTGCGCAGCCTCACCCTTGCCGAGGGTACGGCCTTACTACAGGCTGGCGACCCGTACGGGATCCGCGCAAAGGTCATTGAGAACCTCCCCGACCCCGAGGTTCAAATCGTGTGGGACGAGCTCCACCGCATGCCCGCGCGCGAGTTCGCCGAGCATGTCGAGAGCACGATTACCCGGCTCTCGCGCTTCTTGATGGCCGACGCGATGCGGCTTGTCGTCGGGCAGCAGGCCCATGCCATCGACTTCCGCCAAGCGATGGATAACGACGAGATCGTTATCGTCAATCTCGGTGCCCGCAACGCCTTCTCCTACGAGAACGCGCGCGTGTTCGGCACCATGCTCATCAACGATATGTTTTTGACCGCGCTCGCCCGCGACGAGCAGGTGGCGAAGCGCCACCCCTTCACGCTCTATATCGACGAGGCGACCGACTTCCTCTCCGGCGACATTCCGCGAATTCTCGATCAAACCCGTAAATTCGGGCTTCACGCCGTGCTCGCGCACCAACGGGTGGGGCAGCTAAAGGAGCGCGGCGGACAAGCTATGCACGACGCCGTGATGGGCGGGACGCAGACCAAGGTCGTGTTCAAGCTAGAGTCGGACGACGACGCAGCGATCATGGCCCGCCAGGTCATGCGCGGGGATATCGACCTCGAACGGCCTAAAAAGGGAAGCATGATGCCCGTCGTGATCGACGAGGTGCCGTTCTGGCTTGAATCCGAGAGCGAGAGCGAAGGCGGCTCAACGACGACGAGCTACACCCGTTCCTACAGCGTATCCGAGGGCTCGACCGAGACCACGACGAGCTCGGAAGGCTACACCGTCCGAGCCGGCGAGGAATCGGAGACCCGCAGCATCAACGAGGGCACGGGGGACGGGATTACACGCGCCACAACAGAGGGGTTTGCGTTCGGCGACAGCGAGGGCCGCTCCTGGAGCCGGTCAACCAGCCGGCACCAGACCTTGAAGCCGGTGCGCGTCGAGCGGGCGACGCAGTTCTACTCGCTCGACGAAAGCCTGCACCTGGCCCAACTGAAGCTCACCCACCTGCCGAAGCGCATCTTCATCATGAAGGGCGAGCGCAAGCGCACGACCCGCTTAACGACGCTCGATGTAGTGGACCCACCAAAGCTCCCCGGCATTCTTGCCCGCTTCCGCACACTTATCGCCGAGCGCAGCCCCTACCTGTTACCCCGTGCCGCGGCCGAAGCCGAAATCGCGGCGCGACGCGCGGCTCTTGGCATCGGCGCGCCTTCCGGCACTACCGAGCCGCCGCCCTTCGAGGCGAAGTGGAGCTGAGGCTGAAGCTGTACACTTGATCCCATGACGACCGTGGCCGAGCGGCTGCCGCGCTTCGAGCGCCGGCGCAGGGATATCCCGAATTTCGAGGTGACGCCGCGCGACGAGGAGATCGTCCGCATCGTCGGCCGGCACCGCTTCGCGCGCTCGCATCACATCGTCGACCTTCTTATGGCAGCCGATCCGACAACCAGCGAGCAGCAGGTCAAACGACGCCTGCAGCTTCTCTTTCACGGCGATTACCTGTCGCGCCCGAAGGTCCAAGTCGAGAGCTACCGCGCCGGCAGTGGCTCTAAGCCGATGGTCTACATTTTGGGCAACCGCGGCATCGACCTTCTCGCCGCCAAATATGGCTTCCGGCGATCGTCGGCCGATTGGACGACGAAGGCGCGCACAGCAACGCGCGGCACCATCGACCACGCGCTTGAGGTGACGGACTTCATGGTGTCGCTAGCGCTCGCGTGTAAGCGCCACGGCCGACTAGATGTGATGTATTTCGACGAGATCATGCGCGAGCTCGCGCCGGCCGAGACACGGCGCAACCCGAACCCCTATTTTTGGCCGGTGTCCGTGCGACCCATTACAGGCCGCTGGCAGGGTAGGGCAGCGAAGACGTTCTACGCGATCCCCGACAAGATTTTCGGCATCCGCAACCTCGAGCTGCCCGAGGGGCAGAACCGCAAATTTTTCTTTCTCGAGGCCGACCGGGGCACCATGCCCGTCGTGCGTCCCGACCTCGATAAATCGTCGCTGCTGCGCAAGCTCATCCTGTACGGCTTCACCCACATAGACCGGCTGCACGAGCGGTACTACGGCTTGCCGCACTTCCGAGTGCTGACAGTCGTACCGACGCGCCAGCGCGTCGGCACCATCCTCGCCGCGCACCAGCAGCACACGGCGAAGCTCGTCCCGGCGCCGCTCTGCCTATTCACCGATCGGCGCGGTCTGCTCGATGCCGAGGAGTTTTTCGCCTATCCCTGGCTGGACGCCGCCGGCGAGCCGCACCGGCTGCTTGATTGACCGGGGTGGGGAAGGGGAGACCGGGCGAATGATGCCAAATGCTGTCTTAGCCGCGGCTGGCGTGCTTATCGGCCTCACCTTCACTGCTCACGGCCAGGTCGCGACAACGCCTGGAGCCGTGCCGGATCAGCAGCTCACCTTCGCTCAATCGGGCATCCGTCTTAGCCTGGGGAACTTGGCTGTCGTTCAGCGGCGGCCCGCCGTGACGGTGATCGTGCAAAACGACCGCGATGCGCCCGTTCAGTTTGCCGCGCTCTCTCACCGAACCACGAGCAACGCTTCGCAAGCGGTGCTGACTGACACGAGCGGCAGCGCGTGCCTGGCCGACTCCGGCCCCGCAGGCATAGCGCAAATTGCGCACCTCGCCCAAACACCGAAGCCGACGATCCCTTCGATGACCACCATTCCGCCGCGTTCTCGCATGAACGCGGTGTTCCGCTTCGGCGGCGGGTGCGGACTTTCAGGCCCTCCGTTGTCATTTGCAGGCGAATTCGCGCTATCCACGAACGGCCGTGACGTGGAGCTCGTGACCGTCCCGTTTTGGGGGATCACGCCGAAAACAACGGGCCAGTAAAGCCCGAGGACGCGCGCCGCACTCTCCTCGCTTTGTAGCCCCAATCCGGCGTACGCCACAGCCTCATATTGATGGCTGACCGCCCAGCTCGCCGCATAATGGCAATTGGCCCAAATATAAAACGGGGCCGCAATGCAGCCCCGTTTTCAAATTTTGGGAAGACTATGTCCTCCAAAAGAAAGAACGAGCTATTCTCTGCCGCCGCTAACTATTCTTGGTAGAAGACCTCGGCGAATCACTCCTAATTCCTGCTCTAAGCTTCTGTTTTGGTCTTCTACAACACGGAATTCCTGTTTTATTGCCTCTGCGACGTTCTCAAGCTTTTTGAGCACGGCTTCGTCGCGCGTCTCCAAGACAGGTTCGCCGCCTAGATCCCGCGATGCCGCTTTTTGAAGGGATTCGGCTACCCATGCGCCGATGCGCATGCCTCGCAAGCGCGCCGCTTTGCGTGCCATATCAACGGTCTGGTTGGGCACCCCTTTTAGGGTCCACCCAGCGTTCATCTCCTTCCGATCTCGAAGCTGTCGTCCCTCGTCTAGCGAGAGAATTGCGGATGACTGTGCCTCCGTAGGATGCTGATTTCCTGCCACTATATCCTCCTTCTAGGGACTTCGCGGGGAGTATCCGGCGTGCCCCGGGTCGTCCTAGAAAACCCCCCTAGTGCCGGATCGTTTCAGATTCTAGCATGGGGAAGGCCCAAATTACAGACCAATTCCCACTCCAGGCATACTGAGAGACATCCTCCAGCACCCGAAAATTCTTGACGACCACGTTAACCAATCGTAAAATCCGGAGTCCCCGCACAACCGTGGCTACAGCGGAGACGATGGTGCCAGTACCCCCAGACGTACCGCCGACCCCCCCGCAGCGTATGGCAGAGTGCGTGGCGCAGGAGTTACGAGAAGAACTTGTTCAGATCCGGGCTCAACTTGATCAAATTTGCCCGACGGCAAGTAAACGCCTGTGGCAGACCCTTCAGGTGTATTCAAAACCTTTCGAATTTCGCATTCTAGAGGGCATTGATCGGGAAGCCGCTTTTATAGCGGATGAAGACAATCGGCGCCTCGAATTTAATATTTTGCCTATTGTTGGGGTTTATCGGCGCATCGTGAAATCGACAACCGATAGGCAGCTTCGCCGCGACTTGGGCAGGGCGGCAATAGAAGAATTAGTCATGCACGAGTTGTACCACGTTGGGTGTAATCTCCTCCGACACTCAGATGTGCGTGTTATTTCCCGCGCCGCGTCTCCTCTCGCAATTGGTGCCATTGATTTGAGCGCCGATACTGTTGCCACCCAATGGTGCGCCGCGGTCGACTGTTATCGTGAACAAGGACAGAATTGGACTCGTCTTCTCTACCACTGGCACATGCTCAGTCGTTTGATGATCATGCTGCAGTTCTGGGTTCCACAAGTTGGATCTCCCGCAACAAAACCCCAAAAGCGGTTACGGTTTTTTGGATTAGTGTTAATGGCAGCGCGACTTCTGGATGCGATAGAGACCAAACCATTTTTGGAACCCGAGCTACCGCTCGATTCGCCGCTATTGCCGTTGATAGATTTCGAGAGCGGAACATTGAGCATCACGATATTGCCGGACTGGATCTTCTGGCTGCCTCCTGTCGGTGTAAATATGTGGATTTTGACCGATTTGCTTGCCGGGCTGGATACTCGGCCTGCCGCGGAATCAATTAATGCCGCCCGCACTCTACTTTGGGGTCTCGGTAAGTTACCAGAGAAGAAGCAGGGGATAAGAAAGCCTGGCGTTAATCCCGAGAGATGAAGAACACTAAAAGCGAAATGCTTTCTACAGCATAATCTTCTCGACCTCATCGAGCGTGATCTTGTCGCTCCGGCGGTCGTAGAGCTTCGTGGTGCGGGCGCTCTCGTGCGCGGCCATCTGCTGGGCGTGTTCAAAGGTAAACCCCGCCCGGCGCAAGCCAGGCGGGGCAGGGAAGTCAGACCGTGAGCGTCGCCGGATCGAAGGCTTTGAATTCCGCGACCGCCATCGCCTCCTCGCTCTCGTAGTATTTCCCACGGTAGCAGATGAACGCGGCAAATGAAGCCGTGAAGCGGCCCGTGGCTTTGCACCTGCGGTGATCGTACGGCTCGCCGACGAGAAAGCCCTTGTCGATCCACAACTCGGGCGGCAAGACCCCGAGCATTTCGTCGTACCGAGCTTCGTCGACTTCCTTGAAGCCGGTCGCGGCGCTCATCAGATGATCCCCGCGAGAATGAGCGCGCTCGCGACGGTGTTCGTGCTGCAGGCCTCACACCAGCCCTCCCGCTGGTCGGGCTCCATTTCGGCCGTGTAGTCGCAGCCCTCATTTATGCAGATCGCCGGCGACACGCTATCGCTGATCGTCGCTGCAATCAGATCGTCGAGACTGTCAAACCCTTCGCTGTCGACGAGCTGATCGAGCTTCGTCCGACGCTTCTCGGTGGCCGATGAATTCGCCATGCCTTCCTCCGTCCCACTACCGACGCCCGAACAATTTCCGGCGCCAGTTCGCAGGGTGGAAGGACCTACAAACAACAATACACGAGGAGGGGAGGACCAGCAATTTAGACACCGCCACTCTGTCTCTGACCAGCAACAAAAAAACCGCCCCGATTCATCCGGGGCGGGTGCCTGAAATTCGACTTGCGCGCGCGTTCAGGAAGGTGGCGGCGCTCTAGCCTGCATTGGCGCGCAGCAGAGAAAAGCGCCGGGTGATCGGTCTCAACTGCTCGTCGGAACCAAATAACGCTAGGGTAATATATTCCTGCTCCTTCAGAGCGCGCGATTGGACATACTCTTCTTGCTCTTCAGGAGTGCCGGTTCGCATGCAGTCGAAGAAGGCGCTACACGGGATGCCTTGGCCGAGTGCGGCATAATGGGCTTCTTCTAGGTGCGCCCCGTTTCGTGCCGATAGCACGATCAGAGGAAAGTCCGTGAGCATGGAAACGACCGCTCCTTCATTGTCGCGAAACTCGCGCAATTTGAGATCATGGCCGTTGAGCAGTTTGTGTATGGCGACGCAAACGTGGCCGGAGGCGTTAATTGCCTCCGGCACGTTGCGCTTGCTGTTGATTACCAGTACGAATTTCATGTCACTGTCCTTTCCGTTGTACCGCTGCTAGCTGCTTGCGGATGACACTGATGATCGGGGGCTCGCCATTGGGTCCCCGAACGAACAATCCGCCGTTCAGGCTCGACACGCGACGATAGGTTTCATCACGCATCAGTATCCCATGCGCTTTCGCAAGGCGCCAAAACGGAATGCCCGGATAGAGGTGATGGATCAAGTGCCAACCTTCGCCATGGATGCCGACGAAAAAATTCTCGATGATTCCTCCGTGCCGATTTCTCGTCATTTCCACGTCGAGGTTTGACAACCGAGTTAGTGGGAAGTGCTCCGATAGTTCAATGAGCCAATTCACCATTTGGAAGGTCGCGATGTAGGGCACGAGCCAGAACTTTACGAGTATAACAGTCCAGCCCATCCACCACACCGCTAAGGCGATCGCGACCCAGAATACCACTAGGCCACCATGCTCCATAAGCTCGGCTGTAGAGGCTCCCTTTTGAGGGAGTAGCCTGTCAACCAGCAGGTTGCGTAGGTTTTGTGGAATCTTCAGCCCGAGCAGCAACGGCACGAAGTGATTTCGCACAAAGCAATCAGCCGGGGTGTCGAAGAGTCCCTGCCGGTGGTAGTTAAGAATGTCAGGGTCGTTTTTTTCATTCCCCAGCATAGGGTGATGCGAGTGCACATGCGAGCGCCGATAACGCCGCAAATTTTGGAAAACCAGCCAAGCGGCGACCATGCCGTATATCTCGGCCAACCATCTCGTAGAGCAGAACGTATAATGCGCAACTTCATGAACTATGGTCGCCAAAGCCCGCATACGACAACCGATCACAATGATCGCGGGGATATACAGCATGGGAACATACAAGCTGATTACGACGCAGATATATATCAGGCCGACATCAGCCAGCAGGGCGAGCGTGCCATGCCAGTCATCATCTAGCTTCTTAGTAAGAGCGCGAAGGTCCCGCTTGACGTCGTCTGTGAAATTGTAGCTTTGCCGTTTTCTGTTCCTCGTATTTTCCATCGTTCCCTCCCGGAGGAGGGCAACCAAAAAACCCACGAAGATGCGTGGAGATCAGTGGGGATTTGCGTGGGTAGTGTTGATGCCCTCCTCGCGCACTGGGGCAGTCGGGAGAGCGCTGGGACGGCCGCGTCGGTGGATCTCCGATTGCGGCCACGCTCCCCTGGGCTGACAGAGACACCTTACCAGCCTCCGATACGATAGTCACCATGGCCGAAGTCATGGTCTAGCAGTCATGTCCGATGACAGACATGACGGACAAGATGTCTAGCATTTTATCGGAAGTTGCTGGGTGTGTCTTTCATGCTACATCCGTCGGTCGTGCAGGAGGGATTGCGGTCGGTCTGAAATCCCTTTTGCCACTGGGGGTTACTGGCGCTGCGGCATCGTGATGGGTTCAGTTCCCGGCCAGGTTGACGTAAGAGCTTGATTCAGCTATCTTATCTATTAGACGTCCGTCAGCTCCTACCTCCCATGCACTGGGGCAAAGGCTGGGGCTGTCGCGCGCGCTCGGTTGGATCCCGGGCGCGCACCGGCCCCGTCCGCTTGCGCGGACGGGGCTTTTTTGCAACAAAC
>CAMDDZ010000113.1 GCA_945893145.1 Rhodoplanes serenus | reverse complement strand
GAGCATCACCAAGGTGATCGACGGCATGCTCGATCGCGTCGAGGCCAAGGGCCCGAAGTTCGACGCCATGGAAGACCTCGGCGCCCATCTCGTGGTCGATGCGCTGCTCGAGGGCATGATCAACATGGACGCGCGGCGCAAGGCCGTGTTCGTTGCCTTCCATGACGTGCTGCCGGCGACCACCTACACCAAGCCGGGCGAGCCGTTTCCGGAAGCATGCCGCACCGCCTTCGAGCGGGTGATGCAGGAGGTCGGCGTCATCATCGAAGAGCGCCGTGTCGCGCCGCGCTCCGACTTCATCAGCGACCTGGTCAATGCCCGCGATGCCGGTGACAAGCTTTCCGACACCGAGCTGTTCGATCAGATCTTCGGCATCTGCGGCGGTTCGCTGTCGGCGACCAGCCGCGCCGCCGGCGGGGCGCTGTATCTACTCTACACCCATGACGACCAGCGCCAGCAGCTGATCCGCGATCCGGCGCTGATCCCCGATGCCATCGAGGAGTGTCTCCGCCTCGGCAGCAATGGTTATTTTACCTTCCCGCGCGTCGCCACCCGCGACACCGAAGTCGGCGGCACGCGCATCCTCAAGGACATGGTGGTGCGGCCGTCGCCGCTGTCGCCGAACTACGACCCGGACGTGTTCGCCGATCCGCTGCGCTTCGACATTCATCGCAAGCCGAAGCGCATCCTTTCGTTCGGCGCCGGTCCGCATCATTGCATCGGCAATATCCTCGGCCGCACCACGATCACCACTGCGATCACGCGACTGCTGGCGCGGTTCCCGAATGCGTGCATCAGCGAGCCGAATTTCACGCCGGTCTATGGCGGTGCAGTCGGCGAATTGCGGCTGCAAAATCTGCCGATGACGACGCACTAAAGCCTGGCACTAAAGCTTGGCACTAAAGCTTGGCACTGAAGCTTATTCGTCCGTTGGGAGCGCCCATGAAGTCCTTTGTCCTGCGCGGCGCCTGGTCCGCCACAGCGTTGCTGGTTTGCTGGCTCGGGATGGGGCCGGCCTCAGCCCAGGCGCCTTATCCCAATCAGCCGATCAAATTCCTCGTGCCCTATCCGCCGGGCGGCCTGCCGGATACCACGGCGCGCATCGTTGCGCTGCGGTTGCAGGAGCGGATCGGCCACAATGTCGTGATTGAGAACCGCCCGGGTGGGGCGTCGAGTGTCGCGGTGGGCGCGTTGCTGGCGGCGCCCGCGGACGGCTACACGTTCATCGTGACCGACGGCGCCATCATGTCGGCCAATCCGGCGCTGTTCAAAGACAAGCTCGCCTACAACCCGAAGGATCTCGTGCCGACGGCGTTCATCGGCCGCGCGCCGCTGTTCCTCGCCGTGCATCCCAAGCTGCCGGTCAACACGCTGCAGGAGTTCATCGACTACGTGAAGGCGCGTCCCGGTCAGATCAATTACGGCTCGTCGGGCATCGGCAGCGTCCATCACCTCTCGATGGAGGCCATGAAGGCGGCACTCGGACTCAAGATGACCCACGTGCCGTATCGCGGCACCCAGCAATCGGTGCCGGCACTGCTCGGCGGGCACGTCGATGTGATCTTTTCAGCCTATCCGTCGCTGGTCGCCGCCGTCGAAGGCAAGCTTGTGAAGCTGCTCGCGACCAACGGATCGAAGCGCTTCCCCCAGGCGCCGGACGTTCCGGCGCTCGCAGAGATCATTCCGGGCTACGACCTCGCGACCATCGTGGGCCTGTTTGCGCGCGTCGGCACGCCGCCGGCTCTGATCGAGAAACTCTCCGCCGAAGCGGTCGCGGGTGCGGGCCATCCCGATGCGGTCAAGGCGTTTACCGCAAACGGCATCGAGCCGGCGCTCGGCGGTCCCGACGCCTTTGCTCGCGCGCTGCAGGCCGAGGTCGATTACGTCAACAAGGTTGTGGCGGACGCCGGCATCAAGATCGAATAGCCCGAATCAATCACGCTCAACGAACTAAGTGGATGATGATGCAATCCGTTCGGATTGGATCGTCATCCGGTTGACCGCCCGCCCGCGCAAGGCGACCATGCGGGTTGAAATTCGAGGTCAAGCATGCCCGCCAAGTTGCGTCTGTCGCTCGCCTGCGGCGACTATGAAATCACCCGGCCGCTGATGGATGGCCGCGTCGAGCCGGCCGGAATCGAGCTCACCGCCATCACCCCGGAATCGCGCGAACGCCACTGGCGGGTGGCGCGCGACCACGCCTATGACATCTGCGAGTTCAACACGCCGGCCTATTTCATGGGCCGCGACCGCGGGCTGCCCTACACCGCGCTGCCGATCTATCTGCATCGGCGCTTTCGTCACGGCTTCCTGTTCGTCAACGCCAAGAAGGGTTTCCACCAACCCAAGGACCTGATCGGCAAACGGATTGCCGGCACCAATTATACGCCGGCCTCCAACGTCTGGATGCGCGGCATCTTGGAGGAGTCCTGGGGCCTGCCGCACCGTTCGGTCACCTGGATCACCGAGCGCGACGAGGACGTGCCGTTCGAGCATCCGCCCGGCCTGAAGATCGAAAAGATCGTGCCTACGCCCACGCTCGAGGACATGGTGGTGTCGGGCGAACTCGACGGCCTGCTCACGCCGTCGCTGCCGAAGCCGTTCATGGCCGGCAATCCGAACATCAAGCGATTGTTTGACGACTACCGCGCCGTCGAGATCGACTATTGGCGCAAGACCAAGATTTTCCCGATCATGCACGTCACGATCATCCGCGAGGAGATTGTCAAACAAAATCCCTGGGTCGGGCCGAGCCTGGCGCGCGCCTTTGATCAGGCCAAGGCGCTGGCCTACGGCCGCGCCCGCAACCCACGGACTTATCCGATCGCCTGGTTCACCACCTATTGGGACGATCAGCGCGAGCTGCTCGGGGACGATCCGTGGGTCTATGGGCTGGGGCCGGAGAATCGCAACAACCTCGAGACCGCGCTGCGCTACACCCACCAGCAGGGCCTGATCAGCCGCCCCATGTCCGTTGACGAGCTGTTCGTCAACACCGACGAAGACGGCTACGGCGGCGGTCCGGGCGGCGACTAGGCCGTATGCCCGGTCAATCTGAAGAGACTCACTTCACCACAGTGAAGCTCTGCTCGGCGAGTTTGCGGTCCCCGTACCAAATTTCATATATCCAGGTGCCCGGCACCAGTTCCCATTCTTCGTCGAAGCCGAAGCCGTTATAGGTTTCAGCCCCCATGTTGCGGGTCCATGTCGTAACATCGCGAAAAATTCGCTTTCCTGTTTTGGGGTTGAGCAGACCCTCACGGGGGAAGCGGATGATCGCTGTCATCTTCACACTGGCACGATTTGGACTACCGACGACCCGATAGCGAATGCCAAATCTCGTGCCGATCCGGGCGGGAATAGTTGTCGTGCTTGAGACGAGTTTGACATTGGCGAGCTCGTCCGTTGTGCCGGTCACCGCCCCGGAGGCTTGTTTTGTTTTTGCGATTTCAGTCCGGTAAATTCCCGACTCGATAATCTCAATGCGATCCACCTTCGGCGCCTGGCCGCAGGCCATGACGGCACTGGCAAGCGCGAGCGCTCCGATCAATAGCAATCGCTTCATTGGAATTCCCTCCACGTGCCTCGAAGCATCTCTAGCGAGCGGTAACCATGTCAGTCCCGCTCGATCCCAGCCCCTGCCGTTACCGATTGCGCATCCCGAATAAAGAACGCGGCCGGACGACGGTGTCCGGGCGTCTTTGACTCGTGCTGCTATCTCCGAGCTCGGACGCCTCGATGAACGTCGGCGCTGGACGTGCGGAAGGCGCTGCCTCTTCTCCGGCACGCGATGCGCGGCGGCGGAACGCCCAACGAAGCGGGGCCGAGAACGGAATACCGAACGCAAGCATGAGGAAGGGAGTGCCAATCGCAAACAGGACCAGCGAAAACGAGAGCTGTTTCAACGATAGATTGGGCCGAGCGTCGCTTGGGTTATCCGGCGCGTAGATGACCGGGAGAGTTGTGCCAATGGCCAGCTTGTATGAGTCGAATTTGTACTCGTCGATGCTGGCCTCTTGGGTACGGCCATTTTCGAGCGTGAATCGCACACGCGCGACGGAATCGTGGGAGACCCTGAACTTGATCGGCCCCGCGAGCCGCTGCATTTCCTCGGCCTCATTGCAAGGCCACACCTCTTTTCGCTTCTCCTCGCCGATGCGCTGATACTCGACGGTGCACTGCTTGGTGTGCTCCAAAAGCGAAGCCATTGCAGGCTTGCCGAGAATTTGGTGCGTAACATCGGAATACAGAGTGATCGCGCCGGCGCCTGCGAAAATCGCACCGAACGTGAAAAGGTAGCCGAACGCACCCCACCTCGAAGATCGTTCGTGGTTTTCCTTGGCCTTTGCCCAAAGCTTCGCCCAATTCACAGCGCGCCTCCGCTATGCTCGGTTGCCCGAAACTAGCGAGCGCGGCCTGCAATTCCATTAAGGCATGCGGCGCGCTGAGCTGAATATTCGTGCGCATTCGATTTATTAACGTTAGGGCTTGGTGTCCGTCTCACGCTCCGCGAGGCGGTCCGTGCCGATAGCTGCCGTGATGTTGCAGAACTGCCAACATTCGAGTCGGCCGGCGAGACGAGCCGCCATCAGGCGGCAGCAGTCTGCGTCTCGCTCGCGATCATGTCGTCGATGATGCGTCGCGCCCGCATCGCGCCCGTATCGATATTAAGATTGCGCAGTGCCTGGTCGGGGCGTTCGTTGATCGCGCGTTGCTGAGCCTCGACCACGATCTGGTCCTCGATGAAAATGTTTGCGTTAGCCTCGCGCAGCTGGGTCGTAAGCGATTGGTCGCGAAGTCTGTAATTGCGCATCAGAGACCAGAAATACATGCACGTTGTATCGGTCTCCGGCGTGATCGTGTTCAGCACCCGGCCGTTGACGCCCTTCGAGCGATCGCCTTGCAGCGCACCGGTGCCAACCGGGGCAACGCCGACATCGAGCACGATCGTGCAAGGGGCCTCGAACCGAATGATTTGCCAGCGATCGACGTTTCCTGGTTTGCCCAATTGCGTGCGCCAGAACGGCGGTGCGTCGATGTCTGGCATCCAGCGCGTCGACGTCACGGTGCGCCCGCTATGCGTCGTGGTCATCGGCGTTTCGGCGACATGTTTGTTTCCGATGCTCGTCGCGTGCACGAACGATTCGTGCGTGAGATCCATGAGATTGTCGACGAAGAGCCGGTAGTCGCATTTGGCGAACATCGTCGTCCCATCGCCTTCCCATTCGGGGTCGTCGTTCCAATGCAGGTCTGGAACAAGCGCCGGATCGGCAAGCGCGAGATCGCCAGGCCACACCCAGACGAAACGAAAACGCTCGACGACAGGATACGAGCGAACGCGCGCCGACGGATTCGACCGATCCTGCGATGGCATCCGCGTGCATTGGCCTTTGCCGTCGAACGCAAGACCGTGATAGCGGCAAACGACCTCGTCGCCTTCGAGCCAACCCATAGAGAGCGGCAGCAGTCGATGCCAGCAGGCGTCTTCGAGCGCGGCAATAGCGCCATCGGACTTACGCCAAAACACCATCTGCTTGTTGCAGACCGTTCGCGCTAAGGGCGCTCTCCGTCCAACCTCATGACTCCAGGCCGCGACATACCAGGCATTGAGGGGGAAAGTTCGGGTCTTTTCCATAGAATGACCTTTGATGATAATGTCTCGCCAGACCGACTTGGCCGCCTTTCCGCGGTCATAGCCAACTTTGTTCGATCGCGCAGCGGCGCGCACTACAGCATTAACCGCGCCGCTTCCCTCGCACTCATTCCGACTTTCACGCTGCGCGCGGTGGCCGGCGGATTGACGACCGAGATGACGCCGTCGTTCCAGGTACTCGCGCCCTCGCCGAGCCGCGCCGATAGCGTCGCGACCGAGGCCGTGGCACGTCGCGCTCGCCAAGCAGCAGCACGCCTTCGACCGCGCTGTTGATCTTGGCAATGCCGGCGTCGTTGGCGATGGCACCCTTGGCGGTCGGAAAAGATCATGCTCAAGGAAGAAACAGGACAGCAGATGACCGCTTCTGGGCACAGTCGGCGCTGCGGGCTAGCTCTTCGGCTGCTCCCAGCCGTGTTCGGAGACGTCGAACACGATGCCGTTGGGGTCCTTGAACTTCATCTCCGCATCGACGCCGGGATACTGCGGCAGCGTCATGAAAAACTCGCCGCCGTTCTGCTTGATCTTCTGTTCGGTCGTGCTCTCGTTCTCGACCACGAAGCCGAAGTGATGCAGCCCTGCGAAATCCGGTCCGCCCTTGCTGCCCTTGGCACCTTCGGGGAATTGCAGCAGCGTGAGGTTCATCAGGCCATCCGACAGCGAGATGGCGTTGCCGATCGGGGCTTCGACCTTTTTCACGCGCTTGAGCTCGAACACGCTCTCGTAGAAGGCCGCGGCCTTTTCGAGGTCGGGGACCTGAATGGCGATGTGTCTGATCTTGGCCACGGCGCTCTCCATTGATTGATCGCACTTTGCGAGTTTGCATCATTAGACCACGACTCCCTCGGCGATGGAACGAGCGAATTGCGGCGAGTTCCGCGCCGCCCTAATGTCGGCCGCGTCGAGGGAGCAGCAAGCATGGCATCCAAGCCGATCCGCCGGGTGGTGACCGGCCACAACGCCGCGGGCAAATCCGTGTTCATTACGGACGGGTCGGCGCCGCACATTTATCAGCGCTCGCCCGGCAGCGCGGTCGTCACCGCGCTGTGGGAGACGCGCTCGGCGCCCGCGGACAATCGCGGCAACGCCGAGATGAGCCAGGCCCAGCACACACTGCGTCCGCCGAAGAACGGCACGGTGTTCCGCATTATCCATTACCCGCCGGACAAGCTTCGGCTGGCGGCGATCAAAAAAGAGGAGGCGGTTGACGATGGCTCCGGCCGCGATTCCGCGACCGACCGCAACAATCCGCGCCACGCCGGCATGCACAAAACCGACTCGGTGGACTACGCCATTGTGTTGGCCGGCGAAATCTACGCCATGATGGACGAGGGCGAGGTGTTGCTGAAAGCGGGCGATGTGCTGATCCAGCGCGGCACCAATCACGCCTGGAGCAACCGCACTGACGAGGATGCCACCATTGCGTTCGTGTTGATCGACGCGGAGCCGCTATTATGAGCGTTCCGGGCGTCGATCAGATCGTGCTGGAGGACTTGGCGGCCGCGAGCCGCATCCTGGTGGATCAGGGCGTATTCGACGCCGCCGGTCACGTCTCGATGCGGCATCCCGGCAATGCCGGGCGCTTCCTGATGTCGCGCTCGCTCGCGCCCGCGATGATTGAGGCCGCAGACATCATGGAGTTCGATCTCGACAGTGTTGCTGTCGATCCGCGCGGCCGCACCGGCTTCATCGAGCGCTATCTACACGGCGAGATTTTTCGCAAGCGCCCCGATGTGATGGCGGTGGCACACAGCCATTCGCCGTCGGTGATCGCCTTCGGGTTGTCCAACCGGCCGATGCGGGCGATGTATCACAATGCGGCATTCCTGGCGGCGGGCGTGCCGGTGTTCGACATCCGCGAGAAGTTCGGCACGACCGACATCGTGATCAGCACAGCCCCGAAGGGCGCGGCGCTGGCCGAGACGCTCGCCGACAAATCCGTGGCGCTGCTGCGCGCGCACGGCATGGTGGCGGTGGGGCCAAGCCTTGCGGTCGCGGTGTTTCGCGCGATTTTCACGGTGCAAAGCGCCCACATCCAGCACCAGGCGCTGGCGCTCGGCGGGCCGGTTGCGGCGCTCGATACGGAGGAGGGGCGCCTGGCCGACGTTGTGAACGTGCAGACCGTCGGCCGCGCGTGGGATTTGTGGAAGCAGCGGGTGATGACGTAAATTCAGGCCGCCGGAGGAAAACACCATGACACAGCCGTCGCAGCAGCAAATCAAGCAGGAGCTGGTGGACGCGATCCGCATGCTGGAAAGCGCGGAATACATCGACCACAACGGTCATTGCAGCGCGCGGCGCGATGCCAACTCGTTCTACATCAACTCCGGCGCGTCGGTGCGCGGCACGCTCACGGCGGAAGACATCGTCGCGGTCGATCTCGACGGCCGGCCGGTGGATGGCAGCAACGTCAAACCGCCGCTGGAATTCCCGATCCACGCCGAAGTCTATCGCGCACGGCCCAAGATCAACGCCGTGTTCCACACCCATCCGCAATGGTCCACCTACCTCACCATGACGGGCGTGAAGCAGAAGGTGGTCTATGCCCAGGCGTCGCTGTTGGGCGACATGCCGGTGATGGATTCGCCGATGTCGGTCAACACGCGCGAGATGGGCGAGAAGATGGTCGGCGTCATGGGCGACAAGCCGGTGGTGATGCTGAAAGCGCACGGCGTGGTGGCGGCGGCCGAGAGCATTCTCGAATGCTTCGCCTACGCGGCATATGTCGAGGAAAACGCGCGCCGCCAATACATGGCGATGCAGATCGGCGATCCGTACGAATTCAGCGCCGAGGAGCAGAAGCTCTGCCAGGTGAAGTTGCGGTCGCCGAGCCTCTACAAGAAGACCTGGGATCACTACCGCTCGAAGATTTCTTAGGGGTTTGCGCCGACCTCTCTCGGCCTCATGGTGAGGAGCGTCGCGCAGCGACGCGTCTCGAACCATGTGGGCGCCCGCATCCTTCGAGACGCACTCGCTTCGCTCATGCTCCTCAGGATGAGGGCGGTTTGGCTCTTACACGATCCCACTCACGCCGCCGCAGGAGGCGCCAGCCGCGCCTGCGCGGCGAGCCGGATCGGCGCATTGACGGCGCCGAAGCCCTTGTAGCCGCGCCGCTCGACGATCTCGAAGAAGAACCGATCCTGGAAGCCTTCCGTATAGGCTTGCAGATATTCGCCCGTCTCGTCCTTGTCGTAGAGGACGTTGTGCGCTCGCAACACATCGAGGCGCTCGGCCGAGAGGTCGGTGCGCGCTTCGAGATCGTCGTAGTAATTTTCCGGCATCGACAGCAGCTTGACGCCGTTGGCCTGCAGCGCCTTGACGGTGGCGACGATGTCATCGGTGCCAAACGCGATGTGCTGGATGCCGGAGCCGGAATAGTCTGACAGGAAGCGCGACGACAGTGTGCGTTGGCTTTGCGAGGCGTTGAGCGCGATGCGCAACGCGCCGTCGGCGGTTTGGACCACCTGACTGCGGACGATCCCGCCCGGATCGATGACATCGAGCTGCGGCGTCTTGGTCACGTCGAGCAGCGCGCTGTAGAACAAGAGCCAGGACAGCATTTCCTCGTACTGCATCGACTGCGAGATGTGGTCGATCGCGGTGAGGCCAGCGCTGCCGTGGCCGGCTGGGTGTTTCGCCGGCACGAAATCGATGTCCCACAGGCGCGCCAGGTTGCTCGCCGGGTCGACGAAATAGAGCAGGCTGCCGCCGAGTCCGCGCACCGCCGGGATTTCCAGCTCGCCCGGCCCGACAGGCTGGCGGAATGGCGTGTCGCGCAGCTTTGCGGCGCGCTCGAGCGTGTCGTTGGCGTTTGCCACCTTGAGACAGACGGCGCAGACCGAAGGCCCGTGGGTGAGCTGGTGGGAATGCGCAAAGCCTTCGGTGTCGCTGTTGAGCACCAGGTTGATGTCGCCCTGCGACCAATGGCTCACGGCCTTGGACTTGTGCTCGCCGGCCTGGCGGAAACCGAGTCCCTGAAACAGTTTGTGGAGGCCGGCGGCCGCGTGCTCATCCACCGCGAATTCCAGGAATTCGACGCCGAGACATTGCGAGCGCGGCGGCAACTGCGGCGTGGCTTGGGCGGCGGGGCTGGCGTGGTCACGCATCTGATCGAGCAGATAGACCAGCGAGCGCTGGCCGTCGACCGCGACGCCGCGCGGCGAGCCGGCGCGAAACTGATCGTTGAAAATCTCCAGCGACAGGATGCCCTCGTAGCCGGTGGTCAGCACCGCATCCATGAAATCGGTGAGGGGGAAATCGCCCTGGCCGGGGAAGCAGCGGAAGTGCCGGCTCCAGTTGATGACGTCCATGTCGAGCCAGGGCGCGTCGGCAAGCTGCACCAGGATGATCTTGTCGCGCGGGATCGAGCGGATCGCTTTCAGGTCGGTTTTGCGCGCGAAGATGTGGAAGCTGTCGAGCGTGAGCCCGATGGCCGGATGGCCGGCGCGCCGCACCACCTCCCAGGAGTCGCGGTAGTCGCTGATGTGCCGGCCCCAGGCCAGCGCCTCGAAGCCGACCCGCATGCCGCGCTTGGCGGCCCGCTCGCCAAGCTCATGGAAATCGGCTGCCGCGCGATCGACGCCGCCGAGCGAGTCGGGCGACACATTGCTGCACACCATCAAGAGGTCGCAGCCGAGCTCCGCCATCAGGTCGAACTTCCGCTCGGCGCGGGCGAAGACGCGGCTGCGCTGCGGCTCGGGCATGCCTTCGAAGTCGCGGAACGGCTGGAACGTGACGGTCTTCAAGCCCAGCGAAGCCACCATCCTGGCGACGTCGCGCGGCTTGCCGTTGAACGACAGCAGATCGCTTTCGAAAATCTCGACGCCGGTGAAGCCTGCGGCTGCGATCGCTTCCAGCTTCTCGGCAAGTCCGCCGCTGAGCGAGACGGTGGCGATGGAGGTCTGCATGGCCGGTTCCTGGATCCGACGCGATGGAAGCCGCAATAGATAACTTTAACATGCATGACCGGTGTTCCAGCACCATCGCGGAACCCGACATGCACCGATTTGTTCCGACAATGCCTCGCACAGACCGCGATGTTTCCACATTGCGGTCGCGAATCGTGAGCATGACAGCGCAGACACGGGGACTTCCAGACTTCCGATTCAGAACCAACAGGGGCAGGTGCGCCGTCATGCGCGCCTGCGACAGGGATGCATTTCGGGATTCGGTTGTGGCTGCTCAGCGGTGCAATTTGTCTTGTGATGATCACAAGCCTTTCGGCGTTCGATTCGCGCGTGCGTGACACCGCTGTCGCGCTGGTTCATGCCGCCGATGCAGTTTTCGCCGGGGGATTTACGGCTCTGGCCTTGGCGCCGCCGACAGCCGGCGCGTCGCCCTTCACACCCGCTCCACCGCCGCCGCCACCGACCTATTCGCGCGATGAGCTGTGCAGCAGGGCCGCGTTGGTCGCGGCGGAGCGGAACCTGCCGGTGCCGTTCTTCGCCAATCTGATCTGGCAGGAGAGCGGGTTCCGGACCCACGTCATCAGCCCGGCCGGCGCACGGGGCATCGCCCAATTCATGCCGCAAACCGGGCAGGCCTATGGTTTGGAGAACCCGTTCGATCCGATCCCGGCGCTGTCAGCGTCCGGCCGGTTGCTCAGCGATCTGGTGGCGCAGTTCGGCAACGTCGGGCTCGCGGCCGCCGCCTACAACGCCGGCCCCAAGCGGGTGTCCGACTGGATGAGTAAGCGCGCGAGCCTGCCGCGCGAGACGCGAAACTACGTCCAGCGCATCACCGGCCGCTCAGCCGAGCAATGGGCGAGCCCGAGGTTCGACGTGACCCGTCACCGGATGCCGCGCTATGCGCCCTGCCTCGAGGTCGCGATGGCGCTCGAAGCACAAGCCAAGGCGGAGCAGGCGGAGGCCGTGGCGGCGCGGGAGCTGGCGGCCGCCGCTTCCCCGGTGAAGCGGCCGTTCGCGCTGGCTGCGATCCCTGGCCGTACCGAGGCGCGTGTGCCGCAGCGATTGCGGATGGCACTTGCCAGTGCCAAGCTGAGCGCCGCCAAGGCGCCGCCGCAGCCCGCCTCCGCCGCCAAGGTGACCGCGCGCAGGTTCTCTCCCGCAGTCCGGATGGTACGCAGGTTCGCGCACCCGGTCCGGACGGCGCACAGACCGGCCGTGACCCGAAGGATGAACGTCGCAGCTGCGCGTTAGCGGACTGCTAGAGCGTTGCTTCGATCCGCGCGCGCAAGTCGGGCGTGACTTCGGGCGCTATGCCGAACCAGGCCTTCCAGGCCGGTATGCCTTGGTGCAGCAGCATCCCAAGGCCGGTGACGGTGCGGTGGCCACGCCGCTTCGCCGCTTCGATCAGCGGTGTCTCGCGCGGATTGTAGATGATGTCGCAGACGAGGGCCTGCTTCGGCAGCTTGTCGAGGCGGAGGTCGAGTGCATTCTGGCCAATCATGCCCTGGTTGGTGGCGTTGGCCAGCATGGCGCAGCCGTCGATGACGTTGTGGCGCTCCTCCCACGGAAACACCTTGATGGGCCCGCCGAACTCGGCGGCAAGCGTCTTCGCGCGCGCGTGGGTGCGGTTACACAGCCGGATTTCGCGCGCGCCGCGCTCCAGCAGGCCATAGACGACGGCGCGCGCGCCGCCACCCGCGCCCATCACTGCGGCGGGGCCTAAGTCGGCCTTCCAGTCCGGCGCAAAGTCCGGGATGTTGTGCACGAATCCATACCAGTCGTTGTTGGTGCCGGAGAGCGAACCGTCGGGCCGCACGATCACGCAGGAGATCGCGCCGATCTTCTTCGCGGTGATGTCCACCTCATCCACAATCTTGAACGCCTCCTGCTTGTGCGGGATCGTCAGATTGCAGCCGGAGAACAGCAGCGCGGGGAGCGCCCGCAGCGCCGCGCGCAGTCCGGATGGCTCGATCGCAAGCGGCACGTAGGTGCCGGCGAGGCCGTGCTTCTCGAACCAATAATTGTGCAGCATCGGCGAGCGCGACTGGGAGATCGGCCAGCCCATCACGCCGGCGAGCAAGAAACGACTGGGGTTCGCCATGATGTCGGAAGTAGCGCCGTGACTATGCCGCTCGCACCTTGGCTTTTTCCAGCAACCCGGCCTGCACCAGCGCCTTGCGGATGCGCTCGATCTCGGCGCGCTCGATCTTGACCAGCGGCGGCCGCACCACCGCGCGCGGCAGGCGGCCGAGCAGCACCAGCGCCTCTTTCATGCGGTTGTGCATGTCGACCCAGGGCTGCGCATAGAACACGCTGGCGAGTGGATAGATGCGGTCGTTGATCGCCTGCGCGGCCTTGAGATCGCCGGCCCGCATTGCCTTGAACAACTGCGCCTGCAGATCCGGGATCACGCTGCCGCTGCCCGACAGCAATCCGTTGCAGCCAAATGACAACGACGCCATCAGCCACGAGCTTTGGGTCGACAGCACGTTAATCGGCCGCGGCAGGTTTTGCAGCGTGCGAACGTGCCATTCGTGCTGCTGCGGCGTGCCGGCCCAGTCCTTGATCGCCTTCAGCGTCGGGATTTCGTCGACCATGCGCAGCAAAGTTTCGTTCGGATAACCCTGGCCGGTCGCGAGCGGATACTGGAATGCGATCAGCGGCAGGTTGCTGGCGTCGGCGATGTGCTTGAAATGCTCGATCGCCATCGCGGCATTCTGGCCCATCGTGAACGGGGCCGGGGGGAACACCAGCAGCGCCGAGGCGCCGCCTTCGGTCGCGACCTTGGCGATGCGAGCCGCTTCCAGCGAGCCGTCGGCCCAGATGCCATGCACGATCGGCAGCCTGCTACCGACCTCGTCCTGCGCGATGGCGTGCACGCGCATCTGCTCTTCGAAGGTGCAGGACGCGACCTCGGTCGAATGGGCGTTGATGGTGATGGCCGAGATGCCGTCGGTCGCGGCGACGTCGCGCAGGTGCTTGCGGAAGCCCGGCTCGTCGATCGAAAGGTCATCGTGGAAAGGCAGGATGACGGCCGGGATGACGCCGTGCGGGACGAAGCTGTTGTGGCGGGGCATTGCGATCTCCTGATTCAGCCGGTCCAGTATAGCACACTGAGAGCTTCTTGTTTGAGCATGATCTTTTCCGAAAACCGGTGTCCACTTTTCGGGATCATGCTCTAACAGGCTGTTGAAGAAGTCTCTAGCAGGATGGAATTGAGCATGATTCTCTCGATGATTGAATCGGGAGACTACGATGCGCGGGTCGGACGAACGCTCTGGATCGCTGTTCAGCTATGTTGACTTGGAGGCTCGGGTTCGTGGCGAT
>CAMDDZ010000112.1 GCA_945893145.1 Rhodoplanes serenus | reverse complement strand
CCCTGGCCTGGCTCAACCGCTGCCGCAGGCTGGCCAAGGATTGGGAAAATCTCAACCGCAAGGCGCTCGCCTTCCTGCGCCTGGCATCAATCCGCCTGATGTTGCGAAAACTATGCAATCCCAAATGATGTTCCCGGACAGACTCTTAGCGTCGCGCGGGCCTCGTCACTGAGCGTGACACGATGGCCCGAGCTCTCGGCGTCGCGAAGGATATCGGCGACCATCGCCGCGAAGATGCGCTTGGCAATTTCCGGGCGGATGAAGTCGAAAACGATGATGTTCTCGCCAAAGCGGTTCAGAATCTCGGGCCGGTTGAGAACAAGCTTGAAATGAGATTCGATTTCGGCCCGCACGCGCAGCTTCACCTCCTCATACGGTTGGTCTGGCCCAATATTGGCTACACGCGTGCCATCAGCCGCGGTCGAGTAGATGCCGAGGTTGGAGGTGAAGATAATTAGAGCTTCGGAGAAATAGACCCGGTCGCCGCGCCCCGAGGTCAGGACACCATCATCGAGGATCTGCAGGAACTTGTCGAGAATGCGCGGATGCGCCTTCTCGATCTCGTCGAATAGCACGACGCTGAAGGGCTTCTCGCGGACCGCGTTTGTTAGCTCGCCACCGACATTATAGCCGACATAACCCGGCGGTGCCCCGATCAGCCGTTGGTCAGCGTGTTCGGCGCTGAACTCGGACATGTCGAAGCGGATGTACGCGCTCTCGTCACCGAACAGCAGCTCTGTAATGGTCTTGGCGAGCTCGGTCTTCCCCACGCCAGTGGGGCCAGCTAGGAATGCTATGCCGCGCGGGCGCCCGCCGCGCCGGCTGCTACCGATGCCGCTCGCAGCACGCTTGACGATGTCGAGCATGTGGGTGATCGCGTGATCCTGCCCCATGACCCGGCGGGCGACGAAGGCAGTACCGCCGCGGATACGCTCGGGCTCAATCTGCTTCCAGGCATCCTCAGTTACGCCGACCTTGTAGCGTCGGATCGCTTCGCCCACCTCGCCGATCGGGACATCTTCGGCACGGGCCAACTGGGCGATGGCATGGAGGTCTACGAGCAGCAGGCCCTCGGTGTCGTCAACGAGCGCGTCCTCGGCCTCACGCAGGAGTTCGAGTGTGGTGTCGCGGGCGCCGGGGAGGCCCCGCACCAGCGAGGGCGCCACCGCCCGGCGCGCGGCACGGTCAGGCGTGGCGAGCGGGATGTGGCGCAGCTTGGGGTTGTCGATGATCAGCCAGTCGGGCGCATCGCCCTCTTTATCGCGCACCCAAACGACGGTGTTGAAGCGCGGTTGGCGGTCGGGGCCGAGGGGTCGTGCTCGGGCAGACTGGGCGAGGACGAGCGCAAGAGTGAAGAGTTTGTGCTCGGCAGGCGACAGCGCATCGCTGCGGATAACGAAGCGCGAGGCAAAGTCGGCGACGAGCGCGATCGGCGGTCCATCCAGGCGGACGAGCCGATCGAGAACCGCGGTGAAAAGATCGAGGCTAGGGGGTGCGGCGCCGTTGGAAGTGGGCAGGCCGAGTGAGGTAAGGATTGCCGCGGCATCAAGCGTGCTGTCGCCAGGGCGAGCGAGCACCTCGAAGCCGACCACTGGATCGTAGCGCAAGATGTTGGCATAGCCGGCTTCGGCGAAGGTGGCGGATAGCACGTCCGCCAGAGAGGCGGCGGTGACGTTGCCTCCTGCCGCGC
The DNA here is from genome assembly GCA_945893145.1 of Rhodoplanes serenus. Classification (GTDB taxonomy): domain Bacteria; phylum Pseudomonadota; class Alphaproteobacteria; order Rhizobiales; family Xanthobacteraceae; genus Z2-YC6860. The sequence goes on along the minus strand of CAMDDZ010000112.1, from coordinate 12,272 downwards.
GAATCTGCAGGTCTCGGACATTTCCGGTCAGCACGAACTGGCTTTTCAGTGGCAAAAATCGCGTGAGGTCCCGCACCCAACGCGGCCTTTCGTCGGCTCCACTCAAAGCAAGTACCCCTCTGGGGTTTTCACCAGTGGCGACATTTTAAAACGTTTATCGTCGATTGCGGCGCCACTCGGACGGAAGGTCGAACCTTCCGCTCCAAATGCCTAGCTTTTCCGCTTTGGCTGCAGCTTCTTCGGTCTTATACCGCCCGCCGCTGTACTGGGTGTAATCGATGGCCCAGCCTCGCCGGACCATCGCCGCATTGAGTTCGCCAGCCTCAGTACGGCAGATCGCCACGGTGCGCTGGTAGCGGTCACGGTCGCGGGCTTCGCACGCGACTTGACGACTGCGCGTCAATTCGGAAAGCACGGCGGTTGCATCCCTGCCGCATTCGTAAGTTCGACCGTCGCGTCCCTCACAGCGCTGTGCCGATTCCGGCGCATCTATGCCCCAAAGCCGGATTACTCGCCCACCAATATCAAGCGTATCGCCATCGACGACGCGCGCCGCCCCCATGATACCGGACGTTAACTTGGTGGCATTCGAAGCAGAGATCGCCTCTCGCAAGGACGCTTCCGGCGCGAGCGTTGGCGAATGACCCAAAGCGATGACCGTGATAAATGTCACGACGCAGACCAGTACAAGGGAAGCGACCCGACCGCCGATCTGAGCTGCCGACATTGGCGGGCCACCAGCGGCACCCGGCGCTCGTCCTTCGCCGCTGCGTTGCTGAGGGCGGCCGTGCATCATGCTGTAGGAAAGCCCGGTGCCGGGCAGCCCGATCGTCGATCGCCGCCCGTGCGCGCCGATCGTATGGCGAAACCCGCGACCGCCTGCCGAAAGCGAGACCCCGCGTTTCGACAGGTTAAGGCTCAAGCCGGGCGCGATTTTTAAGCGCCTGAAAAAGCGTAAGGCCATGTGCTTAGCGTTACCTCAACCACAAGCCTCCTCCGGGCAAGCGTCCCGCCGCAAAGAGCCGTGGCACTTCATGGTAGCCCAAAACCGGTTTAGAAAGTGGTAATCCCGTTTGGGTGAGCTTTCCCCCTTGCCTCAGGCGACCGAAGAGCGCTGAAGCCGCCCTCCGTGCCAACGATGGTGAGACATCTACCCCCCGGGAGTTTAGCCTTGAGGGCGTAGGAGCATCATCTCGTGGTAATGCCCAATATGCCTACTGAACCCTCCGCGGCAACCGGCCCGGGAACGGAGGAAGGCCGTAGGCCAACGATTGTGCCGGGCCCGGTTTCCGCGTCAGCCGAGTTGACGGGTCGGCCCCGCCGGCGGACCTTTACGGCGCAGGACAAGCTGCGCATCCTGGCCGATATCGATCGCGCCGTTGGTAGCGGCGGGGTCGGCGCGATCCTGCGACGCGAAGGACTGTATTCATCGGTCCTTCGGATTGGCGCCGACAGCGTGCTGCCGGGACCCTTGGGGCACTGACCCCGGCTGCCTCACAATCGTTGACACGTTCCGTGCGGCCGACCCTGACGCGTTCCGTGCGGCCGACCCTGAGGGCGCGCGTCAGCCCGACAGGACTTTAGGTACTTTAGCCGCTTTAGGTGGGACGGAGGCCAGAACCTGATTTTGCACGTAGGCCTCTGGCGAGGCCGCCCGGCGAAATCTCGCCCGGTGATACCTTGGGGATACCTAGCCTGGGCGAGCGCGGCTGGGGCAACCCTATAACTGATTGATAAAACTGGTGGGCGCAGCAGGACTCGAACCTGCGACCCGCTGATTAAGAGTGAGCACAAGACCGCTCCCATCCGATTGCTTTTGATACCACTAAGCGCCTATAATTACATGTCTTTTTCTCAGGTGTGATCGCCTGAGAGCCGTTGGTAATACCACCCCATATCGTGGGGTAACAGGGCGGTTGTGGTACCCAATCGCCACCCGACGGAGCAGCTGATTGGCGCGTGGAGCAGCTGATGCCGACAATTAAGCTCACCCAGCCGGCGGTCGATCGCCTCAAGCCGCCGCAATCCGGACGGACCGAGTATTGGGACAACCAACTCCCCGGTTTCGGGCTGCGCCTCTCCCCTTCCGGCCGGAAGACCTGGCTCGTCATGTATCGGGTCGGCGGCAAGAAGGTCCGCGAGACGATCGGGACGGTCGCACTCATCAAGAGTGTCGCTGAGGCGCGCGAGAAGGCGCGCGCGAGCATGCGCCAAGTGCAGGAAGGTGTGCATCCGGTCAAGGCGCGGCGAGCGGCCCTGGCAACGGTCGATCGACAGACCGAGACATTCGCGGCGGTCGCCGATCTCTTTCTTGAGCGGTACGCCAAGCGCAAGACGAGAGAGCGCACATTCATCGAGACGACGCGCATCATCGAGCGCGAGGCGAAGCGGGCGTGGGGCGCTCGTCCGATCCGAGAGATTGCCCGGCGTGACGTTATCGCGCTGCTCGACGGCATCGTGGACCGAGGGGCCGAGATCCAGGCGAATCGGACGCTCGCGGCGGTGCGGCGCCTGTTCAATTGGGCGGTGGAGCGGGAGTTCATCGACGCGAACCCGGCCGCAGGCGTGTCGATGCCCGCGCCGGAGAACGCGCGCGATCGTATCCTTTCCGATGACGAGATCCGGCTCTTCTGGCAGGCGTGCGCGGATATCGGCTGGCCGTTCGGTCCGATGTTCCAGCTCTTGCTTCTCACGGCACAACGCCGCGAGGAGACCGCCAGCATGGAATGGCCGGAACTCGATTTGTCGAGAAGGCTCTGGACGATCCCGCGCGAAAAGGCAAAGAACGACCGTGCGCACGAGGTGCACCTGTCCGACCTGGCCCGCGATATCCTTGGCACCCTTCCCCGCATCGTGGTGCCCGTCGATGCCGCCGGCAAATTCCGCACCGAACGCGAGTTCGTGTTCACCACCAACGGCATGCGGCCGGTGTCCGGCTTCAGCAATGCGAAGGAACGCGTGGACGCATCCATGCACGAGCGCTTGCGCGAAGACATGGCGCAGCGCGGTGGTGATCCGCAGCGCGCTGTGATCGCTCCCTTCACAATCCATGATTTGCGGCGAACCGCGGCGAGCGGGATGGCGAGCCTCAGCATCGGGCCGCACGTCGTCGACCGCATCCTCAACCATGTCTCGGGTACGATCCGCGGTGTGGCCGCCGTATACAACCGCCATGCTTACGCACCGGAGCGCGTCTCCGCGCTCGATGCCTGGAGCCGTTATGTCGAAGCAATTGTGAGCGGTACTGCATCGAACGTCGTGCCGATCAGTGCTACGCGCTGAGGCGCAGGAACTTCCCTTCTGCCGCCATCTGACGAATGTCTGCCGTCGACCGAGGCTGTGTAAAAACCATCCTGCGGGCCATCTGGGCGCAAGATTGATTCAAACAGCAAGCCGCACGCGCATCAAAGATTCGCTGAACCTGCGATTTCGATTCTATTGTTGCGTGCTAACAACGGGTTCCTGCGTTTTTACACAGCCTGACCCCATTCCGGTCATTACCCGAAGACCGCCTAAAAGGCTCAGTTGGGTAGAGAGGCGGCATCCATAGGTGCGGGCCGATCACGCGATGTGAAGTTATTGAGCTATCATCGGCTCCAAACTATCCAAATACGCCTGCAAGTGAGGCCGCTTCTGAATGCGATCCGCGATGTGTTGGCGAAGATGCTCAAGAGAGCTGGCGTAGTGATCTAAATCGATCCCGCCCGTCATAAGCGAGAACCGAAGAAAGAGGAGGTAAGTAACGAATATATCGGAATCGCAATAAGCCGCCAATTCCGCTAATCGCCCAGCCGTGACCATCGGCTCGACCCGCGAACCGTCGATGCCTCCAATTTTCGCAGGGATTCCAGAGAGAGCTGCAAGCTCGGCCAAGGAAGGTCGTGCGCTCGCGCCGAAACCGCTGAGGATATCGCAAATGTCAATGTGATCGCGCCCATAGCGATGCCAATAATCCTTTCCGTTGCTCCCGTGGATAGTCTGAGCGGGGACCGATAATGCAAATGCGCGGTATCGAAGAACTGGAAGATCGAAACTTGAACTGTTGAACCCGACCAATTGCGGTGAGGGTGTTTCATTCAGACTATCGACAAATCGCTCAACCAATTCGCGCTCGGGCCGCATACCGATGTGTCCGACGCCGGAGCGAGTAACAATCCACGGACCTCGATCAATTCGCTCGGCATAGATTGCGCCGATACATACGATCCTCTGGAGCGGGACCTTGATGAACGCATTAGCGGGGTCTTCCCCAGGCCTCGCGTACCGTTCGCCAAGCATCCGACGAACCTGTTCATCTGAAGTTGCGGCATCGGCCTTCAAAAGCTCGCGCCCCGCTACCAGGTCAGGAACCGTCTCAAGGTCGAAGACGACAGCTCGCTGCTGGCTCATAGGAACGCTGAGACTTGGGTCAGAAAGGGTGACGGCTTGCTCATACGAATATCGCCCCACGGCATCCTGCGCTGCTTGGCGTAGGAGAAGTACAACAAACGCCTTGACCGCGTTACAGCGACAAAGGCATTGCGTCTTTCCTCTGCCGTCTCCGTGGGTTTGCCTTGCGATCGATAGTCGGGGAAAATACCCTCTGCCATTCCCACGATAAAGACCACCTCGAATTCCAAGCCTTTTGAAGAATGAACGGTCAGTAGCGCCGCAGCACCGTCGGACTTGAGCTGCTGCGAAGTCCCTAACGCCATGCTGCTGAGGAAGCCGGGAAGCGCGCGCGTCTGAGACGAACCGCTCCGCAGATACTGATCCCATTCGCGGAGCATGACCTCCGTGTCATCATATATCGCGCTCCTGTCATCCGCAGGGAGCGTGTCAGCGTGCTTTCGGAGCACGTCAATGGCCGGCTTGATATTCAGCTTCGTGCTGTGTCCGCTTAGAAGATTGATTGCTTCCGATACCGCTTGACATCGAGGCGTCGCCGTCTTTTTTGCACATGCACCCAAAAGAGCCGAAACCTGCGCGGCGTCGGATGTCATTTCATCCCCGATCTTAAGGTTCCAGCGTCTCAGTAGCGCAGCCATGTGCAATTGATCTCGCGGATTCGCTAAAAGCCGCAGCGCGAGTTGGAAATCATCCGCCAGCTCGGATTCGTTTTCATGAAGCGACGTGACGCGCTTAAAATACCGGACCTCTCGGGAACTCAGTTCCTTCTCGACGGCCAGGAGCGTATATCTGGTGCGCCCGAGCACGGCGCAGCTTGCAGGCGTGATCGGGCCTTCAATGTCCGGATGGCCTTCCTTACATAGCCGCTGAATTTCATCTGCTATGAGCTTTGCTTCATCCTCCTCATCATCTCCAACAAGCAGTTCGGCATGGCCGTTGATGGGGAGTTGACCTTTCACCGAGTATGTCGGCTCCAATGCACGAGCAATTTCTACCACCACCTTCGATGACCTAAAATTCTCGTCGAGCGCGATCTTCGTGGCCCGAAAATCACGCGCGAAGTCCTGCATATACTTCGGACTGGAGGTGGTAAATCCATAGATCGACTGGTTCGGATCGCCAACCATCATCACATTGTTAAAATCCGCACCGCAAAGAGCCTTAACCACGGCGTATTGAGCTTCGTTGAGGTCCTGCGCCTCATCGATGCAGATATATCGGTACAACCGCCTGTAAAACGCGGCGATCCTCTCGTTCTCTGTCAAAAGACGGTACGCAAGAAGAAGAAGGTCGTCAAAATCGTAGGCACCACTCGCCTTTAAGCCCGAATTGTAAGCATCGAAGATGCGCCGCTCCAAAGGATCGGAGATGACCGCCATTGTAATTGGATGATTTTTCACATTGGAGATTGCGAGCAGCCATCGCTCCAGCTTACGCGTACGATCTCTCGTGTCGCCCGCCATCATGAGTTCGTTATTTAGCAAGGGATCGGCAGCGACGGCCTCAGCCAAGACCTGCTTTCGATCTGAGAATTGCTCGAAAATCTGCGGGGTAGAGGTTATGCCCACCGGCTTACCGCGATCTGAAAGCATATCGAGGCAAAAGCCATGCAACGTCCCAATGAACGTGCGTCTGCCCAGTTCGCCCAGATCGTCGAGTCGCTCTTCCATCTCGCGAGCGGCCTTGTTGGTGAATGTCAGGGCTAGAACACGGAAGTGCTCGCGGCTAATTGACAGGAGGCGGCGGACACGCTCGGTAAGCACACGGGTTTTGCCTGTGCCAGGTCCCGCAATAACCAGTAGCGACCCGTCACCAAACTCAACGACCTGACGCTGGGTTGTCGAAAGACGTGTCTGCGGAGCGGTCGTTATCATCTCAGTCTTCTTTCAAGTCTGCCGATATTTTATCGAACAACTTTCGTATGGCAGGCGGAACCCGACGCCGTTCGTCGGCAAGAGCCGCAATGGCTGTTGCGACGGGCGTGGATAGCCGAGTCTTTCTCTCATCCAACAGGTCTCCCGCCGCCCGTTCGCGTCCGCCAGCGCTGTTGTAGTTCCGCGTTGTTTCCTTACCATCGATCTTCTTGCCGGGCTTGCCGTCGAGATCAGCAATATACTGATCGAAGGACCCGGCGCCGAGGGCTACCGTGAACGCTTCCTCGATAGCATCCATATAGCCCGAGGCGATCAGATGACCTTCGTAGTTAGTTTTGCCGCCGATGACTGAGACGTTGTCGAGTTTGTCAATTGTAGAAAGACCAATTTTCTTGAGTTGTGCGTTTGCGCGCGTGATGGTTCTCTCTTCGCCATCGCACAGGACGTACCAGTTTATGCCAAAACTGTTCGCGAGCCATACAAACGGATAATAGTTCGCACCGCCGCAACCAACAAAGCTGAAGCCCTTTTCATGTGCGGTTGCACCCCAATAGCTCTCCGCAAAGATTGGTAGCGCTTGTTCCTCGGTCTCGCCCTCGAAAAGTATCAGAGCGCGTGAGAAGAGAAGATCGCCACGGCTCGCGAGTACCTCCCGTTCGAGCTTCCGCCGTTCATCCGGTGTCAGTTTAGTCACATCGAGTTGCGACACGGTGGTGTCTGACTTCGTCTTAATAAGAAGACGCAGGTCTTCTAGCCGGGATTGCGCCACAAAATAAGGTGAGTGCGTACTGACGATCCTCTGTCCCGGTATGTCGCGGATTTGAGCGAATAGTGCCTTCTGCGCGTGGGGATGGAGGTGCGCTTCCGGTTCCTCCAATGCAAGCAACGTATGCGCCTCGTCTCCACCGTCCTCTGCCTTCTCGCGACGCCATAAGGCATACGCTCGGAACACCAGCAAAGACGCGAGACTGCGTGTGCCCATACCATGCCGAGTGAGTGGGAAGGCAGACGTGCCTCCGGAATTAAGAGAAACGTCTACACCGCGCGACAGGTCTCGCAGGTGTCTTGGGACAGGTGCGATATCGACGCCCGCCTTTTCAAACGCGATAACTTTCTTTAATTCCATCAGGTTTTCACGCAAGTGCTGTAGCACTTTGCTCTTTTCGACGAGCGTCTTGTTGATGTCGGAGAGCGCTTCTTCGAGCTTCAGAACTTCGTCCTCACTCAGCCCGAGGTCCTCGGTGAGGCGTCTCCAGAACGAACCGCGTGTGCGTAGGTCGTCTTCCAGATCACGCTTGGCGTCGATGTAGTGCAGCGCGATTGCTTCAATCTGGGCAGCACTGACTATGTCGCCGACTTCGGCGTCATGCCACTCAGCAAAGGGTTTCCATTCTTTAAGAAACTTTCGTGTTGTGCGGTAATCGCCATATACATCGCTCCACTCCAGGACCGAGCGCATTCCGACCATGTCGTCCTGGTCATCATCCTGAGCGATGCCGGGTCCCCATAAACCAGTCCAAAAACTTCCTTCCGGGAAGGTCTCAACGATCTTTCCATCGTCGTCTACGGGGCGAAGCAGGATATCGACAATTGCGCGGCGCCCTTTCGGAACATCCGCCTCGTCATTGGCCAGCCGGATGTCTTCTTTGCCGAGCAGGCGGCGGTTAGCGCCTATTGCAAATTGGGCGGCATCCAAAAGACTAGTCTTGCCGGCATTGTTCGCTCCCACCAGCACCGTGAGATCGTTCAGTACAACCTCGATGTTCGTGAGGGACCGGAAGTCCGCAACGCGGATTGTGATCACTTTGACGCCGCTAGATTTCGGCGTCTTGCTAGCTGGCTTCGGAGCCTCAGCAGGCTGCGCAGGGTTGGCGAGTGTCACTCACTTCTCCGCGGGTTTTGGTTTCGGCGGCGGCAAGGGATTGATCGCCCTTATAGCATCTAATAGATTGAGCATACTGTTCGATCGTAGTCCCATGAATGGCCGCTGTCGGCGCCGAGCCGCCACTCGCCCGCGGCACGGCCAAGGACCGGTTCCCAACCCATAGCTGACCTTTGCCACGCACGGTCTGGGGCAAAATACGATCCCCGGTGGGGATAACGATCGAGCGCCCGCATCCCGTGCGGTATCCTTAGCGTATGGAGCACAACGAACAGCGACCGGATGTCGCGACCGGTCGCGACGAGTCGCGGCATGCCGCGACAAGCAGCGACAGCGACTATTCCCTCTCGATCGACGACGCCCTGGCCCGATACGAAACCGCCGACGTGCCGCGCACGCCCCGCAGCATTCAGCGCTATTGTGCCAAAGGCGACCTCGATTTCCACCGCGCCGAGACACCGTTCGGCATCAAGTTTTTGATCACACCAGCATCGATTGATCGGCACATCGCATACATTAAGGAGGTGCGACAAGTCGCGACCGGTCGCGGCATGCCGCGGCATGTCGCGACAGAAACCGCGGCTCAAAATGGCGAGCCCGAGCCGCGACACGAAGCACCGACAACCGGCGACGAGCCGCGACAGGCCGCGACAGATGTCGGCCTGTCGCGGCCTGTCGCGGCTGATGAACGCGTGATCCAGATGCTGGAACGAGAGAATAATTTTCTTCGGCATCAGATCGAAGTGAAGGACCAGCAGATCACGGATCAGCAGGAGCGGGCGCGCGAGACGAATCTCCTAATCAACGGCTTGCAGCGCATGCTCTCGCCGCTATTGTCCGCACCTGACCGCTCGCGCGGCGGAGACGTTCGGCGCATAAACGATTTTGACGGCGTGCATCCCGACGAGTAGGGGAGCGGGCGCCTGATCGCCTTATCCACACTGCGCCGAAATCGTGATCGCCTCCCCTGTTACAATTCAGGGCATGAACGACGGCTTCACCCGGCGCGCCTGGCGCGAAGGCCACCCCTCCTCGATCGGCGACCTCTTGCAGGAGCGGGGCAGTCTTCGGGTCGCGAAGGTTTCGGCATCGGCGGGTGCGCTTGCACCGGTCCGCGATCCTCAACCATCGGCCGCATCGATCGCCGACGCGGAGCGATTGTTCGAAGAGACGAACGTGCTCCGCCTGGAGGGACTGCTGTTCTGCTTCGATCCGCGCGAAGCGCGCCGACGCACGGGGAAGCTCTCGGTCGAGGACGGCGAGGGGCGACGCGTCGAGATTGAACTGCATCCGTCGTACGGCCAACCCTCGGTGCTCGCCTATCGCGTGCTGCAAGCGATTTTCAAAAAGCTCAGCGATCAGGGATTGCCGGCGAGCGGGAAGGTGTCATTCAGCCAGCGGGAACTCGCGCGGCTCGTCGGGCGCGCGGGGTTCGGCGGACACCAATCGCAGCAGCTCTTCCACGCGCTCATGCAACTGCACCGAACCGGCATCTCCGCCGAACTCCTCGACAAGGAAACGAAGGAGTGGGCGCGGGCGGATTTTCTGCTCGTCACGAGCCTACTCACCTCCGGCCGCGGTACGGTCAACCGGCAGCTGTCGGAGTGCGTCGTGCAGCTTGAGCCGAAGATCGTCGAGAGCCTGCGGAAGCGGCATTGGGCGTGCTTCAATTGGACCCGGATGCAGCAGCTCGAGCCGATCGGCATGGCGATCTACAAGCGCCTGCATCGGCACTTTTCCAACCTGTACGAGACCAAGGCGACCGCCCGCGGGCTGCGGTTCGAGAAGGACTACGAGGATCTCCTCGGCGAATGGCTCGGCGGCCTGAAACCCGAGGGCTATGTGTCGAGAATCGAGAAGCAGCTCGGACCGCACCTCGACGCGATCACCGAAACGGGGCTGCTCTCGAAATGGGCCGTCGCCAAGCGGGCCGACGGGCGCGGTTTCAAGCTGACGTTCTGGCCCGGCAAGGGGTTTTTCGAGGATTACGAAGGGTTTTATCGGAACGCCGGGATCGCTCCACGCGCGACCGCCAGCGCGGACGTGCGCGCGATCCAGCAGCCGCACGAGATCGTCGCCCACTTCCACGAGCGGCGGGGCCACTCGGCGGACATGTATGACGCCAAGGAAGTCGCCTTCGCCTCCCAGCTACTCGACCGGTATGGCCTCGACGAGGTGCGGAGCCTCATCGACTGGAGCATCGCCAAAGCCGAGGAGACGCGGTTCGAAATGCGGTATCTGATGGCGATCCGGCAATATGTCCCTTTGTGGCAGCGCACGCTGGCGATGCGGCGCCAGAGGGAGGAACAGGAGGGCCACTCGGCCGAATAGGCCTGTGGATAAGCCATTCCCGGTGTGTCCTTTGAGGAAAGCCACTGTGTCCTTTGAGGAAAGCCACTGTGTCCTTTGAGGAAAATGTGTGTGTCCTTTGAGGAAAGAATTTAGCATGCGGATTGCCGTATTATGGCTCAACGAAAGGTCGTTTTAGGAGAGGGGCATTTACTCCAATATAGTTCTAATACGCTTTTAATAAGCCGTGTGGATTTATACAAAGGCCAAAGAGCAGAAAACCCAAGAAACTCAGATCGACGAGAACCAACCTCAGATTTGACAGATAGCCTTACAGAGCTACAATGGGTTAGAGAGTTAGAAAGTTAAACTAACATACCTATGAACATCGCAGGAACCACAACCATGCCACTCGCCAAGGTCAAGCAGAAGGGCCAGGTGACGATTCCCGCCGGCATCCGGGAGGAACTCGGGCTCGACGAAGGCGACTACGTGGAGGTCACCCGCGAGGGGAGCCGGATCGTGTTGACCCCGCAGGAGATCGCCCCACGCCACCCGGAAATCGACGCGGCGCTCGCCGAAGGGCTCGCCGATGCCCGCGCCGGCCGCCTTTCTCCGAAGTTTTCGAGCATGAAGGAGTTTAAGGCCTGGCTGAAGACGGAGGAGGGCAAGAAATTCGGCACGACATGAAGATCCAGTTCACGTCCCGTGCCAAGAAAGATTACACCGCGCTTCCATCCCATCTCCAACGAGCTGTCGACAAACAGCTCGATCTTTTACGCGAGAAACCAGAAAACCTTCGTCACCCATCTATTCGTGCCAAGAAATACGATGAAGCGACCGACCTTTGGCAGGGACGAGTGAACCGAGAGTACCGGTTCTATTTTGAAATCGTGGGCGAGACCTGCTGGATCATCCGCATCATCCCGCACCCAAAATAGCTCTGCCGCTCGCAGAAACCTCACCAGACGCTGTGTACGCGCCGTAGCAAAGCGCTAGCTCCAACGATGAGGAAACCCACGGCTTCAAAGGTTTCGCCTCTCCTAACGCGTTGTAGAGCCTCAGACGGCCATCCATGCTGGCCATCTTGTACACAGCCGCCAGGTGGATCGTCGGGCGCGTCCGAGCGCCCGTGGTACAATGAGGGCATGAAAATCATCGAGACCGAATTTACCTACGAGCCCGTCCCCGATCGCCGCTTGAGCGATGTGCTCGCCGCGGCGCTCGACGACCTCAGGCGGCGCGATCATCTCGCCGTAATCGAGTAGGAGCTGACCGGGGCCAGCAGGAAAAGCGCGACCCAATGGTCGCGGATTTGTGCCGACCGGCCCCCCACACACTCTCCACAGTCCGCGAAGCGAACACGAAAACAGACAGCAAAGCTGTCCGGTTTCGTGTCCGGTTCGCGTACCCGCGCCCCTACAAACGGCTCTACATACAAGGTATGTAGGGGCAACCGAGCGCCGAAATCGGCGGAAAGGCGCACAGCGCCTTGCTAAATTGTTCCCCACCAACCGTCGGACTAGCGTCCGACCCCGCCCCTTCTCCCGCAACAACTGCATGGCATTGCCATTCCGTACGCTGCGGGCTTCGCCGGTGAAGCGAACATCCCAAGCGAACAGGCGAGCTGTCCGGTTGTGCTGTCCGGTTCCCGGCTCGGGTTTTCGGCTTCGGCGCGCTAGACGCGACGCCGGCCTCGACCCGAAGGGGCGGGGTCGGACGCTTCGCTCGCCTCGGTGTCGTATCCAATCGGGCGGGCCAAAGGCCTGATCGCCCTCTTGGACGACACCGGGCGCCGACGGTTGGTGGGGGAACGCCGTTCTCGGCAAGGAGGCCGA
>CAMDDZ010000111.1 GCA_945893145.1 Rhodoplanes serenus | reverse complement strand
CAACCGCTGCCACCACCCGTTCGCGTAGATCAATGGAATAGGCTCGACCCATCGGATACTGGCCTCCGGCCCAGCCAGCATCTTGAATCAGAAACCAACTGATTTGGGAATCCAAAATCGATTCAGAGTAATGTCATGCTGCTTTAGTGATCAGGTGTCGTCCTCCTCGAACGCCAGGCCTTTGACCATGGCCTCCTGGCCGTACTTGCCGCGCACCCGATCGATGGCGCGTTCGGCAGCGGCACGCCGCCCGGCGCCGCGGTCGATCAGGTCGGCTGGGTCAGCGCCGGCCGCGTCCGCCAGCGCGCTGACGCCGACTCCCAGCAGTCGATAGCGCGTGCCGTTGACCTCGCGGGTCAGCAATTCGCGCGATACCGCGAATATCTTGTCGGCAAGTTGCGTCGGGCTTTCCAGCGAACGCGCCCGCGTCAAGATGCGGAAGTCGGCGGTCTTGAGCTTCAGCGTGACGGTGGAGCCGCAGAGGCGTTTTTCCTTCAGCCGGTCGGACACCTCTTCGGCAGCGGCCCACAGCCGCTTCTCCAGCGGCCGGAACGAGGCGAGATCGCGCTCGAAGGTGTTCTCGGCCGACACGCTCTTGCGCTCGCGCTCCGGGTTGACGAAGCGCTGATCGATGCCGCGCGCGAGCCGCCACAGCCGTTGGCCTTCGACGCCGTAGCGGCGAAGCAGATCGCGCTCGTCGGCGCGCTGCAGGTCGGCAATCAGCCGGAAGCCGTCCTTGGCGAGCCGCTGGTTTGCCACCTTGCCAACGCCGTAGATCAGCGTCACCGGCTTGTCGGCGAGGAACGTCATCGCGTCTGCGCCGCCGAGCACTGCAAAGCCGCGCGGCTTGTCGAGGTCGGAGGCAATCTTGGCGAGGAATTTGTTGATGGCTAGGCCGATTGAAATCGTGATGCCGATTTCGCGCTCGACTGTTGCGGCGAAGCGCGCCAGCACCTTGGCGGCGCTCATGCGGTGCAGGCGTTCAGTGCCGGAGAGGTCGATGAACGCTTCGTCGATCGAGATCGGTTCGACCTGCGGCGTGAGATCGAGCATCAGCGCGCGCACCTGCCGGCTGACGCCGGCGTATTTGTCCATGTTGGGACGCACGATCGCGGCATGCGGGCACAACCGCCGCGCCTCGAACATCGGCATCGCCGAACGCACCCCGAAGGTGCGCGCGATGTAACAGGCCGTGGTGACGACGCCGCGCTTGCCGCCGCCCACGATCAGCGGCTTGTCGGCGAGCGTTGGGTCGTCGCGCTTTTCGATCGTTGCGTAGAACGCATCGCAATCGATGTGCGCGATGGTCAAGGCATTGAGGTCCGGGTGACGAAGCAGCCGCGGCGAGTGGCAGGCCGGACAGCGGGATGCGGAGTCAGGCGCGTCGGTCAGGCAGTCGCGGCAGAAGGCCGCCGTCACGGCACGTCCCGTTCCCAGACTCCACCACCGAGTTCGGCGGCGGCGCGCATGACCGCCGCCGGCTTGATCTGCGCGTCTGCGGCAAAATCGAGCAGCAGGCGTTCGTCGCCGGTGATGTGCTCCAGGACGCCGGCGAGAAAACGCGGCTCCTGCGCCGCGGCGCGGATCGCCTCAGGGCCGATGCCGGTCACCGCGAGGAAACCGCCAAGCCGCTCCGGTTCGGCGGCCAGAAAGGTCAACGCCTCGACCGCGAGCGCTTCGGCGGCATCGTGCCGCGCGCCGCTATCCTTGCCGCGTGCTTCGGGTTTGCGCGTCGTCATGCTCGAAGCCGATCTTGATGCTCAAAGCCGATCTTTCGCCGATCTTGGCCGATCTTGCGCCCAATTCGCGACCTTGATGTCATTTTGGGCGCTGCCCGGCCTCGGTGCCCTGTGGATGAGCTGTTGATAATTACGGGGAAAAACCCCCGGTGACAGGACATTCGCGGTGCATAAGCTGTTGATAACTTGGAAGATTATCGACTATAGTCAATGGCTTGCCGGGAATTTCCATACTGTCTGGGGAAATCTGGATTGCCCAGCGTTCTGCCGATGACGGCCGCCGCCTAGCGGCCTGAAAGAAATCCCTCGGAAGCCTGCCGGAGTGCACCGGCCGATCACGGCCTTTTGCCTGTACAACCGCGCCGTGTACGGCATTGTGACGGTTGTTAACGCCTGCGGCGATGCGCAAAGCCATGCAAATGAGGATGGACTGGGCAGACTCGTTTTCCTTTCCGTAACAATTCCTCACTAGCTTGTTAAACATTAAGCCCGAGCCAAGACCGGAACAGCGCAGTCGCGCCTATTTCGGGGCGCGGGCTGGGGCCGCAGGGGAGCGGGCGAATGGCGAAGACTGTCCTGATCGTGGAGGACAACGAGCTTAACATGAAGCTCTTCCACGATCTGTTGGAGGCGCACGGCTACCGCACGGTCGGCACACGCAACGGTATCGAAGCGCTCGATCTCGCCCGCAAACACAAGCCCGACCTGGTGCTGATGGACATTCAGCTGCCCGAGGTGTCGGGCCTCGAAGTCACCAAGTGGCTTAAGGACGATCCGCAGCTCAAGTCCATTCCGGTCGTGGCCGTCACCGCGTTCGCCATGAAGGGCGACGAGGAACGGATCCGCGAGGGCGGCTGCGAGGCCTATCTCTCCAAGCCGATATCGGTCGGCAAGTTCATCGAAACCATCCGTCACTTTCTCGGAAACGCCTGAGGAGGAGCGTCGATGACCGCTCGCGTCCTCGTCGTTGACGACGTGCCGGCCAACGTCAAGCTGTTGGAGGCGCGGCTCTCGGCGGAATATTTCGACGTCGCGACTGCGATGAGCGGCGTCGAGGCGCTGGCGATCTGTGAAAAAGCCGAATGCGACATCGTCCTGCTCGACGTGATGATGCCGGACATGGACGGCTTCGAGGTCTGCCGCAGGCTCAAGAAGAATCCGGCGACCCATCACATTCCGGTCGTGATGGTGACGGCGCTCGACCACCCGTCCGACCGCGTGCGCGGGCTCGAAGCCGGCGCCGATGACTTTCTCACCAAGCCGGTTTCGGACGTCGCGCTGATCGCGCGCGTGCGCTCGCTCGCCCGCCTCAAGATGATGACCGACGAACTGCGCATGCGCGCGGTGACGTCGAAGGAAATCGGTATTCAGAATCCGGAGAACGAGGCGATCGCCGACGTCGGCCGCGGCGGCCGGGTGCTGATCGTCGACGACCGCGCCTCGTCCTCCGAACGTGTCAGCGCAATGCTCGCGACCGAGCACACCGTCGACGTGGTGTCCAATCCGAACGACGCGCTGTTCCGCGCCGCCGAAGGCAACTACGACCTGGTGATCGTCTCGCTGGCCTTGGAAAATTTCGACGGCATGCGGCTTTGCAGCCAGGTGCGCTCGCTGGAACGCACCCGCAACGTGCCGATCCTCGCGATCGCCGACCCCGACGACAACGTTCGCATGGTTCGCGGCCTCGAAATCGGCGTCAACGACTACGTGATGCGGCCGATCGACAAGAACGAGATGCTGGCGCGCGCACGCACCCAGATCCGCAAGAAGCGCTACACCGAGCGGCTGCGCGACAATGTCCAGATGTCGATCGAGATGGCGATCACCGATCCGCTCACCGGCCTCTACAATCGCCGCTACATGGAGAGCCACCTGTCGGCGCTGGTCGAACAGGCGGCCGGGCGCGGCAAGCCGCTGACGGCGCTCGTGCTCGATATCGACTACTTCAAGTCGGTCAACGACACGCACGGCCACGATGCCGGCGACGATGTGCTGCGCGAATTCGCCGTCCGGGTGCGCAAGTCGATCCGCGGCATCGATCTCGCCTGCCGCTTCGGCGGCGAAGAATTCGTCATCATCATGCCGGAAACCGACATGGCGGTCGCCACCATCGTGGCCGAGCGCCTGCGGCGGCGCATTGCCTCCGAGCGGTTCCCGATTCAACAGAGCTCGAAGGCGATCGAGGTTACGATTTCGATCGGTATCGCCACGCTCGATGCGGCCGACGACAGCGCCGCCAATATCCTCAAGCGTGCCGATCAGGCGCTCTATCGCGCCAAGCGCGATGGCCGCAACCGCGTCGTCGCCGACGCGGCCTAACGGCTCCTATTTTCGTTAATTCGGTTGGCGCCGCGCGTCCGCACTTGGCGGCGCGACATCCAAATTCCTGACCATCGCCCAGCCCGCCATGATGGCGATCGCGAAGGCGGTCATCGGAATCAGGTCCTCTCCCGGCAAGTAAATCGCGCTGCCTTCGCTTGGACGCAGACCAGCCGTGAGGACAAGTTGGACGCCGGCGCCTGCGACAATGCCAATCGCGAGCGCGACCCACCAGCGCACACGCCCATATGCTGCTTGCAGCTTGGCGATGACGTAGCCTGCCAATGCCGCCGGCAAGACGAGAACAAAATAAGACAGAGCGATCCCATAGAGCAGGCCGAACCAAACAAGCTCGCGGAATTGAAGAGAGGGGAAACGTTGCACCGCTATTTCAGACAGTGCCCTCAATCCCAAGTACATCAGCTCGGTTACGGGCGGACAAATCGCCGCAAACCTGGCCACGATTGCAAACGTGCCGGGGCCTCGCTTTGCAGGATTGGGGGCCCCGCCTGTGCTCATCTCGCTAATTCCTTTAATCCGCGGTCCCGGTTTTCTGGAATGCGCGGGTGAATGCGCCGACTTGTTTCTCTGGCCGTTGCTCTGGACAACGCTCCACGTCCTCGACTTCTAAAGAGACGCGGTTAACCCGGGCCACGTAACCATAACGCTTTAGGTTGACACGCGATTGAAGCGGCAACCTCCACGCACTTCCGCTAGCGTCGCGGCGCTCGGGAATGCGGTTGAAACCGGTTGAGGTTCGAAAGCCGGTTTCACTTCGAAACGCCGCCGTTCCCCAAAAATAACCCTACGGAGTGCTCAGGTCCGCCGCATCTCCTGGGTCCGTGGGGTTCGGCCGGCTTGGGGGCGATGCGAGTGGCCTCCTCAAAAGTCGCTCCCAGCCGGCCACCTTCACTGCACTGACGACGAAAACAAAAAGGGCGCCGCGAGGCGCCCTTTGCCTTACCGCGCACTGGCGCGATTACTTGATTTTCGACTCGCGGAACTCGACGTGCTTCTTCGCGATCGGGTCGTATTTCTTCAGCACCAGCTTGTCGGTCATGGTGCGCGAGTTCTTCCGGGTCACGTAGTAGAAGCCGGTGTCGGCGCTCGAAATGAGCTTGATCTTGGTGGTGACGGACTTGGCCATGGCAAACCTCGAAGGTGGAACCTGTTGGCCGGCAAACTAGTCGCGGCGGCCGGAAAGTCAAGAAACGAGCTTAATCTCCGAAAGCCTGCCCTGGACTTATTGGGGTGGGCGCCGATTTCCGGGCGTGATCGCGCTCAAAGCGTAAGCTTTCAGAGCATTTCGCGCAGGCGCTTGCCGTGCATGACCCGGTAGAACGGCACCGGCAGGTCGTGGCTGAACCCTGCATCGATCTGTTTCTGCAAATCCTGCAACACGATTTCGGTGATCGCGAGCAGCTCGATTTCCTTCTTGATGCCGTCGAGCGGCACCCAGACGAGCTCCACCAGTTCGGCATCGGGGCCGACCTTGCCGCCGATCTTGTGTGCGATCGCGCTGATGTCGGCGGTGAAGAATCGGGTGTCGTAGCGTCGCGCGCGGCGGGGCGGCGTGATGGCGCGGGCGATGAAGTGCATGCTGGAAAGATCGGGTTGGACTTTGGCTTCGGCGAACGCCGACCAAGGCCCGGCGGGCGCGGCAGGTGCCTCGTCGCGTTTGCTGCCCAGCAGCAGTCCCGTCTCTTCGAAAGTCTCGCGCACAGCGGCCAGCGCCAGCGCGCGGGCCTTGACGACGCTCGGCCGCCGCACCTGAAGCATCAGCTTCTTCTGCGCGCGCGGATCGAGCGCGCCAGCCGGATGCATCAGCCGGTCGGCCGGATCGACGCTACCGCCCGGAAACACGAATTTGCCAGGCAGGAAGACATGGCCGTGGTGGCGCTTGCCCATCAGCACTTTGGGCGAACGGCCGCTGCAATCCAGCAGAATGAGGGTCGCCGCATCCCTCGGCGTCACGTTGGGATGGCCGGGCACCGCGTCACTGGAAAATCGTTGCAGCAGGTCGGTCATCGGCGGCGCTGCCCGCGATGGTGCTTGTCACGGCGGCGTTCGTGACGTGTTTTCTCGCGCGGCTGCTCGGCGCTTGGCCGGGGGCGCTCACCAACCTTGCGGCCTTCCGACACCAGCTCGAAGCGCAGCGCGCCCGCGACGGGCGCTGCCTCCACGAGCTTCACCGTGACGCGGTCGCCAAGCCGATGCGTTTCGCCTGAGCGATTGCCGACCATGGCGTGCATGGCCTCCTCGTAGCGGAAATACTCATGTCCGATTGTGCGCGCCGGGATGAAGCCATCGGCTCCGGTGTCGTCGAGCTTGACGAACAGGCCGGCGCGGGTGACGCCGGAGAGGCGGCCCTCGAAGGTGGCGCCGATCCGGTCGGCGAGGAAATGTGCGATCAGACGGTCGTTGGTTTCGCGCTCAGCCTTCATGGCGCGCCGCTCGGCGCCCGAGATCAGCGCGCCGATTTCGTTCAGCGCGGCCAGGTCTTGGCTCTCGGGCAGACCGTCGGAGCCGAGATGGAGCCCGCGGATCAGAGCACGGTGCACGATCAGATCGGCGTAGCGGCGGATCGGCGACGTGAAATGGGCGTAGCGCCGCAGGTTGAGGCCGAAGTGGCCATAGTTCTCGGCGGAATATTCGGCCTGCGACTGGCTGCGCAACACGACCTCGTTGACGAGCTTCTCGTTGTCTTGGCCCTTGATGCGGTCGAGGATGATGTTGAACTGCTCGGCCCGCATGACGCCGCCCTTGGGCAGCGAGATGTGCAAGGTGTCGAGGAATTTCCGCAAGCCCTCGACCTTCTCCAGCGACGGCTCGTCGTGCACGCGATAGACCAGCGGCACTTTGGCGCGCTCGGCCGTCTCGGCCGCCGCCACATTGGCGAGGATCATGAACTCTTCGATCAGCCGGTGGGCTTCGAGCCGCTCCGGCGTGATGACGCGATCGACGGTGCCGTCATGCTTGAGCAGGATCTTGCGCTCGGGCAGATCGAGATCCAGCGGTCCGCGCGCATCGCGGGCGCGCTTGAGCGCCTCGTAGGCCTCGTAGAGCGGCTTGAGGACCGGATCGAGCAGGGGGCCGCTGACGTCGTCGGTGCGGCCGCCGACGGCGACCTGCGTCTGCATGTAGCTCAGCTTGCCGGCCGAGCGCATCAGCACGCGATGGAAGGTGTGCGAGCGCTTGCGCCCATTGGCGCCAATGATCATCCGCACCGCGAGCGCAGCGCGATCCTCGTTGGGGCGCAGCGAGCACAGATCGTTGGAAATGCGCTCGGGCAGCATCGGCACGACGCGATCGGGGAAATAAACCGAATTGCCGCGCAGCAGCGCTTCGCGGTCGAGCGCGGAGCCAGGCCGCACGTAATGCGCGACGTCGGCGATGGCGACCGTGAGGATGTGGCCGCCGGAATTGCCCGGGTCGGGATCAGCCGAGGCGTGAACGGCGTCGTCGTGATCCTTGGCGTCGGCCGGATCGATGGTGACCAGCGCAAGCTTGCGCCAGTCTTCGCGGCCAGAGAGCCCGGCGGGCTGCGCGCGATCCGCTTCGGCCACCACCGCAACCGGAAAGATGTGCGGGATGCCATGAGCATGGATCGCGATGATGCTGACGGCGCGCTCGCTCTTGATCGAGCCGAGTTTCTCTTCGACTTGCGCCGACGGCAGACCCAAGCGGCCCTGGCGCACCACGCTCACCGCGAGCAGATCGCCGTCCTGCGCGTCCTTGGTGGCGCCGGGCTCGATGTTGAGTTCCTTGCCGAGCTGCTTCTTGTCGATCGGCACCAGCCGTCCGCCGCCGCTCGGTAGCGATCGGAAGATGCCGAGCACCCGATCGGGCGCGCGGTCGATGACTTTGATCACGCGGCCGCGGTAGCTCGCGTCGTCGTCCTGGCCTTCGTCGATGCGCAGCAGCGCGCGGTCGCCGACGCCGGCCGCTTCGCCGGGCCACAACTTGCGTGGCGTTGCGATGCGGATTTTCGGCGGCGCGCCGTGGGCGTTCTCGTCCCACTCTGTCGGGGTCGCGATCAATTCACCGTCGCGGTCGCGGCCGGTGATATCGGCAGCCGTAACCGAGGGCAGGGTGCCGGGATAATGCAGCTTCTTTTTGCGGCCCTGGACCTCGCCCGCGTCGGCGAGTTCGCGCAACAGGCGCTTGAGTTGGATGCGGCGTTCGTTCTTCAGATTGAACGCACGGGCGATCTCGCGCGTGCCGACCTTGCCGGGCCGTTGGCCGATAAAGGCCAGAATCTCTTCCTTGGTCGGAAAAGCAGCGTGTTTCTTATGAGGAGGTTTCAATCAAATACCTGAGATGGGTCAGCCGCGAGCGTATGACGCTAGTGGTCCGATTCTAACATTCGCATCCCATTTCGGCAGGCACTTTTGCGAATGTTAGAATCAAAGGACCACTAGCAAGTATTAGGTTCTAGTGGAGCTTTGGATTTGACATTCGCTTCACGGGTGCGCGGGTAGCGAATGTCAAATCCGCTCCACTAGCCTGACACCCGCAATTTAGGGACTGCGCGGCGCAAATGCCAGCGCGCAGCGCGTCACTCGGCGGCGGGCGTCTTCGATTTGCGGGCAATCTTGGCTGGGCTCGCGGCGGCGCGTTTGCGCGGCTTTGCGGGCGCTTTGGTGGCTGCCGGTGCCTTGGCGGCGGCGGGCGTTTTGCGGGCCGTACCGGCACGCGCTGGCCGCTTGCGGCGCGCCGACGATCCGCCGCCACCACGTTCCGCGCGCGCATCAAGCAGGGAGACCGCTTCGTCGATCGTGATGGTCTCCGGCGTTTTGTCGCTCGGCAGATTGGCGTTGACGCCGTCGTGGCTGACGTAGGGGCCGTAACGGCCGTTCTTCGCGACGATCATGCCGCCCTTCTGCGGATGTTCGCCAAGCTGCTTGCCCGGATCGGCGCCGAAGCGGCGGCCCTTGCCGGGGTTGGCCTTCTTCTCTTCGATCAGCGTGACGGCGCGGTTGAGTCCGATCGACAGGATGTCTTCATCGTTGCCAATGTTGGCGTAGGTCTTGCCGTGCTTAACGTAGGGACCGAAGCGGCCGACGCCGGCGATGATCTGTTCGCCGTCATCGGGATGCTTGCCAATGTCGCGCGGCAGCGCGAGCAATTTTACGGCGCGATCGAGTTCGATCTCGTCCGGCGCGACGCCCTTCGGCAGGCTGGCGCGCTTGGGCTTCACGGCATTGCCGTCGGCGTCCTTGCCGGGTTCGCCAAGCTGGAGATAGCTGCCGAACCGGCCGCTGCGCACTGTGACTTCGAGACCGGTGTCCGGATCTTCGCCGAGCTTGCGCATGCCGCCGCCGTTGCCATCGGGGCCGACCGAAAGCTGGCGCGTGAATTTGCATTCCGGATAGTTCGAGCAGCCGATGAAGCCGCCGAAGCGGCCGAGCTTGAGCCCGATCCGGCCGTTCTCGCAGTTCGGGCACTTGCGCGGATCGGTGCCGTCCTTGCTCGGCGGGAACAGATGCGGCGCCAGCATCTCGTCGAGCGCGTCGATCACCTGGCGGATTTTCAGATCCTTGATCTGACCGACCGCGCCGGCGAAATCTTTCCAGAAATCGCGCAGCACCTCTTTGTAGGGCAGCTCGTTGTTCGAGATCTTGTCGAGCTGCTCTTCAAGGCTCGCAGTGAAATCGTATTCGACGTATTTCTGGAAGAAATTCTCCAGGAACGCGGTGAGCACGCGCCCCTTGTCCTCAGGGATGAGCCGCTTCTTGTCGAGCCGCACATAGCCGCGATCGCGCAGCACCTGCAGGACCGAGGCATAGGTCGAAGGCCGGCCGATGCCGAGCTCCTCCATGCGCTTGACCAGCGAGGCCTCGGAATAACGCGGCGGCGGCTCGGTGAAGTGCTGGGTGGCCTGGATTTCGCGCTTGGCGAGCGCGTCGCCGGTCGCCATTTCGGGCAGCCGGTTGGCGTCTTCGTCGTCGGCCTTGTCGTCCTGATCTTCGGTGTAGAGCGTGAGGAAGCCGTCGAACTTCACGACGGTTCCGGTCGCCCGCAGATCGATGGTGCGGCCGCTAGCCTTGGCAACGATATCGACCGTGGTGCGTTCGAGTTCCGCCGACTCCATCTGGCTCGCGATGGTGCGCAGCCAAATCAGCTCATAGAGCTTGGCCTGATCGGGTTCGAGGAGGTTCTTGATCTCTTTTGGCCGGCAGGCGAGGTCGGTCGGGCGGATCGCCTCATGCGCCTCCTGGGCGTTCTTTGCTTTCGATACGTACTGGCGCGGGGAGGGCGGCACGTATTGCTTGCCGTAGTCGGTCTCGATCACGCGCCGTGCCGCCGTAATGGCCTCGGGAGCGATATCGACGCCATCGGTTCGCATGTAGGTGATGAGGCCGACGGTCTCGCCGCTGATCTCGATACCTTCATAGAGCCGCTGCGCGATCCGCATGGTGTGGGCGGGCGCAAAACCGAACTTGCGGCTCGCCTCCTGCTGGAGCGTCGATGTCATGAATGGCGGGTAGGGATTGCGCCTGGCGGGCTTGGCCTCGACCGAACTCACCGAGAAGGCGGCGGCTTCGAGCGCGCGCTTGAAGTCCTCGGCCTGCTGGCCGGAACCGATATCGAGGCGCTGGATTTTCTGGCCATCGGCGCCGACCAGGCGAGCCTCGAAGGCTTCGCCGCGAGGCGTTGCCAGCATGGCGACCAGCGACCAATATTCCCTGGCGACGAATTTCTCGATCTCAAGCTCGCGGTCGCAGACCAGCCGGAGCGCGACCGACTGCACCCGGCCGGCCGAGCGCGCGCCCGGCAGCTTGCGCCAGAGCACCGGCGACAGCGTGAAACCCACCAGATAGTCGAGCGCCCGGCGGGCGAGATACGCATCGACCAGCGCGCCGTCGATCTGGCGCGGCTGCTTCATCGCGTCCATGACCGACTGTTTGGTGATGGCGTTGAACACCACCCGCTCGACCTTCTGCTTGGTGAGCGCGTGCCGCTGCTTGAGCACCTCCAGCACATGCCAGGAGATCGCCTCGCCCTCGCGGTCCGGGTCGGTGGCAAGGATCAGGGTGTCGGCGCCCTTTACGGCCCGGGCGATGTCGTTCAGCCGCTTGTCGGACTTGTCGTCGACCTCCCAGAGCATCTTGAAGTCCTGCTCAGGATCGACCGAGCCATCCTTGGCCGGCAGGTCGCGGACATGGCCAAACGAGGCCAGGACCTCGTAGCCCGAACCCAGATATTTGTTGATCGTCTTCGCCTTGGCGGGCGACTCGACTACGACAATTTTCATTAAAACCCAATGGGTTGTCGGCGGAAGCTGCACCGGTTTGTGGCGGAATCGGCCGCCCGCATTGCCCGGAACATGGGTAACACATGCCTGCCTGTCAAATTCCTAAGGCCGTTCAAGCATGTCGAAAGGGGCCAAAACGAGGCCCAAACCCAATGCTTTTCAACACAATCCAAGGAAGAATGTCGGCTTGAGACACATCTTGGGGTAGTTGGCCCGGAAATCGGCGTTGCCACCAAGCGCGAGCCACCTCACGCCAGCGACACCAGGGACCCGCCGTGGCGCTCCAGCCGTCCCGCGATGTCCAGTTCGAGCAGCACGGTGCGGACGATCGCGGGTGAAGAGCCAGACAGCCGCACCAGATCGTCGATCGACACCGGGGTCGGGCCGAGCAGGGCCACGATGCGGGTCCGTTCGGAGGTGCCGGGTTCGTTGAGGGCCGGCGCGGGACGCTCGGGCTCCTCGGCTGTCGTGTAAGCGGTTTGGCCGAGAATGGGCCGGAGTACACTCAGGACATCGGCGGCCTCGGTCACCAGCGTTGCGCCCTGTTTGAGCAGCCCGTTGGTGCCTTCGGCGCGCGGATCGAGCGGCGATCCCGGCACCGCGAACACCTCACGACCCTGTTCGAGCGCCATGCGCGCCGTGATCAGCGAGCCTGAGCGCTGCGCGGCTTCGACGATGACGACGCCGAGGGCAAGGCCCGAGATCAATCGGTTGCGGCGGGGAAAGTCGCTCCCGCGCGGTTGCCAGCCGAGCGGCATTTCGGTGATGGCGGCGCCCTGGGGCAGGATCAGTTCCACCAGCTCGATGTGCTCGGCCGGATAAATATGGTCATGGCCGCCAGCCAGCACCGCAATCGTGCCGGACGCGAGGGTGGCGCGATGGGCGGCGGCGTCGATGCCGCGCGCGAGGCCTGATGCGATCACGAAGCCCGCACCGCCGATTTCACGCGCGAGCGTGCTGGCGAATTTGATACCGGCCGCCGAGGCATTGCGCGAGCCGACCAGCGCCACGGCCGGCCGCGCCAGCGCCGAAACCTGCCCGCGCACGCCGATCAGCGGCGGTGGATCGTCGATCATGCGCAGCCGCAACGGATAGTCCGGCTCGCCGAGCGCGATCATCGCGATGCCAAGCCGCCGCGCGCCGGCAAGCTCCTGCTCGGCGGTTTCGCGTGAGCAGATGCCGGCCGGCGCAGACGCGCCGCCGCGGCGGGCGAGGTCCGGCAGCGCATCGAGCGCCGCGCGTGCGCCGCCATAGCGATGGAGCAGGGCGCGGAACGTTCGCGGTCCAATATTTTTACTTCGGATGAGACGCAGCCAATCGAGCTTTGTCTATGGAAAATTTCCATTCGCTTGCTCAACGGCTTAGCCAAACCCAGTCTCTTTTAAGTCTCCGCCATCATCACAGTTCGCGGCCGTGGTCTCTGTTTGGGTTGCTGCGCCGCCATGCCTCCATATCCCGCCGTATCTGCTCGGCCCGGGAAATCAGGGGCAGGGGCTCCGGCGGTAGGGCAAACGACGCCGCGTTGAATTCCTGGACCGGCTCGGGACGCTCCCGTTTTGGAGCCGGCGGCAGCGGACGCCAGCGGGGCAGGCCTTCGTTTTCACGGATCAGGTCATCCTTGGCCCGCGCCAGGGTGATTTCCTTACCAGCGAGGCGCTGATGGCCGCGTTCGGCCTTCCTTTCATTGGCCTGCCGGTCCCGCAGCGTGTGGAAGCGCTCGCGGTGGATGGCCCAGATCCGGCCGGTCAGTTCCTTGGACAAGGTCTTTTCCTCGCGGGCGAGGCTGCGCCGCTCGCGCTCGTGGGCGTGTTCCAGGGCCTTGCCCAGCCGTTTGGTGGAGACGATGAATCTAACCATCGTTCCGATAGTGAGAGGCCTGCCCCCGCATAGACGGTCGCGGTTCTTGAACACGAACACCGCCCTTTCGAGCGGATGGGTGGCGCTTTTTGTCACGAAGCGCTGCTCGCGTCCCTGGACCTTGTAAAGTTCGCGCCATTGCGGCCGGTACTTCTCCCGTACATGGGCACGGGCATTGTCTGCGGCGGCGTCGGTGTTTCGGTCGAGATCGTCGCGTTCGCGCCGCTGTCGGTCCCAGGTGGCGCCCCGTTCCATCTTATGCTGAAGGTCGAGCTGCGCCCGCAACCGCTTCATGCGATCGATGATGTCCTTTTTCTCGAACCATTCCGGACGGGTGGGTGATTGGTCCTTGATCGGAATGTAAGGCGATTGTGCCGGCGGCTGCGCCCCTACGGAAGCGGTGAATGTTTCCGTGAGCCGCTCCTCCTGGCGCTGAGCGCGAATGTCACGGCGCTGCTCGTTATTCTTGACGCGCTCCTCGCACCAGATGCGGCCGTGTTCGCGCTCGTAGGCCTCGGCCCATTCGGAGAGCCGCTCCTTGGAATATTTCAGGGGGGCGGTGCGGCCGGAATAGGGATGGACCGTGTTGGCGACGATATGCACGTGAAGGTGTTGCTTGTCGTTATGACCGACAATGACTGCCTCGTGCTCTTCGAGCCCGAGCACCTTGAGGCTGGCGAGCGCGGCGGCCTGCATCTGTTCGGGCGTGGGCTTGTCGTCGATGTGCCAGGCAAGGGTGTAGTGCAGGACAGGCGCGATATTCTTGCGCCCGCGCGTTGAAACGCCCGCGTTTTTCTT
>CAMDDZ010000110.1 GCA_945893145.1 Rhodoplanes serenus | reverse complement strand
CGCCCTCTCCCCGCAAGCGGGGAGAGGGAAGAGCGCGCGTGGCTGCCGCAATGAATACACAGGAAGTGCCTCCACGAGCCGCGCCGCGTGGATTTGCGGCGGTCGAGACCTGGGTGTTCGATCTCGACAACACGCTCTATCCGCACAACCTCAATCTCTGGCAGCAGATCGATGACCGCATCCGCGAGTTCATCGCGAACTTCCTGCGCATGCCGAAGGACGAGGCGTTCCGGCTACAGAAGGACTACTACAAGCGCTACGGCACCTCGATGCGCGGGCTGATGACCGAGCACGGCATGAAGCCCGACGATTTCCTCGAATTCGTCCACGCCATTGATCACTCGCCGCTGCTGCCGAACCCGCAACTCGGCGACGCCCTCGAACGGCTGCCCGGCCGCAAGCTCATCCTCACCAACGGCACTCGCAAGCATGCCGAAGCTGTCATGAAACGGCTCGACATCGATCGCCACTTCGAAGATGTGTTCGATATCGCGGCGGCCGACCTCGACCCGAAGCCGCTGCCGAAGGTTTATGACCGCTTCCTGCACAAGCACGGTGTCGATCCGCGCAAGGCCGCGATGTTCGAAGACCTCGCCCGCAACCTCGAAGTGCCGCACGCACTCGGCATGACCACGGTGCTGGTGGTGCCGGAGAAAACCCGCGAGGTGTTTCGCGAAGGCTGGGAGTTGGAAGGCCGCGAGGCGGCCCACGTCGATCACGTCACCGACGATCTAACGGGATTTCTGCGAGGGATTGCCGCGGGCCCTTAATCTCCTCCGCAAAACGGCCGTACATCGGACCCCGCAGAGCAAGCCGAGCCCCACTCCCCGTCCCCGGGGAGAGATGCTATGCGAGTGGCCGCCAAGGAGAGCCCATGCCCCACGCCGATCTCGCCAAAACCATCGACGACGCCTTCGAGAAGAGAGCCGAGATTACGCCCGCCACCAAAGGTCCGGTGCGCGAGGCGGTGGCGATCGCGCTCGACCTGCTCGACCAAGGCAAGGCGCGCGTTGCCGAACGCGGCGGCAATGGCGCCTGGACCGTGAATCAATGGCTCAAGAAAGCGGTGCTGCTGTCGTTCCGGCTCGCCGACAACGGCCAGGTCGCGGGCGCGGCCGGCGGCTCGTCATGGTGGGACAAGGTGCCGACCAAATTCGAGGGCTGGGGTGACGCGCAATTCAAGGCCGCCGGCTTCCGTGCCGTGCCGGGCAGCGTGGTGCGCCGCTCCGCCTATGTGGCGCCGAACGTCATCCTGATGCCCTCGTTCGTCAACGTCGGCGCCTATGTGGACAGCGGCACCATGGTCGATACTTGGGCGACTGTCGGCTCCTGCGCGCAGATCGGCAAGAACTGCCACATCTCGGGCGGCGCCGGCATCGGCGGCGTGCTCGAGCCGTTGCAAGCCGGCCCGGTGATCGTCGAGGACAATTGCTTCATCGGCGCGCGCGCCGAAGTGGCCGAAGGCGTGGTGGTGCGCGAAGGCTCGGTGCTCTCAATGGGCGTTTATCTCGGCGCCTCGACCACCATCATCGACCGCGAAACCGGCGAGACCATGCGTGGCGAGGTACCGCCCTATTCCGTCGTCGTATCGGGCACCATGCCGGGCAAGACCATGAAGAACGGTCAGCCGGGCCCAAACCTCTATTGCGCCGTGATCGTCAAGCGCGTCGACGAGAAAACCCGCTCCAAGACCAGCATCAACGAATTGCTGCGGGATTAAATAGGCCCGGTCCAACCGCTCAGGCCCATGCGGCCTCTTTTACCCCACCGGAGAAGCGGCTAGATTCCCACCTCGGCTGTCGGGGCCAGGAATGAATCTGCTCACGCTGCTGTTCAGTTTTCGCGGGCGCGTCGGCCGCGGCCAGTTTTGGCTCGCGTGGCTGATCTGGTTCGGTGTCTTCATGATCATCGGCGGATTCGCAGCGGCGTTTGCGACTGATCCGCTGGGCTTTTGGTTCGCCGCTGCCATGATCGCAGGACTTCCCGTCTCCATTTCGGCTGTCCTGATCGGCCTCAAGCGCTTGCACGATCGCAATAAGAGCGGGTTGTGGTTGCTGGCATTCTACGGAATCCTGTTGTTTCCCTACATCCTCACGCTCATGGGGATGGGCAAAGGAATCGATCAGGCAGCGCGGCCGCTCGGTGTCAGCGTGCTGGAATTCCTCTGGTTTGCCATTGTCATCTGGGCGCTGGTCGAGCTCGGCGCTATCCGCGGCAGTATCGGCGGCAATCAGTATGGACCCGACCCGGTGGCGCCGAAGCCGGCGCCCAAGGCGGCCACGCGTTGACGCCATCCCGCGGCGAGCGGTAAAGCCGATCCATGTCAAACGCCGATCCCGTTGCCATTGCCCGCGACCTGCTGCGCTGCCCGTCGGTAACGCCGGCCGAAGGCGGCGCGCTCGCCTTCCTGGAGCGCACGCTGAAGGCTGCGGGCTTTGCGGTTCACCGCATGACCTTCTCCGAATCCGGCACCGACGACGTCGAGAATCTCTACGCCCGCATCGGCACTGGCGCGCCGCACCTGATGTTCGCAGGCCATACCGATGTGGTCCCACCGGGCGATCCCAAGGCGTGGTCGCACGCACCGTTTTCCGCCGACATCGCCGATGGCGTGCTGTTCGGCCGCGGCGCCGTCGATATGAAGGGCGCGATCGCCTGCAAGGTCGCTGCGGCGCTCGATCACCTGGCGGCCCACGGCGGCAAGCCGAAAGGCTCGATCTCGTTCCTGATCACCGGCGACGAGGAAGGCATTGCGGTCAACGGCTCGCCCAAGCTGCTGAAGTGGGCGGCAGCGCGCGGCGAGCGGTTCGACCATTGCGTGCTGGGCGAGCCGGGCAATGTCGACACGCTGGGCGACACCATCAAGCTCGGCCGCCGCGGCTCGCAGAACGGCGTGCTGGTCGTCACCGGCAAGCAGGGCCACGTCGCCTATCCGCACCGCGCCGACAACCCGGTGCGCGGCCTGGTCAAGCTGATGACCGCGCTGATGGACGAGCCGCTCGATGCCGGCAACAAGCATTTCGACCCGTCGAATCTCGAGTTCACCTCGATCGACATCGGCAACCGCACCGTCAACCTGATCCCGGGCGAGGCGCGCGCGCGCTTCAACATCCGCTTCAACGACTGCCACAGCTTTGCGACGCTGCAGAAGCTCGTCGAACAGCGCGCCGCCAAGGCCGCGGGCGGCAAGGTGCGCTGGACCATTCAGTGGGAGCCGTCGAACGCCGACGTGTTCTACACCGAGCCGAGCCCGTTCACCGATGTGGTGATCGGCGCGGTCGCTGAGGTAACCGGGCGCAAGCCCGCGCTGTCCACCTCGGGCGGCACATCCGACGCGCGGTTTATCAAAGACTATTGCCCGGTGGTCGAGTTCGGCCTGGTGGGCCAGACCATGCACGCCGTCGATGAGCGCGTGCCGGTGGCGGACTTGCAGACGCTGACCAAGGTGTATCGGAAAATTCTCGACAATTATTTCCGCTGAGGCGGTAAGGCGAACTCTCTTCACCCTCCCCTGGAGCCGCGCTCGGAAAACCATTCTATGACAGGGCAGCGCAACAGTTCCGCTATTTGGAATAATTCAATTTGTCGGTAGTCGTCCAGCGCGGACAGAATTCGAACTTAACATCGTTCGGAGTTTTGATGTAGCGGAAGCAGAAATTTGTTGGCCATTCCCGATCGAAGATATCGCGATACGTAATTTGACCTGCGAACACCAATGGCTTCTCGACGCCTTTCGCAATCAATTCACGTTCGTCGTCAGTAAAGCCCCGAGTGATAATTGGTCCAAATTGTTGCTGCTTCACTACGTAGGCAGCCGTTCCATCAGTGTAGTCGAAAGAAATTTTTCCATCGAACGGATATTCGATTGTGACGCTCCTAAACACGTTGTAAGCGGGGGTGGCCCCCTCATTACTAATCTCATAGTAGATAAAGAGTTCGCGCCTCCCAAGAGAATCGGTGCGCCCCAATTTGAACTTGCCAGAATCATCTTTGGCAATCGTCGCAGATTTTACGACGATGTAGGCGCGCAGCTGTTTTTGCAGCGAGTCTTTCGCGACATCAATTTGCTTTTCAGCCGCATCGGCCTGTCGCTTAGCCTCGCTATAGGCGCCGAAAGCAATACAGGCCGCCACGATAGCCGCGCCAGCAGCGCCAAGCGTCAATATTCCTACAACGACATTATAATTCGCCTGATGTCGCCAATAACGGCGCTCGGCGGCGCGATGAGCTGCCTCCTCGGCATCTCGGCCTACGTTTACGGGTTCCTCAGAGATCGTGCCCTCCTCGTATTCGTCGGTGCGCCGCTGATCGCGGTCAGTACTTTTCGCGTAATTCCATGGATCGCGAATTGCGTCATGCAGGATTAGCCCGATGAGAGATAGCCAAAGAAATAAAACTACGGCCCAAATCACTGAGTACGCTTTCGTTTTCCGCAGCTCTTATTGCGCCTCAGCATCTTGCTATGGCCGTACCGAAGATATCGGGATTACGTTGGTTGTTGTAGCGGAATTGGAATACCGCCGCGGAAAATCGCGCCTCCAAGGAAGGGTGAAACGCATATGCCGCTCCGGCAGAGTTCAGTAATCGACCTTCACTAGATAAAGCCCCTCCGGCGGCGCGACCGGACCGCAGGCGGCGCGGTCGCAAGCCGCAAGCGCGCCGGCGAGATCGTCGGCACTCCACTTGCGGTCGCCGACCGGAACCAGCGAACCGACCATCGAGCGCACCTGATTGTGCAGGAATGAGCGCGCCACTGCAGTGACGTGAATCTCGTCCGCAACGCGCGCAACATCGAGCCGGTCGAGCGTCTTGAGCGGCGATTTCGCCTGACATTCGGTCGAGCGGAAGGTGGTGAAGTCGTGCTGGCCGACCAGCCGCTGCGCCGCGACGTGCATGGCCTCCGCGTCGAGCGGCCGGCCGACGCGCCAGGCGCGGCCGCGCTCAAGCGCGAGATCGGGCCTGCGGTTGGCGATGCGATAGAGATAGTGTCGCCGCGTGGCTGAGCGGCGGGCGTCGAAATCCGCCGCCACTCGCTCGGCCGCCAGAATCGCAACCGGCTGCGGACGCAGATGCGCGTTGATGGCATCGCGCACCGTGTCGGTGTCGAAGTCCCGCGCCAGATCGAAATGCGCCACTTGGCCGAGCGCGTGGACGCCGGCGTCGGTGCGGCCCGCACCCTGCACCATCGCCTTTTCGCCGGAGAATGCCGTGATGGCGGTCATGATCGCGCCCTGCACCGACGGCGCGCTCTCCTGCACCTGCCAGCCGACGAACGGCGCGCCGTCGTATTCGATGGTGAGCTTGTAGCGCGGCATCGCTCAGCCCAGCGCCGCGCCGGCGGGCACCGGCGTGCCGCGCAGGAATTCGTCGGCTCGCATCGGCTTGCTGCCGGCTTTCTGCAGCTCGACGATACGCACGGCGCCTTGGCCGCAGGCGACGGTGAGCATGTCATCGAGCGCCGCGCCCGGCTTGCCGCGGCCATCCCCGCGCGTCGTGCGCAGCACCTTGATGCGGCTGCCCGCCAATTCGCACCACGCGCCGGGAAATGGCGACAGGCCGCGGATGTGATTGTGCACGGCGCCCCACGGTTTGCTCCAATCGATCCGCGTCTCGCTCTTGTCGATCTTCTGCGCGTAGGTGACGCCATCCTGGGGCTGCGGCGTCAATTGCAACGTGCCGCGTTCGAGCGCGCTCAGCGCGCGCGTCATCAGGTCGGCGCCGAGATGCGCGAGTGAATCGTGGATTTGGCCCGCTGTCAGATCAGCCGGGATCGGGACGCGTTCGGCCATCGCCATCGCGCCGGTGTCGAGCCCCACGTCCATTTTCATGACGGTGACGCCGGTTTCGGCATCGCCCGCCATGATCGCACGGTTGATCGGGGCTGCACCACGCCAGCGCGGCAACAACGAAGCATGGACGTTGAAACAACCGAGCGGCGGCACATCGAGCACCGGTTTCGGCAGGATCAAGCCATAAGCCACCACCACCGCGGCGTCCGCCTGGTGCGCGGCGAACGCCGCCTGCACGTCGGCGCCCTTCAGCGATGCCGGCGTTTCCACCGTCAGCCCGAGCTGCCGCGCCTGTTTTTCGACCGGTGACGGCGTGAGCTCCAAGCCGCGCCGCCCGGCGGGCTTCGGCGCGCGTGTATAGACCGCAGCGATCTGGTGGCCGCGGCCGGCAAGCTCGACCAGCGTCGGCACCGCGAAATCGGGCGTGCCCATAAAGATCAGGCGAAGCGGCATTGTGCGGCCTACTCCGCCGCGCTCTTGGCGTCCTTCGCGGCCTGCTTCGCCTGCTTGGTGTATTTCTTGATCACGAACTCGCGCTTGAGCTTCGACAAGTGGTCGATGAACAGCACGCCGTTGAGATGGTCGATCTCGTGCTGGATGCAGGTCGCAAGCAGGCCGGTGGCCTCGACCTCATGCTGCTTGCCGGCGAGATCGAGGTAGCGGACCTTCACCGCGGCCGGCCGCTCGACCTCCTCGTAATATTCCGGGATCGACAGGCAGCCCTCCTCGTGGACCGATTTCTCGTCCGACTTCGAGACAATCTCCGGGTTGATGAAGACCTGCGGCTGCTTCTCGTCCTCTTTTTTCTTGGAGAGGTCCATGGTGACGACTCGCTGCGGCTCACCGATCTGGATGGCGGCCAGCCCGATGCCCGGCGCCGCATACATGGTCTCGAACATGTCCTCGACCAGCCTCTTGGTGGCCGCGTCGATCTTGGCCACCGGCTTGGAAACCAGCCGCAACCGCTTGTCGGGAAGGATGATGATGTCGCGCAACGCCATGGCGGCGATTTAAGGGCTCGGCTCCGCGTGGTCAATTGTTCGCTCTTTGTTCCGGGATGGAATCGGGCTAGAAGCGGCGGATGGAAACTGCCCTGTTCATTGCGCTCGGTCTGATCGCCGGTCTTGGCATCGCGGCGCTTGCTGTTTTCGTGGCTTGGCCGCGGACGCCCGCGGACGACCCCGCCGCCGAGGCGCGCATGGCGGAGTTGCAACGGCTTCAGGGCGAAACCACCGTCCACGTGCAGGCGATGGGCGACATGTTGGCTGGACGGCAGGCTGAACTGGCGCGCCACGTCAACGAACGGCTCGATGCGGTGACACACCGGCTCGGCCAGTCGATGCACACCAGCACGCAGCAAACCACCGAGCACCTGACCAAACTGCACGAACGGCTCGCCGTCATCGACAGCGCGCAGAAGAACATCACCGACCTCGCCTCGCAGGTCACCTCGCTACAAGGCGTGCTCTCCAACAAGCAGTCGCGCGGCGCCTTCGGCCAGGGCCGCATGGAAGCGATCGTGCAGGACGGGCTGCCAAAGGGCGCCTACGATTTCCAGCACACACTGAAGAATGGCAAGCGGCCCGACTGCTGCGTGTTCCTGCCGGACAAGCGGCCGCTGGTGATCGATTCCAAGTTTCCGCTCGAGAGTGTCACGGCCTATCGCGAAGCCAAGACCGAGGACCTGCGCAAGCTCGCCGCACAGCGGTTCCGGCAAGACATCACCAAGCACGTCGACGACATCGCCAGCAAATATCTGATCCCGGGCGAGACCCAGGACGTGGCGCTGATGTTCGTGCCATCGGAGTCGGTTTATGCCGAACTGCATGATGGCTTCGACGACGTCGTGCAGAAGGCCCATCGCGCCCGCGTCATGGTAGTGTCGCCGACGCTGCTGATGCTGGCGATCCAGGTCGTGCAGCAGATTCAGAAAGACGCCCGCATGCGCGAGGCTGCCGATCAGATCCAGGCGGAGGTCGGCCGTCTCATGAAGGATGTCAGCTTACTGGGCGACCGCATGCGCAAGCTGCAAACGCACTTCAGCCAATCCAACGAGGATATCAGGCTGGCGCTCATCTCGGTGGAGAAGATCGAGACGCGTGGCGAACGGATCAGCCAGGTCGAAGTCGGCGACCTTGAGCCGGTGTCCAACGTTATTCCCGTCCCGTTGCGCAAGATCGAGGCGGGCGAGTGAGCCATACGCTTGCCGCCGTCCGCCGCAGCCTGCTCGCGCCTCGCGGCCAATTCCGTGACGACGCCGGTTGGGCGCAATGACCGAAGCCGAAACGATTTCCGCGCTCAAACGATGGCGCGAGGCGCTTGCAGTCTATCTGCAGCCGCGGGTGCTGATCGTCCTGTTCCTCGGCTTCTCGGCCGGATTGCCGCTCGCGCTATCGGGCTCGACGTTGCGGCTGTGGATGCGCCAGTCCGGGGTCGATCTCGAAACCATCGGCCTGTTTGCGCTGGTCGGCACGCCTTACACCATCAAGTTCCTGTGGGCGCCGATCGTCGACGCGCTCGACGCGCCGGTGCTGTCGCGGTTGCTCGGACGGCGGCGCGGCTGGCTCGTGCTCTCGCAAATCCTGATGATGGCGGCCATCGTACTGCTCGGCTTGTGCGATCCGGCGCGCGTGGCGTGGTACGTCGTGTTCGGCGGTGCGCTGCTGGTGGCGACGGCCTCCGCCACGCAGGATATCCTGATTGACGCCTTCCGCATCGAAAGCCTGCCGGAGAGCGAACAGGCCGCCGGCATGGCCTCCTACGTCGCGGCCTATCGCATCGGCGTCCTGGCCTCGACCGCGGGCGCCCTGTTCCTGGTCACCGGATTCGGCGAATGGGGCTTCGGTCTCGGCACCGCCTGGATGCTGGGCTATTTCGCGATGGCCGTGCTGGTGCTTGCCGGCATCGCGACCACGCTGCTCGCACGCGAGCCGGAGAAATCCGCCGCCGCCGAGGCGAGCCACATCGCGCACCTGGGCGACAGCCCGGTCAAGCGCGTGCTCGACACCACCTTCAGCGCGTTCAGGGAATTCCTCAGCCGCGACATGGCGATCCTCGCGCTGGCTTTCGTCGTGCTGTTCAAATTCACCGATGCGTTTGCGAGCGTGATGACCGAATCCTTCGTGCTCGACCTCGGATTTACGCTCGCCGAATACGCCGTGATCATCAAAGGCGTCGGCCTTGCGGCGACCATTCTGGGCGGCTTTGCGGGCGGCTTCGTCGCCCGCGCCTATCCGCTGGCCACGAGCCTCTGGATCGGCGGCATCCTGCAAGCCACCGCAAACCTTACGTTCTCGGCGCAGGCGCTGATCGGCCACAACATCGCGATGCTGACCTTCGCGATCGTGGCGGAGAATTTCACCAGCGCCATCGGCACGGTGATCTTCGTCGCCTACCTGTCGGCGCTGTGCCGCAACCCGCTGCACACCGCGACGCAGTTCGCGCTGCTGACCGCGCTGTCCGCCGTCGGGCGGACGTATCTCTCGGCCGGAGCCGGATATGTCGCGGCGGCGACCGGCTGGTTCTGGTTTTTCGTCATCTGCATGCTGGTCGCGGTGCCAGGGCTCTCGCTGCTGGCCTGGCTGCAAATGCGCGGTCATTTCGAGGCGCTCAAGCCGGCCAAACTGGCGAGCGGTTAGCCGCTCGGCGCGTCAGCGGCGTGGCGGATAAACCTGCCAGCGGCGGCCCTCGTCGAACTCCTTGCCGTCACAGTTCGGCTTGTCCCAATAACCGGTGAGCACGAAGTCGGTACCGTTCCACTTCCATTGGCCGATCTCGCCGCAATCGCCGACGCCGCGGCCCTTGTGCGCCATGCCCAGCACTTTGGTTTCGGCGTTGTAGCCGGGATTGGACAGGCTGTAGGCCGGCGTCAGTTTCTTGGCTTTGGTGCTCCAGACGTTGAAGCGAACCAGACGTGCCTTTTCCGGCGCCTTGGGATCGACAACAAAGAAAATGCTGCCGGACTGATACGCGGCGCGCCAGCAATAGATTTCGACCAGCCGCAGGCCGCCGCCCAAATCCTCGACTTCGGTGCGTTCCTCATCCTTGAGGTCGTCGTTGGTGCATTCGGCCTTTTTGAATCCGTCTTCGATCACCTTGAACGGGATGGTGATCGGATCGGCCGCGCGGGCCACGCCACTCAAGACAACAACACAAACAATGGCTGCCAGGAGACGCATCGCCGCATTCCTCAAATCGGCGCCCGGCTGCGGATCGCGGCCGACAGCGTGCCTTCGTCGAGATAATCGAGCTCTCCACCAACCGGCACGCCGTGGGCGAGCCGCGTCACCGCGACGTTGGCGTTGTGCAGGAGATCGGTGATGTAGTGAGCGGTGGTCTGGCCATCGACCGTGGCGTTGAGCGCGAGAATGATCTCCTTCACGGCCGGATCGTGTGCGCGCGACACCAGCGCGTCGATGGTGAGGTCCTGGGGGCCGACGCCATCGAGCGGCGAGAGCGTGCCGCCGAGCACGTGGTAGCGTGTGTTGATCGCGTTGGCGCGTTCGAGCGCCCACAGATCGGCGACGTCCGCGACCACAACAAGAATGGACTGATCGCGCCTGTCGTCGGTGCAGACCGTGCAAGGGTTCTGCGTGTCGATGTTACCGCAGGTGCGGCAGATTTCGATCTTCTCCATCGCGGTCTGCACCGCGGCGGCGAGCGGCGCCATCAGTTGCTCGCGCTTCTTGATGAGATGCAGCGC
Organism: Rhodoplanes serenus; assembly: GCA_945893145.1. Classification (GTDB taxonomy): domain Bacteria; phylum Pseudomonadota; class Alphaproteobacteria; order Rhizobiales; family Xanthobacteraceae; genus Z2-YC6860. The sequence continues at coordinate 3,490 of CAMDDZ010000110.1, read as the reverse complement.
CGCGCGCCGCGCCGAGCGCGGGCCGAGGCCCGGCAGTCGCGACAGCAGCTGGATCAGGCGCTCGATCTCGGGTCCGGCGGTGGATTTGGGCATCGTGAAGCCAATTAGAACGGCAGCTTCATACCGGGCGGCAGCGACAGGCCGCCGGTGAGGCCTTTCATCTTTTCCTGCGTCACGCCCTCGGCCTTGCGGCGCGCATCGGCGTGAGCCGCGACCAGCAGGTCTTCGAGGATTTCCTTTTCCTCAGGCTTCAGCAGCGAGGCGTCGATCTTGGCGCCCTTCAGGTCGCCCTTGGCGGAGAGCGTGACCGTGACCAAGCCGCCGCCGGCTATACCCGCGACCTCGATCTGGTCGAGTTCGGCCTGCAGCTCCTGCATCTTGGCCTGCATCTGGCTGGCCTGTTTCATCAGGCCCATGATGTCCACCATCGCTCACCACCCTCCGAAATTCTGGCTTTTTGTTTTGAGCATGATCTTTGTCCGAAAACCGGTTCCCACTTTTCGGGATCATGCTCTAATCGATTCCGTCGTCGCGCACCCAGTTGTCGCTCAAGCCTTCGTCGTCGGCCGCCGGCAAGCCGTCATCGGGTGGCGCCGGCAGCGGCGCGGTAGCGGCGTCGTTCTGACCGCGCACACCGACGATCTCGGCGCCCGGGAAACGATCAAGCACCGCGCGAACCAGCGGATCGGCGCGCACGCCGGTTTCGATTGCAGCCTGCCGCGCGTCGCTCTGCGATTTCACCGTTGGCGCGCCCTGCTCGCCCGACACAACCACCATCCAGGGCCGCCCGGTCCATTGCTGGAGCTTGCGCGACAGATCGTTTACCAGCGTCCTGCCCGCGCCCTGTTCGAGAGCGATCTCGAGCTTGCCGTTCTCGCAACGCACCAGCCGCACGTCGCGTTGCAACGCAATCTTGGTCTGCACGTCGCGCTTATCGCCCGCGAGCGCAATCAGCTCCTCGAAGGTGTTGATCGCGATGACGGGCGCGGCTTGCCCGGGCTCGGCCGCGGGCTTGCCGAGTGCCACCGGATCGCTGACCGGACGCGCGGCCGGAGCCGCCATCGCCCGGGGCGCGCCGCGCGGCGCTTCGTAACGCGGTGCCGAAGGCGCAGCAAAAGCGGTTGGTGCTGCACCGCCTGCAGAAGCGCTGCCGCCACTGCCCTGCGGACGCGGCGATGCGCCGCCTTCGCTATCGATCGAGCGGATCGCCTCGTCGGGCGTCGGCAGGTCGGCCGCATAGGCGATGCGCACCAGCACCATCTCGGCCGCGGCGATCGGGTGGCCCGCCACCTGCACCTCGCCGATACCTTTCAGCAGCATCTGCCAGGTGCGCGACAGCACGCGCATCGACAAGGCCGTGGCAAACGCGCGGCCGCGGGTGCGCTCAGATTCGCCCAATGCAATGTCGTCCGCCACCGCCGGCACGATCTTCACACGGGTGACGAAATGGGTGAACTCGGCCAAGTCCGCCAGCACCACCGATGGATCGGCGCCGATGTCGTACTGCTCGCGCAGCTCTTTCAGGGCGACGGCGACATCGCCCTTCATCAGCGCCTCGAACAGGTCGATGATGCGGCCGCGATCGGCGAGGCCCAGCATGTTGCGCACGTCCTGCGCCCGCACGCCGCCGGCCGCATGCGCGATCGCCTGATCGAACAGCGAGAGCGCGTCGCGCACCGAGCCTTCGGCGGCGCGCGCCACCAGGGCCAGCGCCTCGGTTTCGGCCTCGATGTTTTCCTTCTCGGCGATGCCGGCGAGATGCTTCACCAGCAGGCCGGCGTCGATGCGGCGCAGGTCGAAGCGCTGGCAGCGCGACAGCACCGTCACCGGCACCTTGCGGATTTCGGTGGTGGCGAAGATGAACTTGGCGTGCGGCGGCGGCTCTTCCAGCGTCTTGAGCAGCGCGTTGAAGGCCGCGCCCGAGAGCATGTGCACTTCGTCGAGGATATAGACTTTATAACGCGCGCTAACAGGCGAGTAGCGGATCGCGTCGTTGATCTGGCGCACGTCATCGACACTGTTGTGCGAGGCCGCGTCCATCTCGATCACATCGATGTGCCGGCTCTCCATGATGGCTTTGCAGTTCACGCCGAGCTTCGGCATCGCGATGGTGGGGCCGGGAATCGAGCCGTCCGCAAGCTGATAGTTCAGCGCACGGGCGAGGATACGCGCGGTCGTGGTTTTCCCCACGCCACGCACGCCGGTGAGGATCCAGGCTTGCGGCACGCGGCCGGTCTCGAACGCATTCGAGATCGTTCGCACCATGGCGCCCTGGCCGATCAAGTCGTCGAAATTCGAGGGCCGGTATTTGCGCGCCAGCACGCGGTAGGGCGAGGCCTGGTCGCCCGCCGTGGGCGCGGGCCCGAGGTCCATTCCCAGATCGGACGAACGATCCGGCTTTTTGGTTTTGTCGTTCATGCCCGCGTTCCGCACCGCGTCATTCCGGAAGCCGCCAAGCGGCTATCGGACTCCATAACCCCAGTCTTGCAGATTCGGCCGGGGTTATGGATTCCGGGTTTGCCCGGAATGACAGCGGATTTTACCGAGGTGGGAGGCTGACGAGCGACCCGATCCGTGCTCGTTAGGGCTGCTTCCTTCCGGACCTGACCCGGTTGGCGAGTGGCTCGTCCACCGCCAACCTCCCGGCCCCTATATCGGGCCTGGCGCTCGCCAAGGCAAGTGCGGACGCGCAATCGCTCGGTTTCCTCGGGAAAGCCGTGATAAAACCCCGCCATGATTTCAGACCCCGCCTCCGCCGATTGGTCGCTCGATCCGTTGCTTGAAAAAGACACGGTGCCCATCGGCGACATGCCGCTCTGCCATGTGCGGCTGATCAACGACGCCACTTACCCGTGGCTGCTCCTGGTGCCGCGGCGGCACGGCATCATCGAGATCATGGAGCTCGACTTCATCGAGCAGGCGCAGCTCATGAGCGAGATCATGCAAGCGTCGCGCGTGCTCAAGGCGCAGACGCAATGCGACAAGATCAACATCGCGGCGCTCGGCAACGTGGTGCCGCAGCTCCACGTGCACGTCATCGCGCGCTCGCGCGGCGACGCGGCGTGGCCGAGGCCCGTGTGGGGCGTGGCGCCGGCGCGCAGCTACGAGAAGTCCGACATGGACGCGCTGCTCGCACCGCTGCGCCAGCGGCTGGCGCTGACGCCGGTTTGACATCCAACTGTTCCACGCGCTCCGCTGGCAGCCTTTGGTCATCCACTCTCCTTGTGTTGCGTCCTTGTGTTGCGGACATGCGCGATCGCCGGGATTTGTTGGGCGCCCGGGCGCCGTCTCGTTGGTGCCTCGGATAAATCCGAGGGGATGGAGCGCCGGTCGACGCCACATCTGTTCGCCGTCAGCACCCCTGAGACCATTTGAGGGACTTCACGAAGGGAGGATTTCTGGTTCATCGTAGCCGCAAGGAGCGAAGATGAAACAGAAACCCGGACCGGGCAAAGCGCCCGCAGAACAAGTGCTGAAGGACATTCGGCGT
>CAMDDZ010000109.1 GCA_945893145.1 Rhodoplanes serenus | reverse complement strand
GCGCCGGGTGAGGGGTTACAGCCTATCGAGAGTCCTAGAGCCCCTCACCCCAACCCTCTCCCCAGCGGGGAGAGGGAGCCCGCTGCCGATGACGTAACCGCCCAACTTAAAGCTCATCCCGCTTCAGTTCCGGTCCGGCACCGTGGGGGCATTGGTGGCCGACGCCACGGTCTCGGGGCGCGGCAGCGCGCCCTGCTGCCCCACGGGAGCGGATGCGGTCGGCGCGGTGGGCGCCGCGAGGGATTGCGCGGCCTCGTCCATCATCTTCTCCAGGCGTAGCAAGATGCCCGAGCCGCGCTGGGTCAGCACGCTCGGCCGCCGCGCGTCGCTGGCCGCGGGCAGCGCTGCGATCTGCGCCTGCGGCGTGGTGCCACGCGGCGGATTGGGCTGGACGCCGGGGATGTTTTTCAACTCGATGCCCTGGTGGGCATACTTCATCACCGAGTTCCAGATGATCGCCGGCAGCGATCCACCGGTCATCCGGTTCGTCGAGCTGTAGTCGTCGTTGCCGACCCACACGCCGGCGACGAGATTGCCGGTAAAGGCGACGAACCAGGCGTCGCGGTGCGCGTTGGTGGTGCCGGTCTTGCCGGCGATGCGGATGCCATCGAGCATGGCGCGGCGTCCGGTGCCTTGCTCGGCCGCGCTGTTGAGCATCATGTTCATTTCGAGCGCGACCTCCGGCCGCAGCACCTGCCGGGGTTTGGGGCCGTCGCGGTCGAACCGCCAGACCAGGTCGCCGGTGCCGGTGCGCACTTCGAGGACGGCATGCGGCGTCACCGCCTTGCCCTGGTTCGGGAAGGTGGAGAACGCGACCGTGTGCTCGAGCACGTTGACCTCGCCGGCGCCGATCGGCAGCGACGGTGTGTCGACCAGCGGGCTCTTGATTCCCATCTGCCGCGCGGTCTGCACGATCATCGCGCGGCCCACCTTGGCGTTGCCCTTGCCGAGCGCCAGCGAGAGACGGATCGGAATGGTGTTGATCGAGTTGGTGATCGCTTGCAGCACCGTCACCTGCCCCGAATAGGAGCGGCCGTAGTTCTGCGGGCACCAGTTGCCCAAACAGATCGGCGCATCGACCACGACCGACTTCGGCGTGAAGCCGTTCATCAGCGCGGTGGCATAGACATAGGGTTTGAACGAGGAGCCGGGCTGGCGCAGCGCATCGACGGCGCGGTTGAATTGGCTCAGGCCGTAGTCGCGTCCGCCCACCATGGCGCGCACCGCGCCATCATGATCGGCCACCACCAGGGCGGCCTGGCTCGCCCGATAGTCGCGGCCGTACTGGCGGAGCGAATTTTCGACCGCCTGCTCGGCGGCGCGCTGCAAGCCGGCGTCGAGTGCGAGGCGCACCAGGAACACGCGCTCGGTCATGCTCTTGGGGAATGTATCGACGAGCTTCTTCATCTCGTCGAACGCCCAGTCGAGATAGTAATTGGGCGAACGCTCGTCGCGGCGATCGAGCGCGGTGGCCGGGTTGCGGCGGGCGCCGAACACCTGGCCTTCGGTCATGAAGCCCGCCTCGATCAGATTGTCGAGCACGACGTTGGCGCGCGCGCGGGCGGCCGGCAGGTTGACGTGCGGGGCGTACTTCGCCGGCGCCTTGAACAGGCCGGCCAGCATCGCGGCCTCGGCCAGCGTCACGTCCTTGGCCGATTTGTTGAAATAGAATTGCGCGGCGGCATCGACACCAAATGCGCCGCCCCCGAGGTAAGCGCGGTCGAGGTAAAGCTTCAGGATTTCGTTCTTGGTCAGCCGCGTCTCGAGCCAGACCGCCAGGAATGCTTCCCGGATCTTGCGCTCGAGGGTGCGCTCGTTCGACAGGAACAGGTTCTTGGCGAGCTGCTGGGTGATCGAGGAGCCGCCCTGCACCACGCCGCCGGCGCGCGTGTTGGCGACGAAGGCGCGCATGGTGCCCGCGATGTCGATGCCGAAGTGCTCGTAGAAGCGCCGGTCTTCGGTCGCCAGCGTTGCTTTAATGAGCCAGTCCGGCAGCTCGTCGAGCTGGACCGCGTCGTTGTGCTTGATGCCGCGGCTGCCGAGTTCGTTGCCGTAGCGGTCGAGGAAGGTCACCGCGAGCTCGGTCTTCTTCAGCCAGTCGCCGTCGGCGGTGTCGCGGAACGCGCCCTGCGCCAGCGCCAGCATGAGCACGAGACCGCCGGTGCCGATCGTCGCGCCTTCCGACAGCGGCTCGATGAACACCCAGCGCCGCCAGCCGCCGACGTGGAAACGGTCCATGAAGGTCGCGAAGCGCTCGAAGATTTCGCGCGCCCAGCGCCCGGCCTGGAAAAGGAAGGTGTCGAGACGGGCGTCCGAATCGAGCAGGAACCGGCCGATCTTCGGCTTCCAGTTCCGCTCCGGATCGGGATAGAGGTCGCGCACCACAAGCCTCTGAATCAAAGGCAAAACGCCCCGGCCCCGGGGTGAATCTTTACCTTTCGCTAACTTCTAGCGGATCGGGGGGCAGGCGGCCATGGCCGGATGGCCACAAGGTGAATCGAAATTGTGAGCAAATGCGGCGGTTTCCGGTGTATTCCGAGCCCGAGTCGTCCAGCGCAAAGGCCGCCGGCGGTAATCCGGTAGGATCCCTAAGTTGCGCGCGCAATCGGACGGCTGGAACGAGGCAGCATGGTTTCCGACGACATCCCCTTCTGGCGGCGCAAAGCCCTGAAGGACATGACGAAACCGGAATGGGAAAGCCTCTGCGACGGCTGCGGCCGCTGCTGCCTCAACAAGCTGATCGAGGACGGCACCGACCGCACCTTCTACACCGACGTCGCCTGCCGGCTGCTCGACGGGCACACCTGCGGCTGCAAGGACTACAAAAACCGCGCCGCCAAGGTCTCGGACTGCGTGCAGCTTTCGCCGCGCAACATCAACCGCATCTCATGGCTGCCGCCGACCTGCGGCTACCGGCTCGTCGCCGACGGCCACGATCTCTACTGGTGGCACCCGCTGGTCTCCGGCGACCCGGACACTGTGCACGCCGCCGGCATCTCGGTGCGCGGCAAGGTGGGGGCGAGCGAGGAGGATGTGCCGGACGACAAGCTCGAGGATCATATTGTGAGTTGGCCGCTGCGGTGGCCGAAGGGGTCACGAAGATAGTCGCGGCGACATTAGCGGAAGCGTCGGAGAGGAGATAGCTAACTGCCGTCAGACACGTGGCACGTCAGGCGCGCGAAGATGGATCATGCCGCCTTCAGCCGCGCCATCTCGGTATCGAACTCGAACCGCAGTTGCGCGGCTTCATCTTCGGGCAACCAGCCGGCCATCCGCGGAAAGATCGCCCGGTAGACCAAAGCTTTGTCGGTGTCCCACGGCAGCTTTTCCGCCGCGCGGGCCTCGGCCAGAATCTTATGCAGGCGCGCACGAACCTCGTCCGGATTGGGTCGATAGGCCGGAAGGGCCGCGTCGGCTTCAAACAACTCGGCTTGCGAGTCGGTGCCAAATAGGTCTTGTTGGGTTTCGCGTGTCATGGCTAGTGTTCATTCGACCGCCGACGCCGATACCGTGTCTAGGTCGAACAATTAGCATGAGTCGCGCCTGTTTTGCCGTTATCAACGGAATTCGACGGTTGTAGACAAATCGGCGTCTCCAATGGCCTGAGATTGAGGCAGCAGTGACCGACAATCCTCGGACTCGCGAGTTGTTGCGCCATCTTGCTACCCGTCCTGGCCATGACGAGGTGAAGTCCGACTTTCGCCAGCTTTTGGTCGAGGAATTCGGTGTCGAACTCGGCGCGCTCGACTTCGAGCGCCGCGTTCCCGAAGTGAAGGGCCGTCTTGATGCTTTGATCGGACGCACTGTTTTCGAAGCCAAGCGGAATCTCGATCTGGAATGGGACGACGTGGTCCGGCGCATGCCGGACTATCTCGCCGATCGTGAGCGCGAAGAAGGCGAGCGCTTCGTCGGCATAGCGTCTGACGGACTCAAGTGGGTTGTGTTCGAGCGCAGCGGCGATCAGCTCATCAAGTTGAAGGACACCACGCTTGATCCAGACAAACCAGACGCGTTTCTGGCTTGGCTCGACGGTGCCGTTGCCCTCAAAGACGCGCTTCCGCCGGATCCAGTTACCGTAAGGCTTGAGCTGGGGCAGGACTCGGTTGCATTTCGTCGCGCAAATGATGGTCTTCGTGCGCTTTGGGCTGTGCTGAAGGACGACCCGGCTGTCGCTCTGAAGAGGCAGTTGTGGGCGCAACTTCTGAAACTGGTCTATGGCCGCGAGGTGGAGAGCGACGCGCTGTTCTTTCAGCACACTTTTCTCGTGATTGTCGCAAAGGCCATCGCATTAGCAGTACTCGGTCTCCGGGACGACAATCCGCGACACGTTCTGTCAGGGGCCGCCTTCGAGGCGGCCGGCATCTTCGGCGCGGCGGAGAGCGACTTCTTCGATTGGGTGGTGGCGAAACCCGAGGGTGAAGCGCTTGTCCGGCGAATTCTCACTCATGTCCGTCGCTTCCGCCTTGATCAGGTCGAAAGCGATGTTCTGAAAATTCTGTATGAATCGCTGATCGATCGTGAGGAGCGGCACGGTCTCGGCGAATACTACACGCCGGACTGGCTGGCAGCGAAGATCGTGCGTCACGCGGTTGAGCGGCCGATCGAACAAAGGGTTCTCGATCCAGCATGCGGATCGGGCACCTTCCTGTTCCACGCCATCCGCAGTTTCATTAAAGAGGCGAAAGAGTCGGGCCTGGACGAGAAGCTGCGGGCGGAAGAAGCCACGAACCATATTGCCGGAATGGACATTCATCCGGTCGCGGTGATCATCGCGCGTGTGACCTATTTGCTGGCGCTCGCGCCGGTGATCGCCCAACGCGCGGGTTCGCTTTCGATCCCGGTTTATCTTGGCGACGCGATGCAGTTGTCGACCGCGACGACGATGCATCTGAAAGAGTTGGTCATTCGCGTGCCGCCGCCACCGGAAGGCACTGACCTGAAATTTCCGGAAATCTTCTGTAAGGACATTCACCTGTTCGACAAACTGGTCGCCAGAATGCGCCAGGGTTCGGAACAGAAGATGAAGGCGCGGCAGATCGAGGTGGCCTTCAGACTCGAAGTCGAGCGACATTACAAGCGTGACATGACGAAGGCGGAAGCCGAGGGCGTGCGCGAAATGGTCGCGACCTACGTCACGTTCGACGATCTTTGCCGGCAAGGCCGGGATTCAGTCTGGACCTACGTCGCGCGTAACCTGTCGCGGCCCCTCGCGCTGTCCTTCGGGGCCGGATGGGCGAATGTGGTCGTCGGCAATCCGCCCTGGGTGGCATTCCGGCACATGAGCGCTGACCTGCAAAAGCGGTTTCGCGAACTGGCCAGCGGCGAGCGGGTCTATGTGGGCGGTAAATTCGCGACGCAAAATGATCTTGCTGCATTGTTTACGGTGCGCGCAGTATCTCTCTATCTCCGCTCAGGCGGGCGCATCGCGTTCGTGCTGCCGCTCGCGGCGCTCTCACGCGGACAGTTCGAGGAATTTCGAACGGGTTCATTCACCAACGCGAAGATCGCCTGGGACGAAGCGTGGACGATGGACGACGATGTGCAGCCGCTGTTTCCGGTCCCGTCCTGTGTGGTGTTCGGCCGGCGCCGCGCGACGGCCAAAGCGTTGCCCGACACGGTGCGAGCGTATTCGGGGCAGTTGCCCGCGCGCGACGCGCCGGAGACCGTTGCGGACAAGTCCCTAACGGTGCGAGAAAACGCCCCGAAGCCGGCCGAAGGCCGGTTCAAGGGTGGCTCGGCCTACCGAAAATCGTTTCGGCAGGGTGCGACGCTTGTGCCGCGTATGTTGTGCCTGGTGGAGCGGAAAAGCTTGGGGCGCCTGGGCGGTGACCCGACCGCGCCCTTTGTTGTCAGCCGCCGAAACAACCAGGAAAAGCAGCCGTGGAAATCCCAGCCCGGAGTGGAGCATCGAGTCGAGGCTGAATTTTTGCACCCTGTGCTGTTGGGCGAGAGCATCCTGCCTTATCGCGTATGGCGGCCTTTCGAAGGGGTTGTGCCCGTGACGCCGCAAGGGGCTGTGTTGGACGCGCAAACGGCCGCCAATCGCGGCTACGCTGGTTTGCACGGTTGGATGTCTGCCGCAGAGGAAATCTGGAAGGACAATGCGGAAAGCGGATCAATGAAGTTGGTTGATCGATGGAATTATCACAATGAATTGGGTGCGCAGTTTCCTATGAAGCTGCTCCGCGTAGTTTACGCTGCTTCGGGAACTAATCCCGCCGCATGCATTCTTCAGAACTCTGATGCCGTAATCGAACACGTATTGTATTGGGCATCTCCAAGCAGCGAAGCGGAAGGCTTTTATCTGGCTGCCGTCCTTAACAGCGAAACGTCTCGTGCTCGCGTCGCGGCAATGCAATCACGTGGCCAATGGGGCGCGCGGCATTTTGACAAGGTGATGTTCAACTTGCCAATCCCGTTGTTTAATTCTGCGGAGCAGCTTCACAACGAACTCGCTGGCGCCGCCGCCGAGGCTGAGCGAATTGCCGCAGCCTTTGAACTGCCCGCAGCCGTCAAGTTTCAACGCGCGCGCAAGCTCATCCGCGATGCGCTGACCGAGTCGGGCATCGCCCCGCACATTGACGATCTGGTAGCACGGTTGCTGGATCAATCTACTGTTAGCAACGATGACGCAGCCGGCGAATAAGGGGCGCATCCTGACACCGCAGCCGCGCGTTGCGCCGACGAGTTGCCCGAGGCCGGTGCGCTCGCGCACGACGACAAAAAGCGACCAAACTGCAAGGCAAAAGCAAAGCGTGAGAGCCGGTGGATAGCTTCGGGAACTTCGGCTTGCCGCGCTCGCGCTCGCCGCAATCCTCGCCCAGGATTCGCGCGATTCGAAATCCGGAAACGTGCGAACGATGTCCTCTCCCCGCCAAGCCGATTTGTTCGACAAGGACCGGCCGGACCCCTCCGACGAGGATTTCGAAACGCCGACCTATTATCCCGATCCGGACGAGATTCGCGCTGAACTGCACAGGATTCTTGCCGAGGCCCGCGGCGCAAAGTCGGTGCCTTGGGACCGTGACCGCACGGCGCTCTACCGGGTGATCTTTCCGCAGATGACCAACGCACTGCCCGACGAGGAAGGCGCACAACTGCGGTTCGCCTTCATAGAAGAGATGAAGAGGCTTAAAGCCGCGTAGCGGAATGTGGCCCTTTCCTGGGCCCCTGTAAGCAGCGTGGCTCGGTCTGTCAGCACTACCCGTGGGGACGTTCCAATAGCCGACACTGGCATTTGCTTGTGTAGCCGCAGGCGTGAGCCTACATCTTTCTGCGTTGGTCATGCTTGGGAAATTGCGAGAATGACCTCGAAGGATGTTGAACTGCTTCAAACATATTTGATGGTTGCGCCGCTCCTTGTCGTGGGCCTTGGGCTATTCGTGTTTTGGTGGACTGGCTGGATGGACCGGCGGGAACAGCGGCGGCACCCAGCCGAGTAGGCAGGCCTGTGGCAGGAATTTATCCTTCAAGTTCGCGCTGACATTACTGATGTGGCTGCGGGCATCAGCCTACATCTTTGTGCGTTGGCCATGCTTGCGAGACTGCGCGAAGGACCGGCTTTGAAATTTTTGCGCTGGTATGGCCTGTGGTCGTAGCCGGTCTGGTCATCGGATTTTCATTTCTGCTCGGCTGGCTTGAGGACCGAACAAAGCAGCGCGCGAAGCGCTATCACGCGGCGGAGTGATACGGTCTTCTCGACGCCCCGCAGCGGATATACCCAAGCCGTTGGATGGCGCGAGTTTACAAATCGAACGAATAAGTGCATTAGGTTTGCTGTCCTATCCATCCGAGGGCGTCATCATGAGACGTCGTGCTGGCGGGGTGGGACGCGGCGCCTGCGGATTGGCTTCGTAAACCAATCCCCGGGAGGCTCGGACCCCGCCCTACGGACACTACGATCCGTGCGCAGGGAGCTTTGCTGGATGGCCGGGGCGCGGTTCGCTCCGGTTCGCAAGCGCGGCCCGAGGCCTTGATGAGAACGCCGCGATGGAGCGTCGGCCGGCGACGCGCCCCCGAATTTGGGGCGCCACGCCGGTTTGTCCCCGGTGGAGTAATCCATCGGTGGACAAGGCGTGATTGAGATGTGGCGTCGACCGGCGCTCCATCCCCTCGGATTTTCCGAGGGACCAACGACACGGCGGCCGGGCGCCGAATCCAACCCCGGGTGCGATCCCGCATGCCTGCAACACAAGAGCATGATCCCGAAAAGTGGATACCGGTTTTCGGAAAAGATCATGCTCAAACAAGCAAGAGGGCAGGATTAATCATGGCTCCGCCGGTTGAATTTCCCGCCCGCTCCGCCAAGCTCTCCCGGCCATGAGCGCCCCTGTGCCCACAACCGAACCTGCGTCCCCCGCGCCGCTCGACCACGCCACCATCCGCGCCATCATGGCGGGCATTCTGCTCGCCATGTTCCTCTCGGCGCTGGAGCAGACCATCGTGGCGCCGGCGCTGCCGACCATCGGGCGCACGCTCGCCGACGTCGAAAACCTGTCCTGGGTGGTGACCTCGTATCTGCTCGCCGCGACCGCGGTGACGCCGCTGTTCGGCAAGCTCTCCGACATCCACGGCCGCCGCATCACCATGCTGGTGGCCTGCGTGATTTTCATCGTCGGCTCGGTCGCCTGTGCGCTGGCGCCCAACATGCCGACGCTGATCGCGGCGCGCGCGCTGCAAGGCATCGGCGGCGGCGGCATCCTGCCGCTCGCCCACACCATCATCGGCGACCTGGTCTCGCCGCGCGAGCGGCCGCGCTACCAGAGCTACACTTCGATCATGTTCATGGTGGCGAGCATCGCGGGCCCGCTGCTCGGCGGCGTGCTGACCGATTACGTGCACTGGACCATGATCTTCTGGATCAACCTGCCGGTCGGTCTGGTGGCGCTGGTGGTGACCGACCGCGCGCTGCGCAAGCTGCCGCGCCACGACCGGCCGCATAAGCTCGACGTGATTGGCGCAACGCTGATGCTTGGCGCGTCGCTCTGCCTGATGCTGGCGATGACCTGGGGCGGCACGCGGCACCCGTGGCTGTCATGGCCGATCCTCGGCCTGATCGGCAGCTCGGTGTGCCTGTGGCTTGCCTTCGCGCTGCGGCTTGGCACCGCGCCCGAGCCATTCATCCCGCTCGCCATTCTGCGCGAGCCGATCATCCGCGCGGTGACGATCGCGGGTTTCTTCAGCGTCGGCTGTGTCACCGCGCTGTCGATCTTCCTGCCGCTTTATCTTGAACTCGTGTTGGGGCTGTCGCCGAGCGGTTCCGGCACCGCGCTGATCGTGTTTCTGGCGGCAGCGACGCTCGGCTCATTCGCGGCCGGGCGGCTGACGCTCCGCGTCACGCACTACATGCGCGTGCCGATCGGCGGCCTGGTGCTCGGACTCATCATGATGGTGGCCTTCGCGATAAAGCCTGCCGGGTTGTCACTGTTTGAAGTCTCCGTGTTGCTGGCGATCGGCGGCTCCGGCCTCGGCGTGATGTATCCGATGACCAGCACGATCGTGCAGAACGCGGTCGCGCCGCACCAGCTTGGCACCGCGACCGGCGCGCTCAACTTCTTCCGCCAACTCGGCGGCGCCATCATCGTTGCGGTGTTCAGCGCCATTATGCTGGGCGCCGTCGATGGCAGCGGGCATGGGCTCACGCTCGCCATGCTGACCGGCGGGGCGAAGCAAACCGGTGCCGATTTCGCCGGGCTGTTCCGCTGGGTGTTCGTGGCGGGGGCGGTGTTCCTCGCGGCCGGCCTCGCGGCGGTGCTGCTGATCGAGGAAAAGCCTCTACGCGGCCCGGCCAAGCAGGCCGCGGCGCCGGCGGAGTAGGGTGATGGTCGAGCAGGGCGCGGCTGCTTTTTCCCTCTCCCCGCTTGCGGGGAGAGGGTGCCCGAGCGGAGGCGAAGCCGAGCGAGGGCGGGTGAGGGGGCCTCGATGTATTATTTAAATTTCGACGCCCCCTCACCCGGATCACTCGCGCTCTGCGCTCGCGATCCGACCTCTCGCTTCGCGCTGGCGAGCAAAGCGAGCGGCCAGCGCGAACACTCATTTTGGCCGCGCCGGCCCCTCAAGTCGCTGCGCTCCTCTCGGCGGCGCGGCACGCGGGGAGAGGTAAAGAAAGGCTGTCATACCAGCCCCGCATCTGCAGGCCTTCTCATCGCCTTCATCCGGCGCGATGTATGGATCATGCTGAGCATCGTTGAATCGCGCCTCGCTGCTGGGGGCTTCCCGTCGCAATGAATTTCGCCCGACGAGTCGCCGTCCGCGCGCGAAAGCTCAGGGGTCGCCGCCATCGTGCGCGCGGCGCGACGCCGAACCCGGTCGCTCCGCTGCAGCCGCATCCGCAGCAGATGAGCCATGCCGAGGTGCGCACCATCTTCTTCGGGCTGATGCTGGCGTGTTTCCTCGCGGCGCTGAACCAGACCATCATCGCCACTGCGATGCCGACAGTCGGCCGGTATTTCTCCGACTTCGAAAACCTGCCGTGGGTGGTCACGGCCTATTTGCTGACCTCGACCGCGGTCGCGCCGCTCTACGGCAAGCTCTCCGATATCTACGGCCGCCGGGCCATGCTGCTCGCGGCCATCGGGTTGTTCATGGCGGGCTCGGTCGCCTGCGCGGCGTCGTCCGACATGACCATGCTGATCCTCGGCCGCGGACTGCAGGGCATCGGTGGCGGCGGCATCATGCCGGTCTCCCAATCGATCATTGCCGACGTGGTCGCGCCGCGCGAACGCGGCCGCTACCAGGCCTACATGGGTGTGGTGTGGGTGACCTCCGGCGTGTTCGGGCCGGTGCTGGGCGGCGCCTTGGCCGAGCACCTGCATTGGTCGCTGATCTTCTGGGTCAACGTGCCGCTCGGGCTCGCGGCCGCGGCGCTGACACACATTCACCTCAAGCGCATCCCGCGCCACGACCGCAAGCACAAGATCGACGTGCTCGGCGCCGGCCTGATGATGGCCTCCGCCATTCCGATCCTGCTGGCGCTGACTTGGGGCGGCACGCGTTATTCTTGGCTCTCTCCGATGGTGCTCGGCCTGATCGCGCTGTCGTTCCTGCTGTCGCTGCTGTTCGCTTGGCGGCTGTCGCGGGCGCCGGAGCCGTTCCTGCCGGTCGCGGTGCTGCGCAACCCGGTGATGCGCTGGGGCACCGCGGCAGCATCATGCGCCATGGGCGTGTCGATTGGGCTCACCATCATCGTGCCGCTTTATTTCGAGGTGGTGCACAAGCTCTCCGCGACGGAGTCGGGCCTTGCGCTCATTCCGATTGCGCTCACCACGCCCGGCTCGCTGCTCTCCGGCCAAGCCATGCTGTATTGGCGGCACTACAAGCGCGCGCCGGTGATCGGCCTGGTCTGCGCGCTAATCGCGCTCACGGTGCTGGTGTGGCGGCCCGATCTGCCGCTGTCCTGGGTCACGGTGATCTTGTGTGTGGTCGGCACCGCCTGCGGGCTCGTCTATCCGGTCTGCACGGTGTCGATCCAGAACGCCGTGCCGTATTACCAGATGGGCGTCGCGATGGGCGCGATGAACTTCTTCCGCTCGCTGGTATCGGCCTTCGTGGTGGCGGTGCTGGGCGCGATCGTGCTGGCGGGCCTTGGCGCAACGCCGACGCGCGGCGGTAGCGTTTCGCTGCTCTCCGCAACCGTCAATGCGGCCGGCACCGACGTTGCGTTCGCGTTCCGCTGGGTGTTCTTCGCCGCGCTGGTGTTTCTGGCCGCGAGCTTGATTGCGCTCCTGCTGATGGAGGAACGCCCATTGCGCGGCGCGCCAGCCGCGGCCGAAGCCCAGGCCGGAGTCACGCCGCCCGTGGCGGCGGCGTAATACCAACTGTCATCCGTGGCGTGAACTATTGCGCCGGTGCGGTCGGTGCGCTGCGAGACTGACTGGATGCGTCGACTGAACTTGCGTCGGTGTCTTTGTGGAACATCACGTTGGCGCCCATGAGTCCGAGGATGAAGAGAATCACGGCACCGGTGGCCATCCACATGATGCGCTGAGAGCGTTTTTCGTATTCGGGATTGCTGTCGTTCGACATCGAGGATCTCCAATCGATGCAGTCGCAATCGCCCCACGCCAATATAGCAGTCAGCCAAGCCGACCGATCATGTCGCGCGCATGAACATTCGGTAATGTTATCGCGGCGCCGCGGTGTACAGATCCGAGATCGGCCGGTACACGGCCTGCTGGGCGTCAGGGCCAAAATCGCCTTGCGGAACGGGCGATGCGCCCGCGGGCAGCGGCTGCAGGCCGATCATCGGTGTGTGGCGGTCGAGCCCCGCGATCGGCAACCACATCATGTTGGGAGCCGCTTTGGCGGCCGACGCACGGGCAGCTTCCGCCACGTCCGCATTCATATGATCGAACGACACAACGCGCAGCGATCCGGCGCGCTTGACGCCAAACGAGTCGTCGGGCACGTGGCGCGCATCGAACAGGTCGCGGCTCCAATCAACGACGTTGCGCTCCCATTCGAAGAAGCCCCAGTCGGATTTGTACTCCGGCGTGCGGTGCGCCTCCGGCGACGTCAGCGTCCAGAGCGCGAGGTAATTCCGGCCACTGCCAGTGTCCCGCCGGAAACGCTGGCAGGTGCGGAAATAGGGCTTCGCCAGCATCTGCTGGATTTTCGGTCCGCTGTACCAGGCGTTCCAGGCCGCTTCTTTTTCTTGTGCGTGCTCCGGCGCGGTGAAATTGCAGCGGACGATATAGACGAAGGTCATGCCGTCGATCCCGCGCGCCGCGCCCACGATGGTTAAGTCAGTATTTCAGGAATAGCGCAGTTTTTCCACGATTGTGTTTGGTTTCCGGCAAGAGGCGGTTCGTAGAATTGCTGACGTCGGGTTGTCGTCTGGGCCCCGACGTGCGGGCAGCCATCCGGTTTCGGCCGGGGGGCTGCCCGTCAATCCCGGAGCGGGGGGCAACCTGCAAACCCGGAGTGCGGTCATGGACGATCGTCGAACCTATTTGCGTCAGCGTGTGCTCAAGACCGGATCGATCCGCTTTAATCGGGCGGCCGGCATTTCGTGCACGGTGCGCAACCTGTCCGAGGGCGGAGCGTGTCTCGAAGTCGCGAGCCCGTTCGGCATCCCGGACAGCTTCACGTTGATTATCGAGAGCGAGGACGTGTTGCGGCCGTGCCGTGTGGCGTGGAGCAACAGCAGCCGGATGGGCGTGGCGTTCGTTTAGCAGGCTGCTTTAGCGCGAGGGTTTGGCCGCCTTTTGCTCGCGCAAATGCGCGAACTGACCGGCGGGCTCGGCGCCTTTCGGCACGGCCATAAACGAGACGCCGATCTCGTTTTCGCTTTCCTTGCGCCAGATCACCCGGCAACGGCGCTGCGCCGCGCCATCATGCGAGAGCAGCAGCGTGAACTCATCCGGAATTTTGTCGACCTCTGCCACGCTGATGCAGGCGCCGGCTGCCGAAACGTCCTGCAAGCCGCAGACGATCGGTTCGCAGCCTTCGAGCTTGATCTCGGCGCGGTAGCGCAGCGTTTGGCGTGTCGCGTGGCGATGTTCAGGGTGCATGGAATGTCCGATGAGGAAGTGCGGTATATGAAAAGACGTACAGACATTGTGCGGGAAGAACGAGTGAACGGAGTTTCAAATTGCGAACCGGCGTCTGCCTAATTTGTCAGCATTACCCTGACAGCGTAACGATTGCTTCATGATTGCGCGCGGTTAGGTTGCGCGCTTACAAGTCCGCCAGCCAGCCTTGCGCCGACGCGTAGCGCACCAGATCGGCGCGCGTCTTCAGGCCGAGCTTCTCAAGCCCCCGCGCCTTGTAGGTCTCGACCGATTTGACGCCAACGTCGAGCCGGCGCGCGGTCTCCTTGGTGGTGAAACCAAACGCGGTCAGCCGCAGCACTTCCGTTTCACGATCCGTGAGGTCGGGCGCGCTGGTTTTGCGCGCGGTGCGGTGGCCGCTTTGCGAGCCTGGATGCAGCATGTGATCGGCGAGCGAAGGATCGACATAGGTGCCGCCCACCACCACGGCGCGGATGGCGTGGACCAGGTTTTCGGCGGCTGAGCGCTTGAGCACATAGCCACGCACGCCGGCTTCCAGCGCCTGCTTCAGATAAGCGCGATCCTCGTGCAGCGTCAGGATGATCAGGCGCACCGCCGGAGCCTGTTCGGCCAATCGGCGCGCCAGCACGATGCCGTTCATTTCCGGCATCGAGATATCGAGGATCGCGACATCCGGGTGCTGTTCGCGGATCGTCTTAAGCGCCGCTCCGCCGGTCGTGGCCTCGCCGACAAGATCGAGATCGGCCTCGGCGGCGATCAGATTGCGCAAGCCGGCAAGCACGATCGGTGTTCGCCGTCAGCACCCCTGAGACCATTTGAGGGACTTCACGAAGGGAGGATTTCTGGTTCATCGTAGCCGCAAGGAGCGAAGATGAAACAGAAACCCGGACCGGGCAAAGCGCCCGCAGAACAAGTGCTGAAGGACATTCGGCG
>CAMDDZ010000108.1 GCA_945893145.1 Rhodoplanes serenus | reverse complement strand
AACTTCTGCAACTGCTCGGACCAATCCACGGTGCTGCGATTGATCCGATTGGGCTATGGCGTCGAGCTCGATGAATCGAAGATTCCCCGCCTGAAGGATCTGATCCCCCGCGCCGTCGAGATGTATCGCAGGCTTGGCAACGGCAAGCTGCCAGCCATCCCGTTCGGCTTGTCGGGCGGCTGGATCGGATACAACCACCAAAAGGTCGATCGCGCCGAAGTCGAGAGCAAGGGCTTCGATATTTTGGTCGACCCGAAATTCAAAGGCGCCATCACGGGTCAAGACAATTGGATTCAGCGCATCTGGTACGCGGCGGTTCAGACCAAGCAGGACCCCAATTCCATTAAGGACATGGCTGCGGTCTGGGACAAGATCCGGCAAAGCAAAGGTCTGGTGGTGAAATACTGGCGATCGAGCGCCGAGCAGATGATGCTGTTCACGTCGGGCAGCGCGGTCGTCGGTGACACTTGGTTCGTGCCAAGTTTCAATCTGATGAAACAAGGCGCACCGCTCGCCACCCATCCAAAGACTGGCTCCTATGTTGATTTCGGAAGTCTGATGGTTCTCAAGAGCGCGCCGCTCGACGCGCTCTACGAAATCGCCGACATCCTGCTCCGGCCGGAGGTCATGATCGCGTTGGCGCTTGAAGTCGGCAACGTGCCGCTGCTTGACCCGACCAAGCATCCGATCCCCGCCGAGGTCCAACGGTTGCCGGGATTCGACCCGACGGGCACGCTGAACGGCTACCAGGCCTTCGATCCGTTCTATTGGACCGAAAATTCCGACGCTTGGCAGAAAGAATACATCCGCGTCATGGCGCGAGGATGATGTCGCAGCGCGACAGATTTGGAACATGACAAATTTGTCTCGTACCGGACCAAAGCCGGACCTGCGTCGCCTTCTTGCACCGCGCAACATCGCCGTCGTTGGTGCATCGGAGCGCCCCAACGCGCCCGGCCGCCGCATCCTTGAGACGCTTCAGAAGCTCGGCTTTGCCGGCAGCATTGCGCCGATTCATCCGACCAACGAGAGCGTACTGGGGCTTAAGTGTTTTCGCAGCCTCGCCGACGTGCCGGGCGAAATCGATGCCGCCGCGTTTTGCCTGGATGCGAAAAACCTGCCCGACGCCATGCGACAGGCCGCGGCGAAAGGCGTTGGCTCAGGCGTCGTGTACGGAGCCATCCATGACAGCGCAATCCGCGCGACCATTGCGACACTCGCGCGCCAGCACGGCATCGCGCTTTGCGGACCGAATTGCATGGGAGTTTTCAGCCCGGCCAATCGCAGTTCGCTCTATCTGCAGACGCTGATCGATGGCAGCCGTTTGGCCGGAAATGTGGGGCTCGTGACTCAGAGCGGTTCTGTTGCAGTCGGCATGTTGGGCGATTGCCGGCGCTTCGGATTTAGCCATTTGATTTCGTCGGGGGACGAGATCGTCACCACCATCGATCAGTACATCGAAGTTCTCATCGACGATCCGGCCACTCATGTTATCACCCTGTTCATCGAGTCCGTCCGCAACATCGACGGCTTCACTGCGGCGCTCGACCGCGCGGCGCGCGTCGGCAAGCCAGTGGTCGCGCTCAAGGTCGGCCGCAGTACGCTCGCGCGGGCGGCCGTCGTCGGTCACACTGGCGGCATTGCCGGAGACGGCCGGGTGTTTTCCGCTCTGCTCGCACGTCATCACGGCATCGAAGTGACATCGCTCGAGGAAATGACCGAGGTGCTGGCTTGCTGCCAGGCGCCGCGGCGGCCGGCAGGTCCGCGGGTCGGAGTGGTGACCGCCTCGGGCGGCCAGGTCGAGATGATCCTTGACGAGGCCGCCGGCGCGCCATTCGAACTACCGCCCCTCGACCCAGCACGGCTGAAGCTCGCCGCAGAGGTCATTGGGCCGATCAGCGGAACCGGCAACCCACTCGATGCGTGGGGCACCGGCGACTACACGAAGAGCCTTGGCCATGGGCTCGATGTGATCAGCGGCAGTCCCGACATCGACGCGATCGTTCTGTTGAGCGACACGAACGACGGACAGACCATGTCGCCGACCCGCTACACGGATCTGCTCTACGACGCGAGTCTTCGCTCGCCAAAGCCGTTCTATTTCATGAACACGCGCTCCAACCTGATGCGCATGGAGCTGGTGGACAAGTTTCGCGGCTCCGGCGTCGGCATGATCACCGGATTGCGGCAGGGGCTCGGCGCACTCGGACGCATGGGCCGATGGGCTAGGAGAACCAGCGTCGAACCTCCGATCGCTCACGACTTCGCCGCAGCCGATGATGCGCTGCGTCAGATGCTCCGCACACCGCGCAAGTCCATCAACGAGATCGACGCAAAGACAATCCTGCGCCACCTGAAGCTGAAGGCCGTCGACGATCATGTCGTGGCGACGGCTGCCGAAGCCACGCGGGCTGCCGAGACGATCGGCTTTCCGGTTGTGTTGAAGACCGTCAGCGATGACATCCCCCACCGCTCCGAGCACGGATTGGTCGCCGTGGGATTGAAAAGCGCCGGCGAACTGACGCGAGCTTTTGACGAACAGAGTGGCCGGCTGGCGAAGCTCGGAGCCGACACCGCCACGACCCGGCGCACCGTGCAGCCGATGGCACAAAAGGGCGTCGAAGTGATCGTCGGCATCGGCAATGACCCGGAGTTCGGCCTCTATACGGCGTTCGGCGCGGGCGGCGTGCTGGTCGAATTGATCGGAGACGCCGTCGTCAAGCCACTGCCGCTCCGCAAGGGCGAAGCTCTTGAAATGGTGCGCGCCAGCAAGGCGTTCCGTCTGCTCAGCGGCTATCGCGGCGCGCCTGCCTCCGATATCGGATCGCTGGTCGATTGCATTGAACGTGTTGCCGCCTTCGCCTTCTCGAATCGCGATGCCGTGCGCGAGATCGATCTCAATCCGATTTTCGTGGGAGCGCAGGGGCAAGGCTGCTCCATCGCCGACGCGCTAATCATCCCGGCCTGACGAACATGAACGGGGTACGTCACGGGAATGTTGCAAGCGGCATTGCCGGCGACACCCGGGCGCTGGCCTGGGCGCTCGTCACGCCTGCGCTTTGCTGTGTCGTGGCGTTCGTTCTGGCGCCGATTCTTTGTATTGGCATCTACTCGTTCTGGACGCGGCTTGCGACCGGCGCCGTTCAATTCAGCTTCACGCTGGACAATTGGCGCGAGCTGTTCGGCGATTCATTCTACATGCTGATCCTGTTGCGGACGCTGCGGCTCGCGGCCGTCGTCACGCTGGTCTGCGCCATCGTGGGCTACGGACCTGCGTACTACATCACGCTGGTTTCGCCCGCGCGCCGGGCTCTGCTGGTCATTCTGCTCTTTCTGCCGTCGTGGATCAGTTACATCGTCCGGTCGATGTCCTGGCTGCCGATCCTTGGCAAGGAGGGCCTGTTCAATTCGCTGCTGCTCCGAACTGGCCTGATCACCGAGCCGCTGCCGTTGCTCTATAACGATTTCTCGATCTATGTCGGCCTTGTCCAGTTCCTGCTGCCACTGATGATCATCAATATTTACATCGGCCTGCAGGCCGTCGATCGAAAGGTGGTGGATGCGGCGCGCACGCTGGGGGCCAATCCCGCGCAGGCGTTTTGGTCCGTGACATTTCCGCTCGCGCTTCCGGGCCTCGCAGCCGGATGCCTGTTGGTCTTCATCCTTGCCATGGGGGCCTACATCACCCCGATCATCCTCGGCGGCCCAGGCACGACCTACTACGCCAATCTTGTGTTCGAGACATTCGTCTCACATCAGGATTGGCCGTTCGGCGCCACGCTTTCGCTGGTCATCATTTTCTTCCTCGTCGCCGGGCTAGCCGGCTACGCGCAGCTCGCCGGGCTGTCGACCATGTTTCGCGAGATACGCCGATGAGCGCTCGCCGTGCGCTTCGATCGCTGCTCGGTGCGCTCACGCTGATCACCTATCTGTTCATGCTGGCGCCGGCGCTCGTTGTCGTCGTGCTGGCGTTCAACACCTCGCCATCCAGCACATTTCCCATGACGGGCCTGACGTTTCGCTGGTTCGCCGAACTGGCACAAGACGATGCCGTGCTCGGCGCGTTGTGGAACTCGCTGGTACTTGCGCTCTGCGCCAGCACCCTGTCGACAGTCGTTGGCACCGCCGCGGCACTGTCACTCAGCTGCTTCCGGTTCGCAGGCCGCGGCCCCATGCAACTGATGCTGACGGTGCCGATCCTGGTCCCTCACATCGTGCTTGGCGTCGGCCTGCTGCTGGCGTTTCGTGTTTTCGGGCTTGCCAAGAGCTTTCCGCTTCTTGTCATCGGCCACATGGCCATGACATTGCCTTACGTTGTTCTGACGACCAGCCATCGTCTTCGCGCCATTCCCGCCAATATCGAGGAGGCCGCCCGCACGCTCGGCGCCAACCGCATACAAACATTCTGCGCCATTACTTTGCCTTTGGCGCTGCCGGCGGTGCTCGCGTCGTCCTTGTTCGCGTTCATGTCGTCGTTCGACGAGGTCACCGCCACGCTGTTCTGGCTTCCCGCCAACATGCAGACCGTGCCAACTCAGATCATGGCGATGCTGCAATTCTCGGTCGATCAGAAGATCAATGCGCTCGCGGCGTTGCTGATCGTCGGCTCCGTCGTCCTGGCCGCTGCTGCGCTTGCGCTTGGACGCGCGCTCTCGGTTGACGAGCAAAGGCCGCGCGGCAAACGCACATGACCGGCATCGAGCTCCGTCATGTTCGCAAGCAATTCGGAGCGACCGTCGCGGTCGAAGACCTGAATCTCGTCGTGCGTGCGGGTGAGTTTCTATCGCTGCTCGGGCCGTCCGGTTGCGGCAAGACCACCACGCTGCGGATGGTCGCTGGCCTCGAGTATCCGGACAAAGGCGACATCCTCATCAACGAGCAGCGCATCAACGATATTCCCGTGCATCGGCGCAACTTCGGCATGGTGTTTCAGGATCATGCGCTGTTTCCGCACAAAACAGCCTACGACAACATCGCCTTCGGCTTGAAATACCGCCAGGTGGAGCGCGCCGACATCGAACGCCGCGTGCGTCGCGCCCTGGACATCGTCAGGCTACCGAACGTTGGCGACCGGTTGCCGCGCGACCTGTCGGGCGGCCAGCAACAGCGTGTTGCGCTGGCCCGCGCCATCGTCATCGAACCAGACTTGCTGCTGTTCGATGAGCCGCTGTCGGCGCTCGATGCCAATCTTCGCGAAGAGATGCGAGTCGAGCTGAAGCGAATCCATCATACGCTCGCGATCACGGCCATCTACGTCACCCATGACCAAGCCGAGGCGCTGTCGATGTCGGATCGCGTGGTGTTGATGCGCGACGGCCGCATCGAGCAGCAGGGAACGCCGGATGAGCTTTACCGCAAGCCGGCGTCGGAATTCTCGGCGCGGTTTTTCGGCCAGGTCAACGACGTCTCGGCCACGGTGATCGCGGCTGCCGACAACGGCTGCCGCGTGAAACTCGACGGTGGCCCGGAAGTCGACATCGCTGGTATCCGCGCCAACACCGGCGAGCCGATCAAGCTGTTCTTGCGCGCCGAGCGAGCGCAGATTGGCCTATCTTTCCCGAATGAACCGGGCTTTGCGACGTTTGAAGGAACGATTACGACCTGTGACTATCTTGGCGTGCTGACCCGCTATGTTGTCGATGTGGCCGGCGTATCATTCGTCGTTCTGCAATCTGCGGCAGGCTCGGTGTTGCGGCCGCGCGACCGCGTCACGGTCAGAATCCCCTCGGACGCCTGGATGAAGTTCTGAACAACCTGCAATCGACGGCGGCATATCGAGCGAGCGCCGAAAAGTGGAGGAGATGCGGCATGAGCTACAAGGACTTGCTCTACGGCGTCGAGGACAAGATCGCCACCATCACCCTCAACCGTCCGGAACGGCTCAATGCTCTGACGCCGAGCCTGCTGCAGGAATTGCATGGCGCGTTCGACGAGGCGGACCGCGACCGGAAGGTCAAAGTCATCATTTTGACCGGCGCGGGCGTGGCATTTTGCGCCGGCTTCGATCAGGGCCAACCTGCGGACGGCGCAACACGGTCGACCGATCCCAAAGGCAAGTCGATGGCCGAATTCATCGAGTACTGGCATCGCAACGATGGAGGGCGTGCCAGCGAGTGGATGCACATGTGGCGGCTGGGCAAGCCGATCATCGCCGCTGTCAACGGCTGGGCGATGGGAGGCGGCTTCTGGTATCAGCTCGCGGCCGACATCACCATCGCATCCGACAAGGCGGTGTTCGCGCAGCCCGAGGTCCGTCATATCTCGAACTCGACCTATCTTTTCGCGGCGCTGTGCGGCTGGAAGAATGCCAATCGATGGGCGCTGACGGGCGATCACTTCGACGCCCAAGAGGCGCTGCGAATCGGCATGGTGAACGAGGTCGTGCCGCACGACCAATTGACCGAGCGGGTGCGCGCGCTCGCCAAACGAATGGCGCTCGTCCCGGAGCCTTCGCTGCGCCTCAACAAAGCGATCACCATGATGGGCATGCAGGCCGCCGGACTACATGCCGGCTTGTTGATGGAAGGCACGCTGGGTGCACTCGCTCACGCATCCCACAATGAGGAACGTGAACGCCTGTTCGAGATCCAGCGCACGCAGGGGCTCAAGGTCTATCTCGATGCGCGGGACGGCCCATTTCAACCGGAGCCGATGGGTCCCAAATCGGCCAAAGCCCGTGCCGAGCGGGCGAAGGCCGATAAGGAGCGTGGCAAGGCAGAACCCGCAGCCAAGCCGAAGCGCAGCCCCACCTGAGGCCCGCTTGTCTTCATCGGACTCATGGTGGTGACCGATCAGCGGAGCTAGATAAGCGAAACGACCATGTGCATTGATCCGTGAGCACGGCCCAGAATCACGGCAACCGATCGCCTTCCGTGCCTTGGAGTTGGGCTTCCAAGGCGTCCAGAAGATGCCTATCATCGACGCCAGTTCATGAGTGATCTGGGAAATCCTGGCTAACAATTCGCGCCATCGGCGCTGCGCCGGAATCTCCAGTTGTCGCGTGATGCCGAGCGATGCCGTCGGCGGGCGTTCAACATCTTCTGCTGCCGACGTTGTTGCGTTCGGCATCGTCGAACGATGACGAGCGCCGGGTCACCGCATAGATCGAAAGGGCATATCCATGGACCACATCAGGCATTCGCGGGGAATGACGCGACGCGCGTTCGGTTTGTCGTTCGGCCCAGGCATGTACGTGCTTGGAGTGGCGGCCGCGAACGGCGCTCCTGTCAACAAGAAGGTTCCGACCGCGACGGGAATCGACGCACTTTATGTTCCGTTCGTGGTCGCCGCCGAGCTCAAAATCTTCGAAAAATATGGACTCGAAACGAGCTTCAAGCCGTTCGATGACGGCAACGTCGCGCTCGACGCTTTGCTCACCGGCAATTCGGACATCGGTGCGACCACCGAGCTCGGAGGGCTTGCGCGCTGGGACAAAGGCGGCAAGCTTTACGTAACGTCATATTCGTCCACCAGCGGGCAGCAGATCGGCCTCGCCGGACGCGACGACATCAAGAAACCAGAAGACCTGATCGGCAGAACGGTCGCTTATCCGCGCGCAACCGGCGGGCATCTGTACTTCGTCCGCTACATGAAGAAATACAATCTGCCGGTGGACAAGATCAAAGTGAAGCTCCTGCAGGCGCCCGAGATGGTGGCGGCGCTTGAGCGCAAGGACATCGATGCGTTCTTTCTGTGGGAGCCGTGGCTCGACAAGGCTGCGCAGCTTGTGCAGGGCGCGAAGGTGCTGGCGCGCTCCGGCGATGACGGCGTTTTCGTTCTGACGTCTTACGACTACTACTCGCAGGGACTGATCGACGATCCGGAGCGGGCCAAGGCGGCGACCAAAGCACTCATCGAGGCGACGGATTTCTGCGCTAACAACGCGACCGAAGCCGCCAAGCTCGCCGGAAAAGCGTTCCGGATTCCGGAAGCCGACATGAAGCTCTATATGAGCCGCATGAAATACCGCGTCGAAATGCCGAAGGACGTGGTGTTGGGCAATTTCCGTGGTGCAGCCGAGCTGGCGATGGGTGAAAACATCATCAAGAAGATGCCGGACTGGAATGATTTCGTGCGTCCTGCGCTCATGAAGGAGGTCGCGCCGGACCGGGCCGTCGGCTGGTAGGCCCGCCCGGCTCGTGGCGACCTGGAAGCAGTGGAGCCCGGCTGAGTGATTGAAGAACTTCTTGTGGCACGGGACGTGAGCTACCAGTACACGGCCCGCCGGGGCGTGGAGCCGGTGTCCGTGCTGCGACGCTTTTCCGTGAGCCTCACGGAGGGCGAGTTTTTCTGTCTGCTGGGGCCAAGCGGTTGCGGAAAAACCACGGTGCTCAACCTGATGGCGGGATTCCTGGAGCCTGCCGGCGGCACGCTGACGCTCGCCGGCCGGCCGATCCGGGGTCCCGGGGTCGATCGCACCGTGGTGTTTCAGGGCGATGACGCCCTTTTCAACTGGCTCCGCACCATCGACAACGTGGCGTTCGGTTTGCGGATGCAGGGCATGTCCAAGGAGCGCCGGCACGCCGTTGCACGCGAATACCTGCATCTCGTCCACCTCGATGGTCAGGAGAACAAGTATCCGGGCGAGCTGTCCGGCGGGATGAAGCAGCGGGTGCAGATCGCCCGCGTGCTGGCGAGCGATCCGAAGATGCTGCTGATGGACGAACCGTTCGGGGCGCTCGATGCGCAGACCCGGGGCCGCATGCAGAGCGAGCTCGTGGAGATATGGCGCAAGACCGGCAAGACCATCGTGTTCATTACCCATGACATCACCGAGGCAGTCCTGCTGGCCGACCGCGTCGGCGTCATGACCAAGGGGCCTGAGTCGCGGCTCGGAGCGATCATCCCGGTCGATCTGCCGCGACCGCGCCGGCGCAGCACACCCGGCTTCGGCGAAATGTGGGAACACATCAACGCGCTGATCGAGAACGAAGAGGCCGCGGGCCATGACTGAAGTCAGTCCCGCAAGGCCGGACCGGCCTGCCGACGTCAGTACGCCAGCGCCTCGGCTACCGCTCGGCTGGATCAAGCGCGATCATCTCATTTACTTAGCCTCCGTCGCCGGATTAATCGTGCTGTGGCATGTGATCGCCACGACGTTCTTCAAGCCGCAGTTCTTTCCACCGCCGCTGGTCGTGCTTGCGACCGGGCGAGAGATGCTGGAAAGCGGCGAGCTGATGGAGCACGTCAACATCAGCCTGCAACGCATCCTCGCGGGCTTCCTGATCGGCAGCGCGATCGCGGCTCCGGTCGGTCTGCTGATGGGATATATCCCGATCGTGCGCGCGATCTTCGATCCCTATGTTCAGTTCTTCCGCTTCGTACCGTCGCTGGCGTGGCTGACCCCGGTGGTGATCTGGTTCGGAATTGGGGAAACGCCAAAGATCCTGATCATCGTCTATACGACGATCTTCATCGTGCTGATCAACACGATGGTCGGCGTGTCCCATATCGCGCCCAACAAGCTGCGCGCCGCTGCTTGTCTTGGCGCCGGCCCCATCCAGGCGTTCCTTTTCGTGACGTTGCCGGCGGCGCTGCCGTTCATCCTGACTGGCATGCGGCTTGCCATGGGCAATTCGTTTGCCACCGTGATCTCCGCCGAGATGATTGCGGCGGATTCCGGCCTCGGCTATCTGATCTTCAATTCGCGGCTGTGGATGGCGACCGACAAGATCTTCATCGGTATCGTCTGTCTCGGCGCACTCGGTCTCACCGCCGATCGCTTCTTCCGCTATCTCATCGTGCGCTTTGCGCACCAATACGGTCCGATTGAGTGACGATCGCGGTTTTCTGCGTTTGAGCTGGCCCTTAGCTCCGCAGACCGGGAGCTTCGTGACCCGTGCGCGCCACATACTCGGTATAGCCGCCGCCGTACTGGTGAATGCCGTCAGGCGTCAGTTCCAGCACCCGATTGGACAGCGCGGCCAGGAAATGCCGGTCGTGTGAGACGAACAGCATAGTGCCCTCATACTGCGAGAGCGCCGTGATCAGCATCTCCTTCGTCGCCATGTCGAGATGGTTCGTCGGTTCGTCCAGCACCAAGAAGTTCGGCGGGTCGAAAAGAATTTTCGCCATGACCAGCCGCGCCTTCTCGCCGCCCGACAACACCCGGCACCTTTTCTCAATGTCATCGCCGGAGAAACCGAAACAGCCCGCCAAGGCGCGGAGCGAGCCCTGCCCTGCCTGAGGAAACGAGTGCTCCAGCGACTCGAACACAGTTTGCTCGCCCTCTAGCAGGTCCATGGCGTGTTGCGCGAAATAGCCCATCTTCACGCTGCCGCCGACTGACACCCTCCCATCGTCCGGCTCGGTCGAGCCCGCCACCAACTTCAGCAGCGTGGACTTGCCTGCGCCGTTGACGCCCATGACGCACCAGCGCTCCTTGCGGCGCACCACGAGATCGAGCCCGTCATAGATCGTTCGGTTGCCGTAACTCTTGTGCACGTCGTTCAGGCTCACCACGTCCTCGCCGGAGCGCGGCGCCGGCGGAAACTCGAACGTAACCGTCTGACGGCGCTTGGGCGGCTCGACCCGCTCGATCTTGTCCAGCTTTTTCACTCGGCTCTGCACCTGCGCGGCGTGTGAGGCGCGCGCCTTGAAGCGCTCGATGAACTTGATTTCCTTGGCGAGCATCGCCTGCTGACGATCGAACTGGGCCTGCTGCTGCTTCTCGCTCAGCGCCCGCTGTTGCTCATAGAATTCGTAGTTGCCCGAATAAGCCGTCAGCGTGCCGCCGTCGATTTCCACCACCTTGGTGACGATGCGATTCATGAACTCACGGTCATGCGAAGTCATCATCAGCACGCCCTCATAGCCCTTGAGGAACTGCTCCAGCCAGATGAGGCTCTCGAGGTCCAGGTGGTTGCTCGGCTCGTCCAGCAGCATGGCGTCGGGGCGCATCAGCAGGATGCGGGCGAGCGCCACGCGCATCTTCCAACCGCCCGACAGCGCACCGACGTCGCTGTCCATCATCTCCTGGCTGAAGCTCAAGCCGGCGAGGACTTCGCGCGCCCGGCCCTCCAGCGCATAGCCATCCAACTCCTCGAAGCGCGCCTGCACTTCACCGTAGCGTGCGACGATGCCCTCCATATCGTCCGCTCGGCCGGGGTCCGCCATGGCGGACTCCAACTCCTTCAACTCGGTCGCCACCGTGCTCACAGGGCCAGCGCCATCCATCACCTCTGACACTGCGCTGCGGCCCGACATCTCGCCCACGTCCTGACTGAAGTAGCCGATGGTGACGCCGCGATCGACCGCCACCTGCCCTTCGTCCGGCTGTTCCTCGCCAGTGATCATGCGGAACAACGTTGTCTTGCCGGAACCATTGGGGCCGACGAGGCCGACCTTCTCTCCCCGTTGGAGCGCCGCAGACGCCTCGATGAAGAGGATCTGGTGGCCATTCTGTTTGCTGATGTTGTCGAGACGGATCATGTGCTCATGGGGTCCAGGATTGCGCGGCCCTTATGCCACGTCACACGCCGATGGGAAGAGTGTTCCGAACACCCATCGGGAGATTCCCCTTATGCAAGAGTTTGTGGCCGGCCTAGGAAGCCCCGAACCTCCGGCTTTCAGACGCAGACTCTCGAGGATTCCGCACCGGGATCGAGCGGCGCTAGGAATGCGGGATTCGAAACGAAAAATACCAACGCGTTCAGGTTCGACGGCTGACGATCAGCGCAACCGGGCCGCCGCCATCCGGCCCCTGATGCTCGGCACCACCAGACACATAGATTTCCGCGTGACCGATGAGACCCGCCAATGCACCGCACACAAAGGCGCGCGCATGACGGGTCGAGGAAATATCGGAATCATCCAGCATCGTGTGCCGATGGCCGCGCAACCGGCCGTCATGGCTGGCCTCCGCCTTGGCGAGCACGGCGGCGAGGCGCTCGCGTTCGGCCGGAGGAATTTGGCCGCTGGCAGTCACGCCCAAACGGTTGAGCGCAACGCGCACCGGTTCGACATCGATGGCGTCCGCCATCACGGCGTGATCGATGGCCAATGGCCCCGACCATTTCCGCGACATGCCGAATACAACAATCTCATGGTTCGACAACTCGACGCCTGCCGAACAGCTCGCACGGCCCGACCACAGCGCCCAGTCGTTCCCAATGCCGGCGTCGGTCATTTTCTCAATCGCGATCTCTCCCAATGCGGCCGCAACACCAAGCGCGCTCGCCGCGCGCGACAGACCCATCGACTTCAACGTGTCGCGCGTCGCCACCATTGCACGGCGGCCTTCGGCCTCCTCGATGCGCTGGACGGTCAGCAGCGGGCACTTCACCTGTACGAAATGAATATCGGCGGGATCGTCGATCCATGCATCCGTCATGGCGGCGCGCACGCCGGCCGCGACCATGTGGACCTGCGCCATGCGGCCGAGATGCTCGGCCGGAAGCGGCGCGGTATGCGCGCGGCCGAGCGCGAGCGCCTGCCCGCTGTTGTCGCCACCTTCGACACGCTCGAACAATGTCCAATGCGGCGCCATGCCGCCTTCGGTGCCGCCGGACATGACCAGACATATTTTGGCAGCCTGCTCAGCGGACAGGTGGCGCTGAAAGAGTAGAGTGAGAGCCAGCGTCGCGTAGCCCCGCGCGAAATCGTTCACCAGGCCGTTGCCCTCGGTCTTGCCCAGGATTGCCACGACGCCTTTCGGATCGATGCGGCCGGCCGCAATCGCAGCCTCGATGCCGCTCACGTCGTCTGGCGCTGCGGCGGAAATGCGATGAACTTTTGCGGTCGGCATCAGGTCCTCAACAGCAAGGCGGTTCGTTTTCGAAGTGACGTTCGATCACATGCGCAAGATCGTTGAGCGCTGTGGCAAACGCAGCGTTCTGCTGCATCCCCGACCGCAATCGGCCGAGCAGTTCCTCGCGCATCGCCGGATAGTCGATACCGATCACTTTCCCGTCGCGAGTGACGGTGCGGCCGGCCACGATCAGTTCGCGGATGTGGCGCGCCGTGGTGCGCGCAAATAGAAGGTCGAGTGGATCGAGGTCCGCTCGAAGACGATCTTCGTCGATCGCCGCCCAGTCGAGCAGCAGGATATCGGCGGGAGCGCCGGCGGACAGCGCACCGCCCTGTTCCACGTTCAGCACCGACCGGCGCCCATGATGAAACGCCATCGCCAGAATATCGGAGCGTTTGACATCGACGCGAAAGCCAACGCCGCCGTGAAGCAAATGAGCGAGTCGCATTTCGCGGAGTGCGTCGTCATCCTCGTCGAGCGCAAGCCCGTCGAGGCCGAACGCAACCCGACAACCGCGCCTCACCATTTCGGTAAGCGGCGCGACACCCGACCGAATCCCGAGGTTGGAACTGGTGTTGACCGCAATTGTGACGCCCCGCTCAGCAAGCAACTCCAGTTCATCAGGCCGCGCCCAAACACAATGGGCGAGCGTAAGGCGGGGACTGAGCAGCCCGATGCGGTCGAGATAGCGAACAATGCCACCGGGAAATTCCGCATCGGCCCAGGTCCGTTGATAGCGCGTTTCCAGCAGATGCATGTGCACGCGCCGCCCGGTGCGGGCGGAAGCCGCCGCGATCGCCTCAAGCAGCTCGGGCGTACACCATTGCACGCCATTGGGCCCATATTGTACATCGAACATCGGGCTGGCGGCGGCCGCGGCCACCGCGTCAACCAAGGCAATCTGATCGTTCACCAGCGCCGGCGCACGAACGAAGCGGCGTTTGATCTCGTCGCGGGTGGACTCCGGCAGCGCCGCCAGAATGGGCTCCGACGGCCCATAGACCAGCGGATTGCGGTTTCGCAGCGAAACCGCAAAGCCCACGCGCACGCCGACATCGCGAGCCGCGCGTGCGACCTCCTTGGCTTCCGTCGGAAGATCGGTCAGCCCCTGTTGGCGCGTGTAGTGCACCATCACGGCGCCGGCGCCGCCGAGGGCGCTGCGAGCCAGCGAGACCGCGGCCGCGAGATAAGGCTCGACTGGCGGCAGCAGAGCCAAATAGTGCAACCAGGTTTCAAGCGGCTTGCCGGCGGTGCCGAACGAACTCGACCGGATCGTGCGGGCATGATCGTGGGCATTGACCAGTGCCGGCAGTGCCAGCAACGGCTCAGCCGTGCCCTGCCCGCCGGTTTCGACCGACGCGATCCGGTCGCCCTCGATTCGGATCGTCCGTGCCACAACCGCGGGCACATCCGCGGCCGTGACCACATGAGCGCAGTGAAGATCACGCATGACGATATCTTTTGCGGCCATCAACCCATGGCGAATTCGTCTTTGCGGCGGGCCCAGCCCGTCACCCGTCCCTCGATGAACGAGAAGACGACATAGAGCGCGACACCCAGCGCAGCGAGAATGATCAGTCCCGCGAACACCAGCGGCACATCAAAGTTCGAACTGGCGATCATCATCAGATTGCCGATGCCGCGGTTCGACGCAATCGTTTCGGCGATCACTGTGCCGACAAAAGCCTGCGTCACCGCAACCTTCAAGGAAGCGAAGAAATACGGCATGGTTCGTGGCAGGCCGACGTTGAACAGGATGTCGAGCTTGCTCGCCTTGAGGGCTCGCATCACGTCCTCGAGTTCCGGTTCGGTGGTGGCCAATCCGGTCGCAACGTTCACCACAATGGGAAAGACACTGAGCAGCATTGCAGTCAGGACCGCCGGCACCGTGCCGGCGCCGAACCACAGCACGAAGATCGGCACCACAGCGACCTTTGGAATGCTGGAAAAGCCGATCAGCAGCGGATAGGCGACGTCATAGGCGAGCCGCGACGAACCCACCAGCGCGCCGATCGCGATGCCGAACACGATGCCAAGGCCGAATCCGACCAGCGTGGTGTAGAGCGTCTGCACCGCATGCGGCCAAATCGCCGGAAGGCGCGCCACCAATGTGGTGATGATCTGAGTGGGCCGCGGCAGCACGATGTCCTTGATGCCGAAAGCGATGCAACACAGCTCCCACATCACGAAAAAACCGATGATGAGTGCGGTCGAAGCGACCCGGCGGCGCATTTCGGTGTTCATTGGGGTTTCCCCTCGGTGGGCCGCGCAGAGACGATGAGGCTGCGCAGACGCTGGGTGAGATCCACGAAATTGGCGTCGTAGGTCATTTCGATGGTGTTCGCCGTCAGCACCCCTGAGACCATTTGAGGGACTTCACGAAGGGAGGATTTCTGGTTCATCGTAGCCGCAAGGAGCGAAGATGAAACAGAAACCCGGACCGGGC
>CAMDDZ010000107.1 GCA_945893145.1 Rhodoplanes serenus | reverse complement strand
CTCGGATCCTGCGTGTACTGCTTGGTCAGGCAGTTGCAGGTGTTGGCAACCGGAGCAGCAGCAGCGACCGGAGCGGAGTAAGCGGCGTAGCCGGTGTAACCGGTGTAGATCGGGCGGTACCACACCCGCGGATGCCAGTGGCGGTGGTGATGATGGTTCCATGCGAAGTGGTGGCGGAAGTTATGGCCGTGGAAGCGAGCGAAGTTCGCGCGCGAGGGGCCGTGGGCGCCGGGGCCGAAACTGCGGGCATCAGCAGCGGAGGTCATCAGCAGCGACGCGCCGAAGGTGGCGGCCGCAGCGAGGGCGAGGATCATGGACTTGCGGATCATGGGAAGCTCCTGGGGGGTTAGATTTGGGGGTTAGATTTGCGTTTTGCTTGAATGGGTTATTTCGTGGCCTTCGAACAGTTAGTCGCCCGCCCCACCGGAAAGGTTCAGCCCGCGACAACCTGATTCAGGAAATTGGCACCGGTCTTGCGCACCCCGCCCCCGGCCTGTGCGGTTCAAATCCAGCGAAACCGTAATGAACATGCGGTCCGGCAGGCCTCCGCGGTGTCCCGCAGCCTGCCGGCGCTGAGCCCGATTTACCTCGTCGAGTAGAGGTCCGTTGGTACGGACATTTCGCGCCGTACTCTTGCGCATCACTCCAGTTCGCTGCCTGTCCGATCAACAGCCTTAGCTGCTGCCAGCCGCTCCTAAAGCCAAAGGCCCGGCGTGACCGCCGGGCCTTGTCGTGTTCGCATCACGATCCGGCCGCTACGCTGGAACAAGCTTGTTGTGCTTCAGCGGCAAGCTCCGCACCGGTGTGCCGGTCGCGGCGAAGATCGCGTTGAGCACGGCGGGCGCCACCACGCAGATGGTCGGCTCGCCGGCCGGCTGTCGCCATTCCTGGCGTCTCGAGAGGCGACATTGCCGGCATTGGAATGCCGACTGGGTGAAATTATGATCCCGCTTTATTGAAGTGGCCCGATTGGAAGTATGTTGCTGGGATGACCGTAAAGGGTTGAGCGCAATGAGCGTGTGGTCTCGCTTGATCGTCCTTGCCATGGTGTTGCTGCCCGCCCAGGCATGGGCCGGCGTCAAGGAGAATGTCGCTGCGCTCGCGCCCTCAGGCCTGGTGTTCGTGATCGACGGAACGGGCAAAGAGCTGGTGGCGCAAAATGCCGAGGAGCCCTTCGTCCCGGCTTCCGTCACCAAGATCGTGACCGCCTGGATCGCGATGCAAGTCCTGGGCGGCGACTATCGTTTCCAGACCCGTTTCTACCTCGACGACGCGCGCGTGCTCTACGTGCGCGGCGGCGGGGATCCCTTCCTGATCTCCGAAGAGCTCGCGCTGCTCGCGCCGCA
The DNA here is from genome assembly GCA_945893145.1 of Rhodoplanes serenus. GTDB lineage: Bacteria > Pseudomonadota > Alphaproteobacteria > Rhizobiales > Xanthobacteraceae > Z2-YC6860. The sequence continues at coordinate 14,190 of CAMDDZ010000107.1, read as the reverse complement.
GCTGGTCGCCGCGGTGGGCCGGAAGCCGATCGCCGGCATCGTGCTCGACGCGAGCTACTACCCCGCCAATCTCCGCATCCCGGGCATCGAGGACAGCACCGAGTCCTACGATGCGCTGAACACGGCGCTGTCGGTCAACTTCAACACCATCGCGGCCGTCCGCAAAGGTGACACGGTCGTAGCCGCCGAGCCGCAGACCCCGATCACGCCGCTCGCGATCAGCCAGTTTCGCGCCCGCGGGCCCGTCGGCCGCGGCCGCATCAGTCTCGGTCAGGATCCTGCCGTGAGCCTGCAGTATGCCGGCGAACTGCTCGCCGCGTTTCTGGTGCGGGCCGGCGCCAAAATCGAGGGCACGATCTCGACCGGTGCGGTGCCGGAGGGCCTGGCGCCGGTGTACGTTCACCAGCAATCGCGCGCACTGTCGCAGATTTTGGTTGAACTGCTCCGCGGCTCGAACAACTACGTCGCCAACCAGATTTTCCTGGAAATGGGAGGACATCGGTTGGGCGGGCCCGTCAGTCTGGAAAAATCGCTCACGGTCGCAAACGAAATCCTCGCCCAGCATGGTCTCACCGATTCCATCCGCCTTGAGGAGGGTTCGGGCGTCAGCCGCGGCAACAGCTTCACGGCGCGCGGCCTCGCCAAGGTGCTCGATCTGTTCGCGTCGCACGCCACCCTGCTCCGCGGCAAAGATGGTGCCGCGCATAAGACCGGCACCCTCGACGGCGTCCGCACGCTCGCGGGCTATGCCAACACCGCCAAGTCCGGAAAAGTCCGCTTCGTCATTTCGCTCAAGAGCAACAACGGCGCGATGCGCTTTCAGTTGTTAAAGGCTATCGAGACTGGGCTTTAGAATGGCGGCGCTCACCGCCGCGGCAACGCCAAAACTTCGTCGGCGATGGCGCCTTCGAGAATCTGCTCCATCTGCGTCAGTGCCGCAGCGACGATGACGGCGTCCACGACGCGATGATCCCAGAACAACCGCACGCTCACGCTGCCAAAATGCCCCTCAACAGACTGCCACCTTTATCGGGCAGGATGAACATGCGACGATATGCAAACCTCGCGCTCAACAAGGCAGTCGGCGATCCAACATGGATGAAGTAAAAGATATCGCGCTCCGGGCCATCGCCCAGACTTGGAGCGTCAAGAAATCGGAAATGGCGGAAACCGAATCCGGATTCGACTGGCTACCGGGCAGCCATACCGTTCATGTCCATATTTCCCCTGACAACCGGGAGGCGACCGGAAAATCGATAGGGCCCGGGCGGTTTCGAATTTGGATAACGACCGACTACTTGCGGTCTGTGCCAATCGAGAATGAGAAGTTCGTTCGGCTCGTTGGCACCATGTCGAAGTCTTTCTGCCCGACCTATTCGTTGGTTTATCCGCCGCTCGAATGCTGGAAACAATATTATGACGGCAAACCCGCCGATATGCGGTTTTTCTCGTCAGCATACGTGTACGAGGACACCGCCGGATGGATTCCAAACTTTCTGGCGCAAATGGCGGTCCTGCAGCCGATCAATGCAGAGAGGCAGTCGGCAACGCCAGAACTTTTTGGTGGAGGAGAGCCGGCTTTCGCGAACGGCAAGAAAAACCCGACCGTCAGTGAAACTCTGAGCTTAGCCGAAACAATATTCGTTCCAGAGGGAAAGAAGGCGAGCAACTGGATCGGTTCTGACGAGTTTGAAAAATTTGCAGAAGCAAAAGCCAAGAACGACGTTTGCTTCGGATTTGGCGACAAAAATAGCATGATGCTCGAAATACCGTTTGGCGCCGATACCGCGCTCGTGTCTTTTAAGACAGACGAAAAGCATCCTCAGCTCGGCAACGGACTCCTGGTGGCAACTCAAATCCGATCCTCTCAACGGTTTGAGGATGTCTGCACGGAAACAGCATGGTTGAATTTTTTCGAATCTACGTTTTGGACCGACTTTCCACAGCTGGGATGTTGGCACCCCCAAGAAACATCGAACGGCGGAGCCAACTGGGCCCATAGCTGCTTCATTCCGAACGCTGTGTTTGCGCCTGGTTTGGTAGAAAACTTTGCGTATTGGGCGATCGGGCGCGTTCAATGGGCGCGCCGCACAATTTTTCCCGATCTGAAGGATTTGACGATGACGCAGATTTTGGATCAACGCTTTGGAAAATCGTAATTTCGATAAGTTTGCTGCCTGGGCGAGCAAGCGAAAACCGTGGGCGGCGCTTACCGCTGTGGTAGCGCCGAAACTTCGTCGGCGATGGCGCCCTCGAGAATCTGCTCCATCCGCGTCAGCGCCGAAGCCACGATGACGGCGTCCACGACGCGATGATCCCAGAACAACCGCACGCTCACACTGCCATCGCCGGCAACGATCCCGTAGGCCAGCGTGGTCGGCTGGATCGACAGCACGTGAACCGATTCGACGCCGAGCCCCGCCGTGCTGATGATTCCGTAGGTGCCCGAATATCGTGAGCGCAGCCGCCCGATATTCAAGAGCAGCAACCACAGGATCCGCCGGATCAGCCACGGCAGCCGAATGAAGCGAACGATGCGCCGAAAATTCTTGATCTCCTCGATCGGGGCGGACCAGGCCCGCGAAATCGTTTGGGTGATTTCGGAGAGCGGCAACCGGCCGGGGTTGGGCAGCATGATGCCGAACAGGCTCGGCTCGCCCAGATAATCGCGCGCCACCGCGATGGCGCCCACTGGAACGTCCGCCTCGTAGAAATGCGGCCATGGCAATTTCACGTAGACGCGCCGCAGCTCGGGGAATTCACCGGTCGCGATCCCGTAGGCCTTCAGAAACATCGCCTCCCATGACGGGCGAGCGGCGCAAGCCGCGTGCGCCGCCGCCAGACACGGAATGCGCACAACGCGCTGCACCGCGACCATCGGCACCGTCTTGGATGCCCACAGGAAGTCCATGACCATCCGGCGGCTCGGCGAAACCGGTACCATCCTGCCGCGCATTGATCAGTGTCCCGGATCGGCTCAGCCGTAGCTTCGCGCGCTATTGCTTCGCCGCGCCCTCGCGCAAAAATCCGAGCTTCGCCATCACCGGCTCGTCGGTGACGCGGAACAGCACCGCGCCGTCGTTGCTGTGATGCACGTGACTTTGCCAGGCCGGCACCACGATCACGTCGCCGCGCCGCCAGGTCAGCGTCTCGCCGTCGGCTTCGGTGGTGCCCGAACCCTGCACCACGCCGAACACGCTGTTCGCCATCACCTGACGCGCCGCGGTGGCGCGGCCGGACTTCAGCTTGAGCATCGACAGCGCCATGGTGTCGAGCGCGGGCTCGCCCAGCGCAATCTCGACATGAGCGGCGCCGTTGGATTTGGCTTCCGCCTCGGCCAACCGCCGCTGCGTCTCGGCCCAGCCAAAGTGCATCGGAGAATTGGTCGGCACCACGGCTTCGGTCTCGAACTCTTCCGGATGCGGCTCGAAGAACATCGGCTCGAGCAATTGCACCAGCGGCACGTCGAGCACGTCGAGCCAATAGGCGCAGGCGCGGCCCTCGTTGCCGTGGCCGTGCCAGCACCAGTTCGGGGTGAGCACCACGTCGCCCGGCAGCATCGCGAGCTTCTCGCCATTGACGATGGTGTAGGCGCCGGGATCGGCATCGAGGATCAGCCGCAACGCATTGGGCGTGTGGCGGTGCGAGCGCGCCTTTTCGCCCGGCATGATCATTTGGTAGGCCGCCACGATGGTGCGCGAGGTGGCGTAGTCGCCAGCCGGATTGTGCAGCACGAGATTGCGCCGCTCGGCAAGCTCGGTGTTGATCAGCCGGCCCGCGGCATCGAGCGCACCCTTGGCCTGGGCATAGCTCCAGCTGTAGGGCTTGAAGGTCTTCTTCGGCTCCGGCCAGAGCGACGGCGTCTTCTTCGCCCAGCCGGCGCCCATGCGGATCGTGCCGAGCTGCGCATAGAGGTCGTCGAGCGAACCGGACTGCGCGAGCTGCTGCTGGGTCGGGCCGGACATGCGGTGTTCCTTCGGGCGAATTCGGCGAGGGCTGAGATTACATCGAATGCCGCGCGCTGCCGAGCCCGCCATCATGCGAGTTTGGCATCGGGGCGTGTTCACCTTTAGGATCAGGTGCCGCCGGGAGCCAATCATGATTGACCGCCGTTCCGCGCTTGCCGTCATCGCCGCCGCACCCTTTGCGTGGCGTACCGCCTCTGCCCAATCCAACTATCCGGCACATACCATCACGGTGGTGGTGCCGTTTCCGGCCGGCGGGCCGAACGACATCATCGCCCGCATCGTAACCGCAGCGCTTCAGCAATCGCTCAACCAGAACGTCATCATCGACAACCGCGGCGGCGCCGGCGGCAATCTCGGCATCACCTATGTGGCGCGCGCCACTCCGGACGGCTACACGCTGCTGTTCACCTCGACGGCGATCGCGGTCAATCCCGGCCTGTTCAGCAACCTGCCTTACGATCCGGTCCGCGACTTCGCGCCGATCTCGGAAATCGTCAGCGCGCCGAACGTACTCTTCGTGCGCCCCGACTCCGGCATCAACTCGATTGCCGACCTGATCGCCCGAGCCAAGGCCGAGCCGGACAAGATGAACTACGCCTCACCCGGCGTTGGCACCAAGTCGCACCTCACCGGCGAGCTGTTCAAGCTGCGCGCCGGCATCCAGATCCAGCACATCCCCTATCGCGGCGGCGGACCGGCCACGTCGGCGCTGGTGTCCGGCACCGTGCAGCTGGCCTCGGTTGCGCTGGCGCCGGTCGAGCCGCTGATCAAGAGCGGCGCGGTCCGGGCCCTGGCGGTGACCGGTGCGCGGCGCTGGTACTCGCTGCCCGACGTGCCAACCATGATTGAATCCGGCTTCCCCGGATTCATCTCCGACACATTCAACGCGATGTTCGCGCCGGCCGGCACGCCGCCCGACATCATGGCGCTGCTGGTGAAGCACGTGCGTGAGGTGATGAAGCGGCCCGACGTGGTCGAGGCGGCGCGCAAATACGGCTACGAGATCGTCGCCGGCACGCCGGACGAAATGACCGCGCGGCTCATCGCGGAAATCGCCGGCGTCAAAGAGCTGGTCGCCCGCGCCGGCATCAAGCCGGAGAACTGAGCGATCCACGCAAGACGGTTTACGGGAATTGGTACAGGTGGGTGGACTTGAACCACCGACCTCTGGTTCCACAGACCAGCGCTCTAACCAACTGAGCTACACCTGCACGGGTAGAATCTGCACGGGATAGGATCTGCACACGATAGGGCCGGAACCTAGGAGGCTCGCCACACTTTGGCAAGCAGAGCCCAATTCCGTCCTTGATTTAGTCGCGGCAGCCCGGTGCTGGGTTCACGGTGCATGAAAAAGCCCGGACTTTCGGTCCGGGCTTGATACTGGGTACTTGGCACCCTGGTACTTACAACTTGGTACTGACAACTTGCCTTCGACTGGGGATCGAGGGCTTACGCCACTTTCTTGAAGGCGCTGCTGACGCTGTCCTTGATCGGCTCGGCGGTCTCGTTCGCGACCTTCTGGGCCAGCGAGGTGAGCTCCCTGCCCTGCGCGGTCGCGGCGTCGAACTGCTTGCGCGCGTGCGCGGTGGAAAGCTCGACGGCTTCCGAGAACGACTTCACGGTGAACAGCTCGCTCGCAAAATCGAAGGCTGCGTTGGCGTTGGTGCGGGTGATCTCGATCACCTTGAGGCCGTATTCGGCTGCGCCCTTGCTGGCAGTGGAATAGCTGTCCTCGAGCAGGTCAGTCGCCTCCTCGCTCACAGCCTTCATCTTCTCCCAATTGTCCTTGGCTTGGGTCACGCCTTTTTCGGCGAACTCGCGGAAGGCCGCGGGCACTTCGAGCTTGGGGACTTCGAATTTCGGAATGTCAAAGCGGGGCAGTTCGAACTTCGGCGTGTCGAACGCGGCGGGCTTGGTCTTCGGCTTCGCGGTGGTGGCGGCTTCGGCCATGGCGGTATCCTCTACATGGGCGTTTGCTGTTGTGGTTGGGCTGCCGGGGATGTCCCTGTTGCGGCCAACTGATTGACACATAGTACGCTCTATGTTGCGTTGCAATATGTTATCTTGCATTGCACAATATTGCCGCAGGAATACCGCAGATGGGGCAACGGCTGGCCCCCGCCCCTAGTGCCCCGCTTCCGAAGTTCGTGATACCTCGCAGCAACCTCCGACACGAACTTCGGAAGCAAAGGGGCACTAGCAAGCCTATGATCTAGTGCCGCTTTTCGATTTGAAGTTCCTGAAGAGCTTGCTGCAACTGCTGCAGGAACTTCAAATCGGCGGCACTAGTGCGATTAAGGTTAGCCATCGGTGAATCGGCCGGAGGCCGCTCCCGGCGTGGACGTCCCAGCCGCCGGGGACTATTACAAATTCAGATAAATCCTGCGGTTTCAGGCGGTGCGGTCCGGGGGACGCACACCGATGAGTGAGTACGGGTCTCTAGTTGCTTACCTGAGCGATCCGCGGCTGACGGCTCACGCCACCAGCGCGCTGCCGGCGTGGCTGTGGAGCGCCGACGCGACCCGTGTGCTGTGGGCCAACCCGACCGGGGCTGCGATTTTCGATGCCCCCTCCCCTGCCGCGCTGGTCGGCAGCACCATCGACCCCAAGGGTACAGCCGCGCTGCAGATTGCCCGGCTCGCCGCAACGCTTAGGCCAGGCGCCGCGCCGCGGCTCGAACGGCTGCGTGGCTTTGGCGCGCCGCTCGGGCGCGCACTGATGTGCGCCTGCTTCCGGGTGATCCTGGCCGATCGCACCGCCGGCATCCTGGTGGTGGCGACGGAAGCCGCAGGGCCGAACCTTTCTTTGATCGAGCGTGTGCAGCGCCTGCTCGTTGGCATCGCCGAGCCGATTGCGGTGTTCGCGCCCGATGGCGCCTTCATGCATGCGACATCCGCAGGCCTCGAACGCTCGCAAGGGCTGAAGACGCTTGTGGCACTCGGCGCAACCAAGCTCGCAAGCGAAGCGCTCGCGGCCGGGCGCGCGCAAGGCACGTCTCATGTTGGGCCGGTGGCGGTCGAGCGTGTCGGCTCTGCGGCCGACGCGGTCATCATGGTGACGTTCGAGCAAGCGAAAATAGAAGCAAAGCCGGAAGCGCAAGAAGCGGCACCTGAAGCGCCACTTGTGCCGGCGCCCGCGCCGGTCGCAGCGCTCGCCGCAGCGCCGGAGCCGCCGCCGCAGGCCGTAACTCCCGCCGAGCCAATGTCCGCGCGCACGCTCGCGGCCGCACACGTCGAGGTCGCCGCAGCCGCCTTTGCGCCAAGGTCCTCGGAGCGGCGGCAGCCGCTGCGCTTCGTCTGGCAGATGGACGCCGAAGGCCGCCTGACGCTGACCTCCGACGAATTCATCGAACTGATCGGCCCGCAGACCGCAGCAAGCCTGAGCAAGCCGTGGAGCGAAGCCGCGAGCGCGCTGGCGCTCGATCCGGACGGCCACGTCACACGCGCCATCGCGTCGCGCGACACCTGGAGCGGGCTGACCATCAACGTTCCGGCCGATGGCAGCAGCGAGCGGCTCCCGGTCGAGCTTTCGGGCCTGCCGGTGTTCGACCGCGAACGCAGCTTCAAGGGCTATCGCGGCTTTGGCATCTGCCGTGACGCCACACGCATTGCGGCGCTGCTGAGCGCACGGCGCAGCGGCGCGCTCAACGCGCCCAAGACCACGACCACCGCCACGACCACCGCCACGACCACCGCCACGACCACCGCCACGACCACGACGCCCGTGCCAGCGGAGCCGCGCGACGAACCGCCGGCGCTCCGCATCGAGCCGCCCGTCGAGGCTACGCCGCCCGCCGAAAACGTTGTGCCGTTCCGCACTTCGGGCACGCCCGAGAAGCCACTGAGCCTCACGCCAATCGAGCGCAAAGCCTTCCGCGAGCTCGCCAGCCGTCTCACCGCGCGCCTGCGCAGCGCCGACGACCAGGCGACGCCGGAAACGCCCAAATCTGAAACCGCCTCTGAAGCCGCGCCGGAGCCTGCGTCCGAGGCCGCCGCGCTAACCTCCGGCACGGAGCCGAAGGACGAGCACCCCGCCGGCGAACACACGATCCTCGACCACCTGCCGATCGGCGTGCTGGTCTATCGGCACGACCGGCTGATCTACGGCAACCAAGCGTTCCTCGACTGGACCGGCTACGACAACCTGCAAGCGCTCTCCGATGCCGGCGGGCTCGACACGCTATTCGCCGAGCCCAATGGCACGCCACCGAACGAAAACAACGGCGCCAAAACGCTGACCATCGCGACCCGCAACGGGGATCATCTGCCGGTCGAGGCCCGCCTGTTCGCCTCGCCCTGGGAGGGCGAATCCGCCCTCGTGCTGATGATCACCAGCGCCGGCGGCGAGGAGCGGCTGGCTGCCGCGGACGCCGCGTTGCGCGCCGCCAAGTCCGAGACCACGGAACTTCAGACCGTCATCGACACCGCGAGCGATGGCGTCATCGTGTTCGATCGCGACGGCCTCGTGACCTCGCTCAACCGCAGCGCCGAGGCGTTGTTCGGCTACGAGAGCCGCGAGCTGACCGAGCAACCGCTCGCAACCCTGTTCGCGCCGGAAAGCCAGCGCACCGCTCGGGACGATCTCGACAGCGCCAACAAGGGCGGCCGCGAAATCATCGGCCGCACGCGCGAGGGCCGCACCATCCCGCTGTTCATGACCATCGGCTCACTCGGCGACGACACCGGCAGGCGCTGCGCCGTGTTCCGCGACATCACGCAATGGAAGCGGTCGGAAGAGGAACTGGTCAACGCCAAGCGCCAAGCCGAGAAGGCGTCCTCGGCCAAGTCCGACTTTCTCGCCAAGGTCAGCCACGAGATCCGCACGCCGCTCAACGCCATCATCGGCTTCTCCGAGGTGATGATGGGCGAGCGTTTCGGCCCGATCGGCAACGACCGCTATCGCCAATACCTCAAGGACATCCACGCCTCGGGCGAACACCTGATCTCGCTGCTCAACGATCTGCTCGATCTGTCCAAGATCGAAGCCGGCAAGCTCGATCTCAACTTTGTCAGCGTCGATCTCAACGAATTGACGCAGCAATGCGTCGCGCTGATGCAGCCGCAGGCAAACCGCGAGCGCATCATCATCCGCACCTCGCTCGCGCCGTCGCTGCAGCCGGTGGTGGCGGACGCGCGCTCGGTGCGCCAGATCGTGCTCAATCTGTTGTCGAACTCGATCAAGTTCACCGGCGCGGGCGGGCAGGTTATCGTCTCGACCGCGGTCAGCGACGCCGGCGAGGTGGCGCTGCGGGTGCGCGACACCGGCGCCGGCATGAGCGAAAAGGAAATCGCGGTGGCGATGGAGCCGTTCCGCCAGCTCGCAACCTCGGCGCGCTTTGGCTCCGGCGGCAGCGGTCTCGGATTGCCGCTGACCAAAGCATTGGCGGAGGCCAATCGCGCCACCTTCCGGATTCGCAGCGCCGTGAACGTCGGCACGCTGGTCGAGGTTGCGTTCCCGGGCGCCCGCATGGCTGCTGAATGATGGCCGCCGAATGACCACGGCGGTTCCGGTCCAGGCCATCGCGGCGGAAGCCGACGATGCGCTTGCCAACCATCACCAGGTCGCGCCATTCGCCGCCCGTTATCCAGGCTTTGGACTCGACGAGGCCTACGCCGCCGCTGCCGAGTTGCGGCGGCTGCGCCAGCACCGCGGCGAAAAGCCGGTCGGGCGCAAGATCGGCTTCACCAACCGTACCATCTGGGCCCAGTTCGGCGTCGACGCGCCGATTTGGGGCGACATGTACGACACCACGGTCCGCGACGTTGCGACGGATTTCACGTTCGGGCTCGGCAAGCTGACCGAGCCGCTGATCGAGCCGGAAATCGTGTTCGGCCTGGCGCGCGCGCCGGAAGCCGGCATGGACCAGCCGAGCTTGCTCGGCTGCATCGACTGGGTGGCGCACGGTTTCGAGATCGTGCAGTCGATCTTTCCGGGCTGGAAATTCACAGCGGCCGACACCATCGCGGCCGGCGGGCTGCACGGCGCAATGCTGATCGGGCCGCGCCACCGCATCACGGAGCGCAGTCCGGCGGAATGGCGGCGGGCGCTGACGCGCTTCGAGATCGCGCTTTATCGCGACGGCGCGCCGATCGACCGGGGCGCCGCTGAACTCGTGCTCGGTAGTGGACCGTTGTCGGCGCTGGCCCATCTGGTTTCGCTGCTGGCTCGCGATCCGCACAACCCGCCGCTGCGCGCGGGCGAAATTGTGACCACCGGAACCGTGACGCGCGCGTTCCCGGTTGCCGCCGGGCAGCGCTGGAACACCGAAATCTCCGGCATTGGGCTCGAAGGCCTCACCGTCACTTTCGCCTGAAATTTGCCCCCGCGTTGAGCCAGCCTCCCGGAATCGGCTAGGCTCCCTTGGCCTGGGGCGGAGGTGCGGACATGCTGGCGGCGATCCGAATTGCTCTGGCGTTTGTCGCGCTCGCGCTTGCGGCGCCGTCCACGCGCGCGGCCGAGCGGGTCGATCTCCTGCTGGTTCTGGCCTCCGACGTATCGCGCAGCGTCGATACCCGCAAGTTCCAGCTTCAGCGCGAAGGTTACGCGGCCGCGATCTCCGACAAGCGGGTGCTGGAAGCCATCACCTCCGGCCGCCATCAGCGCATCGCCATCTGCTTCGTCGAATGGTCCGGCGTGGCCTCGCAGAAGGTCGTGATCGACTGGACCATCGTCGATAGCGCCGAGGCCGCCAGAAAGTTCGGCGACCAGCTCCTGGAATTGCAGCGTTCGTTCGCCGAGCGCACCTCGATCAGCGCCGGCATCGACTTTTCCATGAACCTGCTGGAGCACGCGCCATTCGAAAGTGCGCGGCGCACCATCGACGTCTCGGGTGACGGCACCAACAACTCCGGCCGCGACGTGAACCTCGCCCGCGACGAAGCGGTGGCCAAGGGCGTCACCATCAACGGGTTGGTGATCCTGAGCGAACGGCCGATGACCTGGAATCCGGAGCACACCAATCCGCCCGGCGGCTTGGCGAATTACTACCGCACCAACGTGGTCGGCGGGCCGGGCGCCTTCGTGATCGTGGCGGAGAATTTCGAATCCTTTGGCCAGGCCATCATCAAGAAGCTGATCGCCGAGATCGCCGAAGCAGCCCCGATCCGGTCCCTCACCAGCCCCGGCGGCTAAAGTCCCATCAGCGCATGTCCGAATTGTTCAGGCTGTCCGAGGTCGAGGCGGTTATTCCGTTGGTGCGCGCCTCGGTGCCGCCGACGCCGCAATATGCTTGGCCGTTGCTCAAGGCCCGGACCGGCGTCGAGGTCGTGGTCAAGCACGAGAACCACACGCCGGTCGGCGCCTTCAAGGTGCGTGGTGGCATCGTCTATTTCGACCGGCTGCGGCGGCGCAATCCGAACGTCGCGGGCATTGTCACCGCGACGCGCGGCAACCACGGCCAGTCGTTCGCTTTTTCTGGCAGCCGCAGCGGCATCAAGGTCGCGATTGTGGTGCCGCACGGCAATTCGGCCGAGAAGAACGCCGCGATGCGCGCGTTCGGCGCCGAGCTCATCGAGCACGGCCGCGATTTCGACGACGCCAAGCTGCGCGCCCAGGAGATCGCCGCTGAGCGCGGCTACGAATTCGGCCCGTCGCTGCATCGCGATCTGATCGTCGGCGTCGCCACCTATGCGCATGAGCTGTTTGCCGGAGCGGCCGATCTCGACACTGTGTATGTACCGATCGGCCTTGGCTCCGGCATCTGCGGCGTGATCGGAATGCGCGACGCGCTGGGGCTGAAGACCAAGGTCGTCGGCGTCGTGGCACAGCGGGCCAACGCCTATCGGTTGTCGTTCGATGCCGGCGCGGTCGTGACCACCAATGCGGCGCGCACCTTCGCCGACGGCATGGCGGTGCGGGTGCCGGACGCGATGGCGCTCGACGTCATCCGGCGCGGCGCCGACCGCATCGTCGAGGTGAGCGACGACGAGATCGCCGAAGCCATGCGCATCTTGTTCAGCGACACCCACAACACGGCCGAAGGCGCGGGCGCCGGCGCGCTCGCGGCGCTGATCAAGGAGCGCGACCGGCTGCAGGGCCGCCGCGCCGCCGTGGTGGTGAGCGGCCAGAACATCGACCGCGATTGGATGCAGATGGTGCTCGCCGGCAAGACGCCTGAGCCGGCATAAAAGCCGCCGGAGAGTTGCGCGCTATTGCCCGAGTGCCGCCGCTACGATGCCGGTGGTGGGCTCGACCAGCAGGATGCGGTCGCCGACGAAAGCATATTGGTAGGGCTCGATCGCGGGCACCGCGTCCACCGCGCGCGGCGGCAACGGATGCAGCCGCACAGTCTCAGGAAGCCTGCTGCCAACCGGATATTCCGGCCGCGCATCCAGCGCGGACGGACGGGGCTCGGCCGCCGTCGGTAGTCCGAGGCGTACGGGCGGCGCGCCCCGGATGCTCTCGGTCAAGACCAGGTTCGGAAGCAGCGGCACTTCCGCGATGCTGCGGTAGATGGCGGCACGCTGGACCGGCGTGAGCGCAATCGGGCCGACGCTCGCCATGGCCTCCGAAGGCTGCGACGCCAGTGTGAACGGCTCACGGCTGGCGACCCGCGCGGCGCGCGGCGCCGGCTTGGCCCGGCGCGCGACCTGCTGCCGTGCCGCTTGCCGCCGTGCGACCTGCGGCGGTGCCGCCTGCGCTTCAGACGCGGCTTGCGGCTCGGCCGGTTTCGGCGCGGCAGCGGCCTTTGGCTTCGCGGCGCGCGACACGACCCTGGTTCTCACGATCCTCGTTGTCACGACGGGCTTGGGTTGCGCCATCTCCGCCACCGCTGGCGCGACCGCAGGCTTCGGCGCCGCAGCGCGTGTCACCGCAGCGCGTCTCGCCACCCGCGGCGTGATCTGGAGCGGTGCGGTGTCCGCGGGCTTCGCCGCCACCGGGGTTGCGGCGCGCCGGTGAACGACCCTGCGGACTGCGACGATCTTTTTCGCAACCGGCTTGGTTGTCGCTGCGGCGGTCTTGAGCGCTGGTTTGAGCGGAGTCGTCGCGGCACCGGCCGCGGACGCGCCAGCCCATATGCTCAATACAAGCGCCGATGCAGCGCGATACGCGAGCCTCATAGAACCCAGTCAGCGCCTGGATTGTGGCCGCTTTCCGTCCAAACGAGTTCCGTAAAGTGATGGAGCATGATCTTTTCCGAAAACCGGTACCCACTTTTCGGGATCATGCTCAAAGCAAAGCGGGGATCCCCCGAACCGAAGATCCCCGCTCGATATGTTCCCCCTTCGCGGCAAACACCGAGGGATGTCACTGGGGCTTGCTGCCCTTCTCGAACTTCCGCGCTACACCATTGCGTACGCGCTCGACACCATGCCGACCGGCCGTTTGTCGGCAGCACTCGACAGCATCACTCGACCGAAACTTGTGGTACGCCCGATGCGTACGATGCGCGCATCGCACAGCACGTCGAAGCTGACGGGCCGCAAAAAGTGCATGGTCTGATCGACCGCGCTCATCGGCCGGTAGCCGCTCCAGGCCGCCGCACAGGCGAAAATCATGGCGGTGTCGGCGGCTGCCATCAGCGCCTGCGGACACACCACTCCGCCGTTGTGGCAAAGCTTTTGCGAGAACGGCAGGCGGATGACCGCCCCCGGCTGCCAGTCCGCCGAAGCCCCGGCCGGCCGGCCCGACTCGATCGATTCAATCAGCAAGCCGAGATCCTGCACCCAAGGTGCGATGACCTCCAGCATCAACCGCCCAGCGGCCTTGATGCCGAAGATGCTCTCGACGTTCTCAACCCGACGCGCCTGTAACGCCATAACGTCCGTCCCCCCGGCCCCCGCCCGGCGCGTACGCAACTACAAATCGCGCGACTCACGTTTGCGAGAGTAGAAGCCAAGACACTTGATCGCCAGCATTGGCGGCCGCTTTCCCTGTGGTAAAACTGTGATCAACTTGACCCAACGGTGGAAAACCTGTGGTAAAGTTGCGCTAATCGGAACTGGTTCAGGGCCTTAGTTGCGTGGGGAGTGTGCGATGCGTAGGCGTGTGAATGTGCATGGGGTGTTGGTAACTGCTGTGATTGCGCTGGTTTGCAGCGCACTCGTTGGCACCCCGGCCGGCGCCGCCAGCTGTACCCCGTTCACGTCACAACCCGAAAATCCTTTGGATTGATGATGCGGAAGTTGTCGGTGACCGAATCGCGGAATCGCGGCCAATTCCGGGGAACTCTTTCACGCAGGAACCCAAGCGTCGCATCGGCGAATTGGGCGCAAGTCGCGTA
>CAMDDZ010000106.1 GCA_945893145.1 Rhodoplanes serenus | reverse complement strand
GCGGTTCGGAAGTTCGCCTCATTTCTCGGCTTGCTCCCAAGCGAACTTCCGAACCGAAGCGACACTAGCAGCTCTATGTTCCTAGTGTCCCTTTGGACCCGAAGTTCGCAAAGCGCCTGCCGACCGATCATGCGAACTTCGGGTCCGGGACACTAGCGATTTTGGCAGAACCGCTACTTTGCCGCCATGGCCTGCCGCGCCTTTTCCAGGATGGTGGGCGGTGTCGCATACATTTTTGCGAGTGCCGACTGTAACTCCTCACCGCTGATCCAATCGACGTCGACATTCATGCGCGCGGCGTCGGCTTTGAGTTCGGCATCGGTGAGGGCCGCCGCGAATGCCTTGCGCAGCGCAGCGACGCGTTCCATCGGCACCTCCGGCGCCACCACATAGGGCCGGCCGAACACGGTCTGGCTATAGACCAGATCGAGAATCTGCCGCTGTTCGTCGTTCTTGGCAAAGCTGCGGATCAGCGGCACGCCCTGCCGGTTGAGTTCCGGATAGCCCTGCGTGTCCTCCTGCGCCAGCACCTTGATCGAGCCGTCCTTGAACCGGTCCGCGTAAATGGCCGAGACGCTCGACCAGCTCTGGCCGCAACCGCCCTGCACCTCGCCGCGCTCGATTGCGAGATTGATCTGCCGCGAGCCCTGATAGCCGGCCACGATCTTGAACTTGGCGCCGAGCAAGTTCCTGAGCAATTCGGGGAAATCGCGCGTCGACGCGCCTTCGGCGGTGCCGCCGACGATCAGCTCTTTCTCCAACGCTTCGGCAAATGTTTTCACCGGCGCGTCGGCTCGAATCAAACAGACATAGACATCCTTGTTGGCGTTGCCGATGTAGTTGAACCGGCTCATGTCGTGAGTGGTGCGCTTGAGCTTGCCGAACAGCGGCTCGACCACGGCGCCCATGAACAGCGCGCCGATCGCAGTGCCGTCCTTCGGCGCCACGTTGTAGATGTGGGCCGCCGCGACATTGCTGGCGGCGCCCGGCATGTTGCTGACGGTGAGGCTTGGATTGCCCGGAATATGCTTGCCGATGTGGCGGGCGATGAGCCGGCCGTAGAGGTCGTAGCCGCCGCCCGGCGAGGAACTGACGATGATTGTGACAGTCTTGCCGCGGTAGAACTGCGCGACTGATTCCTGTGCCGCGCTGGCCGCAATCCCGAACCGCAGGGTTAATGCGGTGACGGCGAGCAGAGCGAGGAGGCGAGCTGTCATGGAAGGACCGTGGCGTTAACGCAGCCGAGCCTAGTCTTTGACATAATCGCACGACAAGTATCGGGCCGCTCGAAGGGGGCACCTGTGACATTGAGTCTTCCGGCTATTCCAATCGTCGACGTCCGCGACGGCGGCACGTTGCGCCATGCGCGCGAAGGTCAGGAGCGGGCACGCGCGTTGCGTGACGACTGCCTCGGCTGGTTTCCGGCCCCGGCGCGGCCGTTGGTGCCGGTCGCGGATTTCTTCGCCCGGCGCTGGCTGGAACGCTCGGAGTCGCCCTACGTCGGCGAGGTGCATGCTATTGCGGCCACGCTCGGCTTTCCGGGTATCTGGTTCCTCAACGGCTCCTACCAATGGTCCTGCACGTCGTGCGCGCGCGAGCAGGACGGCTCGCCCTGGCTTGCCCGCACGCTCGACTGGCCGTTCCCCGGCCTCGGCCGGCACATCGAAGTCGTGCGCATGCAGGGACCGGCTGGCGAATTCCTCAACGTGTCCTGGCCGGGCTTCGTCGGCGCGCTGACTGCATCCGCGCCAGGCCGCTTCGCGGCCTGCATCAATCAGGCGCCGCTTCGGCGGCGCACCCGCGCCACGGCGCTTCGCTCTTACGATCTGGTCGCCAACGGCCTCGGCACGCTGATCCACGCGCGCGCCATTCCGGCCGACCAATTGCTGCGGCGCGTGTTCGAAACCTGCTCCGGCTATGCCGAGGCGAGGCGCATGCTGGAGGTGACCCCGCTCGCGCGGCCGGTGATCTACACGCTCGTCGGCGTGCGACCCGGCGAAAGCTGCGTGATCGAGCGCACCGAAGCCGATTTCGACACGCGCGAGCATGACACTGGCGCGGCGAACGATTGGTTCAAGCCCGAGCCGGGCTGGGAAGGACGCCTTGGCGCCTCGAAGATCCTGCATAGCAGCTTCGAGGACGCCGCGATGTTCAGCCGGCGCCGCCAACAGTCGCTGGCGGCCTTCACGGGCCGTTTCGCGCAGCCCAATTTTGACTGGGTTGTTCCGCCGGTGCTCAATCCGGCCACGCGGCTTGCGGTCGAGATGTGTCCGGCGCGCGGCAGCCTGCGCGTCGTGGGCTACGAAATGGCCGGCGGCGAATTGCCGGTGCCCGCCACGCAAGTGTGCGAAATTGGCGCGGAGCGAGCTGCCGCTTAGAGCATGATCCCGAAAAGTGGGAACCGGTTTTCGGAAAAGATCATGCTCAAATGAAAAAGCTAGAGTCTGCTCCGATCAATTGAATCGGAGCAGACTCTAGATATCGCAATCGAACCCGTACTGCTTCATGAACGCCTCGGCATTCGCCTTGGTGTCCCGCTTCAGCAGCGCGCAGGCCGTGAAGTTGCCCTTCATCTTGCCGTTGTCTCGATAGGTCCAATCGACAATCTCGGCTTCCTTGAATTGGATCGTGTCGCCTATTTTCAGCGCCTTGACGTCGCGCGGCGTGTTGCGAAGCTGCCCCGAGAACTGATCGCCATTGCGCTCGAACGGCCTGATCCAGAAGAACTCGTGATTGCCGCTGTCGGCCGGTACGCCGACCTTGATCGAGAAGCCTGACATCGACGGTTTCGGGTTCTGCGCCAGCGCGAAGAACTCAGGCAGCGTGGCGCGGGCCTTGCGAAACGCCTCGGCCATGTCGGCATCGCCCTCCGGAACGCTCACCACCTCGTCGCGCCGGGCTTTGTCCAGCACATTCTGCGCTTGCGCGCCTGCAGTGCCAAACAAGACAAAGCCAGTCAGCAGAAGCAAGACGATCCGGCGCATGATTGCTCCTCCGGTTTCAGAACAAACTAGCGATCTCCGTTTGCGAAGCCGCGACCGAGCAGGCTGCCGCCGTGGCGTGAGCGGCGTCGCCCGCGGCCAGTGCCGCCTGGATCTTCTCGATCAGTTCAAGCGCCGACTCCCGCGAGATTTCGATCGCCACGCGGTCGCGCCCGCCGTCGGCTTCGCAGATGAAGTCGACGCAGAGCGCGTGGTCCAGATGCGCCTCATAGGGATGGTCGTAATAGACGTTGGCGGTGTCGATCCGCCGCCACGCGCTGTCCGGCCCCTTGGCGGTGCCGGTCATCTTGGCCTTTTCGACGATGTAGGAGCACATGATCGGTTCTCCTGCTGTCAGGCTGAGAGGTTCTTGTTGAGGAAGGCGAACACCTTCTTCCAGCCATCCGCAGCCTGCTCGGCGCGATAGGCGGGGCCACGCGAATAGTTGAAGAAAGCGTGGCCAGCGCCATCGTATCGGTGGAATTCGTAGTTCTTGCCGAGCCGCTTGAGCTCAGCCTCGGTGCGATTGACGTGATCGCGATTGGGGTTCTCGTCGTCGTTGCCAAACAGTCCGATGATTGGGCACTTGATGTTCGCGGTGAACTCGATCGGCGCCACCGGCCGCTTGGCGTTCAAGAGCTTGGGGTCGTCCACCACCACGTTGCCGCCCCAGCAATCGACCAGCGCGTCGAATTCAGGGGCCTTGCAGGCGATCAGATAGGCGTGACGGCCGCCGGAACAGAAGCCCATCACGGCGACCTTGCCGTTCGCATTCGGCTGTGCGCGCAAATAGGCCGCCGCGCCTTTGGCATCGCCCACCACTTGATCGTCGGCGACGCCGCCGGCCGCGCGCACCCGCGCACCGACATCGTCGGGCGGGCCCGAGCCTTCGCGGAAATAGAGGTGCGGCGCAATGGTTGCGAAGCCGTGGTGCGCGAGTTTGCGGGTGGTCTCGATGATCCACTCGTCCCAGCCGGGCATGTGCATGATGAGGACCACGCCGGGGAATTTTCCGGCGCGGCTCGGACGCGCGTAATAGGCCTCGCCCTTGTCGCCGTTGTGACCGGTGAACTCGATCGTTTCCGCAATCAGGCCCTGGTAGTACGACATGCATTCCTCGTTCGGTTTTTTGTCAGCCGGACTATAACAACGCGCGCCTGAAAGCCCAGATGGGCTCTCGACAAATCTGCCCCGCACGACATGATGGCCTCGTTCATCCGCGAGGCATTCGATGACCGTCCCCAAGGCATTTTTCTTCGATGTGTTCGGCACCCTGGTCGATTGGCGCACCAGCATCGCGCGCGAGGCTGAGGCCACGCTCAAACCGCTCGGCTATGCGCTCGACTGGCTCGCCTTCGCCGACGCCTGGCGCGGCGAATATCAGTCCGCCATGGATGAGATCCGTTACAAGGGCAGGACCTTCGAGAAGCTCGACGTGCTGCACCGGGGTAATCTGGAAAAGATCTTGCCGCGTTTCAAAGTCTCCGGCGTGTCGGAGGCGCAGCTCCGCCACCTCAATCTGGGCTGGCATCGGCTGGACGCCTGGCCGGACTCCGCGCCCGGCCTGACGCGGCTCAAGCGTCAGAGCATGGTGGCGCCGGTGTCGAATGGGAATATCTCGCTGATGGTCGCGCTCGCGCGTCGCAACGGATTCCCTTGGGACGCGATCCTCGGTTCAGAGATCGCTCACGACTTCAAGCCGAAGCCGCGGGTTTATCTTGCGGCCTGCGAGGCGCTCGATCTGCCGCCAGGCGAATGCATGATGGTGGCGGCGCATTCCAGCGATCTGGCCCAGGCCGCGAAGAACGGCCTGCGCACCGGCCACATCGCGCGGCCGAACGAGCATGGTCCGGGCAAGGGTGAGCCCGCGCCGACCGTTCCGGTCGATGTCGCGGGCGCCAACCTCGTCGACCTCGCCAGCAAGCTCGGGATTTAGCGCCCTGCAAATAAGCCCGACGCTCATCGCAACTTATTGATGTCCGCGATATCAATGCGTTGCATCAACACGAAGGGCGCTCCGGACAATTTAACCTGCGGTTCCTGACGGACGTTCGACAAATTTTGCGTCAGAACAGGGAGGTGCTTTTGCAAATATGCGGCGAGTGCCTCGGTCGTCACCTGCCCATCCTTGTTGGCATCGGCCAGCGCAAGCCCATCGAGCAGCACATACGTGAAGATGCCATGTTTTTGGTTGGCATCTGGCGGGTAGCCTTCCAGCGCATCCTTCACGTCGCTGGTGGCTGAGAGCACAGTGCGCCCCATCGACCGGCTGAGCTTCTCGGCAGCGACGAACTGCTGCGTGCTGCGAAAGGCGGAGCGGTCCTCAGCTGTCGAGCCGCTTTCGCAGGTGTCGTAAATCAGCACCGACTTGAACGCCGGGATCAATGTCAGCCATTGCTGCAGCCGATCCTGTCCAATGCAAGTCTCGACATCGAAGTCGCCGTCTTTGGTCTTGGCGTCGTGGGAAACGAAATAATAGCGGCCGTTGTCGGTCACTCCGTGGCCGGCGACATATAACACGAAAACGTCGTCAGGCTGGACAATCGCACTCAGCCGTTCGAACTCGGTTTGAAGTTTTTTCGCCGTCACTTCGGCATTGAGCAAAGGACCGTGCGCAAACACGTCGTCGTAAATTTTGTCGTCGGACTTGGCCAACAGGAACGCGGCGGCGACCGAATTGGCATCGGACACCGAATAGTTCAGCCGCCTGATATATGGATCGCGATAGTCATTGACCCCGACGGCGAGCACGTGAAGCCGTGGCTTGGGCCTCGGTGACGGTGAATTCACCGTCACCGAGATCGCCGCCGGCAAAGACGCAGCCAGATTGGCCTTGTTGTAAGCCACCACTTTAATCTCGCTGGTGCCCTCTGGGAGCGCGAGCTTTTGTGCGATCTTGGTCACAGCGCCATTGGGAGGGTGCTGCAGGTCGCGTACTGCGCGGGTGACGTCGTTGACGCGCCACTCGATGCGTCCGATGCCGCCGCCTTGCCCCGAGCCGCGGTCGGCGAGGTTCGCCTCGACCGTAATACTTCGCTCGCCGGTCTTGCTATCGGTTGCCGGCGACACGATCGCGATATCCGGCGGCGCCTTGCTGGCAAGGATGATGCCGAGATTGACGTTGCGTGCCGCTGTTTTCACCCGTCCACCAAGATCTAGGTCCATGGAAAGCTTTTGGCGCACCACGTCGGGGCGATAGAGCTGCTGGTAGAACTGATCGATCGAATAAACCGCCAATCCGCGCACCGCGCTGAGCGACTGCGCGCCTTTCTCCGACGAATCGAAGAAGCCTTCCGGCGTGATCGTCAGCCACTCGCCGTCCGCCGATCCGGTTGATGTTGTGAGAAGGTCGCCGGCCAGGTTCCAGCGGCGAATTGTCGTGTCGTAACTCCCTGAGACGATGGTGCGCCCATCCGGCGAGAACGCAACCGAAAACACCGTGCCGCTATGTCCGGTAAACGTGCGTAACGCGCGCCCGCTGGCCACGTCCCACAGCTTTACGGTCGTATCCTGGCTGCCGGAAATGATTGTGCGTCCGTCCGGTGAGAACGCAACGGCCGTAATTCCCTCCCCGTGACCCTTGAGCGTGCGCGGTCCGCGCCCGCTCGCCGCATCCCATAATTCAAGCGAATCCCCATGCGCACCTGCGATAGTCCGTCCGTCCGGCGAGAAGGCCACGCCTTCGATATAGCCGTCCGGCCCACTATCCGTTGCGCGCATCGTACGCAGCGTGCGCCCGCTTGCCACGTCCCAAAGCTTGAGACTTTTGTCCCAGCCACCCGAAACAACAGTGCGCCCGTTGGGGGAGAACGCAACGCACGTCACAGTCAAGGTGTGCCCTGAAAATGTGCGCAGCAGGCGTCCGCTTGCCGTGTCCCAAAGCTTGAGGGTCATGTCCCAGCTCGCGGAAACGATCGATCGGCCGTCAGGCGAGAACGAAACGGACTGTACGCCTTCGCTATGTCCTTCAAGCGTACGCAGCTCACGTCCGCTCGCCGTATCCCACAGTTTGAGCGTGTTGTCGCCGCTGCCGGAGACCATAGTGAGCCCATCGGGCGAGAACGCGATCTTGAGCACCTCTCTGCCGTGTCCGGTGAGCGTGCGCAGCACACGGCCATTCGCCGCGTCCCACATCTTCAGTGTATTGTCGTGGCCGCCCGACACGACGTTTGTTCCATCCGGCGAAAACTCGGCGGCATTGATCGGCTGACCAAATGCCGTGAAGGTGCGCAGTTCGCGCCCGCTCGCCACGTCCCACAGCTTCAATGTTTGATCGGCGCTGCCTGAGACGATAGTGCGGCCGTCCGGCGAAAACGCGATGACAGAGACTCCATTGGTATGTCCAGCGAGGGTGTGCAGGTTTCGTCCACTGGCCGCGTCCCGAAGATCGAGTGAGTTTTCGTTTGTCGCTGCGAGGAGCGTCCCGTCTGGAGAGAATGCCAAGTTACTCTCGGTGGCGTGCTGTCTCGTGACGATGCCGAGCTCGCGCCCGGTCGCCGCGTCCCGCAGGTTCAGCCTGTTGTTGATGTAGGTTCCGAGGACAAGGGTGCGTCCATCCGGCGCGAATCCAAAGGACGCCAGCCCGGCATTCACCGCATAAGTTTGCAGGGTGCGACCGCTCGCCGAGTCCCAGAGTTTTAACGTATCATCGAAACTTAATGATGCGATGATGCGCCCGTCTGGCGAGAACGCTACGTTATTCACGGAACCTTTGTGCCCGCGGAAGGTTCGCAGCAGACTTCCGTTCGACACGTCCCATAACTTGAGCGTCTCGTCCTGGCCGCCGGAAACGATTGTGCGTCCATCCGGCGAAAAGGCCACAGTACGCACGCCATCGTCGTGTCTTGCGAACGTCTGCAAAGCGCGTCCGCTCGCCACGACCCACAGCTTCAGTGTCTCGTCATAGCTCGCTGACACAACCGTGCGGCCATCGGGAGAAAATGCAACCGCGGTGATGGCTTTGCTGTGCCCGCGAAATGTCCGAACTTCACGCCCGCTGGCCACTTCCCAAAGCTTTAGCGTCTTGTCGTCGCTGCCCGAGATGATGGTGCGGCCATCGGGCGAGAAGGCGACCCTAGCCACGTTCTCCGCATGTCCCATCCGGGGAACGATTTCGACCGGCAGGGTTGTGGCGTCCTGCGCCATCGCGGAAGAGGCAGCAACGAACTGCGCCGGTGCTTGCAGCGTAGCAACGCCAAGCCATCTGTATGCTGTGACCGGCCAGCTTGCCGTAGCGCCGCCAATACCCTTGATAAAATCGCGGCGGCGCACGGCGTGCCCTGAAGAACGTCAACTTGCGATAACAATTACAGCAGGGAACTGCTGCCGCTGAAAGGGGCTGCGCCTCCGAAGGGTTATGCTGTATCCGCTAGGGTTGATTGTCCTTCGGGGTCGAGGCGAACAACGCGGCCGGGAAATCCGCCGCAGAGTGCCGGCTCGTCGTGACCGGCCGATAGTCCGCGCGCGGACTCGATCCTGGCTCCACGACCTTGCGGTAGAGATGCCAGGTGGAGTGACCGAGCACCGGGATCACCACCGGCAGACCGAGGAACAGCGGCAACGAACCCGCGACCAGCAGCAGCGTGACGATCAGGCCCCACAGCGCCATGGTGAACGGGTTCGCCGCCACCGCGCGCAGCGACGTGAGCACCGCGACCGCGGCGCCGACCTCACGATCGAGCAGCAGCGGGAACGACACCACGCTGACCATCAAGGCTGCGACCGCGAACACGAAGCCGACCGCGTTGCCGACCAGGATCAGGTTCCAGCCCTGCGGTGTGTCGATCAGATCGTGCAGGAATTGGGTGACCGAAGCGGGCGTGCCGTAACCGAAGTTCGCCACATAGATGGCATGCGCGGTCGCCATCCAGACCAGGAACAGCAGCATCAGCAGGAAGCCCAGCGCCATGATGGCGCCAATCGAGGGCGAGCGCAGCACCGCGAAGGCGTCGGCCGCGGAAACGTTGTCCGATGTTTCGCGCCGCCGGCTTAGCTCGTAGATGCCGAGCGCTGCGAGCGGGCCGAGCAGGGCAAAGCCCGCAGCCATCGGAAACAGCAGCGGCAGCAGTGCATAGCCGAGCGTAAGCCCTGCAAGCACAAGCCCGATAAGCGGATAGACCACACAGAGAAATACCGCGTGGCTTGGCATTGCGGCGAAATCGTCGAGGCCTTTGCGCAAGGCGTCGATCAGGTCGGTGGGACCGATGCGACGAACGATGGGATGATCTTCGGCGCCGACGCTTGCGCCGACCAGAATGTGCGACTGAGCCATGGCCTTGCTCCCCGTTGGTTCGGGGCCGCGGCGACGAGAGGTCAGGCGGGGGCTTTCCGTCCGGTCGCCGGCCCCCGCGCCGCGACCCAATGCTGAAGGTATCAACGCGCGGTCGGCGCGATTGGTTCCCTCGGGGTTTCCCGCTTTCAGCGCTTCCGTTTGGCGGCTTCCTCGACGAGGCTGAGGTCGGTGTATTGGGAAACATCCAGTGTTTCCTTGATGAAGCCGGACTCTTTCACCTTGTCGATACTGCTTTGCACCACCTTGAGATCGGGCTTGCCGGTGAGATCGCGGTGGAAATCCTTGTTGGTGAACAGCCAGGCGTCGAAGGCCGCCGGCGGCCGCTTGAGGAAGCCTGCGGTGAGCGCCACCGCCTCCTGGTGGTTGGCCGGGTCGTACAGCCAGCGCAGCACCGTGCCATAGTCCTCCAGCAGATCGACCAGCGCGGCGCGGTTCTTGTCGATGAAGGACTTGCGCGCCGCCCAGAATGACAGCGCGATCGGACCGAGGCTCGAGGCTGTGGTGAACAGCGGCCGCGCGAACTCATTGAGCTCCGGGTCGTAGGAGAACGGCAGAACGCCGACGACAAGATCGCCCTTTTTCTCCTTGAGGATCGCCTTGTGGGTCGGGAAGGGCGCTTCGATCATCGTGTAGTCGCGCGAGGCTTCAAGGCCAGCACGGCGCAGCGCGGTGCGCATCGCGATATCGACGCCGCTGCCGAGCCCATTGGTGACCGCGACCTTGCCCTTCATGTCGGCAATCGTGTTGATGCCGGAATCCTTGCGCACGAAATACGGCGTCGAATAATAGCCAGGCGCGCCGTCCTGGATTTCGTCGGCGATGATGCGCAGGTCGTCGAGCTTGGCGTTCTGCACGGCGAGTGGAAAACTGGTGTAGCCGAACCCTGCGATATCGAGGTCGCCGTTGCTGATCGCCGTGATCTGCAGCGTCGAGGAGGCAAACGCGATCGGCTCGAACACATAGGACTTGCCGCTGTGCCGGGCCAACCCCGGTTTCAGCAACAGCAGCGGCACCAGCGAGGCCGGCGCCGTGATCCAGCCGGTGCGGATTTTCACCGGGGCTTGGGCCGCAGCCGGCTGGGCCAGCGCAGCCACCACGGCGAGTGAGCAAAGCAGGCGCAATGCACGCATCCGATCCTCCCTGTTGGCTTATTGGTTTTGTTGAACGTTAACAGCGGCTGCGGCGAGGGCCAAGGCACGCGCCGTCGCAGTTTTCGCGATAACGCCGCGATCACGGCCTTGTCAGTGCGTCCATGATCGCCGTGGCCGGAGCGTGATTTGGCAGGCTGGGCGCCGCCATGCTAACCGGACCCGCATGGCGCCGATCCGCAAGCCCCCGAAAGCACCGTGGCAAATCTGGCTCGATGCGGGCGGCAAGCTGTCGTGGCTGCGGCTCGTCGTGTTGGTGCTTCTGCTGACGCCGGTCGCCATCGCGGTCTATGATTTTTACACCGTCGGCTACGGCGCGCGTCCGATCAACGACGTGATCCACCGCACCGGCTATTGGGCGCTGCTGTTCGTGATGATGTCGCTGGCGATCTCGCCGTTGCGCCGGATCGCGCGCTTCAACCAGCTGGTCGACGTCCGGCGCATGATCGGCGTCGGCGCTTTCGTCTATGCGGCCGCTCACATCACGCTCTATATCGCCGACCAGAAATTCGATCTCGGCAAGGTCGTCAGCGAGATCGTGCTGCGGCTTTATCTCACCATCGGCTTCGTTGCACTCTTGGGCCTCACTGCGCTCGCCGCGACCTCGACCGACGGCATGGTGCGTCGCCTTGGCGGCAAGCGCTGGCAGCGGCTCCATATGGCGGTCTATGGGGTTGGCCTGCTGGCGCTCATTCACTTCTTCCAGCAGACCAAGGCCGACGTCTGGATTCCAACCCTGGTCGCCGGCCTGTTCGGCTGGTTGATCGCCTATCGGCTGTTGATCAAAGTCCGGGCGAGTCGCGACGAGCCGCCGGCCTGGATGCTGGCGGTGCTCGCAGTGGTGGTTTCGGCGCTGACCTTCATCGCCGAGGCCGTCGGGATCGGCATCGCGTTCAACACTTCGCCGCTGCGCGTGCTGCAAAGCACGCTCGATTTCGACATCGAGATGATTCGGCCGGGCTGGCTGGTGCTCGGTGCGGGACTGCTTGTGGTTGTGGTCGATTTGGTTCGTTCGCGTTTCGCCAAGCCGCGGCGGCGCATTGCGGCACCGGTTACCGCCGGCAAGCGTGCGCCCGAGGCGGCATAGCTCGGTTTTCGACAAAATTGCGACAAACGCGTTCACGCCGTGAAAGTTAAATCGCTCGTGGACGGCTCCGAAACCTATGGTGCGCTCGACGCACGAGGAATAGCCTAGCGGAGTGTCGCGCGGACCCGATCCGGCGCGACGGGTGACACCAAGGAGCACAACCATGAAATCTCTCGTTATCGCGGCTGCGTTTTCGCTGATCGCCAGCAGTGCGTTTGCTCAAGGCATGGCCTGTACCAACATGGTGGACGGCAAGAAGATTTCCGGCGCGGCGCTGACGGCCCATCTGAAGAAGTGCTGCGAGGCAGACTCCAAGGCGAAGAAGTACACCGGCGCGGCGGCCACCGCCCACAACAAGAAGTGCATGGAAGACGGCGCCAAGTAGACTCCAGACTGGCTGGCCGACGCCGGCCCGAAGCAGGACATCCCGCCGCGCAATCGGCGGGATGTTGTTTTTTAAGGCGGCGAGCTGATCGCGAGCTCGGCGGGTGCTCAACAGCGCCGCCGTAACGCCTCACCGCTTGCCGGTCAGCGAAATCCCGCGCAATGCCTGGTCGAGAGCGGTGCGCTGCGCAGCGCTCATGTTCGCCGTGGTCAGAATGGTTTGCGTCGCTGCCACCTCGATCGCCATCGGGATGATCACCATCTTGACCTGCAACAATGTGCCGCGGTCGTTGGTCATCTCGCCGTAGAACGTCTCGCCCGTGATGCCCGAGAGTATGGCGGGCTCCTGCTTGTCGGTCAGCGTCGCGCCGGCGCTTTTGGCGATTGCGGTGGCGAGGTCGCGGAGCGGCCGTCCCACGCCCATGTATTCCTTGTCCGACGCCATCGAGAGATAGATCACGGACGCACGGTCGGGGGCGATGACCTGCAAGCCGCCGTAGTCGTCCTCCTTGCTGCTCCAGGCCGGCGGCAGATTGATGATGAACGCATAGGGTCCGGCCTTCGGGAAGCGTATCTCGGCCGCCTGCGCGGACGGGCTTGCCGCGACAAGACCTGAGACGGCGAGACCAAGGACGAACAGCAGCGCGAGAGTGACGTGTCGGCGCATCAGCGTTCCTTTGCGACGGTGCTTTGACCGGACCTTAGCGGCTTTGCGTGACGGCTAGAAGCCGTCTCACACCACCTTGAAATCCTTCGGCTTCCACTTTGGCTTGGGATATTGCGGGTTCATCTTTTCCAGCGTTGCACGCACGATGGCCGCGATCGCGGCATTGCGCGCCCATTTGTGGTCGGCCGGGATGACATGCCACGGCGCCCAGGCGGTCGAGCAATGCTCCAGCGCCAGCTCATAGGACTCCATGTACGTGTTCCAGAGCTTGCGATCATCGAGGTCGGCGGGATTGAACTTCCAGCGGCTCTTGGTTTTATCGAGCCGGTCCTGCAGCCGCTCGCGCTGCTCGTCCTTCGAGATATGCAGCATGAACTTGAGGATCGTGGTGCCGTTGTCGGCGAGGATTTTCTCGAACGCGTTGATCTGGGCGTAGCGTGCCTCGATCTCGCGCGCGGGCGCGAGCTTGCGGACGCGCTCGACCAGCACCGCCTCGTAGTGCGAGCGGTTGAAGATGCCAATGAAGCCGCGCCGCGGACAGGCGAGGTGCGCGCGCCAGAGGAAATCGTGCGCCAGCTCCTGCTCGCTCGGCTGCCGGAATGGCGTCACCACCGCGCCGAGCGGACTTGTTTCCTTGAACACATGCCGGATGGTGCCGTCCTTGCCCGCGGTGTCGATGCCTTGCAGCACCACCAGCAGCGCGCGCTTGCCTTCGGCGTAGAGGCGGTCTTGCAACTCGTCGATTGCGGCGACGTCCTTCTCGCTCTGCTTTTCGGCCGCCTTGCGGTCGGCGAAGGCCGAGCGATCTGCCGGATCGCGGCGCGACAGATGAGCGCGCGCGCCCGGCGCGATGCGGAATTTGGTCGCGATGTCCATGCGGGCCGAAGCGGCGCGCCTCACGCGCCCGGCTTCTCGACCTTGCCGCCGGCCTCAACCCAGTCCTTGAAGCCGCCGAGGTTGTAGACCTTCTCGTAGCCGAAATCCTTGAGCAGCTTGCCGCCAAGCGCCGCTCGCCCGCCAGAGCCGCAATACAGGATGACGGTTTTGTCGCGGCTGAAATTCTTGTCGGCGGTGGGCGATTCTGGGTCGGCCTTGAACTCGAGGAGGCCACGCTGCACGTGGAGCGCACCCGCGATTTTGCCGCTTGCCGCGACCTCGGTACCGTCGCGGACATCGACCACCAGCGTGTTGCCCTTGGCGATCATCTCCTGCGCCTGCGCCGGGGTGATTTTCGGCACGACGGCGTTGGCGGCTTCGATCAGGGATTTGGCGGTGGTGGGCATGGGGTCACTCCGGGTTTGAACGTGTCGATCGCTGGTGAATAGATATATCAGCTTTTCGCGCCCGTCATGGCCGGGCCGCCGCGCAGCGGCGTGACCCGGCCATCCACGTCCTTCGTATCATGGCAAGGCGTGGATGCCCGGGCCAAGCCCGGGCATGACGACGGCAAAATGCTAAAGTGCCGCGATGAGCAAGAAATCCGTCGCACACCCTGGCCGCTTGCTGAAGCGTGAGCTTGCGGCGCGCAAGCTCAGCGCCAACCGGCTTTCGCTCGACATCGGCGTGCCGTCCGGCCGCATCACCGATATTCTCAACGGCCGCCGTTCGATCACGGCGGACACGGCTGTGCGGCTCGGCCGCTATTTCGGCAACGCGGCGCAGTTCTGGCTCGATTTGCAGAGCCAGCATGACATCGCGGTGGTGGAGCGGGAGAGGGGCGCAGAGATTGCCCGCAGCGTGCGTCCCGCGAATGCGGCGTGAAGCGATAGGCTGGTTAGGCGCGCCGCAGGTGCCCGTCGCCATAGGATCAGCCTTTCGGTTTGCCGATGCGCGCGGCCGCGGCTGCCAGCAGGCCGGCGCGCGCGCGGTCGTCGCGAAACGCCCGCGCCGGAATCCCGATCGGACGGATTTTCTCGATCCAGAACACCGCCATCGTGTTGTGCTCCTCGGCGGCGTCGATGGCGTGCCAGAACACGCGGCTGTCCACGTCGTTGTCGGCGAAACGCATTCCGGAGGCGTCGAAGGACATCTCACAGGTTCGCTGTTCGCTTGAAACGGCGCGAACGATGATCCGCACCAGGTGCCGCTGCCAGAGCGCTATCGCAATTCCGTAGGCGATAATGCCGGCCGTGAACGCCACGTAGGCGGTGAACAACACGCCGCGCATCGCGGCAGGCTCCACCCAGCCGGCGTAATCCGCGCCCAGCACCGCAAAGCCCGGGCCGAACTCGAGGATCGCGAGCGTGCCCCAAAAGGCGTCCATCGAGGCGCGCTGCCTCGTGCGTTCGTCGGCGAGCCGGTACAGCGCCAAGAGTTCGGTTTCGGTGTAGGTGAAAACGAAGCGGTCGGCGGGCAGATCCGGCGTGTCGCTCACTGTGTGGTCCTTGGTTGTGACGCGCCGGCGCTACGGCGCCAGCAGGTCGCGCGCCTCGGGATGCTGCGCGATGACGTGGCGGGCGAACGAGCAGAGCGGCTTGACCTTCAGGCCTTGGGCGCGGACGTGATCGAGCACGCCGAGCACGAGCTGCGAGCCGATGCCACGCCCGCGCAACGCCTCCGGCGTCTCCGTGTGGGTGATGCCGACGACGCCGTCGCGGAGCCGATAGTTCGCGAACGCAACGTGGCCGTCGACATCGAGCTCGTAGCGGGACAGCGCGGCATTGTGGCGGACGGCGGGCGTGGATGACATTGGCATGGGCGAACTATTAGGGTCGAGACTCATAAACGGCGCCGTTGCCTCGTCATTGCGAGCGAAGCGAAGCAATCCAGGAACATAGCACGGAGCTGGATTGCTTCGCTTCGCTCGCAATGACGGACACGCCAGTGTATCGATCTTTTTATGGGTTTTGACCCTAGAGTCAGATTCATTGGGATTGAATCGAATTGGGATTCCCAAATCGGTTTGGTTGTGATTCACGATGCTGGCTGGGTTGGAGGCCAGCATCCATGCCGCGAGCCTATTCGCTTGATCTTCGTGAGCGTGTTGTGGCAGCGGTTGCGG
>CAMDDZ010000105.1 GCA_945893145.1 Rhodoplanes serenus | reverse complement strand
GGCTTCGATTATCTGGCGGGCTTCCGCTCGGCCATCGATGCCCAGCAACTGATTTCGGTCGCCTCCACCGGCGAGAAGCGCTCGCCTTCAACACCGGACGTGCCCACCGTGAAGGAAAGCGGCCTGCCCGATTACGTGGTGACGAGCTGGAACGCGGTTTCCGGCCCGGCCGGCATGCCCGACAGCATCGTTCGCCTGCTCAACCGCGAGATCGTTGCAGCGCTCAAGCTGCCGGACGTGCAGGCGAAGGCGCTGCAATTCGGATTGGACGCACGCGGCACCTCACCGGAGGAGATGCAGGCCCGCATGATCGCCGACATCGCCAAATGGGCCGCCGTCATCGAGAAGGCCGGACTGGAAAAGCAATGAACGCGAAGCTTCCACTCAGCATCGCGGTTGCGACCGGCGGCCACACCGCCGCCGTGAAGGACGGCACAGCGCCGATCGCGGGCGTTGAGGCCAACTTCATCGAGGTCAAGCCGATCGTCGGCGCGTTCCGCCGCATGGTGCGCAATGTCGAGTTCGACGTCTGCGAACTCGCGCCCACCACCTACATGATCGCCCGCGCGCTCGGCGCACCGTTCATCGCGCTGCCGATTTTCGTGATGCGCCGCTTTCATCACGGCGGTTTCGTGGTGCGGCCGGATTCCGGCATCGCGACGCCAAAGCAGCTCGAAGGCAAGAAGGTAGGGGTGCGCGCTTACTCCGTCACCACAGGCGTGTGGACGCGCGGCATCTTCATGAACGAATACGACATGGATTCCTCCAAGGTGAACTGGGTGGTGGACGACGAGGAGCACGTCACCACGATGAAATTGCCGCCCAACGTCAGCCATGCGCCGGAGGGCAAGTCCCTCGCCGGCATGATGGCGTCAGGCGAGCTGCAGGCGGGCTTTACCGGCAACGCCGGCATCGGCCGCGCCGGCCCGCCGACCGGCAATTGGAACGACCGCGGCGGCGCGGCCGCCGAAGACACCTATCCGGAGCTGATCAAGGATTCCGCGAAGGTCGAGGCCGATTGGTATCGGCGCACTGGCATTTATCCGATCCACGGCACCATTGTGGTGAAGACCGCCGTGCTCGACAAAAATCCATGGGTCGGACGTGCGCTGCTCGACGCCTTCACGAAATCGAAGACGCCCTATCTCGAACATCTCAAGCACAGCGAA
Organism: Rhodoplanes serenus; assembly: GCA_945893145.1. Classification (GTDB taxonomy): domain Bacteria; phylum Pseudomonadota; class Alphaproteobacteria; order Rhizobiales; family Xanthobacteraceae; genus Z2-YC6860. Next base: position 14,421 of record CAMDDZ010000105.1, on the reverse strand, counting down.
GGCGGCACGCCCGAAGATGTGCGCTATCGCGGCTTGATGCCGTTGCTCGGCGATCCCCTGCCCTATGGCATGACAGCAAACCGCGCCAGCATCGACGCGCTGATGAGTTACGCGCTGCAACAGAAACTGGTCCCGGAGCGGATGCCGGTCGAGCAGGCCTTCTTCGATCCGGAAACGCACTGAGCATGATCCCGAAAAGTGGGAACCGGTTTTCGGAAAAGATCATGCTCAAACAAAAAAACTAGGACGCACCATGGCGATTATCGACATCCATCCGCACGTCATCGCCACCGACAACGTGCGCTATCCGTTGCAACCGCTCGGCGGCAACCAGAGCACCTGGTCGCGCGACCGGCCGACGCCCTATGAGGCGATGATCGCCGCGATGGACAAGGCGGGCGTGGCGAAGTCCGCCATCGTGCAGGCCTCGACCGCCTATGGCCACGACAATTCCTACGTGGCGGAAGCAATCGCCGCGCATCCCAAGCGCTTCACCGGCGTGTTCTCGATCGACATGCTGGCGGCCGACAACGTCGCAAAGATGAAGCATTGGCTCGAGCGCGGCTTTGCCGGCATGCGCCTCTTCACCACCGGCAGCACCATGCCGGGTCAGGCGACCTGGTTCGACGATCCGCGCACCTATCCGGCGTGGCAATATGCTGGCGAGGCTGGCGTGCCGGTCTGCATGCAGATGACGCCGCAGGGCTTTCCGCAATTGCGCGCGCTGATGGGGCGTTTTCCCAAGGTCAAGATCATCCTCGATCATCTGGCGCGGCCGACGCTGACCGATGGACCGCCGTTTGCGGCTGACCAAGAGTTCTTTGCGCTGGCGAAGAACCCGAACATCTATTTGAAGCTCACCCCGATCAATGTCTCGCCGAAGGACTGGGGCAAGGCGTCACCGCCGAGTTTCTTCGGCGCTCTGATCGCCGCCTATGGCGCCAATCGCATCGCCTGGGGCTCGAACTTTCCGGCGACCGAAGGAACGTTGTCCGAGATTTTGAACAAGGCGCAAGCGGCGCTGAGCTTTGCCAGCGCGGCCGACCGCGACTGGATTTTTGGCAAGACGGCGCTGGAGCTTTATCCGAGGCTGAAGGATTAGTACTCGGCCGGAGCACCACAACCCTACTGCGGCCTGAGCAACTCCGCCCGGTGCCGCCGCACCGTCTGCCGGCCGCGCTTGAACACCGCGAGGATCGGCGCGCAGGCCGCCACCGCCTGGGCCGGTGTCTGCGCATCGATCACCGTGACCTCGGCCTGGCTGCCGACCTTGATGCCATAGTCCTTGAGATTCATCAGGCGCGCCGAGCGCTCGCTGATCATGGCGAACAGATCCGCCATCCGTTCGGGCCTGGCCACCTGCAACGTATTGGCGTGCAGGTTCGCCATGCGGATCAGCGAGCCGTCGCCCAGCGGCGTGAACGGGTTGAGAATGTTGTTCGATGAGATCGAGCAATTGCAGCCCTGTTCGGCGAACATGTTCAAATCGGCGACGCAGCGCGGCACGTTGTAATCGACGTGGCGGCCGAGCACGAACAGATCGGTTGCCGGCAGCGCCGTAACCGCGACGCCGGCGCCGGCGAGCTTCTTGGCAATCTCCTTCTGCTTGTCGACCGGCAAGCCGCCGACCTTGGTGACATGGCCCATCGCAACACGGCCGCCGTAATTGTGCTTCTGGGTCAGTTCGGCAACCAGATGCAGATCGAGACTCGCCGGGTCGTGGCCGGAATCGACGTGCATATCGATGTCGATGTCGTAGTGCCGCGCCAGCTCGAACACCCGGCGGATTTGCGCGGCGTGATCGGTGTCGTAGTTGGGCGCCCCGCCGATCGCCTTGGCGCCGGTCTCCAGTGCCTTGACCAGCGCCTTGTCGGCCTCCGGCGCATCCGACAGGCCCTCCTGCGCGAAGGCGCAGATTTCGAGATCGACCGCCCAGGCATATTCCTTCTGCAGCATCGTCAACGCCTCGATGCACTTGGTGCCGACCGGCATGTCGATCTCGGCATGGGTGCGGATGCGCGTCGTGCCGTTCTTCAGACAGTCCTCCAGGGACGCTTTGGCACGCGTGTAGATGTCCTCGACCGTGAAGGTCGGCTTCACGGCCTGGACGCGCCGCATCTGATCGGGCTTCTCCCGGCTCGGCTCCGGCGGCGCGCGGTCGGCAATGCGCGACTTGTCGAGATGGATGTGCGTCTCGCACAGGCCGCCGCAGCACAGGCAGCCCTGGGCGTCATAGGACGGCGCGTCGGCGACGAGCTTCGGCTCGACCGCTGCGATCTTGCCCTTGGAAAATCCGATGTCGGTGGTGCCGGAAGCCCCCGGCAGACGCGCGTTGCGGATCACGTAGTCGAGCATCAGAACACCCCCGATTGCTTTCCGAGGCATTCGAGCGCGTTACGACAGCGGCGTAAAGCCGTCCAGACCGCGGACATGGACACGGACATACGGTAAACCAGCCGCATGTCGTTCGAAGCAATATGGATGGTGCTTGGCCTGGGACTGGGTTTCGGCATCGCGTTCGGGATACGCCGATTTCTCCCGGCGTGGCGAAAGCGGCGTCAGGCCGCGACACCGAAGGTCTATGCGAGCCGGCAAGAGATGCGAAAGGAAATGCGCGAGCGGCAGAAGAAAGAGCAATCGGGCCGCAAGGACAACTAGGGTCCGGCGGCCTTAGCCGCTCTTCTCGTGGAAGAAGTCGTAGATCTTCTTCGCGGTTTCGCCGCTGACGCCTTCGACCTTAGCGAGGTCTGCAAGCGAGGCGCGCTCGATCGCTTTCAACGTGCCGAAGTGCTGCAACAGCGCGCGCTTGCGTGACGGCCCAATGCCGGGGATTTCCTGCAGACCCGCCTCGCGAATGTCTTTCTTGCGGCGCGCGCGGTGCGAACCGATGGCAAAGCGGTGCGCTTCGTCACGCAAGCGCTGGACGAAATAGAGCAGCGGATCGCGCGGCGGCAGCTTCAGCGGCTCCCGGCCGGGCAGAAAAAACGTCTCGTTGCCGGCGTCCCGATCCGGCCCCTTGGCGATGGCCGCGAGCGGCACGTCGGCGACGCCGAGCGCGGCGAGCGCCTCGCGCGCGGCGTTGAGCTGGCCGAGCCCACCGTCGATCAGCACCAGATCGGGCCAGGGCGATTCATCGTCCTCGTCGGCCGGCGCGCCGGGCGGCGGTGCCGCCGGCATATCGGCCACGAGTTCGACGTTGGGCGTCACCTTCGGCGCCTCCGCGATCAGGCGCTTGAAGCGCCGCTCCAGCATCTCGCGCATCATGCCGAAGTCGTCGCCCGGCGTGAGCTCCTCGGAGCGGATGTTGAACTTGCGGTATTGGTTTTTGCGGAAGCCCTCCTGGCCGGCCACGATCATGGCGCCGACAGCGTTCGAGCCCTGGATGTGGCTGTTGTCATAGACCTCGATGCGGCGCGGCTCGCGCGGCAAACCGAACGCCTCGGCCAGCGCTTTCAGCAGTCGGCGCTGCGAGGACGTGTCGGCGAGCTTGCGGCCCAACGCCTCGCGCGCGTTGGCGAGCGCATGTGCCACCAGGTCCTTGCGTTCCCCGCGCTGCGGCACCGAGACTTCAACCTTGCGGGTGGTTTTCGCGCTCAGGGCTTCGGACAACAGCCCGCGTTCCGGGATTTCGTCCGAGAGCAGGACGCAGCGCGGGCACGGCTTGTCGTCATAGAATTGCGCCAGAAAGGCGCCGAGCACCTCGCCCGGACCGAGCGAACGGTCAGCCTTCGGGAAATAGGCGCGGTTGCCCCAGTTCTGTCCGGTGCGGAAGAAGAACACCTCGATGCAGGAATAGCCGCCCTCCTGGTGGATGGCGAAAACGTCGGCCTCCTCGACGCTGCGCGGATTGATGCCTTGCGTCGATTGCACCGCCGACAGCGCGGCGAGGCGATCGCGGTAAATCGCGGCGCGCTCGAAATCGAGCGCGGTCGACGCCCTCTCCATCTCGGCCGCCATCTCCTCCTTCACGGCCTGGCTCTTGCCGGACAGGAAGGCGTTGGCCTCGCGCACCAGGTCGCGATAGGAGTCGAACTCGATCTCCTGCGTGCAAGGCGCCGAGCAGCGTTTGATCTGATGCAACAGGCAGGGCCGCGTCCGGCTCTCGAAGAAACCATCCGAGCAGGAGCGCAGCAGGAACGCGCGCTGCAGCGCCGTGATGGTGCGATTGACCGCCCACACTGACGCAAACGGGCCGAAATACTGGCCCGGCCGCGAACGCGCGCCGCGGTGCTTGAGGATCTGCGGCGCCCAATGGTCCGACGTGATGAGAATGTAGGGAAACGACTTGTCGTCGCGCAGCAGGACGTTGAACCGTGGCCGCAGGCGCTTGATCAGGTTCGCTTCGAGCAGCAGCGCCTCGGTCTCGGTCGCCGTGGTGACGAACTCCACCGCAGCGGTCGCTGCGATCACGCGCTCGATGCGAGTGTCGTGCCCGGTCGGTCGCGTATAAGCGACGAAGCGTTTCTTGATGTTCTTGGCTTTGCCGACGTAGAGCACTTCGCCCGCGGCATCGAGCATCCGATAAACTCCCGGCGACGACGGCGCGAGCTTGGCATGCCGCAGCAGCACGGCACGGCCTTGTTCCGCGGTGTCGCCCGGCACCGGCGCGTCATCCTCGCCTTCGGGCAGCGCCGTGTCCTCATCCTCCTCGATGAGTTCGGTCGCCGGATCGATGTCTTTGTCGCGTCCGGTCATTCCCGGAAATCCGTCATGTTATCGGCGTGTGGAAGAACGGCCGTGCGCCAGCATGGTAAATAGTTTCTGTCCGCGCGTTTGGAAATATACGCTTCCTTCATCTTGCGCGACGCTTTAAGCGGCCGTCAGCCTTATCGATTCAGCCGCGCTTAACATAAAAATCAAGATAACTCTTCCTCATCAAAACGCCTGCCTTTCGCCACGCGACCAACGTGTGCGTCTCGCAAGCAAGCGAACCGGCGAGACGATCGCAACACGATCGAGCAAGCCGGCGAGACGTGCCAACGCGGTGGCGGACCGCGGCACGGGGATGCGGAGGCAACAATGAGGTTCGTGTACGGTCTGGCCGCAACAGCGGTCGCCATCGCAACAGCGGCGAGCGCGCAATCGCTCTCAGGCTACAACTGGCAAGGTGCTTACGTCGGCGCCAACGCCGGCTACCAGTGGGGCACGGTGAGCAACAATCCGACGCGGCCTTCCGGCGTCATGGGCGGCGTGCAAGGCGGCTACAATTGGCAGACTGGGCAATTCGTCGTCGGCGCCGAAACCGATCTTCAGATCAGCAGCGCCGATGACGTGCTCTCGCCGTGGAAATTCTCCAATCCATGGTCCGGCACGCTGCGCGGCCGCGCTGGCGTCGCGTTCAACAACATCCTGCTGTACGGCACCATCGGTCTCGCCTACGGCAACCTGCAGGCGCAAAGCACGACCACCGGCGTGAGCGAAACGCGCACCAGCTTCGGTTGGGCGCTCGGCACCGGCGCCGAGATCGGCCTCACGCGCAACTGGAGCGCCAGAGCCGAATACCTTTACGTCGATCTGTCGGGGCGGAACTATTCGCTCACCGGCACCACCCACAGCCTGGCAACGAGCCTGCTGCGGCTCGGCTTCAACTATCGGTTCTAGCGTCGACGCGCGGCTCCACGGAACTCAAGTTCCAAGACTCTTCAAGTTCCAAGGCCCGTCAACTTCCAAGCCCGGCTCGCGCCGGGCTTCTTGTTGCGACATTGCGGCCACAGCCGCATTGATTCATCCGCACGCCAGGAACCGTTCTCGCAAGTGCCGCGTTCTCTCGCCAGTTGGGAACAAAAAAGGGAGGTCGGGTATGCGTCGCGTATTCTTCTCGACAATCGGCTTGCTGGCTTTCACCGCCACCGCCGCACTGGCCGCGGATCTGCCGCGCGCTCCGGTGTACAAGGAAGCCGCCTACGTGGCTCCGGTGTTCAGTTGGACCGGGCCCTACGTCGGCATCAACGGCGGCTATTCGTGGGGCCGCTCCAACTGGGATGGCTTCGCCTCTGGCACTGCCAACACCAATGGCGGTCTGGTCGGCCTGACGCTCGGCTACAACTGGCAGACCGGGCGTGCGGTGTTCGGCCTCGAAGGCGACATCGACTGGACCAACATCCGCGGCAGCTTCACCAACGCCGCCTGCCCGCTGGGCTGCGAAACCAGGAACTCCTGGCTCGGAACCGTGCGTGGCCGTCTCGGCTACTCCTTCGATCGCGTGCTGCCCTACGTCACGGGCGGCCTTGCGGTCGGCGACATCCGTGCCAACCCGGCCGGCTTTGCCGGCGTGACCGACACCAAAGCGGGTTGGACCGTCGGCGGTGGCATCGAAGCCGCGCTCACCAACAATTGGACCGCCAAGGCTGAATATCTCTACGTCGACCTCGGCACCATCGGTTGCAGCGCTGCCGCTTGCGGCGCGACAACGAACGTCGCCTTCCGCACGCATCTGCTGCGGGCCGGCCTGAACTACAAATTCTGACAATCAGGCGTCTGCCAAAAACCCAACGCCCCGGATGCGAAATCCGGGGCGTTGGGCGTTTCACGCCAACAGTATTCATTTAGGTTTTCTTCACCATAGTCATGGTTAAATTACAGTAAAAATTTGACGATGCTTCAAATACAACGGTTTTTTGCAATAGTCCCGGAAGAACTTTGAAGACGATCGGCCGTGTGTCTTTCATGCACTAGACCAATGCACCCCACTGAATACTTTGGCGCCAGCGAGTAATTGGAGGTGGTGTGATGATGAAGCGTTCTCTTCTGGCGGGCCTCGGTGCTCTCGCCCTGGTGACCTCGGCTTCTGCGGCGGACCTGCCGCGCGCCAATGCGCCCTACGCGGCGCCGGCTTTCGTGTCCGGTTACAACTGGACCGGCTTCTATCTCGGCATCAACGCTGGCGGCGCATGGGGTCGTTCGAGCTGGGACGCGCTGGCAGTCACAACGAACCCGTCGGGCGGCATGATCGGCGTCACGGCCGGTTACAACTGGCAGGGTGCTGGCAGCCCGTGGGTGTTCGGTCTGGAAGGCGACGTCGATTGGACCGGCATCAACGGTGGCACGGCGACGTGCACCGGCGCGGTTTGCGAAACCAAGAATAGCTGGCTCAGCACCATCCGCGGCCGTGTCGGCTACGGCTGGGATCGCATTCTGCCCTACCTGACAGGCGGCCTCGCGGTCGGAAACATTCAGGTGAACCGCAGCGGCTTCGCGGGCACCAGCGAAACCAAGGCTGGTTGGGCCCTCGGCCTCGGCGTCGAAGCCGCGATCTCGGGCCGCTTGACCGGCAAGGTCGAATATCTCTACGCCGATCTCGGCAGCACCAACTGCTCGGTTGCCAACTGCGGCACCGCGAACAACACCGACCTGCGCATGCACATTCTGCGCGCCGGTCTGAACTGGCGCTTCTAAGCCGCCACGCCACGCGACATGCAAAGCCCCGGACCAGTGGTCCGGGGCTTTGTGTTTTTGGCGGGTTGTAAGCGACGCCTCACGCGAACAATTTGGTTGCGAAATAGCATAGGGCGGCCATCAGTCCTGCGGCCGGGATGGTGATGATCCAGGCCGTCACGATTTCCTTCGCGACACTCCAGCGCACAGCCGAGAGCTTCTTTGCGGCGCCGACGCCGATGATCGAGCCGGTGATGGTGTGCGTGGTCGAGACCGGAATGCCGAGTTCGGTCGCGGTGAACAACATGATCGACCCGCCGGTCTCGGCACAAAAGCCCTGAACCGGCGTTAGGCGGGTAATTTTCGATCCCATTGTCTTCACGATCCGCCAGCCGCCAGCGAGCGTTCCGACCGCAATCGCGATCTGGCAGGTGATCACCACCCAGAACGGCACGTAGAACGTCCCGCCGAGGTAGCCCTGCGAATACAGCAGGACGGCAATGATCCCCATGGTCTTCTGCGCATCGTTGCCGCCGTGCCCGAGCGCATAGCAGGACGCCGAGACAAACTGCGCGCGCCGGAAAATGTGGTCGACCCCGTGCGGCGTGAATCGCACGAATATCCACGACACGGCCAGCATGAGGAAAAGAGCGAGCAGACAGCCGAGCCCTGGCGCCAGCACGATGCCACTCACGGTTTTCCATACGCCGTACCAAACCACGGCTGACGTGCCCGCCTTCGCGAGACCAGCGCCAACCAAACCGCCGATCAGCGCATGCGAACTCGAAGACGGAATGCCGAGCCGGTTGGTGATGATCTGCCACGTGATCGCACCCATCAACGCAGCGAAAATAATGCGAGGGTCGATGACGTTTGCCTCGACAATGCCGCGGCCCACTGTCTCGGCGACGTGCAGGCCAAAGAACAGGAAGGCAACGAAATTGAAAAATGCCGCCCATATCACCGCATAATGCGGACGCAACACCCGCGTCGAAACGATGGTCGCGATCGCATTGGCGGCATCGTTCATGCCGTTGAGGAAGTCGAACGCCAATGCGATCAGGATCAAGCCGATCAGCAACGGCAAGGCCAGCGTGGCGACGTCCATCGCTATCGCGCTCCGGCCAGCATCAGGCGTGCTCGATGACGATGCCGTGCATCACATTGGCGACGTCGTCGAAACGATCGACGACCTTTTCGAGATGGTCATACACTTCGTTGCCAACGAAAAAGGCCAGCGCGTTGCCGCCGCTGGCGCTGTTGGTCCGGTAAAGCTCGTGGAGGCCGCTGTCGTGCATCTCGTCGGTGCGGCCCTCCAGCGCCGAAATCTCCGCCGTGAGCGTCGAGATCCGGTTGGCTTCCTTGCTGATCGACTTCAGCAGCGGCACGCCCTCCTGAACCAGCCGGGCGCATTTGACGATGGCGTCCGCCATCTCCTTCATTTGCGGCGTAAAGACCGCAACCTCGAACAGTTTGACGGCCTTGGCGGTCTTCTGCATCTGGTCGATGGAATTATCCATCGAGGTGATCAGATCGCGAATGTTGCCGCGGTCGAACGGCGTGATGAAGGTGCGGCGCACCGCAATCAGAACCTCGCGGGTGACGTCGTCGGCGTCCTGCTCGCGGTCCATCACAAGCTGATAGTTACGCGCCACCGCGTCACCGCCGTTGAGCATCGCGCGGAGCGCCTCAGCACCGGCAACCACCGCGCGGGAATGCTGCGCGAATAGATCGAAGAAGCGCTCCTCCTTCGGCATCAGGGCATGAAACCAGCCGAGCATGCGCCTTGTCCTCCTTGATAATTTGGAGAGCGGAAATCACGCCGGACACACAACTCGCGGAGGCTACAGAATATCCTTGAGCCGCCCCGGTGAACGGCACAGCCGGGCACCCTTGCGGTTGCGCACGACCGAGCGCTTCGCCAGTGCGGCGATCAGCTCAGAATCGGTCCATTTCAGTCGTTGCGCTTGAGATCGTTGGCGGGAGTGTCACGCTAGCGCAAGAGCGCGCGGGGCAGCATCCCCATCTCCTTGAGAAGTTCGAATCTCAGCGGGCTTGGAAGGGTCGTCCCCAGCGACTTACGCCCGCGGACCGCACCGCACATAGACCATGTTGCCGTAGCGGTTGGCGGCATCCGGATCGACATAACGGGTGATCAGCACGCGGCCGTCGAACGAAAGGATCTCGCGGTCCTGCGGGCCGCCGGCTTCGCCGGCCGGGCCGATGTAGTTCTTGCCGTTCGGGCTACCCTTGAGCCGCAGCTCGGAGGCCTGCCGTTCGTCGGGGAGATGCATCATCACGCCGCCACTCGGGCCCTTGGCGATGACATAAGGCTGCCGGCACTGACCGCGCGCCGCGACCTCGGTCCGGGCCCGATCAGGCTCCTTCTGATAGGAGGTAAAGCCCCAGCGGCCGACTAGTTCTTCGCTGGAATACTTGGACGGCAGTTCGGGCGCAGCCTGCGGCACCGGAGGAGGTTCGGACGTGCTCGTGCCGGGGAAATTCATGGTGCCGCTACAGGCCGAAAGCGCCAAGCCGGCCGCAGCGATCGCGGCTGCCACGACGGGGGACGACAAACGGACGAAACGCATAGGGCCTCCTAGCGATCCCGGCGGACACTGCGGAGCCACGGTGGCGGCCGCAAGTGATCCTTTGGGTACGGACCAAGGTCCCACTGAATACCCTGCCGACAATAAAGCCTGCGTTAAGGCTAACAAATCCCTCGGTCCAAAATCCTATCTCTTTGAATTGTCACGATTTTCCTTCTTCGTCGTGCAAACGCACTGAGGCCGGAGGGCGCGCCGCGATCGGCGTGCCCTCCGGCCAAGCTGGTTGATCGGCGCAAAGCCCCGGCCGAACCGGGCTGGGCCTTAGCGCGGGCCGTGATCTCAGGCCCTATTGGGTGTTGCAGACCTCGACCAGGACCGAGCAGTTGGTCCCGCCATAATTCCTGCAGGTCTGTCTCGCGGTGTTGTTGGCCTCACCCTGCGTTGCACCACTGGCAGTGCCCCATGCGCCGTTATCGCCGCGCGCCAGCGACCCGCAGAAGACGCCCCAGAAGCGCATCACGACGGGACAGTTGCCACCGCATTCCTCGATGGCGCGGCGGTTCGCCCCCGACATGCTCGAGTAGTTCCAGGAATAGCCATAGCTATACCGGCTCCCGTTCACTCGGTATGCGATGGCCCCATAGGAGCTGGCGTCATCTGGTGGCTCCTGCGCCGCGGCAGGGCCAGCCAACAATGCCAGCAGCGAGATCGCGGCGGCAGTCACGGCATGCTTCTTCGCAATCATTCGAATCATCGACATCTTGATGGACCCTCCAAAATTGGACACGCGGATTATGATGGAGCTGCGCGAATTGGACAATTGGGAAATCTGGCGTCTTCAAAGGCAAATGTTATGCAGCGTACTAAGCGCCGCGTTAAACGCTCGATGAGTTTTCATGGCCTCAAGCGCGGTCCCGCCGGTCCGGCAGCCGCTGGCCGGATAGCATAGTCTCAAACCTCCGGCCGAACCGCATGTCCACCGATCCTGCATTCTATCTCATTGGGCTGCCAGTGGTATTCCTGATCGGCCTGGGCAAGGGCGCATTTGGCGGCGGGCTCGCGATCATCGGGGTGCCGATGCTCGCGCTGGTCACGGGCCCGGTCGAGGCCTCGATCATGATCGCGGTCGTCGCCTGCGCCACCGACATCTTCGCGCTTGGCGCGTTTCCGATGCGCACCTGGTCGTGGCCTGACATCGTCTGGCTGCTGCCGGGCGTCATCGTCGGCGTCGGGCTCGGGGCGCTGTTTTTCGCGCTGGTCGATCCGCGCATTCTGGTGCTCGGCATTGCGCTGGTGACGCTGCTGTTCACCGCCCGCTACTTCCTGCGCGATCGCATCAGGCCTCAGACCGGCGCGCCGGTGTCGCCGGTCAAGGCGCTGATCTTCGGCGGGCTCGGCGGCTTCAGCACATTCATTTCGCACGCCGCAGCACCGCCGATCTCGGTCTATCTGTTGCCGCGCGGCCTGTCGAAAACCGTCTATGCCGGAACGATGGTGGCGCTGCTCACCGTCAGCAACATCATCAAAATCGTTCCCTACGGCTGGTTCGGTCTGCAGCGGCCGGAAGCGCTGTGGCAGGTGCTGCCGCTGTTGCCGATGGTCCCGCTCGGCGTGTGGATCGGAAAATTGCTGCACGATCGGCTGGACGAGCAGCGGCTCTATTTCTGGTGCTACCTGCTGGTCGGCGCCGCCGGACTGAAGCTCCTGATCGACAGCGTGCTCAAGCTCGCGGCCTGAGCCGATTGACCGCGGCGAGCGCTGCGGCTTGACACTTTCCGGGCAACCCCATATCTCGGTGCACAGGCACTTAGCACTCGTTAACCATGAGTGCTAAGTGCTTATCACAAAAAGACTTTTCGATCCACCCAGCGCTCCCGCGCGCCCACGAGGAAGACATGGCCAAGTTGAAGTTCCGTCCCCTGCACGACCGCGTGGTCGTCAAGCGTATCGACGCCGAGGCGAAGTCCGCCGGCGGCATCATCATTCCGGACACCGTCAAGGAGAAGCCTTCACAGGGCGAGATCGTCGCTGTGGGCCCCGGTGGCCGCGACGAGAACGGCAAGCTGATCCCGATGGATCTGAAGTCCGGCGATCGCGTGCTGTTCGGCAAGTGGTCGGGCACCGAAGTGAAGCTCGACGGCGAGGATCTCCTGATCATGAAGGAATCCGACATCATGGGCATCATCACCTAGTTCTTGTTTGAGCATGATCTTTTCCGAAAACCGGTTTCCACCCCGGATCAAGTCCGGGGCAGGCTTTTTCGGGATCATGCTCTGACGCCACACCAATCAAGCTCAGGAGTCATTTGAAATGTCTGCCAAAGAAGTCCGTTTTTCCACTGACGCGCGCGACCGGATGCTGCGCGGCGTCCAGACCCTCGCCGATGCCGTGCGCGTCACGCTCGGCCCCAAGGGCCGCAACGTTGTGATCGACAAGAGCTTCGGCGCTCCCCGCATCACCAAGGACGGCGTTACCGTCGCCAAGGAGATCGAGCTCGAGGACAAGTTTGAGAACATGGGCGCGCAGATGGTGCGTGAAGTCGCCCAGAAGACCAACGACAACGCCGGCGACGGCACCACCACGGCGACCGTGCTGGCCGCCGCGATCGTGAAGGAAGGCGTCAAGTCGGTTGCCGCCGGCATGAACCCGATGGACCTCAAGCGCGGCATCGACATCGCGGTCGCCGCCGTGATCAAGGACATCGAGAAGCGCTCGCGTAAGGTCGGCTCGTCCGCCGAGGTTGCCCAGGTCGGCACCATCTCGTCGAACGGCGACAAGAACATCGGCCGGATGATCGCCGAAGCGATGCAGAAGGTCGGCAACGAGGGCGTCATCACGGTCGAAGAGGCCAAGTCGCTCGACACCACCGTTGAAATCGTCGAGGGCATGCAGTTCGACCGCGGTTACATCTCGCCGTACTTCGTCACCAACGCCGAGAAGATGATCGCTGAGCTTGAGGACGCCTACATCCTCCTGCACGAGAAGAAGCTGTCGGGCCTCCAGGCCATGCTGCCGGTGCTCGAAGCCGTGGTGCAGTCGGGCAAGCCGCTCATCATCGTCGCCGAAGACGTCGAGGGCGAGGCCATCGCCACGCTGGTCGTCAACAAGCTGCGCGGCGGCCTCAAGGTTGCGGCCGTGAAGGCTCCGGGCTTCGGCGATCGCCGCAAGGCGATGCTTGAGGACATCGCGATCCTCACCGGCGGTCAGCTGATCTCGGAAGACCTCGGCATCAAGCTCGAGAACGTCACGCTGCAGATGCTCGGCCGCGCCAAGAAGGTCGTGATCGAGAAGGAAAAGACCACCATCATCGACGGCGCCGGCAAGAAGAAGGAAATCGAAGCCCGCGTCGGCCAGATCAAGGCGCAGATCGAGGAGACCACCTCTGACTACGACAAGGAGAAGCTCCAGGAGCGTCTTGCCAAGCTGGCGGGCGGCGTGGCCGTGATCAAGGTCGGCGGCGCCACCGAAATCGAGGTGAAGGAGAAGAAGGACCGCGTCGAGGACGCGCTCAACGCCACCCGCGCTGCGGTGGAAGAGGGCATCGTTCCGGGCGGCGGCACCGCGCTGCTGCGCGCCAAGAAGGCGGTCGGCAAGATCACCAGCGACAATGCCGACGTTCAGGCCGGCATCAACATCGTGCTCAAGGCCATCGAGGCTCCGATCCGGCAGATCGCCGAGAACTCGGGCGTCGAAGGCTCGATCGTGGTCGGCAAGATCCTGGAGTCGAAGTCCGAGACGTTCGGCTTCGATGCCCAGAACGAAGAGTACGTCGATCTCGTCGAGAAGGGCATCATCGACCCGGCCAAGGTCGTGCGCCGCGCGCTGCAGGATGCGGCTTCGGTCGCAGGCCTGCTGGTGACCACCGAGGCGATGGTCGCTGAATTGCCGAGAGACAAGCCGGCGATGCCGGCCGGCGGCGGCATGGGTGGCATGGGCGACATGATGTGACGCCATAGGCGTCATCCCGGGCACAGCGCGATACGAAGTAGCGCGCTGCAGACCCGGGATCGCCACAGAACGCGAAGGGCCCGGCCGCAAGCCGGGCCCTTTTTGTTTCAGGCCAACAGCACTCGTCATCAGCCCTCCTCCTTGTGTTGCAGGCGTGCGCGATCGCCGGGATTTGTTGGGCGCCCGGGCGCCGTGTCGTTGGTCCCTCGGAAAATCCGAGGGGATGGAGCGCCGGTCGACGCCACATCTCGATCACGCCTCGTCCGCAGGCGGATTGCTCCGCCTGAGACATGACCGGCGTGGCGCCCCAAATTCGGGGGCGCGCGCCGGCCGACGCTCCATCGCGGCGATTTTTGGCCCTCGGAACCGTGACTGACAAAAACCGGCAGCGAGCTCGCGCCCGCCCTGATCCCGGCGGCTTACGCCGCCGTTCATCCGGTCCCCGTGTCACCCAAAGCTGGGCGCCCCTCGTAGTAGGGGGGACAGTTACCCGAGGCCTCCCGGGGATTGGGTTACGAGGCCAATCCGCAGGCGCCGCGTCCCACCCCGC
>CAMDDZ010000104.1 GCA_945893145.1 Rhodoplanes serenus | reverse complement strand
TCATCCGGTCCCCGTGTCACCCAAAACTGGGCGCCCCTCGTAGTAGGGGGGACAGTTACCCGAGGCCTCCCGGGGATTGGGTTACGAGGCCAATCCGCAGGCGCCGCGTCCCACCCCGCTCAAATGACGTCTCATGAGAACGCCCTCGGATGGGTGGAACGACGATGGGTATACGATCCTATAGGAATAAAGTCAAGTCGTGGCAGCGACGCGCGTTTTAAATCCGATCGAGAGCACGCTCGAGCTTTTTGCTCAGAATCCAGGAAAGGCCGAGGAACGCGAACAGCATCACCAAACCGAGACCAGAAGAGGCATCGCTCATGACCTTCTCCGAAACCTGGCCGAAGGCATAGCCGGCCGAAACGATGGCGCACGACCACAGGCCCGCCGCAGCGAAATTGAGCGCCAGGAAGATGGACCAGGGCAGCCGCGACATCCCGTAGGCAACCCCCGCGACACCTCGAATACCGTGCGGGTAGCGATGGAACAGGATCATCCAAACATAGTGGCGATTTGCCAACTGGACTGCAGTGTGGACGGTGCGCTCAAGCCGTGGAAAGCGTCCGAGCCAGCGGGTGCCAAAACGCCGCCCAATCCAAAAGCGGATCACGTCGCCGGTGAAGCTACCGAACCAGCAGACTAAAATGAGAGTGCCGAAACCCAGCGCACCTGAATGCGCGGCGTAACCCGCGAATAGCGTAAGCAGCAAGCTGTGCGAGGCCGCATAGGCAAACATGAAGCTGTAGGCCGCATCGCCGTGTTGGCGAATGAGGTCGAGGAAAGAGGTGAGGTCCGTCGGAAATAGCAATATGGGCCCCGCGATAGCTTGATCCCGTCATTCCCCAGATAACCGGGGATCGGCGTAGCTGCTACCACTCTACCCGAGAACACGAAAGCCAAGAGGCCGATTCGCCTCTGGCTTGACGACCGGGGGTCGACCTTAACGCCTGCTCGATCTTTGTTTTGAGAGCATCGGCAGTAAGCTGACATGCCGATCACCGATGGCAATGTCCGCTCATAATAGCGGACATCGCTCGACCGATCGGTCCAGGCCACGTTATGAGCCGCGGTCTAACCCCAGAACTGCTTGCTCGCGAGCCGCGCGCCCTCGGCCATCGCCTTGAATTTGGCGAACACCACGTCGGGATCGACGGCGGCCTGGCCGACCCAGGTGCCATAGCCGCAATCGGAGCCCGCGATCACGTTCTCGCGGCCGACCAGCTTGGCGTAACGGCCGATGCGCTGCGCGATCAGCTCCGGATGCTCGACGAAGTTCGATTTGGATTCGATCACGCCCGGGATCAGAACTTTGCCCGCGGGCAGCTTCACGGTCTCGAACACCGCCCACTCGTGATTGTGGCGCGGATTGGCGGCTTCGAGTGAAATCGCGCTGGCGCGCGCCTTGAACACGATGTCGACGATGTCGGCGAGCGCGACATCGCGGTGATGTGGGCCCTCGTAGTTGCCCCAGCACAGGTGCATGCGAAGCTGCTCGGGTGGAATGTTCTGGGTGGCGTGATTGAATGCTTCGATGTGCAGGCCGATGCGCTTGCGGAATTCCTTCAGATCGAGATCGGCATATTGGATGTGCCGGCCCATGCCGAGATCGGGGCAATCGATCTGCAGGACAAAGCCCGCCTTCGTCACCGTCTCGTACTCGTCGCGCATCGCATCCGCGATCGCGTAGATGTAAGTCTCGAAGTCCTTGTAATGGTCGTTGCGGAAGAACAGCGACACCACGCCGGGGGAGGCGGCGCTCATGAAGCCGCCCGCCGCCTTGGTCTGCGCCAGCGCGGCCTTCAAATTATCGGCGTCGTCGCGTGCGGCTTGCGCGTCGCGCACGGTGATCGGCGCGTTGCAGGCGGGAGTCTTGCGCCGCGAGCGGCCGGGATCGCCAAACACGCGCTGGGCGAGTTTCGGATATTCGGCGAGGTCCTGATAGACGAAGGTGTTGCCGGTGCCGCCGAAGCCATTGAGCCGGTCCTTGATGTAGGTGGCATAGCTTGGCTTGGAGAGTTCGCCGTCGTTGATCAGATCGATCCCGGCGTCGGCCTGCTTCTTCACCACCTCGGCGACGGCAGAGCGCACGCGCGCCGCCAGCGCCTGCTTGTCCACCGGAACGCCTTCCTCCTTGGCGTACATCATGCGGATCAGGTCGTCCGGCCGCGGCAGGCTGCCGGTGTGGGTGGTGAGGAAGCGCTCTGTGCTGCGTTGCATATAAATCTCCAGGCTAGAAGTTTAGTGCACGCGTTGGTGCCGTTCCACCGTGTGCATTGCGGGGATGTAACTTGTGGGGGCCAAATCAGCGTGCAATGCTCGCGGCCTTCGTTCAACGTTGAGGCCAGTCCGTCATGAAATCTATCAAGCGTTTCGCTCTGCTCGCCGCCACCGTGATCGCGGTTGCCGGCTTCGCCACGTCTTCCGATGCCGCCAAGAAGGCTGCCTGCTCGGCGATGGCCGAGTGCTCGACCCAGTGCAAGGCCGGCGTCTGCAAGCTGATGACCTGCTCCACCGACGGCAAATGGGTGGCGACTGTGCTGCCGCGCGTGTGCAAGACGCCGGACTGCCCGCAGAAGTGCTGAGCCGCGGCTAGTTCATCCGGCCTTTCATCGATCAACGGATTTGAGTTCCCGGCGGCCCTGGCCGCCGGGCAGAGCCGTTTGACAGACGGCGGCCGCCTGCTTATCAAGCTCGCAAATCCGACCCAAAGAGATCGTCATGAAAGTCCGTAACTCATTGAAATCGTTGCGCGGCCGGCACCGCGATAACCGCCTCGTGCGGCGCAAAGGCCGGGTTTATGTGATCAACAAGACCCACAAGCGCTTCAAGGCCCGCCAAGGCTGAGCGTCCGGTTTGGGCGCGGCTCTGCCGCGCCACACCCCACCACTTTCGCGCTTTGCCATCTTGCCGCCGCGCGGCAGGGCTTTAGATTCAAGCCCATGAGCCCGCGATTCCACGCAGCCGTTCTGTCATCCCTTCTGGCGCTTGCGGTGTGGTGCCCACCAGCGGCGGCGCAGAGCGTTTTGCCGCCGCCCGGCCCGCGCAACGGCGAAGCCATCCAGCCCATGCAGCCGCCCACCGAGCTGCCGAAGCCGCAGCGCGGCGACCGCGTGCGCAACCTCGACTTCCTGTTCGATGCACTCAAGGCCTCGCCCGACGCCGACACCGCCAAGCAGGTTGAAAATCGCATCTGGGCGCTCTGGATGGCGTCAGGCAGCGACACCGCCACGTTGCTGATGAGCCGCGTCAAGCAAGCGACCGATGCGAAGGATCTCGATCTTGCAATCCGGCTTCTCGACTCCGTCGTCGAGATCAAGCCGGACTACATCGAGGCCTGGAACCGGCGTGCGACGCTCTACTACATGAAGAAGGATTACGCCCGCTCGATGCAGGACATTCGCCAAGTGCTGGCGCGTGAGCCACGCCATTTCGGGGCGATCTCGGGCCTCGGCATGATCCTGCAAGAGTTCGGCGAGGAAAAGCAGGCGCTCGAAGTGTTCCGCCGTGCGCTGGCGGTTCATCCGCATCTCAAGAGCATTCCCGAGCAGGTGAAGACCTTGAGCGAGAAGATCGAAGGCCGGGATATCTAGTTCAAACTCACGCGACGCTACTCGCTCGCGCTGTCTTTTCCGACAAACGCAATCCGGATCATGTTGGTCGCGCCCGGCGTGCCGAGCGGCAGGCCCGCGACGATGATCACGCGGCGGCCCGCTTTGGCGAAGCCGTCCTTGAAGGCGAGCCGGCAGGCGCGCTCCACCATGTCGTCCTGGTCGTGCGCGTCATCGGCCACCACGCAATGAATGCCCCAGGCGACCGACAGTTTCCGGCCCGTCGCGACGTTGGGGGAGATCGCAACGATCGGCACCCGCGGCCGCTCGCGCGCCACGCGCAGACCTGTCGAGCCCGACGAGGTCCAGCAGATGATGGCGGAGAGATCGACCGTGTCGGCGATCTGGCGCGCGGCCGCCGCGATCGCATCCGCGCCGGTCGACTCGGGCGTGGCGTGCTGCGCCTCCATGATGAGGCGATAGCCATCCTCGCTTTCGACCTCTTCGGCGATCCGGTTCATGGTCGAGACCGCCTCGACCGGATATTGGCCGGCTGCGGATTCGGCTGACAGCATCACCGCATCGGCGCCGTCGAAGATCGCGGTGGCAACGTCGGAGACCTCGGCGCGGGTCGGCACCGGGCTCGAGATCATCGACTCCAGCATCTGCGTCGCCACCACCACGGGCTTGCCGGCGCGGCGCGCGGCGCGGGTGAGCTGCTTCTGAATGCCCGGCACCTTTTCGAGCGGCATTTCCACGCCAAGATCGCCGCGCGCGACCATGATTGCGTCGGTGACGTCCATGATCTCGTCGATCCGCAGGACCGCCTGCGGCTTTTCGATCTTGGCCATGACGGCGGCGCGGCCGCGCGTGATTTTTTTGGCTTCCGCGATGTCGTCCGGCCGCTGGATGAACGACAGCCCGATCCAGTCGATGCCGGCATCAAGCGCGGCGTCGAGGTCGGAGCGGTCTTTCGGCGTCAATGCGGAGAACGGGATAACGGTGTCGGGCAGGCTCACGCCTTTGCGGTCGGACAGCTTGCCGCCGACCTCCACGCGGGCCACGATTTTCTGCCGGCTGACTTCGGTCGTGGTGAGGCGGATCTTGCCGTCGTCGAGCAGCAGCGCGTGGCCGGGCTGGATGCCGGCAAAAATCTCAGGGTGGGGAAGCAGCACGCGGTTGGCGTCGCCGGGCTTGGCGTCGGTGTCGAAGCTGAAGCTTGCACCCTTGTCGAGCATGGCCGAGCCGCCGGTGAACGCACCGACCCGCAGCTTCGGTCCCTGCAGATCGACCAGAATACCGATCGGACGGCCGTTGTCTTTCTCCACCGCACGGATCGCGGCAACCATCTCACGCATCTTGTCATGCGGCGTGTGACTCATATTGATGCGGAAGATGTCGGCGCCGGACTCGAACAGCGTCGCGATCATCGAACGGCTGGATGACGCTGGCCCCAGCGTGGCGACGATTTTGGTGCGGCGCAGACGTCTCATCGACCTGGTGTTCCTGGGGCAGGCGTTCGTGGGACAGGCGTTGTCGGTAGTTGCGATGGGACCTGCCGCCCCGGTGTCGGTAGCATCGGCGTGCCCGGCGTCAGCGGCCGTTGGGGGCCTTGCTCGGCGGTGTCGGTCAGTTGCACCGTCCAGGAGCGCTGCTCGCCGGTATCCACCTCGAAGTAGCCGGTGCGGTCGAAGCCGCGCGCGAGGCAATCCTCGGTGCCGCGAATGGTGAACTCCTTGTCACGCGAACACATGAATGCCTGGCCTGCCCATTCGCCGCCGTGGTCGTAGTCGATGGCATAGACGTAATAGTAGCGGGCGACCAGCGTTCCCTTGAGCAATGTCTCGCAGGTGCGCGCTGACAGGTTCCACCAGCCCTCGGTGGTCCAGCCGCCGTCGGCGTCCTTGTAGCCGATGGCGACGCCGACCCGGCTGCCGGTGTTGTTGCAGAGGTGGAAGTCGGCAAGCGCAGAGGTCGGCGCGAGCGCCAAGAGCGCAGCGAGCAGGAGACGCCGGGCGGACATCAGGCTGGGCCAACCCACGATGCAATGCCTTCCGTTGTGCGCCGCGGGTATTGCGTGAGGTCTAAGGTCTGTCAACGATAATGGCATCGATGTCATTCATGTTGGTGTCGCCCCGCTGGTTGGGGTCCAGATCGCGGGTGCGGGCCGAAGTCTCGACCTCATAGAAGCCGGTGCGGTCGAAGCCGCGGGTGAGGCAATTGTCGGCGCCCAGAATGGTGAACTCCCGCTCGCGCGTGCACATGAATGTCTGGCCGGCCCATTCGCCGCCGCGGTCGTAGTCGATGGCGTGAAGGTAATAGGATCGAGCGGCGGGCGCTCCCTTCAGCATGGTCTCACATGAACGTGCCGGGAGATTCCACCAGCCCTCGGTGACCCAGCCTCGCTCGGCGTCCTGGTAGCCGATCGCCACACCGATCCGGCTCTCGGTTTTGTTGCAGAGATGAAAATCGGCGAGCGCGGGTGCGGCCGGCAGCATGATGGTGGCGACCCCTAAGAGTGTCCGCCCGAATGCGAGTTTGGTCCGGCTCACGGTGCTGGCTCCGAATCGATATCGCGTGAGGTTTATAGCGTTTCAATGACAATGGCGCGGAAGTCGTTGACGTTGGTGCAGGTCGGTCCGGTCGAAACCAGATCGCCCAGCCGTTCGAAAAATCCAGTGGAGTCGTTATCGGCAAGAAAGGCGGCCGGATCGAGGCCAAGCGCTTTGGCGCGCGACAAGGTGGCGGGGTCGATCCGAGCCCCGGCCGGGTCGTCCGGCGAGCCCGCGCCGCCGTCGGTGCCATCGGTGTCGCCCGCAAGTGCCGCGATCCCAGGAGCACCGCCGAGTGCGATGGCGAGGGCCAAGGCATATTCCTGATTGGGCCCGCCGCGGCCCTTGCCGCGGATCGTTACGGTGAGCTCGCCGCCGGAGAGGAGGACGGCGCGGCGGCCTTGCGCCTGAAGTGCTAACGCTTGTTGCGCGTGCTCAGCCGCGACCGTGCGCGCCTCGCCTTCGAGGCGGTCGCCGAGCAGCACGCATTCGTAGCTGGCCTCGCGCACGGAAACTTCCGCGGCCCGAAAGGCGTCGGCCGGTCGCGCCACCAGTTTGAATGTGGTGGCTGCGAAAATTTTTTCGCTTGATTTCGGCGTTTCATTCGCCGGATCGGCGAGCGCGTGCATGACGCTCTGCGGCAAATCGAGACGAAAGCGTTCAACGATGGCGCGCGCGCCCAACAGCGTTGTCGGATCGGGCACGGTTGGGCCGGAGCCGATCACCGCCGGATCGTCGCCCGGCACGTCCGAGATCGCGAGCGTGACGACGCGCGCCGGCTGCGCCCGCAACGCCAGCCTGCCGCCCTTGATGCGCGACAGATGTTTTCGCACCGTGTTCATCTCGCCGATGTTGGCGCCGGAGCGCAGCAGCGCGCGCGTCACCGCCTGCTTGTCGGGAAAGCTCACGCCCGCCGCTGGCGCAATCCAGTTGGCCGATGCGCCGCCCGACATTAGCACCAGCACGAGATCGTCGGCGCCGGCTTCGTCCGCGAGCTGCAGCGTCCGTTCCGCAGCCGCAAGCCCGGCTTGGTCTGGCAGCGGATGGCCGGCTTCGATCACTTCGATCAAACGCGTCGGGCGGCCATAGCCATGCCGCGTGACCCCGAGACCCGCCAGACGTTCGGGTGCAAGCCGCTGGCTCTCCAGATAATGCCGCTCCGCCACCTCGATCATCGAGCCTGCAGCCTTGCCTGCGGCCAGCACGATCAGGCGGCCCTTGGGCGGGGGCGGCGGGAGATGCTCGGGCAGGCAAGCGGACGGGTGCGCGGCCGCGATTGCGGTGCGGAACAGGCCTTGAAGAAAGCTCCGCGATGCTGCGCCGTCAGCCAATTGTCCCATGGTTTCCTCGAATTAGTCCCAATCGGCGACGGCGCATCCGCGGCAGACATTTTACCGCACCACGGCACTGCCTGCCGTGCCCAACCGTGGTTATAATGCTTCAAAACAAGAATCTATCAGGGAGGCGATGGCCGGTGGGCGACCGGCTTGCATCACCGACATCGAACATCGCGCAGCCGTGCCGCTTCGGCGGGCCTGCGCGAGTCCCATTGGGCGAGAGCCCGCAATCGAGATCCGAATTCAAGGGAGGAACGCATGGCGACGGCGTTTACGATCAACGGCACGACGGCCAGTGTGGAAGCTGGACCGGACACACCGCTGCTTTGGGTGGTGCGTGAGCATCTCAAATTGACCGGCACCAAGTTCGGCTGTGGCTCAGGCCTGTGCGGCGCGTGCACGGTCCACGTCGACGGCAAGGCGGTGCGGTCTTGCCAGACCAATCTGTCCGAAGTCGCGGGCAAAAAGGTGACGACCATCGAAGGCCTGTCGCCGAATAGCTCGCATCCGCTGCAGAAAGCCTGGATCAACGAGCAGGTTCCGCAGTGCGGCTACTGCCAGTCCGGCCAGATCATGCAGGCGGCCGAGCTTCTGGCGAAAAACAAAAAGCCCTCGCGCGAGCAGATCGTCGCCCACATGGACGGCAACATCTGCCGCTGTGGCACCTATCCGCGCATTGTGCGCGCCATCGAACGCGCCGCGCGGGAGGGCTGAGCCATGAACGAGCAGATGAAAAACCTCGAAGTCTCCCGCCGCAGCTTCGTCAAGAGTGCGAGCGGATTGACATTCGCCTTCGCCCTATCCGGCACGCTGCTGGGCCGCGTATCCGAGGCGTTCGCCGCCGAAGGCGCCAAGCTCAACGCCTGGGTTACGATCGGCCACGACGACAGCATCACGATTCTTTGCCCGACCTCCGAGATGGGGCAGGGCGTGCTGACTGCGCTTCCGCTCATCCTCGCGGAAGAACTCGACGCCGACTGGTCCAAGGTCAAGTGCGAATTCGCTCCCGGCAATCCGCGCCTCTATGGCGGTCAGCACAAGATGTTCCCGGGTGCGCAGGTCACGCTCGCGAGCGTCTCCGTGCCGGCCTATTACATGCCGCTGCGGCGTGCTGGCGCGCAGGCCCGCAAAGTGTTGCTCGACAACGCCGCTGAGCAATGGAAGGTGCCGGTGGCGGAGCTTACGACCGACAAGAGCAAGGTCGTTCACGCCAAGTCCAAGCGCAGCATGTCTTATGGCGAGATCGCCAAGTTCGCCAAGATTCCGGCGGAACTGCCCACCATCGCGGACGGCGACTTGAAGCCTCAGAAGGCGTTCAAGCTGATCGGCCGGAATGACATCAAGCGCGTTGACGTGCCCTCCAAGGTGAACGGCACGGCAAAATACGGCATCGACGTGCAGATTCCGGGGATGGTCTATGCCTCGCTGCTACACGCCCCGATGGACGGCGTGAAGGTCGAAAGCGTCAACTCCGACGACGTCAAGAAGATGAAGGACGTCACGCATGTGTTGACGCTGCCGTTCGGCGTCGCCGTGGTCGCCAACACGGTCGAAGCAAGCCGTGCCGCTCGGATGGCCCTCCGGGTCAAGTGGGACACCAGCGCCGCGAAAGCCGCTCCGTTCAATTCTGAGTTGGCCAAGCAGGAGTACGCTGCGAAGGCCAAGGACCCGAATGCCGAGGTCAAGGATGTGTTCAAGACCGGCGATGCCGATACTGCGCTCGCCGGCGCGAAGAAAGTCCTCGAAGCGGCCTATTGGTCGGAGCACACCTATCACGCCCAGATGGAGCCGATGAACGCCGTCGCCAAGGTTTCGGAAGACGGCACCTCGGCGGAAATCTGGGTCGGCACCCAGGTGCAGCCGCTCGCGTCCGCGGTGGTCGCGGGCGTGCTGAAGACCACGCCCGACAAGATCAAGATCCATCTGCAATTGCTGGGCGGCGGCTTCGGGCGGCGCATCTGGCCGGATGCTCCGGTGCAGGCGGCGGTGCTCTCCAACATCGTCAAGAAGCCGGTCAAGCTGCTGCTGACCCGTGAGGACGACCTCGCCGCCGCGCGTCCGCGGCCGATGACGTATCACGTCATGAAGGCGGGTCTCGACGACAAGAACAATCTGGTGAGCTGGCATCACCGGCTTGTCGCCGAGAACGTGGACGCGGTGGCTGCTCCCCCGCGTTTCCAGGCGACCGGCGGCCGCGACTATATCGGCTGGGTCGGGATGAGCCAGGACTTCTACAAGATCCCGAATCTCAAGGCGGATGCCATCCGCGAGCAGCGCGGCATGCGCGTTCACGCCTGGCGCGGCATCGGCGCGGGCTACAACAAGTTCGTCAGCGAGTCATTCCTGGACGAGGTCGCACTGGCGAGGGGAGTGGACCCGCTCGACTATCGCCTCGAGCTCACGAAGGATCACCCGCGCGCGCAGGCCGTCATCAAGGCGGTGGCGGAGATGGCGCAGTGGAAGCGCAAGCGCCCGGGCCGTGCGCTCGGCATCGCGTTCTCCGACTATCACGACACGCTGACAGCCGGTATTGCCGAGGTGTCGGTGAACAAGGCGACCGGCAAGATCAAAGTGCACGACTACTGGATCGCGGTCGACCCGGGCCTCGTGATCCAGCCGGAGAACGCCCAAGCGCAGATCGAGAGCGCCATCGTGTACGGGCTGTCCGGCGCGCTGTCGGAGGAGCTGTCGATGAAGGACGGCGCCGTCCAGCAGTCGAACTTCAACGACTATCATGTGCTCCGCATGAGCGACATGCCGGAGCTCCACATCAAGATCATCGTCAGCGACAATCCGCCGACCGGCATGGGTGAGGTGGGCATTCCTACCGTTGCGCCTGCGATCGGCAACGCCGTGGCTCAGCTCACCGGCAAGCGGCTTCGCCATCTGCCGATGTCGCCGGATCGGGTCAAAAAGGCGCTGGCGTAGTCACAGCCGGCTGAAAAAATATGCCCGCCGCGTCCCTCGGGGCGCGGCGGGTTCGTTTTGGGGGCCTTCAAACAGACAGCCCGCACGTCTATCTTTGCGGTTAGCACAAGGACATATGCCATGGACGACAAAACCCGCACCGAGCTCGAAGCCGCCGTTTATCGCCGCCTGGTCGAGCATCTGCGCAGCCGCACCGACGTGCAGAATATCGACATGATGAATCTGGCGGGCTTCTGCCGCAATTGCCTGTCGAACTGGATGAAGGACGCGGCCGACGCCACCGGCGTCCCGATGAGCAAGGATCAGAGCCGCGAAATCGTTTACGGCGAGCCGTTCGAGCAGTGGAAGGCCAAGCACCAGAAGGAAGCCTCGAAAGAGCAGAAGGCCGCTTTCGACAAGTCCTCGGCCGCGCACAAGCACTGATTAGATCTGCCGTTGGGCGGAGATTTTCCGCCGTGCCGTGAAAGAGTTTTGCGTGGCCAAGCCGACCCGGCAGATGCATCTCGGCCTGTTCCTGCAAGGCGCCGGGCACCACATGGCCGGCTGGCGCTATCCGGGTGCGGATTCCGGCGGCGAAAATCTGCAGCATCTGCTGCGGCAGGTGGTGCGCGCCGAACGCGCCAAGTTCGATATGGTGTTCCTCGCCGACGGCCTCACCACCAGCGCGGAGGCCCATCCGTCGCAGATCGCGCGCTTTGAGCCGCTGCTGGCGCTTGCGACCTTCGCCACCGCGACGAGCCGCATCGGCCTTGCCGCCACGACGTCCACCACCTACGGCGAGCCGTTCCACACCGCACGCGCCTTCTCGACCCTCGATCAACTGAGCGGCGGCCGCGCGGCCTGGAATGCGGTGACGACATCCTACGCCAGCACCGGCGCGAATTTCGGCGTCACCCATCCGCCGCACGCCGACCGCTACGCCATCGCGGAAGAGTTCATCGACGTCGTTAAAGGCCTGTGGGACTCCTGGGACGACGGCGCCTTTCCCAAGGACAAGGCGTCCGGCACCTACGCGGACCGCTCGAAGCTTCACGTGCTCGATCACCAAGGCAAGTATTTCTCGGTGAAGGGGCCGCTCAATTCCTCGCGGCCGCCGCAGGGTCATCCCATCATCATCCAATCCGGCTCGTCGGATCCCGGTCAGGCGCTCGCGGCCCGCACCGCCGATGTGGTGTTCACCGCGCAGCAAAGCCTCGACGATGCACAGGCGTTTTATCGTGGTCTGAAGGCGCGGCTGGCAGCGTTCGGCCGGACGGCTGACTCGCTTGCCATCATGCCGGGCTTTCTGCCGGTGATCGGCGGCACCGAAGCGCAAGCGCGCCAGAAGCTCGCGCTGCTCGACAGCTGGACCGACCGGTCGAAGGCCATGCGCATGCTGGCCGACCGGCTGGGCCACGACATTTCCGGCTACGACCCGGACGGACCGGTGCCGGACCTGCCGGTATCCGAACAGTTGCAGAGCCGGGCGCGGCTGCTCGCCGAGACCGCACGCCGCGATAACCTGACGCTCGGCCAGCTCGCATCGCTGGTTGCGGTCGGGCGCGGCCATTATGTGATGTGCGGCACGTCCGAACAGATCGCCGACCGGATGGAGCTGTGGTTTCGCGAGAGCGGAGCTGACGGTTTTAATGTCATGCCGCCGTACTTCCCTGGCGGTCTCGACGATTTCGCCGACGGCGTCATTCCGATCTTGCAGAAGCGCGGCCTGTTCCGCACCGACTACGACGGGCCCATGTTGCACGACCATTTCGGCTTGCCGCGGCCGCCGAACCAGCATTCGGCCACGTCGCGCGAGAGCGTACGCGGCTGAAATCCGCTATCGTCGGCACACGTTCCAGCATCAGGATCGCCCATGGCCCCTAGAATTGTCGTCTCGCCGCCGTCGTTCGCCGAAATCGGCGAGATCGCCCGGCAGCTCGCGCCTACGGGCTTCGACACCGTGATCGTGAAAGGCCAGGCCGAGGCGGAAGCTGCGGCAACCACGGCCGAATATGTGATCTGCTACCCGAGCCTGAAAATGCCGGACGCCTTTCACAAGGGAGCGCCGAAGCTCCGGCTCGTGCAGCTCTTGAGCGCGGGCTACGACGAGGTCGATCTCGAGGCGGCACGGCGCGCCAAAGTGCCGGTCTGCAACAACGGCGGCGCCAATGCGATCTCGGTGTCCGAGCACGCCATGATGCTGATGATGGCGGTGTCCCGCCGCGTGATCTGGCAGCACAACAATGTGTCGAACGGCCGCTGGCGCGGCAACGGTCCGGCGCCGCGCATGTATGAAATTTACGACAAGACGCTCGGCATCATTGGGCTCGGCACCATCGGCAAGAAGATGGCACGGCTCGCGCGGGCGTTCGGAATGCGCGTGCAGTATTACGACATCGCGCGTCTCCCGGAGCACGAGGAGGATGCGCTCGGCGTGCGGTTTCGCTTGTTCGGCGAGCTGCTTCGCACCTCCGACGTCGTGACCCTGCACGTGCCGCTGAACGACAGCACGCATCACCTGATCGACGAAGCGGCATTGGCGCTGCTCAAGCCCGAGGCGATCCTGGTCAACACCAGCCGCGGGCCAGTGATCGACGAGAAGGCGCTCACCCGCACGCTCGCCGACCATAAGATTTTCGGCGCCGGCCTCGATGTGTTCGACCAGGAGCCGCCACCGCCCGACAATCCATTGTTCAAGCTCGACAACGTGCTGCTGACCTCGCATTTCGCGGGGCCGGCCTGGGACAATCACGTGTCGCGGTTCCGCAATGCCTTCGACAACGTGCAGCGCGTCCATCGCGGCGAGAAGCCGCTGTGGGTGGTGCCGGAATTGGCTGAGCTGATTGTCTGAAGGGCGTCTGGGTCAAAACCCATAAAAAGAACGGCACACTGGCGTGTCCGTCATTGCGAGGAGCGAAGCGACGAAGCAATCCAGCTCCATGCTGTGTTCCTGGATTGCTTCGCTTCGCTCGCAATGACGAGGCAACGGCGCTTTTTATGAGTCTCGACCCTGGCCTCTCCTGCGATGAGGTGAACGGAGAACGTGCAGCCCAGCCATGGAATCGCGGCTGAGAGGTTCTGGCCCATCACTTCGCGGCATGTCGGCTATTGGTCCAGGAGCAGACCTCGCGGAGTGGCTGAAACGGAGCGAATGACCCAGAGGAGACATTCGGTACGTGGTGTATGCTAATGAGATTTAAGTACCCTACACGCGACTCGATACATGATTGAGCAACAGATGCTGTCCAACTTGATCACGACGTTTCAGGTTGGTCTTGTGAATATTCTGTTATCGGGTGATGTCGCGCTCGTCATTGCGATAGTCTACCTCGGCTTTCCGCCCAACCAAAGGGTGTGGGGAAGCGCCTCGGCCGTCTGCATCAGCGTCGTTCCGCTTGTAGTGCTCGTAGAGCTTGCGCCGACGGCGATGGTCACGCTCTGGCTAATGCCGATTGGCGCCTTAGTGCTCTTTTATGCCGCGATCAAAGGCCTGATTCAGGATGCTGACGAGAACGAGGTCAAAGGCATCAAACATTTTTTGCGGGCGACTTTAATCGTAGCTGTGGCTGGAACCGTACTGAGCCTCGATAGTAGCGTAATCGTGCTCTCAGCGATAACCAATGGAGCGATATGGCCTCTTATCCTTGGACTTAGCGCATCCATTCCTGCAATTGCGATTCTTGTATTGTGCCTAACTGCTGCGGGCGATCGATACCCGGTTATGATTTGGGCCGGCGCGGCGTTTCTGGGCTGGATTGCCGCAGACTTGATATCCCTGCACCCGAGTGTTCAAATTTTTCTAGGTTACTATGGCGACGAAGCGCGCCGAGGTTTCACTCTCTGCGGCGCAATTCTTGTTTTGGTTGCGGGGCTGCTCTGGCGCCATCCCCATCGGCCGCTTGTCGATGATATCTGGCCGGGTTGGAATAAATTGAAGCAAGCGGGCTTTGCGCTACACCGGCAGCGCGTTTTTTCGTCGCGATTTCATTCGACCGAAAAACAACAAACTCGTGCTCGCGAACTAGACGATGCTTCGCTCCTGTGGGCGTTCTTCCTTCCCGACCACGAGGTCGGAGCCAAGAACGTCATAGTACAGGAGCTCGAAAGACGAGGCCGCTCACAGCAGCAGATTCGATCATGGTCGCCCGATGCGAGCGAACTGGCGGTGCCAACCGCCATTAGCAGGATCGTCGCTATGACGCATTATTCGATGCTCATTCGCAACGAGGCTCGCACTTTTCAAATTTACCGAATCGTCGCTGTAGTGGCAGGTCTGGCATTGATCGCTGTTGTACTCGTGACCCCTTTTGAGGTTTCATCGGTAGCCTATGTCTTGCCGTTTGTTGTGTTTTTCGGGGCGATCGAAGGTACTGTAGGAATCTTATTTCAGGATCGTGCGCTTCGGATTTTGTTGTTGCGCCCATTCGGCGAAAAAAAGATGACCGCTGCGCTCAAGCAGTTTGTTTGTCGCAATCTCGGACGTGCAGGTTTTGTGTTCACGCTATCCGATCGTAATTACAAGCCAAGCCGGCTCCTGTGGTTCTTGAGTGCTGTCGACGTGGCGACTGGAGTAGTCGGACTGTATGTCCTTGGTCCTATCTTGCGACAGTCCTTCCGCATCACGTCGGTGATTAAAGAAAAGAGATTTTGGAAGTTGGAACGACTGCTAATCAGTAACCACCTGAACCTCCGTGGCTGGTCGTTCCTATCAGGCGGTCAAGCGTTCAACATCCGCTGCACCGATTCCTGGTGGCAACCATGCATTCTAATGCTGATGCACTCGTGTGAAATCATTGTAGTCGATCTGTCCAAGGTCGGAGCGGGAACAGCTTGGGAGCTTGCCCAGCTACGGGAAAGGGGCGTGCTGCTTAAATGTGTATTTATCATCAACGAGGACAGTAGACCCGAGCTTCCTGCGATTCTTGAGAAGCATTTCACAAGCGAGAATTGGCCTAAGGTGTACTGTTACAGATCAGATGGGAAGCTGAGCGCTGAGCACACCGACGGGTTCAATTTTGCACTCATCCAATTGATGGAGGCTGGCTTGCTCAGTTGGGGAAACCAAACAAAAGGCGACCTTCCGCAAGAGCTTGCGAGCAAGACGCTTAGTGAAAAAAAGCGAGACGCCATTGGGTCGGTCGATATATGAGACCACATACGAACTGAAGAAAGGTCCGCGTTTGGCACCAACCGGACTTCCCAGCACGTCCGCTCTCTGGTCGCTAACGGGGGCAAAGCGGACTCTGCGCGGGCAGGCGAAAATCGACGCGATTGACCCAAACCGGACCTCGACCGGCGGTTCATGCTGCAGGCGCGAACGCCACTTCCAGAGTCCCGCATTGAGCCGTACGCTGCCCACTCCTGAGCCCAGGGGCGGACATGAGACGACGTGCCTCTGGGATGTTGAGACCGGCAAGCTCATCGCCGAGCTGCGCCACGGGGACAAGGTGTTGAGCGCGGCGTTCAGTCCGGATGGCCTGCGTGTGGTTACAGCGACCGAAGACGGTACGGCGCGCCTCTGGCAGATACCTCCAACCAGGCAAGAACTCATTGACGACGCAATAAAAACCGTGCCGCGCTGCATGACGCGCGAGCACCGTGAAAAGGCCTTCCTCGATCTTGAGCCCCCGGCGTGGTGCATCGAGATGGTGAAGTGGCCATACGACACCCAGGATTGGAAGGAGTAGCTGACATGCAAGCGTGCGAACGCTAACCCGCCCTTGCCCGACACCGCCGAATGGAAGGATTGGGTCACCGCTCGCAAGGCCAAGTGAATTTGCGTTTCCGGCTTTGACGCAGCAGCAGATGACATTCGTTTAGTCAGCAATATTGCTCCTGAGGAGAACAACCGTTGTTCGCCGTCAGCACCCCTGAGACCATTTGAGGGACTTCACGAAGGGAGGATTTCTGGTTCATCGTAGCCGCAAGGAGCGAAGATGAAACAGAAACCCGGACCGGGCAAAGCGCCCGCAGAACAAGTGCTGAAGGACATTCGGCGT
>CAMDDZ010000103.1 GCA_945893145.1 Rhodoplanes serenus | reverse complement strand
TGCGCGAGGGCCGCGCCGAGTTTTCCGGCACCACCTGGACACCACACCGCCCGCCACGGCCGGAGAAATCCGAAGGCGGCGTGCCGATCGAGTTCAAATCCGCCCTGGTGCCGAAGGGCGACCAGCCACAGGCGATCAAGGACCTGATCGAAGGCGCCAAGCGTAACGACCGCACGCAAGTGCTGCTCGGCGTCACCGGCTCGGGCAAGACCTTCACGATGGCGAAGGTGATCGAGGCGACGCAGCGCCCGGCGCTGATCCTGGCGCCGAACAAGACGCTGGCCGCGCAGCTCTACGGCGAGTTCAAGACGTTCTTCCCGGACAACGCAGTCGAATATTTCGTCTCGTACTACGACTACTACCAGCCGGAAGCCTATATCCCGCGCACCGACACCTACATCGAGAAGGATTCCTCGATCAACGAGCAGATCGATCGCATGCGCCATTCGGCGACGCGCTCGCTGCTCGAACGCGACGACGTGATCATCGTCGCGTCGGTGTCCTGCATTTACGGCATCGGCTCGGTCGAGACCTACTCGGCCATGACCTTCACGATCAAGCACAAGGAGCGGCTCGATCAGCGCCGGCTGATCGCCGACTTGGTGGCGCTGCAATACAAGCGCACCAGCGCCGATTTCTCGCGCGGCACCTTCCGGGTGCGCGGCGACACCATCGATATTTTCCCAGCCCACTACGAGGACCGCGCCTGGCGGGTGAACCTGTTCGGCGACGAGGTGGAGAGCATCGTGGAGTTCGACCCGCTCACCGGGCAGAACACCGACGAGCTGGAATTCGTGAAGATCTACGCCAACTCGCACTACGTCACGCCGCGGCCAACGCTGATCCAGGCCATCTCAGGCATCAAGACCGAGCTCAAGCTGCGGCTCGATGAGCTGCACGCCACCGGCCGCTTGCTGGAAGCGCAGCGCCTCGAACAACGAACGCTGTTCGACCTCGAAATGATGGAAGCCACCGGCGCCTGCGCCGGCATCGAGAACTATTCGCGCTATCTGACCGGCCGCAAGATCGGCGAGCCGCCGCCCACCTTGTTCGAATACGTGCCCGACAACGCGCTGGTGTTCCTGGACGAGAGCCACGTCACGGTGCCGCAGCTCGGCGGCATGTACCGCGGCGACTTCCGCCGCAAGGCGACGCTCGCCGAATACGGCTTCCGCCTGCCCTCCTGCATGGACAACCGGCCGCTGCGCTTCGAGGAATGGGACGCGATGCGGCCGCAGACCGTTTGCGTCTCGGCCACGCCCGGACTGTGGGACATGGAGGAATCCGGCGGCGTGTTTGCCGAGCAGGTGATCCGCCCGACCGGACTGATCGATCCGCCGGTTGATGTGCGGCCCGCGCGCACTCAGGTCGATGACCTGGTCGGCGAGGTGCGCGAGGTCGCCCGCAAGGGTTTTCGCGCCCTGGTGACTGTCCTGACCAAGCGCATGGCCGAGGACCTGACCGAATACCTGCACGAGCAGGGCATCCGGGTGCGCTACATGCACTCCGATATCGATACGCTGGAGCGCATCGAGATCATTCGCGACCTTCGGCTCGGTGCGTTCGACGCGCTGGTCGGCATCAACCTGTTGCGCGAGGGCCTCGACATTCCGGAATGCGCGCTGGTCGCCATCCTGGACGCCGACAAAGAAGGCTTTCTGCGCAGCGAGACGTCACTCATTCAGACCATCGGCCGCGCCGCGCGCAACGTCGAGGGTCGCGTCATCCTCTACGCCGACCACGTCACCGGCTCGATGCAGCGCGCCATGGAGGAGACCGGGCGCCGCCGCGAGAAGCAGCGCGCCTACAACGAAGCCAACGGCATCACGCCGGAGAGCATCAAGAAGTCGATCGGCGACATCATGGCGAGCGCCTACGAGCGCGATCACGTGCTGGTCTCGACCGAGGGGGGCTTGGCCGGCGTCGGCGAGGACACCATCACCATCGGGCACAATTTCGAGGCGGTGCTGGCCGACCTCGAAACCCGCATGCGCGAGGCCGCCGCCGATCTTTCCTTCGAGGAGGCCGCACGACTGCGCGACGAGCTCAAGCGCCTGCGCGCGACCGAGCTTGCGGTGGTGGACGACCCGACCGCCAAACATCCCCGCGCGGGATCTTCCCGCACCGCGGGGAAAGGCAGAGCGCTCGTCCCAAGCAAAGTCCACAAGCCTACGCTCGACGAAATGGGCATCGCCACCTATCACGAGGTGAAGCCGCTGCGGCCGGGCGCGAAGGACGCGCCGCGCCGAAGCGCAGAGCGCGAAGCCCCGCGCAAACCTACGCTCGACGAGATGGGTCCCGGGCCGGAGAGCAAGCCGTACCGGCCGGGGCCGCGCTCGACCACCGGCAAGCCCGGAATGCACGGCGGCGGGAAGCCGCGCGGGCGATAGAGCACGATCCCAAAAGCGCCTGTTCGGACTCGATCCGTGATGCAAACGGCTCGGGGTGTCGCACGCGAGTCTTTATGCTGACGCGCAACCGTCACCGCCCCGACGCGCCTTGAAAAAATTCATAAAATATTTTTGCGGTGACACCTGTGACCGCAATGTGTTCGCGATGACGCGACAGCAAGGCGTGCGCGCAGTTTGCGGGCGAATGCCGCGCGAACGGGCGCGCTTTGCCCGCGCGCGGGCACAATCGCGCGACTGCATGATGACAGCGCATGGTCTCCATTCGGTGCTGGGTGTCGCCATCGCCGACGAATCGCGCTAAGCAGAAAAGAAAAAACCGAGGAGACGCCCTGGATCACAACCGATGGAGTTGCTGACCATGGCTACACAAACGCTTCCCGCCGTTTTCATCCCCGATCACACCGAAGCCGCTGAACCTGCAGCTGGGCCGTCGCTGTTGCGGCGCATTTACGATGTCATGGTCGAAACGCAAACCCGCAGGGCCGAACAGGTGATCGCGCGCTACCGGCGGGATGGGAGATTGCGATTCACGCCCGACGTGAATCGCGAGCCGCATCTCTGATTCACGCGTTCGCTCGCCGCACGCCAGTCCAAGAATAATCAAAGAGGAGCTATCATGATCCCGGCTGTCATTTACGTCGTCGATGCCATTCGCCGCGCCTTCAACAAGTCAGGACGCGGGCTGTCCATGCTCGCCGAGGCCTTCGGCGAAGCGCAGGCGTTGCGCCGCGGCCTTCGCCGCACGTTTCGGCATATGGAGGAGTGAGGGACGAGCCGATTGCCGCGCGGGCGTTAGCGCGCGATTGCGGGCGGCGCGACCTGCGCGGTCTGGCCGGCTCGTTTGACGGCGCCGGCGACGAAGCCGGACTTCTTCATCTCCTCGATGAACGCCTGCAGATAGGCGGCGCCGGCGAGCCGCCCCTTCGGCGTGCCCATCGCCTGGCGGATCTGGTCGAAGGTGCCGGCCATCACGCGCATCTCCGGATGGCTTGCCGCGTAGAGATCGAGCGGCTGGCGCACGCCGGCCGCGGCGTCGAGCTTCTGCTCGACGAACGGCTCGATGCCGCCGGCCGCGCCACCCTTCGGGTTGCGCACCAGCGCCGCATGCTTCAGCGTGCGCGTCAGGAACAGGTCGTAGACCGAGCCCAGGCCGACGCCGATCCGAATGCCCGGCTTGTCGACGTCGCCGACGTCCTTCAGCGGTGAAGTCTTGGCCACCATGTAGGTGCCCTCGATGATTACATAGGGCGCGGTGAACTCGACCTCGGCGGCGCGCACCAGCTCGATGGCGATGAAGCCGACATCGACCTGCGCCTTGCTCAGCGCCTCGAACACCTTGCCGGCCGCCGGAAAGTTGACGAACTCCAGCGGCACGCCGAGGCGCTTCGCCAGCTCCGTGGCGAGGTCCGGCGTGATGCCGCGCGGCGAGCCGTATTGCCCCTGCACCAGCACACCGTTGCCGAAGTTCAGCGCAGCGCGGAGCTTGCCGGTGGGCGCCAGCTCTTTCAGCACATCCGGCGTCGGTGCGGGCTGTGCCGCGGCCGGCCACGCAACCGCGCATGCAAAAAGCGCCGCAAGCAGTCCCCGCATGGCAGTCCTCTCCCGCGCCACTTGTTATCGGCCAAGCCTAACCGCTACGTTCCGGCAAAACCATCGCAGCGAGGAACCATGAACGGACGCGCATTCAAGCTCGGCACATTCTCCAAGAACGGCGGTAAGCCGTTCGCCGCCATCGTGCTGGACGACAACGCCATCGGGATCGCCGAGGCCGCCAAGGCCGCGGGCAAACCCGCACCGGCTGGCGCGACCATCCAGGACATGCTGGACGACTGGGACCGCAGCTTCGCGCAGCTCCAGGAGATCGCGGCGGCACTGCCGAAGGGCACACCCGACGCCGCGCCGGTTGCCTCGCTGACCGCGCTGCCGCCGGTCGGCCGCCCCGGCAAGATGTTCTACGCGGCGCAGAACTTCCAGGAGCACGTCGACGAGATGCTCCGCGCCGGCATGACACCGAAAGAGGGCCCGAAATTCACCGGCGAGAAATCGACCAGCAAGCCCTACCTGTTCCTCAAGGCCCCGAGCTGCCTCGCCGGCGCCACCGATGACATCGAAATTCCGCGCGAGCTGAAACGCATCGACTGGGAGGCCGAGATCGCCTGCGCGATCAACAAGCGCGGCAAGCGCATCAAGGCTGAGCGCGCGCTCGACCACATCGCCGGCTGGATGACCACCAACGACGTCTCTGCCCGCGATCTGCAGATTCGCGCAGACCGGCCGGGGCTGCGCTCGGACTGGCTCAACGGCAAGAGCCACGACCGCTTCGCGCCGATGGGGCCTTATCTCGTGCCGCGCGCCTTCGTGAAGGACCACATGAACCTGTTCCTCCGGCTGACCGTCAACGGCGCGGTCAAGCAGAACGGCAACACCTCGCAGTTCATCTTCACGCCGGAGGAGCAGATCGAATACGCCTCCGGCATTCTCAGCCTGGAGACCGGCGATATTTTCGTGTGCGGCACCTGCGGCGGCGTGGGGCAAGGCACCAACACGTTCCTCAACGTGGGAGATGTGATGGAGACCGAGGTGGAGGGCTTGGGGAAGATGCGGAACAGGTTTGTGGCCGAGGCGTGAGGTCATAACGTAAGAAGTAGTGATGACAATGAAATCCAAACCCCACGTCGCGATCGTCGGCGGCGGCATCGGCGGCCTGTTCGCCGCCAACGCGCTGGTCGCGGAGGGCGTGCCGGTATCGGTGTACGAGCAGGCCCCGGCGCTGGGCGAGGTCGGCGCGGGCGTCTATCTGACACCGAACGGCGTGCGTCAGCTTCAGCGCGTGGGCCTCGGCCCGGCGGTAGAGAAATGGGGCTCGCTGATTGGCCCCGCCTCCCGATACCTGCGCCACGACGGCACGCCGATCGCGCCGGTCCAGGTCGCCGACGCCTCGGGCTGGAA
This sequence comes from Rhodoplanes serenus, assembly GCA_945893145.1. Classification (GTDB taxonomy): domain Bacteria; phylum Pseudomonadota; class Alphaproteobacteria; order Rhizobiales; family Xanthobacteraceae; genus Z2-YC6860. The sequence continues at coordinate 11,188 of CAMDDZ010000103.1, read as the reverse complement.
TGCCACCTTCGGCATGCACCGCGCCGACTTCGTCGATTTGCTCGCCGCGCCGCTCGCCTCCGGCATCATTCACACCGGACACCGCGCGGTGGGCTTCGAGCAGGGCGGCGACAAGGCCCGCGTGACATTCGCCAACGGCGCCACGATCGAAGCCGATGTGGTGGTCGCCGCCGACGGCATTCACTCCGAGCTTCGGCCTCACGTCTTCCCGCCCTCCAAGCCCGTCTTCCATGGCACCATTTCCTACCGCGGCCTGGTTCCCTGCGAGCGATTGCCGGACTGGCCGACAGACCGCTGGGAGACATGGGCCGGCCCGTCCAAGCACTTTCTGACTTTCCCGGTGCGCCATCGCACGATGATCAACTACGTCGGCTTCGTCCCCGCAGATCAGGAGATGAAGGAATCGTGGTCCGCGCCTGGCGATCCCAATGTGCTTCGCGCGGAGTTCGAAGGCTGGGACCCGCGCATCGCCTCCGTGCTGCGGCAGGTCGACACCTGCTTTCGCTGGGCGCTGTATGATCGCGAGCCGCTGCCGACCTGGACCAAGGGACGGCTGACGCTGCTCGGTGACGCCGCGCATCCGATGCTGCCGCATCTCGGCCAGGGCGCGAACCAGTCGATCGAGGATGGCATGGCGCTGGCGACGATCCTGGCGCGCGTGGACCGGGGCCAAGCGCCCGCCGCACTCTTGGCGTATGAGCGGCTGCGCCGCGAACGGGTCGCCGACGTTCAACGCGGCGCGCGCCAGAACGGGCTGCGTCTCTATTCCGCCTATGAGGACCTCAAGGTGCGCGACGCCGAGCTCGTCGCGCATGCGGAATTCCGCAAGCGGCTCTACGCGCACGACGTGGTCCCGGAGGCGGAGAAGGCGGCGATGGGGTTGTAGGACTATTGACCTGCAGCGCGCGCACGCGCGATTGCGTTCCTTTAAGAACCTATTCAAAGAGTCTGGATAACTTGAAACCCCATGAAGTTGGGGTTTGACCAAACGCAATTGCCTTACAATAGCGGTTCGCAAAGAGCCCGCGCGTGGACTGAAACCTGGGCAAGCAAAGAACTGTACTGCCCGAACTGCGGCAATCCCAAAATCAATCAATTCGTAGCAAACAGTCCAGTAGCGGATTTTTTCTGCCCTTCCTGTAACGAGCAATACGAGCTCAAAAGCCAGAAGGGAAATTTTGGGGCAAAAGTTGTCGATGGCGCGTTCGGCGCCATGTGCACCCGACTAGCGGCCGATAACAACCCAAATTTGCTTCTGATGAACTACAGCTTGAAAGAACTGGCTGTTGTCAGCCTGTTTGTCGTTCCAAAGCACTTCTTCGTCCGCGAAATCATCGAAAAGCGGAAGCCCTTGGCCGCCACCGCGCGGCGCGCTGGCTGGATCGGCTGCAACATCCTTTTAAGCCGAATTCCTGCGTCTGGAAAAATCTTCATTGTTCGAAACGGCGAACTGCAACCAAAAGACGATGTTCTTTCTCGATGGCGGAAGACACTTTTTCTTCGAGAAGAGGACGGGGAGGCTCGAGGCTGGCTCATCGAGGTCATGAAATGCGTGGAGTCACTTGGCAAACAGGAATTTGACATCAACGACGTTTACGCATTTGAGCAGGACCTAAGTCGCATTTATCCCAACAACATGCATGTGAAGCAAAAAATCCGACAGCAACTACAAGTGCTACGCGATCAGGGCTATCTCGACTTTGTCGGCCGGGGCAATTATCGCTTACGATCTGATTCTCGGTGATCTCATGGCTTGGTTTCTCAACCACTATGACTGCGACCGCTGCGGGCAAAGCTGGTCAGACGCTTGGTCCTGCATGTGCGACGACGATTGCCCACACTGCGGCGCGCGTCATATGTCCCCTACTGACAGCGACGACCTAACCGCAGTCATTGAGCGCGAGGGCCGCGAATTTATTGTGCTTTGGTCGCCTGACATTGCAGAACACGACCCCGAGTATCGTCGATTAGGCTCGTTTAAGAGACGCGCACACGCCGAGACTTTTGTGCGCTTGGTTTACAGCCTCGACTCACGGGCCTGACACTCTCCCAAAATCAGCGCAAGAGGCGTGCGCCTTTTCGTGACGGCCCCCGCGTCGCAATACCAGCAACAAGTATGGCCGCTGCGTGTCGTTGCCGCGACTTGAGCGTGACGCCGCACGAATGCACAGCGAATGCCGCCTGATCCCGCGTCATCCACGCGCGCAATAAATTCTTTGTGAGAGCGCGGAGCCGCTTCGACACACGGCGGTCGCATGTTTGCAACAAACCGCGCCTATCTCGCTCTCACAACAAGAACACCAACGGGAAACGCCTGAGTCATGACATCGCAATGGAGATGACGATCATGGTTCAGAACATCATCCACGACACACTTGCGTTCGACATCGCTGCCGAAAGCGAAAACCCCACCGCCGCGACGCGCGCCAATCCGGCATGGTTGCGGCGGCTGTGGCAATCGATCGAGCGTTCGCAGCAGATCAAGGCGGAGCGCGAGATCGCCCGCGTGTTGCGCTGGCGCGGCATCGAATACACGCCGTCGCAACTGATGCCGCCGGATCGCTGAGCCGCCGCGACTCGATCCACCACCGCTCTCCCCGACACAACAGGAGCGATCATGCTCGCAGTGCTGATTCACATTGTCCGCGCGGTTCGCCGCCGCATCGAAGGCGTCGGCCACAACATGTCGATCTGGATCGATGCCTTTCGCGAAGCCTTGCGGCTGTCCGCCGCCGCAAGGCGCAAGTATCCCTATATCGACTAGGCATGATGAGGCTGAATCGTTCAGCCTGTCGCCCGTCATGCCCGCGCGGCATGACAGCGGAAGTTTTCCAACGGCGCCGCGAATTTACCGGTTTACAAATCGAACGAATAAGTCCACTAGGTTTACTGTCCTACCCATCCGAGGGCGTCATCATGAGGCGTCGTGCTGGCGGGGTGGGACGCGGCGCCTGCGCGCGGGATTCGCAACCCCGCTCCCGGGAGGCCTCGGGTAACTGTCCCCCCGACTACGAGGGGCGCCCATGTTTGGGCACACGGGGACCGGATGAACGGCGGCGTAAGCCGCCGGGATCAGGGCGAGCGCGAGTTCGCTGCCGGTTTTTGTCAGTCACGGTTCCGAGGGCCAAAAATCGCCGCGATGGAGCGTCGGCCGGCGCGCGCCCCCGCTTTGGGCGCCACGTCGGTTGTGTCTCAGGCGGAGCAATCCGCCTGCAGACGAGGCGTGATCGAGATGTTGCGCCGACCGGCGCTCCATCCCCTCGGGTTTCCCGAGGGACCAACGAGACGGCGTCCGGGCGCCCAACAAATCCCGGCGATCGCGCATGTCCGCAACACAAGGAGCATCATGGGTTGTCCTGATCAGCAGCTTCAACAACGCGGTTTCAGCGCCGCCACAAAAGTTTCAAACCCTCGCCTCATTCGGCATTTACCTGCGCAACGCTTGCTTAACCGGTCGTGCGGCAGCGTAGCGCTCGGCAAGCAAGCCAGCCGAAAGCGCAGTGAGTTCAGGAGTCCCCGATGCGACGCAGCACCGCGCTTTGCCGCCCGCTCTTTGGTTCGGCCGCGATGCTCGTCGCGCTGCTCGCGGCATCGGGTCTCGCCGCCGCGCAATCGAAGCGCACGCCGAGCCCCATGCTCGAGCTGAACGCGCCGCCGCCGGCCGACACCACGCCGCTCTCCGAGGAGGAGCAGGCCGCGCTGCGCGACGCGCTCAACACCGATCCGCTGAGCGACGTGCCGCAACACAAGGCCGCCCGCACGCCGCAGAAAACCGCCGCGCCCAATCTGGACTGGAGCCGCGCCGACAAGCCGGACGGCTCGGCCGCCGTCTCGGTGAAGCGGCCGCTGCCGCTCGCCTGGGACGCCAAGATCGGCGCCGACTTCGGGCTCGCGCCGCCGACCGGCGCCGTCACGCCGCTGGAGCGTCCGCTGCCCTCCACGGATCAAAGCACCGGCGCGGCCTGGGCCAACTTCACGGTGCCGGGCATCGCCTCGATCGACGCGCGCGGCGACACCAGCCGCGACCAACGCAAGCTCGGCACCACGCTGAGCCGCTCGGTGCCGATCGGCAGCAATTACTCGGTCACGCTGCAAGGCTCGCTCGCCGTCATCGAGCCGACGGCACCAGCGACGGGTCTGCCGAGCGCGGCCGCGCCCGGCACGCCCTCGCAGGTGTGGAGCAACGATCGCACGGTGAAGTTCGACATCCGCCCGACCGGCACCACGCTGTCGGCCGGCACCGCGAGTTCGACCGCGGACAGCATCCAGCGCCACAAATTCAGCGCTGAACAGAAACTGTTCGGCCCGCTCAGCGTCACCACGTCGGTGACCGATGTCGGCGCGCCGACCGCCAGCAAGAGCATCGCGGCCGGCTTGCGGTGGAAGTGGTGATCGCTCAGTTGCCCGATGGCGGCGCGACCGCGGCATCCGGCTGGTTGCTGCGCTTGAGCCCATCGGCGACGAAGCCCGACTTCTTCATCTCCTCGACGAAGGCCGCGAGATAGCGCCGTCCAGCTTCGCCGCGGCCCTTGGGTGTGCCCATCGCCTGCATGATCTGCTGGAACGCGCCATCGAGCACGCGCATGTCGGTGCGCGTCTTGGCCCAGGCCGCGACGATCGGCTTCACGCCCGCCACAACGTCGAGCTTCTGGTCCAGGAACAATGTGAGGTAGCCGTTGTTGGCCGACGGTGCGCGCACGAGCTGCGCGTTCTTCAGCGTGCGGGTGAGATAGAGGTCGTAGGCCGAGCCCTGGCCGACCGCGATCTTGATGCCGGGCCGGTCGACATCCGCGATCGATTTGATCGGCGAGCTGTTCGGCACCGCATAGCCGCCTTCGATGATGACGTAGGCCGCGGTGAAATCGACCTCGGCGGCGCGCACCGGCTCGATCGCGAAGAAGGCGATGTCCCATTTACCGGTTTTCGCCGCCTCGAACACCGTGCCGGCGCCGCGGTACACGGTGAGCTCGACCGGCACGCCGAGACGCTTGGCCAGCTCGCGCGCCAGATCGACCGAGACGCCCCTCGGCTCGCCGCCCGCCGGATCCTCCTGCGCCAACACCCGGTTCGTCACGTTGATGGCGGCGCGCAGCTTGCCGGTCGGCGCCAGGTCTTTCACCACGTCGGGCGTGGCTGAGCCCTGCGCCAGTGCTGCTTGCGTCAAGCCTGCGGCAGAGCCGCCCAGGATCAATGCTGCAGCGCAAATGATTTTCAGCATGGCGTTTCCCCTTCGGCGTTGGTTCGCCGCACCAAACCGGTAGCGCGAAGCAGCCGCCGGTCGCAAGCCGCCGGCGCGTTCGAAGCAGCGAAGCTGGGCGTTCAAATTGCCGCGAGCCAGCGAATGATTCCTTGTGCCGGGGGTTATTGGGACGGATTGTCATGGGGTGCTGCGGCGCGGCGGAGCGCCGGGCGCAACCAAGGGAGACCACAGATGCGGATCGTCCTTGCTTCCACCATCGCGGCTTGCAGCCTTGCGGCTCTCGCGTCCGGTTTCACGAGCAGCCCCGCCCAAGCCGACCCTTACCGCTGGTGCGCCGACTACGGCGGCCGCGGCGGCAGCTCCAATTGCTATTTCATGACGTGGGAGCAATGCCGGGCCTCGATCTCCGGCCGCGGCGGGTTCTGCCGTCAAAATCCGTTTTACGACGGCGTTCCGGTCGGCGGGCAGGTTCGCGTCCGCAGGCCGTACCCGTAAGGTCTTGGCCGGCAAGGGCCTAGTTCAGCCGCAAGCAGGCAGCACCCGGCTCGGGTAACCATGCCGGAGCCGAATTTGCTGTGCATGCTGCGCCGCAGCGCCTCGATATGTACAAGATCGGATGTGATCGCTAGAGATCGTCCCGCCTCGGCCGGAGATCGTTATGCGTATTTCATCGGTTCGCGTCTCGCTCGCGACCGCCGTCCTGGCGGCCCTGCCGACGCTCGCCGCGGCGCAATTTTCGCAGCCACCGGCGCCACCCGGCACGTCGATTCAAGACCGCTGGCCGAACCCGGCCGAGCCGCGGCCGCAAACCGAGCCGCCGCAGCAGCAGACCCAGCCGCCGGCACAGCGCACCCCCGCCGCACGCACACCCGCACCGCGCCCACCCGCGCGTAACGCGACCGCACCCGCTCCGGCGCCTGCCCCGGCACCTGCGCCCGACCCTTCTATTGCCGCCCCCGACGACGCCCAGCCGCCGGCCAAGCCGAAGCCAGCCGCACCCGCCATCGCGATCGCCTGCAGCGGCGTGTTCGCCAAGGACTCCAGCCACATCAAGCTTGCCCAGAAATACGACTCGCGAAACATCGCCTTCACCGACGTCGATAGTTCGGAGGGCAGCAAGATCAAAGCCTCCGTGCTCTATCCGAACGATCCCAAGCGGCGGCTTGAAGTGGTCTGGGGCAACGAGGCCGCGCGCACCGACACCTCGGTCATTGTCATCACCGGCCGCTCGCAATGGACCGCGCCGAAGGGATTGAAGCTTGGCCTCTCGCTCGCCGCGCTGGAGAAGGCCAACGGCCGGCCGTTCAAGCTCTCCGGATTCGACGCCAACGGCAACGCGTCGGTCGTCAGTTGGGAGGGCGGCGCGCTCGGCACGCTGCCGGGCGGCTGCAAAATCGGTATGCGTCTCGCCGCCGACAGCAAGGCGCCCGCGGCTGCGCGCGCCGCCGTTACAGGCGACAAGCAATTCGCATCGAACGACACCGCGTTGCGCGCCGCCAAGCCCGCGGTTTCCGAGATCCTGATCGGCTACTAAAGCGCAGTCCACAGGCCAAGGCTTGCTCGCCAAGTCGTGAACGCGCGCGCCGGCAGCGCGGACTAAGATGGCGTTACGGTTCGCTGGCCATCCAGCGGCCGCCAAAAGGGGTCGATCATGAAATTCGCAAGATGGATTGCAGTTCCGGTCGCAGTCGGCTGTGCGTCGGCCGCACTCATCGCGGTGGCGGCTCGCGCGGGCGGCGACAAGGTCGCGTTTCCGGCGACCTTCGACAAAGGCGTGCTCTACACCACCGTGGATCGCGCCGACAACAAGCAGTACCGCGAGCTCTTCACATCACCCGCCGCAATCGCCGCCGCGAAAAAAGGCGAGCCGCTGCCGAGCGGCACGGTCATCACGCTCGTGCAATACGCCGCCAAGCTCGACGCGCAAGGCGTGCCCGAGAAGGACGCCAATGGGCGCTTCATCAAAGGCAATTTGCTCGCCTATACGGTGATGGAGAAGCGCACCGGCTGGGGCACCGAGTACCCAGACAATGTGCGCAATGGCGAATGGGAATATCAGGCGTTCAAGGCCGATAAGACGCCGAACACGGCGGCGAACCTCACCGCCTGCTTCAACTGCCACAAGCCGCTGCCTGCCGGACAGGATTTCGTGTTCAGCTACGACAGGATGAAAACGGCGAAATAATCTTGCTGCGCTGAAACGAAAATGGCCCCGCTGTGGGGCCATTTTTGCATCAAACTCGGGCATCAGCGCGCTTGATCGCCTCTCGATACCTCGGCTAGGACATCCCTGTTCCATCGCGAGGTAAGGTCAATGAAAAAGGTCTATCCCGACGCCAAGGCGGCGCTGGCCGGCCTGCTGAAAGACGGCATGCTGGTCATGGCCGGCGGCTTCGGGCTGTGCGGCATCCCGGAAACACTGATCCTGGCGATCCGCGACTCGGGGGTGAAGAACCTGACGGTGGTGTCGAATAACGCCGGCGTCGATGGCATCGGCTTGGGCCTGCTGCTCGACACCAAGCAGATCAAAAAAATGATTTCGTCCTACGTCGGCGAGAACAAGACCTTCGCGCAGCAATATCTCGCGGGCGAGTTGGAGATCGAATTCAATCCGCAGGGCACTCTCGCCGAGCGCATCCGCGCCGGCGGCGCCGGCATTCCGGCGTTCTATACCAAGACCGGCGCCGGCACCGACATCGCCAAGGGCAAGGAAGAGCGCGAGTTCAACGGCGAGCGCTACGTGATGGAGAAAGGCATCGTTGCCGATCTCGCCATCGTGCACGCCTGGAAGGGCGACACCGAAGGCAACCTCGTCTACCGGAAGACCGCGCGAAACTTCAATCCGATGATGGCAACCGCCGGCAAGGTCACGGTCGCCGAGGTGGAGAATCTCGTGCAGCCGGGCGAGCTCAACCCGGACCACATCATCACGCCCGGCGTCTATGTGAAGCGCATGATCCATGTGCCGAACGCGCCGAAGCACATCGAACAACGCACCGTGCGCAAGCGCGTAATGGCTTGAGAAGGAGACCGTCATGGCCTGGACACGCGAGCAGATGGCGGAACGCGCCGCGAAGGAGTTGCGCGACGGCTTCTACGTCAATCTCGGCATCGGCATCCCGACGTTGGTGTCGAACTACATCCCGACCGGGATGACAGTGCAGTTGCAAAGCGAGAACGGCATGCTGGGCTTCGGTCCCTTCCCTTATGAGGGTGACGAAGACCCCGACCTGATCAACGCCGGCAAGCAGACCGTCACGGAGCTGCCGACCACCAGCTATTTCTCCTCCGCCGACTCGTTCTCTATGATTCGCGGCGGCCACATCGATCTGTCGATCCTCGGCGCCATGCAGGTGGCCGAGAATGGCGACCTCGCCAATTGGATGATCCCCGGCAAGATGGTTAAGGGCATGGGCGGCGCCATGGATCTGGTGGCGGGCGTCAAAAAGGTCGTGGTGGTGATGGAGCACTCGGCCAAGAACGAGGCGAAGCTGCTCAAGCGCTGCAACCTTCCGCTGACCGGCGCCGGCGTCGTCGATATGGTCATCACCGACCTCGGCGTGTTCAACATCGACAAAAAGGGCAGCGGCGGAATGACGCTGGTCGAGCTTGCCCCCGGCACCAGCCTCGAGGAGATCAAGTCCAAGACCGAAGCCGGCTACAAGGTCGCGGTCTGAGGCCAATCAGCCGCTTCGGCTGGAGCAGGTGTGACGCCAGCGCAACGCCGGGCGCAAAACGGTGCAAGTCCGAATGCTGTGACTTTCCGGCCACGAAAGGGTCACAGACGGTGACCAGTTTGCCCGCGAAATGCCGGCCGCTATAGTTGCCGGCTTGCACAGACCCCTTTTGGATCATCCGTGAGCGCGGGCACCGCCTTCAAGCGTTTGGGTATCGCGATTGCCGCCATCGTGCTGGTGGGCTGCGCCGCGCTTGGCGCGATGGCTGTGCTGACTTCCACGGATAGCGTGCGGACCGCTGCCGAGGCCGAAATCCGCGCCACGACCGGCCTCGATATCTCGCTGCGCGGCGACGCTGCCGTCAGCCTGTTTCCCACCGGCTCGGTCAGCTTCTCGACCGTGCGGCTCGGCGAAGGCGCGGAGCCGCCGCTGGCGGTTGACCGGCTCACGGCGCGCTTGCGGTTCTTCCCGCTGTTCCTGGGCCGCGTCGAAATCGCCGATGTGACGCTCGAGCGCCCGCGCATCAACGTCGCGTTCGACGCCGAAGGCCGCTCGAACTGGACGCGGCTGATCGAGGTGCTGGCCCGCAAGCTCGGTCCGAAGGCCAACCGGCCGGACCAAGCGGCGTCGTTCTCCGAGATTCGCATCGAGCACGGCACCATCGTGCTGAGCGACACCCGCGGTCTCAACGAGACGCTGAGCAACGTCGAGCTTGCCCTCGCCTGGCCATCGATCTCCAAAAGCTTCGGCGCCACCGGCCGTTTCGTGTGGCACGGCGAGACGGTCGCTACGAGCGTCAGCCTGAACGATTTCGCTGCCGCACTGGCAGGCGACCGCTCCGGGCTCAAGCTGCGGCTCAACGGCGCGCCGCTCAAGCTCGCGTTTGAGGGCGCCTTGAGCGCGCGCCCGACGCTCAAGATCGATGGCACGCTCGCCGCCGATGCGGCATCGCTGCGCGACACGCTGCGCTGGGTCGGCATCAAGCCGCTCACCGGCGGTGGCTTCGCCCGCTTCGCGCTGAAGGCCAAGACCAACGTCTCCGGCGGCACGATCTCGCTATCGACCGTCAACCTCGAACTCGACGGCAATACAGCCGAAGGCGTGCTGACATTTGCGACCGACGGCCGGCAGACGCTGCAAGGCACGCTCGCCGCCGATACGCTCGACCTCAGCCCCTATGTGTCCACGGTCCGGCTGCTGACCTCCAACGAACGCGACTGGAACCGGGTGCCGATCCTGCTCGACGGATTGACCGGATTCGATCTCGATCTGCGGCTGTCGGCCGCGAAGATCATAGCGTCGCGCGCCAACTTCGGCCGCACCGCGATCACGCTCAACCTGCGCGGCGGCAAGCTGACGGTGGCGATTGCCGAGTCGCAGGCGTTCGGCGGCATCCTCAAGGGCTCGTTCGCGATCGGCGCGTCCGATGCCGGCGCCGAGGTGAAATCGCAACTGCAATTCACCGACGTCGAGTTGGAGAACTGCCTCAACGAGCTGTTCAACATGCGCCGCATCGAAGGCCGCGGCGACATCGCGATCACGGTCGACGGTTCGGGCGGCAACGTGCTCGCCCTCACCCGCACACTCAACGGCACGGCGACGCTGATCGGCCGGGACGGCTCGTTGATCGGCCTCAACGTCGAGCCGGTGCTGCGGCGGCTCGAAAAGCGGCCGCTCGCGGGCGCGGGCGACTTCCGTTCCGGCAAGACCCCGTTCGAGAAACTCACCGTCAACCTCAAGATCGTGCAAGGCACTGCCAACATCGAAGACGTGCGGCTCGAAGGCTCCAAGCTCCGGCTCAACGTCACCGGCTCCGCCTCGATCCCGAGCCGGGAGTTCGACTTGCGTGGCGTCGCCGCGCTAGTGTCGAGCGGCGCCACCGACGCGCCTGCCACATTCGAACTGCCGTTCTTTGTTCAGGGCCCGTGGGACGATCCGTTCTACATGTTCGAGCCGCAGGCCCTGCTGATGCGCTCCCCGGCGGCAACACCGCTGCTCGATGCGGTCAAGAATCGCGGCACGCGCGAAACGATCCGCTCGGTGATCGAGCGGCTGACCGGGGCAACGCCGGGCGGCGCGCCGCCGCCCACGGCTCAGCCCTCCAGCGGAGTCCAGCCGGCCGTCCAGCCCTCGCGCTGACCACTGCTTCCTCATCCTGGCACGCTAGAGTCAGATTCATTGGGATTGAATCGAATTGGGATTCCCAAATCGGTTTGGTTGTGATTCACGATGCTGGCTGGGTTGGAGGCCAGCATCCATGCCGCGAGCCTATTCGCTTGATCTTCGTGAGCGTGTTGTGGCAGCGGTTGCG
>CAMDDZ010000102.1 GCA_945893145.1 Rhodoplanes serenus | reverse complement strand
GATGCGCCGCCGATCCATCCCGCGCCAGGGCGGTCAGGTCGGCGCGGTCAACGGAAGACAAAAAGCCGGCGCAAATCATGCCCCATCACGAATCCCAAAATCGTCCCGTGGCAAGCGGTTTTTCGGACTATCGATGAATCGGGGTATATATGCCGGCGATGGTGTGGGTGACGGCTGGCGTGTTGGTGAAGGAATCGGTGACGGTGATCGTGCCGTAGTTGTCGGCAACGATACCGGCGCCGTCCATCGTTACGAGCCCATCCAGCGTGCCGTAATTCCGCAAGGTGCCGCTGGGGACGCAATTGCAGAAATCGACGGCCGCGGCGCCATTGCGCGCTTGGACCAGACCGTAATTGATGAAGGTCGCGGCGTTGTTTTCAGCGAACACTCCGACGCCGATGTTGCCGGAGGCGGTGATCGTGCCGTAGTTGGTGGCGACCGAGTTGTTGCCTGTAAGGTACACGCCGACAGCGCGGAAGCCGGAGACGGCGACCATGCCGTAGTTCCTGAAGGTAGCGCTGTCGCCTTCGACAAATACGCCGATGCCGTTGGTGCCGGAGACGGTGATCGTGCCGTAGTTGGTGGAGGCTGCGTTGTTGCCTAGCAGATCCACGCCGATGCCGCCGCCTGAAACGGCGATCGTGCCGTAGTTGGTAAAGGTCGTGTTGTCGCTTTCGGCAAATACACCGATACCGAGGCTGCCGGAGACGGTAATTGTGCCGCTGTTGAAGAAGGTGTTGTTGTTGCCGCCCGACTGACCCCAGATGCCGTATGCACCGTTCAGGCCGACAATGGTGCCCGTATTGTTGACGGTGCTGTCGGAAGTAACGGTGATGCCGTTGCCGTTGACGCCAACCCTAATCGTGCCGCTGTTGTTGATCGTGTAGTTCTGAAACGCGTTGATGCCCGTGCCGTTGGTGCCGACCGTGATCGAGCCTGCGTTGGTAATCGTGCCGGGCGCGGTTGTACCGGCGGTGTTCGATGCATCGATGCCGGTGCCGCCGAGGCTGATGTTGATAATGCCCGATGCGCTGTTGACGATCGTGTTGCCGTCCTGAACCGAGATGCCTTTCCCGTTCAGAGAATCGGAAAGCGTTCCATTGTTGACGATGGTGTTGTTGTCGACGCCGCTAATCAGACCGGGCGAGCCGCGTCCGCTGATCGCGCCGTTGTTCACGATGAAGTTGCTGCTGCCGACCGAGATGCCCTGACTGGTGAGCCCGGTGACGGAGATCGTTGCATTGTTGGTGATGCTGTTGTTGTTGCCGGCCTGGATGCCAATGACGAAATTGGAGGTCGACGAGATCGTGCCGTTGTTGATGACGGGGCTGTTGTTGTCGTTCAGCAGGATGCCGGTGCCGGGCGCCGGAATGGAAACTGTCGCGCCGGATTGGACCGTCAAGCTGAGGCCGTTCTGAGCGCCAGCGTCGAAGCCACCAGTGCCGGGTGGCTCGCAAGTTACCGTACTGCCGTTCTGGACGCAGTCGGCCCATGAGGGCGAAGCCGTCCCCAGAGCGGCGAGGGCGGCAAGCACCACGACCGCAGCTCCGACGCGGGCGACTTTGCGCCGACGCGCAACAGCCGCCGCACCCGGGACAGGCCCCAGCCGCACTTTACGCATACGCTTTACGCCCACACGGCCAGCCAAAAGGACTGGCTACCTCAACCCATTCAAATCATATCAATAATCGGCCGTGCTCGGACAGGTGACGGGTGGCATGACAGCTATTTGGTGGCGACGTGTTGCCGCCAAGCCCTACCGTTGCGGTGTCCAGTCCTTTGGGGCCAGTTCGAAGCCTCGGAATTCAAAGCCGGGCGCCACGGTGCAACCACAGAGCGTCCAGTCGCCGAGACTGAGCGCTGCCTGCCAGGCATGGGCCGGCACGATGGCCTGCGGGCGCTCGTTTGCTGCGAGATCGGGGCCGAGCCGGACCGTCGAAGTGGCTTTGCCGTCATCGATCTGCAATTCGAGAGCACTACCCGCATACCAGTGCCAGGTCTCGACCACGTCGACCCTGTGCCAATGCGCGAACTCGCCGCGCGCGAGCAAATAATAGATCGCGGTCGAGGCCGCCCGGCCGCCTTCGATGGCGCGGGGATCGCGAAACGTCTCGCAAAAATGCCCGCCTTCGGGATGCGGCTTGAGATCGAGCAGGCGGATTACTTCGGCGGCGGATAGCAATGCAGGTCCCCGTTGAAATCCTCGACGCGATAGTGCGCGCCGTCCTCGGCCAGATAATTTGGCCCGATCGGCGACTTGCCGTGGCCGCCCGGAATGTCGAGCACATAGGTCGGCTGGCACAAGCCAGACAAGCGGCCGCGAAGCTGCCGCATCAGATCCTGTCCGGCCGCAATCGACGTGCGCAAATGTGACGTGCCGGGCGCGAGGTCGCCGTGATGCAGGTAGTACGGTTTGATCCGGCACTCAACCAGCGTGCGCATCAGATCGCCGAGCGTTTGCGGATCGTCGTTGACGCCGGCGAGCAGCACCGACTGACTCAGCATCGGAATGCCGGCGTCGATGAAGCGCGCACAAGCCTCGCGCGCCGCGCCGGTGAGTTCGCGCGCGTGGTTTGCGTGCAGCACCACATAGGTTGCCTTGCCGGTTGCTTTCAGTGCGCGCACCAGTTCCGGCGTGATGCGCGCCGGCTCTGCGACTGGAACGCGGGTGTGGACGCGGATCACCTTCACGTGTGCGATGGCCGCAAGCCGCGTCACCACCTGCCGCAGCCGCCGCGTCGAGAGCACTAGCGGATCGCCGCCAGTGAGGATCACCTCCCAGATTTCCGCATGGTTCGCGATATAGGCGATGGCGGCGTCGAGCTGTTTCGCCGTCAGCGGCATGCCGGCCGGGCCGACCATCTCGCGGCGAAAGCAGAAGCGGCAATAGACCGCACAGATCGGCGTGAGCTTGAGCAGCGCGCGGTCGGGATAGCGGTGCACCACGCCTTCGACAGGGCTGTGGGCGTGGTCGCCGATCGGATCGGCGTTTTCCTCCGGCGTGGTTTGCAGCTCAGCCGCATCGGGAACGAATTGCCGCGCGATCGGATCGTTCGGATCGGTGCGATCGATCAGCGCGTCGATGGCGGGCGTGATGGCGACCGCATAGCGGGCGGCAACCTGTTCGAGGGCTGCCTGCTTGTCCACCGGCGCAAGTCCGGCGTCGCGGAGGTCGGATAGATGGCGCAAGGTTTTCGGGGCGACGTTCATGGCGCAAGCCTTGTTTGCTTGCGCCTATGTGCGCCGTAACGTGCCGTCCGTCCAGATGCTCAGTTCGCGGAGCCGGCGGCGTTCACCATCGTGGCCCAGCGCGCAACCTCGTCCTTGAAATAGGCATTCGCCTCACCGACGTTCTTCTCAAGCGGATCGAATCCGCTCTTGGCCAATTGCTCGAGCGAATCGGCGTCCTTGAGCAGCGCGTTGATTTCCGCGTTGAGCTTGTCCACCACGGCGTCCGGCGTCTTGGCGGGGGCGAAAATACCGACCCACGAGCCGATGATCACGTTGGGGTAGCCCATCTCGCCGTAGGTCGGCACGTCGGAGATGGCCTTATTGCGCTTGTCGCTGGCGACGCCGAGGCCGCGCAGCGCGCCGCTGCGGATATGTGACGTCGTCGGCGGCAGCGTCAGCACGATCGAGTCGACGTGGTTGCCGAGCAGTGCGGTGATCGCCGGCGCGCCGCCCTGGAACGGCACGTGGATGTATTTCACCTTCGCGATTTCCTTGAAGAAAAATTCCGCGCCGATCTGCGGGCCGGTGCCGGGTCCGGCGCTGCCGTAGGTGAAGCTCTTTTCCTTGGCGGCGGCGAGGAATGTCTTCATATCCTTCGCCGGGTTGCTCGGGTGGACCGCCAGCACGTCTGGACTATAGGCGACGAACGCGACCGGCCGGAGGTCACTCTGCTCGAAGCCGCGGTTCTTCGAGGCGGTCAGATTGGCGGCGAGTCCGGAGGTGGTAACGAGCAGCGTGTAGCCATCCGGCGTGGCACCCGCCACGGCCTTGGCGGCGATGTTGCCGCCGGCGCCGCCGCGGTTCTCCACCACGAAACTGTGCTTGAGCCGGTCGCCCAGTTTGGTCGCGACCAGGCGCCCGATGATGTCGGCGAGGCCGCCGGCGGGGAACGCCACCACCATGGTGACGTTCTGCGACGGATAGCTTTGCGCGAACGAAGGCTGCGCCAGGCCGCAGATCGCGAATGCGGTTACGGCAAGCGTGCAAGCGGCGGCGCGGAAGCAAGACATCGGCGGACTCCCTGGGCAAATGTTCGGTCACCCTATGACTGCGCAATCGCGATGGTCAATGCGGCGTGACTGCTCAGGTGTGCGGGCCTTCGACCGGCGCCCACAGCACCTGCTCGATGTGCGTCGCGCCGGTTGCCAGCATCACCAGCCGGTCGAGGCCGAGCGCAATGCCTGAGGCCGGCGGCATCTTGGTGAGCGCTGCAAGAAAATCCGGATCGACCGGGTAGCGCTCGCCATAACGCCGCTCCCTTTCCGCCATCGCCGCCTCGAAGCGGCGCTGCTGCTCTGTTGGATCGGTGAGTTCGCCAAAGCCGTTGGCAAGCTCGACGCCGCAGGCATAAAGCTCGAAGCGCTGCGCCACGCGCGGATCGGTCGCGGGCTGTGCCCAGGCGGCTTCGGGCTGCGGATATTCCGTCAACAAAGTAGGCCGGCCGATGCCGAGATTGGGCTCGATGCGCTCAACCAGCATGCGACTGAAAATGTCGGACCAGGTGTCATCGGGCGCGACGCGCACGCCGTCGGCGTAGGCGGCATCGGCGAGCTTGGCGGCATCGGGCTGCCCCGTCGTCAGCGTTGCCAAGAGATCGGTGCCGGCAAAATGCTGAAACGCTTCGGCGACGGTGATCCGGTCGGGCGAGGACAACAGATCGCAAGTCCGGTCGCGGAAACTCCAGCGCGTCTGCCCTGCGACCTCGGCGGTCAGCTTCAGCACCGCCGTGCAATCCTCCATCAGCGCCTCATAGGGCTCGTGCGCGCGGTACCACTCCAGCATGGTGAATTCGGGATGGTGCAGCGGCCCGCGCTCGCGGTTGCGGAACACGCGCGCGAAGTTGACGATCTTGGTCGCGCCGGCCGCCAGCAGCTTTTTGCAGGCGAACTCGGGCGAGGTGTGCAGATAGCGGAGCGCATGCGCGCCATCGGGGGCGGTGAGTTCGGTCGCGAAGGCGTGCAGATGGGTCTCATTGCCGGGGGAGACCTGGAGGATGGGCGTTTCGACCTCGAGGAAGCCCTCGGTATGAAACCAATGGCGCAGTGCTGCCATGATCCGGCCGCGCGCCAGCAGGAACGGCCGCCGGTCCGTGTAAACGTCGCGGTCCCACCAGGGGGAGGGGTCGGTCACGGGGTCCTCATTGGGCCGATTTTTCCCTTGCGGAAAACACTGGCGAAGCGCTCCAGGATCAGTATGGTGCGGCCCGAAACAGCGGGGCCAGCCGCAAGGCTGTAACGCTCCATCGCTGCGAAAGGATCAATGTCGTGAAGGTCATCGCAAGCTCGGTCCGCAAGGGCAATATCCTCGATCTCGACGGCAGACTTTGCGTCGTGCTGAAAGCCGAAAGCTTTCATCCCGGCAAGGGCACACCGACCACCCAGATCGATATGCGCCGGATCAGCGACGGCGTGAAGATGTCGCAACGCTACAAGACCACCGAGCAGGTGGAGCGGGCGCATGTCGAGGATCGCGAGCACCAGTTCCTCTACAGCGATAGCGAGGGGTTTCATTTTATGAGCTCCGAGAACTTCGACCAGATTAGTGTCCAGGAGGACGTGATCGGCGACGGCAAGGCGTATCTGGAGCCCGAAATGAAGGTGATGCTCAGCGTGCACGAGGGCAACGTGGTGGCGATTGAGCTGCCGCAGCGCGCGACGCTGGAGGTTGTGGAAACCGAAGCCGTCACCAAGGGCCAGACCGCGTCGTCGTCTTACAAACCGGCGATACTGTCGAATGGTGTGCGCACCAACGTTCCGCCGTTCATCGGCACCGGCGTGCGCATCGTGGTGATGACCGAGGATGGCTCCTACGTTGAGCG
Organism: Rhodoplanes serenus; assembly: GCA_945893145.1. GTDB lineage: Bacteria > Pseudomonadota > Alphaproteobacteria > Rhizobiales > Xanthobacteraceae > Z2-YC6860. Next base: position 10,537 of record CAMDDZ010000102.1, on the reverse strand, counting down.
CGCCAAGGACTGATGCCGAGCCGCACGCGCGTTGCCTCGGATCATGAGAGCTTATTCCTTAGAATTTATTCTTCCGCGCTCTTACCTCGGCGAACACCTGCGCCGCAGACTTGCCCGCAAGCCCGACGGCGGCTGCCACCGCCGGCACGTCGGCGCGCAGGAACACGTTCGCCGCCTTCTCTTCATCGATGGTGGTCGGGATGGTCGGCTTGCCTGAGGCGATCTGCTCGGCCGCCTGCTTGGCGCGCGCCGCGAGTGCGCGATTGTTCGGCTCGATCGTCTGCGCGAATCGGATGTTCGCCAGCGTATATTCGTGGCCGCAATAGACCCGCGTGTCGCCCGGCAGGTCGCGCAGCTTCAACAGCGACGCCCACATCATCTCCGGCGTACCTTCGATCACCCGGCCACAACCGACTGAGAACAGTGTGTCGCCGGCGAAGGCGAGCTTGTCGCCGTGAAACCAAAAGGTGATGTGGCCCGCGGTGTGGCCCGGCGTTTCGATCACATTGGCGGTCAATTTTCCGACGCTGACCTTGTCGCCCTCGCGCACGGTCTCGTCCACCAGCGGGATTTTTCCGGCCTCGGCGTGCGGTGCCACCACGCGGCATTTGTGGCGGCCCTTCAATTCGGCGATGCCGCCGGTGTGATCGCCGTGGTGGTGCGTCACCAGAATGTCGGTGAGCTTCCAGCCGGTTTCCTTGAGCGCAGCCTCGACCGGCGCTGCCTCCGGCGCGTCGATCGCGGCCGTGGCGCCGGTCGCGCTGTCATGGATCAGCACGCCGTAATTGTCCTTCAGGCACGGAAACAGCTTGGTCTCAGCAGGCATGTGATGTCCTCAATAAACGGAGCATGACCCGAAAAAGCCTTGCGTCACCGTAGCATGGTTAACCCTCGATCTTGAACGCCCGGAAGCTAAGGGCGGTTCATGCTAAAGTTGCGCTCATGTCCATCGACGTCGTCGATCTGCGCAATTTCTACGGCCATCGGCTCGGCACAGTGGCGCGGCATTTCGTCGGGCGCGGCATCCGCAAGCGCTGGGCCGATACGCACGGCCTGCGCCTGCTCGGTGTCGGTTATGCGACGCCCTACCTCGGCATGTTTCGCGAGGAGGCCGAGCGCTGCCTCGCCTTCATGCCGGCGGCGCAAGGCGTGGTGAAATGGCCGACCACGCGGCCCGCGCTGTCGGCGCTGGTCGAGGAGTTCGACTTGCCGCTCCCGGACTCATCGGTCGATCGCGTGCTGCTGGTCCATTCGCTTGAAATGTCGCATGACGCAATTTCGCTACTGCGCGAGATCTGGCGTGTGCTGGCGTCCGGCGGGCAACTGCTTGCGGTGGTGCCGAACCGGCGTGGTGTGTGGGCGCGCATGGACACGACCCCGTTCGGCCACGGCCGGCCGTATTCGCGCTCGCAGATCACCAGCCTGTTGCGCGAGACGTGGTTTACGCCGGTGGCATGGAGCGAGGCGCTCTACTTCCCGCCCATCGAGCGCGGCTGGTTCCTGCGGACCGCGATGGCGTGGGAGCGCACCGGCGCAACGCTATCGGCGCCATTCGCGGGCGTGCACATCGTCGAGGCCACCAAGCAGGTATATCGCGCTGTTCCGGCGCGGCGCGAGAAACGCCAGCTTGTGCCGGCGCTACGGCCGGTGCTGGCGCCGGCGCCGCGTAGCGCCGCAAGGCAAGCGCCATAAGCCAGTCATCGCGCTCAAACAAAATGGCCGGGACATGTTCCCGGCCATTTCTTCGATCAAAATCAGGCAAGATCAGAAGTGGCTAGTTGCCCGGGCGCGTGTCGTCCGGACCGTCCTCGCTGCGGACATCCTGCTGCGGTGCGCCCTGCAGGTCGGGACGCGGCGCGCCGCGATGACGCCGCCGGCGATGGCGTCCAAAGCGCTCACCCTGGTTGTTGTTGTCGTAGCCGTTCTGGCCGCCGTTGTTCGGGTTGCCCTGATACTGCGGCGGTTGGCCGCCCGTAATGAAGGACGGCAGCCGTTCACCGTCGCTGCTGTCGTTGCTGGGCTGCGGATTGGGCTGTTGCGGCTGGTGATCTTGTTGCGGCTGCGACTGATAGGATTGCGGCTGCTGATAATTTTGCGGCTGAGGCTGAGGCTGCGGCTGGTGCTGCGGCCGATATTGCTGATGCGGCTGGTGCTGAGGCCGGCCCTGCTGTGGCTGCGGCTGATAGGGCTGTGGCTGTTCGCGCGGCGGATAGGGCGGCTGCTGGTTGCCGTAGTTTTGCTGATTGCCGAAATTCGGCTGCCCCTGTTGCGGCTGGCCCTGCTGTGGCTGCCCTTGCGGGTGTCCCTGCTGGGGTTGGCCCTGCATCGGCTGACCCTGGTTGGGCTGGTCGCCCTCGTTACCGTCGTCGTCGAGTGAGCCGTCCTCATTGGTGGTGCCCGGCGCAGGCGGCGCCTGGTAGTACGGGTTCTGCTGCCGGAACTGCTCCTGCGCAGCGGCGATCAGACGGAAATAATGCTCAGCGTGTTGATGGTGATTTTCCGCGGTGACGTAGTCACCCGAAGCGGTCGCATCGCGGGCGAGCTGAAGATATTTCTCGGTGATGTGGTGGGCGTTGCCGCGGATCTTCACTTCGGGGCCGTTCGACTCATAAACGCGAGTGAGCGGATTGTGATTGTGGTGGTTGTTGTGGTGTCCGCCGCTGTGATGACTTTTGTTGTTGTGGTTGTTGTTGCGATTGCGTCCGCGCATGCGCTTGTTCTGACCGTTTCTCATGGCTTGCCTGTTCTCGCCCACTCCGTTTGCGGGAGTTATTGCCCGCCGATTCATCGACCCAACGCCAGTTCAAAACTCATCCGCCCAGCTGTTCGCGGGCGCCTGTGCCGTCACGGGGCTGCCGTCACGCGGCGTGTTCCTGTTTTCGCGTCAGTTCAGCGCGTTGACCGCAGCAACCCCCGGCCGCGATAACGCCGCGGCGCCGATCATCTCCCGTTATGCGCTTCGTTAATGCGTCGTAAAGCCCGATGCGCGTTCGACCGGCAGCTCCGAATTCGGCGATCCTGTTTGCCGTCTGACCTGGCCCGTATTTCCCGGCTCTGCTTATCTGGCCCGCCGCTCACCTCTTCGCGCCACAGTTAATCGTCGGTGGCCCGGGGCTCTGAGCGGTGCGACCCATCTCGGGTCGATTCCGTGAATTCAAGCTAGACGGTCTTTCCGGATAATCCAAGTGCTTTTTTGCCGTCCCGGAATGCTCAAGGCTCATGGCGTCTTTGTGGCAACACGCGCCACGAGCGCGCGCGGAATGCCGGCAAGGTCGGCGCGCGCGGGCGAGGATATAAAACCGGCGGCTGCAAGCAGCGCTGAAACTGGCGCTTCCTGGCCGATGCCCAGTTCCAGGACGAGGTGACCTGCCGGCTTGAGCAATCGTGGCGCGCTTGCCGCGATGGTGCGGTAACAGACCAGCCCATCGGTTCCACCATCGAGCGCGATCCGCGGATCGTGGCGCACCTCGGGCGCGAGCGCGCCGATTTCGGCGCTCGCAATATACGGCGGGTTGGATACGACAAGATCGAAATGGCCTGGCAGCGCCGTGCCGAAATCGCAGGCCACAAAATTTGCACGCGCGTGAAGGCCCAGCGCTGTGGCGTTGTCGCGCGCTGTCACGAGCGCCGCCGGGTTGATGTCGGTTCCAAAGCCGATGGCTTGCGGCAATTCGGACAGCAACGCCATCAGCAGCGCCCCCGACCCGGTGCCGAGATCGGCGATCCGAAGCGCGCGGCTGCGGTTGCCGGCGGCGCCGATCGCGTCGAGCGCAGCCTCGACCAATGTCTCGGTCTCGGGGCGCGGCACCAGCGTCGCGGCGCTGATCCGCAGCGACAGTCCCCAGAATTCTTTGCGGCCGAGAATACGCGCGACCGGCTCGCGCGCCATGCGCCGAGCTGCCAGCCGCTCGATCGCCGCGCATTCGTCGCTGCCGAGCACGCGGCCGTCGGCGGTGGCGAGCCCGGTGTGGTCGAGCCCGAGCGCGTGACCGGCGATGAGCCGCGCATCAAGCTCGGGGGACTCGATTGCGGCTCGCCGGAATACGTCGGCGAGCGCGCGCCGCGCCGCCGCAACCGTCATGCCCGGTGACAGCAAAGGCTATCCCTCGGCCGCCAGCAACTCGGCTTGATGCTCGGTGACGAGCGCATCGACGATCTCGCCTAGGGCCTCGCCCTCGAGCACCTTCGGCAAGTTGTGAAGCGTGAGATTGATGCGGTGGTCGCTGACACGGCCTTGCGGAAAGTTATAAGTCCGGATGCGCTCGGAGCGATCGCCCGAGCCGACCTGGCCGCGCCGCTCGGCGGCGCGCGCGGCGTTCTGCTTCTGCTGTTCGTGGTCGTAAAGCTTGGAGCGCAGCACCGCCATCGCCTTGGCGCGGTTGCGATGCTGCGAACGATCCTCCTGCATCGCGACGACGATCCCGCTCGGGATATGGGTGATGCGGATCGCGGATTCGGTCTTGTTGACATGCTGACCGCCGGCGCCGCCGGCCCGCATGGTGTCGATTTTGAGGTCGGTTTCCTTGATCTCGACATCGACGTCCTCTGCCTCCGGCAGCACCGCAACGGTCGCGGTCGAGGTGTGGATGCGGCCCGAGCCCTCGGTGTGCGGCACGCGCTGCACCCGATGCACGCCGGATTCGAATTTCATCCTAGAAAAGGCGCCACGGCCCCGCACTTCGGCGACGATTTCCTTGAAGCCGCCGACCGTCCCGGCGCTTTCCGAGATCACCTCGACCTTCCAGCCTTGTTTGGCGGCGAACCGCTCGTACATGCGATAGAGATCGCCGGCGAACAGCGAGGCCTCGTCGCCGCCGGTGCCGGCGCGGATTTCGACGATGACGTTGCGCTCGTCCATGGCGTTTTTGGGAATCAACGCTTTGCGGATGTCCTGCTCCAGTACACCCTGACGGTCTTGCAATGCGGGCTTCTCGGCATGCGCCATCTCGCGCATCGCGGCGTCCGTGCTGGCATCGTCGAGCAGAGCGTCGAGATCGGCGATTTCTTTCGCCACCGCGCGGTAGGCCTTGATCTTGCTCACCACCGGATCGAGCTCGGCGAATTCGCGCGACAGCTTGACGAACGTTTCGGCGCCGAGCTTTTGCGAGAGCTCGCTCTCGACCGACGCGTGGCGGGTCAGCAGCGCGTCGAGCTTGATCTGCGGCAGCGTGCTCACAGCGGCAACCCCTCAGCGGCCGCAAAGGCTTCGAGCTGCTGGCGGATGGCAACGCCCTTCATTGGCTTCTCGACCAGCGGGCACACCAGCGCCGCCGCCTTCTTGGTGTCGAGCTCCAACAGCAGCGCCTTGACCGGGCCGAGTGCGGTCGGCGTCAGCGACAATGAGCGATAGCCGAGCGCGACCAACACCAGCGCTCCGATCGGCTTCGATGCCAGCTCTCCGCACAGCGTGACCGGTGTGCCGGTTTCGCGGCTCTTGTCGATGATGTCTTTGAGCGCGCGTAGCACCGGCGCTGAGATCGGATCGAATCGGTCGGCCACCCGCGCATTGCCGCGGTCGGCCGCGTAGAGGAATTGCACTAGGTCGTTGGAGCCAACCGACAGGAAATCCGCCCGCTCCATCAGTTCGTCGAGTTGATAGAGCAGCGACGGCACCTCGATCATGGCGCCGACCTCGACCCGCTCGGGCAGCTTGTGACGGTGCCGCCGCAGGTAGGTCAGCTCGCGCTCCACCAGCTCCTTGGCCTGGTCGAACTCGGCCACCGTCGCAATCATCGGAAACATCACCTTCAGCCAGCGGCCGGCGGCGGCTTGCAGCAGCGCGCGCACCTGGCTGCGCATCAGGCCGGGCCGGTCGAGCCCGAGACGGATGGCGCGCCAGCCGAGCGCTGGGTTCTCCTCCTCGACCTGGCGCATGTAGGGCAGCACCTTATCGCCGCCGATGTCGAGGGTGCGGAAGGTCACGGGCTTGTCGCCGGCGGCATCGAGCACGGCGCGGTAAAGCGAAAGCTGCTCGCTGATCCGAGGCATGGTGGTCGCGATCATGAATTGCAGCTCGGTGCGGAACAGGCCGATGCCGGCAGCGCCGGTCTCGGCGATGTGCGGCAGATCGACGAGCAGGCCGGCATTGATCATCAGCGAGATATGCTCGCCGTCCTTGGTGACGCAAGGCTTGTCGCGCAGCGCACGGTACTGCGCCTGCCGGCCGGCGCGAAGCTTGACGCGATCGCGATAGGCGTTCTCGATGTCGGCTGGCGGCCGCACATGGACGTCGCCGGTCGAGCCATCGACGATGATGGCGTCGCCCGCATCGACCAGGCCCGAGATGTTGGTGATCTCGCCCACGGCTGCGATGCCGAGCGCGCGCGCCACGATCGACACATGCGAGGTTGGGCCGCCTTCTTCGAGGATGAGACCGCGCAGCTTGCGGCGGTCGTAATCGAGCAACGCCGCCGGGCCCATGGAGCGCGCCACCAGGATGGCGTTGTCGGGCAGTTGTTCACGCGGTGGCGCGTGGTCCTGACCCATCAGCAGGCGCATCAGCCGATTGCCGAGATCGTCGAGGTCGTGCAGCCGCTCGCGCAAATAAGGATCGGTGACGCGCAGCATCCGCGCGCGGGTGTCGGATTGCACGCGTTCGACCGCGGCTTCGGCGGTGAGGCCGGTCATCACCGCTTCGCGTAGACGATGCAACCAGCCCTGATCGTGCGCGAACATGCGATAGGCTTCGAGCACCTCGCGATGTTCGCCGCCCTCAGCGATCTCGCCGCGCTCCAACATGCGGTCGAGGTCGGAGCGCAGCGTGACGATCGCTTCGTCGAGCCGGCGGATTTCCTTCTGCAAATCGTCGGCGATGACGTCTTTGACGACAACGCGCGGCTCGTGGAGAACGACATGGCCGAGCGCAATGCCTTCGGCGAGCGCGGCGCCGGTCAGATGCAACCGCGGACGGATGGCGGGCTCGGCGCCGGGCTTGGCGAGGGTGAGCAGCTCGCCCGAGGCGATCATCTCGGCCAGCACCATGGCGGTGGTCTGGAGCGCCTCTTCCTCCTCCTCGGAGTAGGTGCGCCGCGCGCGGTTCTGCACCACCAGCACGCCGAGCGTGTTGCCGGCGCGCAGAATCGGCACGCCGAGGAACGAGTGATAAATCTCTTCACCGGTTTCCGGCCGGTACGAGAACGCCGGATGGCCCTGTGCATCGGACAGGTTGATCGGATTGGCTTCGCTTGCGACCAGGCCGACCAGACCTTCGTCCTGCCGCAGCACGGTCTCGTGAACCGCTTCGCGCTTGAGGCCCTCAGTGGCGTAAAGCTCGAGCGTCGAGTCCACGCGCAGCACATAGACGGAGCAGACCTCCGCCACCATGTTGGCTGCGATCAGCACCACGATCTTGTCCAGGCGTTCCTGCGCGCTGACCGGTTCCGCCATCACCTCGCGGAGCCGGCGTAGCAGCACGCGCGGACCGCCGAGCGCGCCTCGCATGGCGAAATCCTCAGGGCCGCATGCCCGCCGCCGTGCCGATGGCTGCGGGTCGTTTATCAGGAAGCCGCCGGGGCCTGGGTCGCCCGCGACGGCTGCTCATTCAGCCTATAGCCAATGCTCTATGCAAGCTGCAAGCCACAGCGATGTGACGGGAATGGCTGCGATATCGGCCGCAAACGAAGGTGTTCGTGGGTCCCCAACTGGGCGGTCGGCTGCCGCAGCGCTCGTTCACCAGGCGTAGCTTGCCGAGATGCGGCCGCAGGCGGCGCGGAATGGCTCGCTCGTGACGATGCGCCGGTAAAGATCGCCTACCGTTGCGCCGTGCGGCAAAGCGAGGCCGGCGATCCATCCGGGCGAGGGCGCGCCTCCGAACAGGCGCTCATGCGCCAGCGCCAGGGCGGCTGCGTCCACGGTCTTTTCCAGCTCAGCCTTGGCCAGTGCGGCGGTGAGACATTCGACCAGAGCGTCCGCTTCCAGAAGCGGCACGCGCACCATGTCGGTCCCGGCGAGGAGTGTCGCCAGCCGATGGTCCGGATGCGAGGAATCGTCGAGGGCTTTGCGGAAATCGCTGAATTTGACGACACCTTGATTAGATGCCGGCTCGGCGGCGAGCCTTTCGGCCAGCGCCCGGTGTTCCTGCGCGACGTAATAGCGGTTCAGGCTATCGAAAAACGCAAATCCATAGTCATTGGCGGTTAGGATCGCCTCCCAGGCCTCCCAGGACGGCTTCATCGTCAGCGGCGCCAACGCCTCCACCACGACCACCTTGGGCCGGAAGCGCCGCCAGTCGTTGCCGCCGAGCACATCCGGCTCGGCGCCTTCCACGTCCACCTTCAAAAAATCAATCGCGCCGGGTGCGTGCTGTTCACACAGAGCCGCGAGCGTGGTGACAGGCACGGTCAATTTCTGCGCCGCCTCGCCGAACTCCGCCTGCGCCGCCTGCGCGTGGCTCGCGACCGTGGTCGAGAGCCCGTGGAAGTGCTTCACAAGGTAGTAGGTCGCTTCACCAGCCGCCAAGCCGACCAGTGACTGGATGCGATGGTCGCGCGGCCGCACCGCGGCGCTCAGTTGCGCGAGCCACGGGTTGGGCTCGACCGTAATCCCGTTCCAGCCGCGCAGGTAGAACGCGAACGACACGTTGTCGTAGACCGGATGGCCGGCGCCGATGTCGATATAGAAGCCCTTCGCCTGCTCGCCGAAGCAGCGGAGCAGGTGGATGTCCTCGTAGCGCTGGGCGTAGGAGATGGTTTGTGGTGTGGTCATGGTTGCACGGGGTATTCCAGGATCGCGGGTTCACCCGCACGCCGGAATGACAACCCAGATTACTTATCCAGACCATACAACGAATGCAGCGTCCGCACCGCGAGTTCGGTGTATTCGGCATCGATCAGCACCGAAAACTTGATCTCCGACGTGGTGATGGCGCGGATGTTGATGTTGCGCTTGGCAAGCGCCGCGAACGCCTGCGCGGCGACGCCGGCGTGGCTACGCATGCCGATGCCGATCACCGAAACCTTGGCGACATCAGTCGAGCCGTCGAGGTGGTCGAAGCCGATCGTGCCCTTGGCTTTGTTGAGCACGCCGACCGAGCGCTGGTAATCGGCCGCCGGCACCGTGAATGTCAGATCGGTGGTGGCGTTATCGGCCGATACGTTCTGCACGATCATATCGACGTTGATGCTGGCGTCGGCGAGCGGCCCGAAGATCGCCGCGGCAACGCCGGGCTTGTCCGGCACGTGGCGGACCGAAATCTGCGCTTCGTCCTTGGAGAAGGCGATACCGGTGACGACCTGTTGTTCCACGATGTCCTCCTCGTCGCAGATGAGTGTGCCGGGTGGGTTGCCGTGCGGATCGATGTCCTCGGGCTTGTCGAAGCTCGACCGCACGAAAATTCGCACCTTGTGCACCATGCCGAGTTCGACGGAGCGCACTTGCAGCACCTTGGCGCCGAGCGATGCCAGTTCCAGCATCTCCTCGAACGCGATCTTGTCGAGCCGTCGCGCGCGGGGCACCACGCGCGGGTCAGTGGTGTAGACGCCGTCCACGTCGGTGTAGATGTCGCAGCGGTCGGCATGGATGGCGGCGGCAACCGCAACCGCCGACGTGTCGGAGCCGCCGCGGCCGAGCGTGGTGATGCGGCCGGTGTCCTTATGGATACCTTGGAAGCCGCTGACGACCGCGACCTCTTTGCGCTCCTTGAAGCGCTTGATCAGCTCGGTCCCGTTGACGTCAAGAATGCGCGCCGAGCCATGCGCATTGCTGGTGAGGATGGGCAGCTGCCAGCCTTGCCAGGAGCGTGCGTTGACGCCGATGCCTTCGAGCGTGATCGCGAGCAACCCTGATGTCACCTGCTCGCCCGAGGCCACCACAGCGTCGTACTCGCGGGCGTCGTGCAGCGGGGCTGCGGCCTTGCACCAGCCCACCAGTTCATTGGTCTTGCCGGACATGGCCGAGACCACGACGGCGACCTCATGGCCGGCATCGACCTCGCGCTTGACGTGGTGGGCCACGTTGCGGATGCGATCGATGTCGGCCACCGACGTGCCGCCAAACTTCATCACCAGCCGGGCCATGAAACTCCGGAAGTCCTTGGATTTACACGGCTCTAAGCCAGAGCCCGCGCGCCCTTCGCAAAAGGCGGCTATACATACCGGCGGGGTTTCGGGGCCGCAACCACGCCTTTTTAGGACACCGGATGGCGACGACAAAAGCGCAGCAAACCAGGGCCTCGGCGGCGGCTTCCACCGTCGATGCGGCCGAGGTCGAGCGGTTCTCGGCGCTGGCCGCCGAATGGTGGGACCCGCGCGGCAAAATGGCCCCGCTGCACAAGTTCAATCCGGTCCGGATCGGCTATATCCGCGACCAGGCAGTGGACCGGTTCGGCCGCGACCCCAAGCGGCTCGATTGCCTCAAGGGCCTGCGCATCCTCGACATCGGCTGCGGCGGCGGGATCCTGTCCGAGCCGCTGGCGCGGCTCGGCGCGAGCGTGGTGGGCGCCGATCCGTCAGACGCCAACATCGAGGGGGCGAAGCACCACGCGGAGGCGGGGGAACTTACGATCGACTACCGCTGCACCACCGCTGAGGATTTGGCTGAC
>CAMDDZ010000101.1 GCA_945893145.1 Rhodoplanes serenus | reverse complement strand
CGCGCCGGTGTCGTGCAGCATGGTGCCGCGGACGCCGGCGATCTTTCCCTCGGCATCGACCGCGATCGCAAGCGTCCAGAACTGGTCGCGCTCTTGCGTCGCGCAGAGGAAATGCTCGCGCCGGTCCTCGAACCATTTGACCGGGCGGCGAAGTTTCATCGCCGCGGCCGGGATCACGGCCTCTTCCGCGTAGAACGGCGCCTTTGGGCCAAAGCCGCCGCCAACGTCGGGCGCGATCATGCGGATGGATTCGAGATTGCGGCCAAGCAAATCGGCCAGGATGCCGCGGCCGAGATGCGGCGTCTGGGTCGAGGACCACACCGTGAGGAAATCGGCGGCTGCGTCGTAACTCGCGGCGACTGCGCGAGTCTCCATCGACATGCCGCCGCCGCGATGCATCCAGTATTTTTCCTCGAACACGTGCGAGGCTTTGGCAAAAGCGGCATCGACGTCGCCGAATTGCATCTTCAGCGCGGCCGCGACGTTGTCGGCGATGTCGGAATGGGCACGCGCTGCGCCGGGCTTCACCGCCTCGCGACAATCCTCCACGGCCGGAAGGATGTCGTACTCGACGGCGACCAGTGCGGCGGCGTCTTCGGCGACATGGCGGCTGTCGGCGATCACCACCGCCACCGCCTGCCCGGCGTAACACACCTCCTCACGCGCCAGCGCGTGTTGGGTCCGCATGATGCGGATCGCCGGATTGGCCATCAGATTGGGAATGCGTTCGGTGCGCATCGGCGCCGGCAAATCGTCTGCGGTGAGAACGGCATGCACGCCCGGCAGCGCAAGGGCTGCCTTGACGTCGATCGAACGGATGGCGGCGTGACCGTGGGGGCTGCGCACGAAGCAGGCGTTGAGCGCGCCGGTCAGCGGAACATCATCGGTGAAGCGGCCGCGGCCGGTCAGCAGCGCCGGGTCCTCGAACCGTGTCACCCTCGCGCCAAAGTGCTTCGCACCCATGGGACTTCCTACTGCCATCGCCCGCACCAACGGGCGATCCAGTTTAGCGCCGGTTACGCGAGGGCGCATTAGGGTTAATCGTTCCACTTTTCCGGATCGGCAGCGTGCTCGATTGAGTTAACGCTTCGTCCACGCCAATTGCACGAATTCCCCAGATCGCGGGCGTCAATTCACCGTTCGGTCGATCTCGTTCGGTAGTCTCGCCATCAATAAAAGCGGGGAATGCAGGGATGGCGCAGGCGACCCAATCGGCGCTCGACGCGCATGCGGACGTCAAGACGGTCTTTGGCGAGACGCGCACCGCAAGCGCGGCTTCGACCAATATCCGGCTGTCGGTCTATGATGAGCTTTCCGCAATCGAGCAGGATTGGCGGGCGTTCGAACAGCACGCCGACTGCACGGTGTTCCAGGCGTTCGACTGGCTCGCCACATGGCAGCGCCACATCGGCGCCCGCAACGGCATCAAGCCCGCCATCGTGGTGGGGCGCGACACCGCCGGCAATATTCTGTTCCTGCTGCCGCTCGCGGTCGATCCGCGCGGCCTGGCGCGGCGGCTGACCTGGCTCGGCTCCGATCTCTGCGACTACAACGCGCCGCTGCTGACGAAGGACTTTTCACTGCGGGTGAGCGCGACGCGCTTTGCGCAGGCCTGGCGCGATATTGCGGCCCGGCTGCGGAGCCATCCGGAGCTGAGCTACGACGTCATCCATTTCGAGAAGATGCTCGAAACCATTGGCGAGCAGCACAATCCGTTTTGCGATCTGCCGGGTGGGCCAAACCCGAGCGGCGCCTATCTGACGCATCTCACCGGCGACTGGGAGGCGTTCTACACCGCCAAGCGCTCGTCCACGACGCGGCGGCGGGACCGCACCAAACGCAAGAAGATGGCCGAGCTCGGCGAGGTCCGCTTCGTCACCCCGGTCGGTGCGCGCGAGGTTGCCGATACGCTCGACACGTTGATCCAGCAGAAGACGCAGCAGTTCGCCCGCATGGGCGTTCGCAATATCTTTGCGCCGCCCGGTCATCGCGACTTCTATCGCGCGCTGGCCTCCGATCCGGCCGCGCGGCGGCTCACCCACATCAGCCGCCTCGATGTCGGTTCGGAACCGGCCGCGGCCAATGTTGGACTCATGTTTCACGGTCGCTACTACCATCTGCTCGCGAGCTATAGCGACGGCGAGGCGTCACGCTTCGGTCCGGGCGTAGCGCACCTGCATGACCTGATGCACTACGCGATCGAGCAGGGCTGCCACATCTTCGATTTCACCATCGGGGACGAGCCGTATAAGCGGGATTGGTGCGACACCGAGCTCAGGCTTTACGATCACGTTTCGGCTGCGTCCTGGCGCGGCGCGCTCGTCACGCTGCCGCTGCTCATCGCGCGCAATCTCAAGCGCACGATCAAGCAGACGCCCGCGCTGTGGAACGCCGTGTCCAAGGCGCGATCGTTCGTGGGTTCGCTGCGGAAATCTTAAAGCCGGCCGCGGCGCGATTCGTGGCGCGTCAGCCTCGCGCCGACGTTCGACGCACCAGAGCCTGAGATGTTTCCTCGGAATCCGCATCGAGACGGCGCGGTGTGCGTGCTGCCGTCACGCGGCGCAACGTGCCCTTGCCCCATTGCATGAAGAACTTGGCCCAGCGCCGCACCACCCAGGGCAGCGTGCGATCGACCGTGAACGAGCGCAGGCTATAGGCCTTGGTGATGGAGAACGTGTCGCAGGCCTGTTTGACCGGATCGTCGTAGAACGCGCCAATCTTCTCCACCGCCATGCCCGGCGTCGCGAGCCAGTGCGGGATGTGGACGTTGCAGAGGCGCTCGACGTCGGTCAGCACGCGCCGCGCCCCGGTGCCGGCCGCCGGGCACGATGTCGCGAAAGCATCTCCGACGAGCACGACGCCAGCCTTCTGGTAATTCTTGGTGACATAGAGATCGACCGGCCGGATTTGCACGAAGCCCGCCACCGTGAAGTCGCCCATCAGTGCGCGCAGGCCCGGCAGCTTGGCGAACAGCGCCTCCTGCGGCGTCTCGCGCATCTGCCGCAGCCAGGGATCTTGCATATCGCTGTAGATGAACAGATTGGCCCGCATTGCCGTGCCGATCGGGAACAGCGTGATGTAGGGAATCCGCTCCGCGGGCTGTTCGCCGTAATAGGTGAGGGCGGGGAACTGGAACGCCGCCCGGCCGGCCGGCACGGCGTCGAAACCAATCGAGATCGAGTGGGTCGCGCTGATCGTCTCGCGCTCCATGCCGAGCTTGCCGCGCAGGCCGACATTGAGACCGTTCGCTACGATCACAAGGCGCGCGGAAATCTCCTCGCCATTCGAGAGCTTGACGATCTGCCTCTCGGCACTGGTCGTGATGTCGGTGACCTTGGCGCAGATGACTTCGGCGGTGGCCGGAATTTGCGCGCGGATCGTGTTGACCAGCGTGTCGTACATGAGGCCTTGCTGGTCGCCGGGCCGCTTCTCGATCAGCCGGCCGAAACGCGCCACCCAGGATTCACGGTCGTGCGTCGAAGCGCGCAACACCGCGTCGGCAAGCCCGGTCTTTTCCAGAATCCGCATCTGCGGACCATCGATCTTCTCGCAGCGGAAGTCCGGCGGATAGACCGGATGTGGATCGATCATCGCGACGTCGATACCCTTGCGGGCCAGCATGGCGGCGGCGAGCGAACCGGCAAGGCCGCCGCCTGCGATCGCTACGTCCTTCTGCCGCATCGCTCTGCTCCCGCTCAACGCTTGCGAGATTTGCGCAGCGCCAAATAGGCGCTTTTCGTCGCCGCCCGCAGATCGCGATAATTCCGTTGCAGCGCGCTCAGAATGCGGAACTCGAGCGAGCCGTTGCGGCGTGCGTCGATCCACAGATCGGCGACCGCCTGACGTTCGATCCAGGCCGACATGTAGCTGCTGTCGTCGAGCGAGCAGGAATCGACCAAGGCGATGCTGGGGTCGGCGAGGAACGCCGTGGTGTAGTCCTCGAACAACAACATGCCCGGCGAGTAATCGCGGAACCGCTCGTCGTAGGTGGTCTTCCAGGTAAACGCGACCGGACCCGCGCGCAGGATGATCTGCATGCTCACGGGCGCGTCACCGAGATAAAGCGAATGGATTGATACGCAGCTGGCTGCCGCCAGCGACGCGACGGTGCCGCGGACCAAAGCGACGTGATTGTCGTTGCAGAGCAGCGCGGTGCCCTGGCGGCCTTTCCAGCCGGCCGCTTCGATCGCCAGAAAATCTCCGAGCGCGGTGGCCACGTCGTCCGGGCGGGACACGATCCTGGTGGTCAGCGCGCCCTTTTCGGACAGCCGTCGCCGCTGCTGGCGGAGCTTCTTGCGGGTGCTGCTCGACAGCGCCTGCTCCAGATAAGTCTTGCCGTCGAGCCGGGATTGCAACTTGGGCCGATTGAACTGCTCGAAGATACAGGGCGCGCTGCCGCGGGCCGCGAGCACGCGCGTGAGCGCCGCGAAGGTCAGTCCGTCTGTCGCCATTCCGTCGAGTGCGACGATGTTGGGCAGTTCCGGATCGGCGGCAATGCTGTCGAGCATCGCGTCCAGCACCTCGTCGAGGCAATCGCGGTCGATGACGGGCGTTGCGAGATTGCAGTGCAGGTGCGGCGGCACCGTCACCACGCGCATCGGCAGGGCCGACTTCTTCACGCGGCCAATCGACAGCGCCCAGATGCCGGCGAGTCGCGGCTGGCCATCGATCTGCTGCCACGCCAGCAGCGCGCGGTGATGTGCGTTCGGTTCGATCTCGGCGGCAACCTGAACCACGGCCGGATCCATGAAAACGTTGGGCGCGTCGGCGCGTGGCAGCAGATCGCTCCAGGCCGAGCGAAGCTGCGCGAGCCGCGACGCGCCGGCCATCTCGACGATGATGTCTTGCGCGGCGCGTTGCGACATTCCGCTCGATCGCGCGACAGTCGCGATGGCAGGAGCCTCGCTCCGGCGGAGGGCTTGGATGTCGGTCATGACCATGGTTCTAGCCAAAATCGCTTCATAACCCGTTACGCCAAAAGCGTGCGGGCGCGGTCGGTCATCGTTTCTTAGGGTTAATCAACCGCCAAGTTGATCGCTAAAAATTGAACTTAACGCGCGCGCGATTTTCCGTTTCCAGACCGGCGAGCGGCGCATTCCCAGCGTGCAACGTGGCGCTTCAGCCCGCGACCGCGATCGCCAGCGGGAAATCGTCCACCACCTCGTGGCCCTTGTCGTTCACGATGAATGTATGTCCGAGGAAAATGCCGAACATGCCGTCGGCGGTGATCGGGTTGGGCTCCGCCATGATGATCATGCCAGGCTTGAGGATCATATCGCTCTCAATGCCGCTGATGTGGTCGGCGGCGACATGCGGATTGTCGGTGACGATGTCGATGCCGTGGCATTGCGTCGGGCGCGACTGCACGCCTTTGTCGCGGAAGAAGCGGCTGGCCTGCCGCATCGCTTCGGCGTTCTTGCCGGGGGCAATTTCAGCGACGATCTTGTGGTAGCCGGGCAGCGTGATGTCCTCCCAGAACTTCCGCACCATGTCGGTCGGCGGTCCGAGCGTGATCGGTGAGCCGATCTGAGCGGTGTAGCCGCGATAGCCGGCGGCGAGCTCCATGTTGATCATGTCGCCCTTTTTCAGCACGCGGCCGGACGGCCGCGGGTTGCCAAAGATCAGCGCCGGGTTGTCCATCGGCGTCGAGCCGATGATGAGGAAATCGATGTCGCCGCCGCCGTCCATGATGGCGGCCGCGGCCGCGGCCTTTAGCTCATATTCCTTCACGCCGGGTTTGGCGCGCGCCACCATTGCCTCCATGGCGTCCTGGCACAGCACGCCGGCCTTGCGCACGCAGTCGAGCTCTTCCTTGGAATGGATCACCACGAGGTCGTGCAGGAAATTCTTGGTGAACACGAGCTCGGCTTCGGGCAGTTCCTGGCGCAGCGTGTTGTACTGATTGACCGGCATATAGTCGCCGTGGCGCGGATCGATCTCCATCAGCCCGATGCGGCCTTTCTCGAGCTTCAACTCGCGCAGCCGCTCCACCATCACCATGGCGTACTGGCCGTTGCGGCTGTGGCGCACGTCCGTCAATGCGACTTCGACGTGGCGGCGCACCGCTTCGGCGTGGGTGCCGCCCATCGAGTAGATCATGGTCGGCTCGCCATCGAGCGGCACCAGCACGTAGCAGCACAGCGAGTGCCACTCCCAATGGCCGGTGAGCCACGTCATGCCGGCGCCGAAGCTCCAGTGGCTCGGCCCGCCGGGCACCACGACGGCGTCGAGCTTGTGCTCGCGCATTTTCGCGCGCAGCGATTCGTACCGGCGCTTGTATTCGCCGGCGGAAAATTGCTCCCACACGCAGTCGCGGTAATAGGGCGTGTCGCGCATGTTGGCGAACGGCAGCGACTGATCGAGCTTGTTGCGGACCACGTCCCAGGGCTGCGGCCCGAGCGGGCGGCGCGGTTGGTCGTTCATGGTGCTGGCTCTCCCTGCACGATCCGGTGAGTTGTTTGGTCGCAGCATAAGGATGCGCGGCTGCCCGGCACAAGGCCAGCCACGCCGCCCGCAACACTGGTCAGCGATCAGCCGCTGAGGCAAGCTTGAGCCCAGCATCCAATGCAGGGCGGCCGCGTTTTAGCGCCAGGAGAGAAATGATGAGAAAACTGCTCGCCGCGTGCGCCATCGCCACGCTGGCCTTTTCCGTGCCCGCCAGCGCGCAGGATTTTCCATCGAAGCTCATCCGCATCATCGTGCCGTTCACGCCGGGCGGCTCCAACGACGTGCTGGCGCGCGAGCTTGCGACCGGCTTCCAGGCTCGCTGGAAGGAGAGCGCCGTGGTCGAGAACAAGCCCGGCGGCGGCGGCACCATCGCCTACGCGTTCCTGGCGAAGGCGCCACCGGATGGCTACACGCTGATGGTGGCGCCGGCCTCCTTCACGATGGTCCCGCATCTGTCGAAAAATCCGGGCTTTAACCCGCTGACGGATTACGCGCCGATCAATCTGGTGATCGATGTGCCATTCGTCATGGTGGTGCCGCCCGACGTGAAGGCGCAAACCGTGCAGGAGTTCGTGGCGCTCGCCAAGGCTTCGCCGGGCAAGCTGAGCTACGCCTCGGTCGGCGTGGGCACGCCGCAGCATCTCGGCGCCGAGCTGTTCAAGATGCAAGCCGGCGTCGATCTGATCCATGTGCCGTATCGCGGCGCCACCGCCGCCATCCCGGATCTTCTGGCCGGGCGCGTGCAGATGTTCATCGGCGCGATCAATTCGCTGCTGCCGTTGATCAAGGAGGGCAAGCTCCGGGCGCTTGCCTCGGCCGGTTCCAGGCGCATCGCGTCGCTGCCGGATGTCCCGACCTTCGCCGAAGCGGGAGTGCCGGGAGTCGACGTCGGCTCCGGCGTTGGCGTGGTCGCTCCAGCCGGCACGCCGGACGCCGTGGTGCAAACGCTCAACCGAGCCATCAACGAAATCGCCGCCACACCGGGCTTCCACCAGCGCATGGCCGCGATCGGCGTCGACGTGGTCGGCACCACGGCGGCCGAATACGGCAAGATCATCCGCGATGATTACGAGAAGTGGGGCAAGGTGGTGAAGGCCGCGGGGATCAAGGCGGATTGAGTGCGACGCTCTAAGGGCTGTCATCGCCCGCGAAGGCGGGCGATCCAGTAGACACCGCGCTTTCCGTGATTACTGGATGCCTCGCTTGCGCGGGGCATGACAGCCGAGAGGTTGAGCGACTACCGCCCAGCCGCATAGGCCTGCATGCCGCGCGGATTGGAGGCGGCGCGACGGCGCACGCCGTCCTTCGATGCGGCGGTGAGACGGCCTTCCGACCACTCCGGCTCGACCTCGATGATGTGGCCGCGCTTGGCAAGTTCGTCGCGGCTCTCCTTCGGCACGCGCTTCTCGATCTGCAACACGCCAGGACGCGCGGTGCGCGGCCAGAACGAGATCGGGAAATGCTCGGAGTGCCAGGCCGGCGCGTCGATCGCTTCCTGCAGGTTCATGCCGGCGTGGACGTGGCGCAGGAAGAACTGCGTGATCCACTGATCCTGCTGGTCGCCGCCGGGCGAGCCCCAGGCCAGATAGGCGTCGCCGTCGCGCAGCGCCATGGTCGGCGACAGCGTGGTGCGCGGGCGCTTGCCGGGCACCAGCGAGGCCGGATGGCCTTCCTCGAGCCAGAACATCTGCGCGCGTGTGCCGAGGCAGAAGCCGAGTTCCGGTATGGCGGGAGAGGATTGCAGCCAGCCGCCGGACGGCGTCGACGTCACCATGTTGCCGGCCTTGTCGACGATGTCGAAATGCACGGTGTCACCGATCACTTCGCCCATGCGGCCGACGGTCGGCTCACCCGCGCCCATGCCGGCGATCAGCTTGGCGCCGGGCTTCAGCTTCACCACGGAACCGAAGCCCTCCACCGAACCGGGACGAAGCTCCATCGACGCTTTGTCGGATACGAGTTTGCGGCGCTCGGAATTGTAGGCGTCGGACAAGAGCGTCGCGAACGGCACCTCGACGAAATCCGGATCGCCGTAGAACTTCTCGCGGTCGGCGTAGGCGAGCTTCGAACATTCGACGACGAGATGAATGAAATCCGGCCCGACCACGTCCATGCCGTCGAGGTTGAAGCCCTTGAGCAACGCGAGCTGTTGCAGCGTCACCGGGCCCTGGCTCCACGGCGCCTTGCAGACCGTGTAGCGGCCGTAGTCGTAGGTGAGCGGCGCTTCCACGCGCGCCTGCCACTTCGCCATGTCGTCGCCGGTCAGCACACCCGAATGCGGCGTACCGCTGGTGTCCATCACCTTTTGGGTCCGGCAGAAACGGTCGATCGCTTCGGCGACGAAGCCGGCCGACCAGACCTTCCGCGCCTTCTCGATTTGCGCAACGCGATCGCCGCCGGCGCTTTCAGCCTCCTTCAGAACGCGCGCGTAGGTCGCGGCCAGCGTCTTGTTGGTGAAGAGCTTGCCGGTTTCGGCCGGCTTGCCGCCGGGCATGTAAATCGCGGCCGACGTCGGCCAGTGATCGCGGAACAGCTTTTCGACCGTCCTGATGGTGGCATTGGCGCGCTCGACCAGCGGATGGCCGTTCTGTGCATACGAAATCGCGGGCGACAGCACATCGGCGAGCTTCATGGTGCCGTAGTCGCGCAGCAGCAGCATCCAGGTGTCGAACATGCCGGGCACGCAAGCCGCGAGCAGGCCGGTGCCCGGCACCATGTCGAGACCTTCGGACTTGTAGTGCGCGATGGTCGCCTTGGCGGGCGCCGGGCCCTGGCCGCAGATGAGCTCGGGCTTGCCCTTACGTACGTCGTAAAGGATCACCGGCACGTCGCCGCCGGGGCCGTTCAGGTGCGGCTCGACCACCTGCAGCGTGAAGGCGGTGGCGCAGGCGGCGTCGAAGGCGTTGCCGCCGCGCTCCAGCGTGCCCATCCCGACCGCGGTCGCGATCCAGTGTGTCGAGGCGACGACGCCGAAGGTGCCGTCGATCTCCGGACGCGTGGTGAAGGGATTGGGATTGATGTTGCCTGCCATGGTCCTGCCCGGGTGCGATGGACGCCGGTTTTAGCACCCGGACCTATCGCCGTCACCCTGAGGAGGCGGCGGCTTGGCAGGCGTGTCGGGTCGTCAGTTGGCGTCGATCAGCGCCACCCAGCGATCGATTTCCTTGGCGAACCGCTCGGCGCTCTTGGGGGCGCTCAAGCGGTTCAGCTTGGTGCGGACCCATTCGACGCCGGCGCCGACCAGCTTGAAATTCTGATCGGTGCGGAACGCCACCGCGTTCGAATTGGGGTCGTCGCGCGCCGGGTCGAAAAAGAACACATAGCCGGGAGCGCTGCCCTCGATGCGGCTGAAGCTCGACAGCGAGAGATCGTCCTTGCCGTAGATTTGCAACTTGCGGACCGAAATGGGCGTGCCGCGCGTCGGGATGCCGAGCATCGCGCCCTGCATATAATTGAATTCGCCGGCGTAACCGTTCTTCTCCAGCATGGCCAAGAGCTTCTGCTGATGCGCCTCGTCGAGTTCGGCCGCCCGCGCCGCGCCCGACAGGCTTAAAGCCCCGATGAAAAGCGCACAGGCCAGCAAGCCATGAATCGTCCAACGAACCGCGACCGACCGCATTTGTTGTTTCTCCGCATCACTGCCGGCCTGTAGCGGCCGGTGCCTCAGACGCCAGCCGACCATGCGGGCCTGCCGACTGTCAACGCGGGCGCCGGACGCCCGGAAGACCCGCAGCTCAAATTGTTCTAGGCGATCTTCTCACCCGGCTCGAAGCCGTAAAGCTCGGCCGGATTGTCCACCAGGATGCGCGCGCGGGTGCGGGCGTCCGGCACCCAGCGGTCCAAAAGGTCAGCCATGTCGCCGTCGTTGCGCATCGGCTTTTTCTTCATGACATGGGGCCAGTCGGTGCCCCAGATCATCCGCTCGGGCGCCGCCGCGACCAGCCGCCGCGCCGGCTCATCGACGTCCGCATAGGGCAGGTCGGCCGCCGTGGTGATGCGATAGGGGCCCGTCAGCTTGACCCAGCAGCGCCCGCCTTCCAGCAGGCGCAGCAGGCTGGCGAAGGCGGACGTCTGCGTCCAGGTCGCCGCGCCGCCCTTCGGATAGCCAAGATGACCGATCACGACCGGCACCGGTAGCGCGCGGAGAAGCGGTGTAAAGTCGCCGGCCTCGTCGAGATTGACCAGCAGCTCGATGTGCCAGCAGTGCGGCGCGATGCGGGTCGCGACGTCGCGCAGCATGCCGGCGGGGATTTGGTTCTTGTTGTCGCGGCGATCGACGACGTTGAAGCGCAGCCCGCGCACGCCGGCGCGGTGCAATGTTTTGATTTCGTCCGTGTTGACGTCGGGTCTGGTCACCGCGACGGCGCGAAAGCCCGGACCGGCCTCGGCCAGCGCCGCCAGCATCGCGGCGTTGTCGGCGCCATAGACGCTGGGCTGCACGAGGACGGCACGCTCGCAGCCGAGTGTCTTCAATAAATGCCGGTAGTCCGCCAGGTTGGAATCCGGCGGGGTGTAGATGCGCTCCTCCGCGTAAGGAAAGCGCGCTTCGAAAATATGGGCGTGCGTGTCGCAGGCGAACGGCGGAAACGGCGTCTGCGGTGCGCGCGGCTTGCGGTCGGGCGGGGCGCAGAGCGGCGCGTGGTCCGGGATGGCGCCGCTCATGTCAGTCGATATGCGCGCCCGACGCCTTGACCACCGCCGTCCACTTCGGGATCTCGGAGTGGATATAGGCCTCGAACTCCTTCGGCGTGCTGCCGATGATATCGACGCCGAGGTCGGTCAGCAGTTTCTGCGTGGCGGGGTCCTTCAGCGCCTCCATGATGGCGAAATGCAGCGTGTCGATAACCGGGCGCGGCATGCCGGTCGGTGCGACCAGGCCGTGCCAGGTGGTGGCGTCGAAACCCTTCAGCCCCAGCTCGTCCATGGTCGGAAGATCGGGCAGCAGCGCGGTGCGCTTGGGCGTCGTCACCGCCAGCGCGCGCACCTTGCCTTGCTTGATGAGCCCGATGACGGACGCCGCGGTGGCGAACATCATCTGCACGTGGCCCGCGATCACGTCTTGCAGCGCAGGCGCCGCGCCCTTGTAGGCGACGTGGACGATGTTGATTTTCGCCTCGGTCCTGAACAATTCGCCGGCAAGGTGCGCGGCCGCACCGTGGCCGGAGGATGCGAAGTTCAGCGTTCCCGGGCTCGCCTTGGCGAGCGCGATCAGTTCGGCGAGCGAATTCGCCGGCACCGATGGATTGACCACCAGGATGTTGGCCTGGCTGCCGATCAGGCTGATCGGGATGAAATCCTTTTCCGGGTTGTAGTTGAGTTTTTTGTAGAGCGCCGCGTTGGTGGCGAGGATGCTGTTGTTGCCCATCAGCAGCGTGTAGCCGTCGGGCGTGGCGTTGACGACCTGCTCGGCCGCGATATTGCCGCCGGCGCCGGGGCGGTTCTCCACGATGAAGGGCTGATGCAGGATTTCGTTGAGCCGCTTGCCGATGATGCGCGCCAGCACGTCGCTCGGGCCGCCCGGTGTGAACGCGACCACGATGCTCACCGGGCGCGTCGGATATTCCGCCGCGAGCGCAGCACAGGTCAGCAGGATCGCCGCGGCCAGCGATGCGGCGACGCGCGTGATTGTGGCCCGCAATGTCATCGGCAAATCGTCCTCCGCGCCTACGCGCCGCCCCGCACCGTTACCTCATTAAAGTCTCGCCGTCGCCCCGCCATCGACTGTCCAGGTGCTGCCTGTAACATAGCCTGCCCGTTCGGATGCCAGAAAAACCACCACATCCGCAACCTCGGCCGCTGACCCCATGCGCCCGAGCGGAATTTTGGCAAGGCGGGGTTTCAGGACCTCGGCCTCCGGCTTGCCGGTCTTGGCCACGGTGTCGCGGATATTCTGGTCGTGCCGCTCGGTGCGGATGCTGGTCGGAACCACGGCGTTGACCAGGATGCCGTCCTTGCCCAACTCATTGGCCAGCGCGACCGTGAGGTTCAGCACCGCGGCGTTGTTGAGACCGGTGGTGATCGAGCCGAGCTGCGGCTGCCAGGCCGCGCCACCTGCGAGATTGACGATGCGGCCCCATTTTCGGTCGCGCATCAGCGGCACGGCATGGCGGATGCAGCGCGCGGTGCCGATCAGCTTGTGATCGAAGGCGTGTTCCCACGATGCGTCGTCCATGGCGAAAAAGCTGCCGGGCGAAATGTGGGCAGCATTGTTCACCAGGATGTCGAGGCGGCCGAATTCGGCGCGCGCGCGCTCGAAAAGTTTTCGACCGCCACCGGATCGTTGAGATCGGTCGGCACGCCGATGACGCGGCCGTTCGACGCGACCTTCAGCGTTTCGACCGCCTGCGCGTTGCGGGCCGGATCGAGGCTCGCCACCACCACATGCGCGCCTTCGGCGAGCAGCCGGGCCGAGACGGCATAGCCGATGCCGCGGTTGCCGCCGGTGACGACCGCGACGCGGTCCTTGAGGCCGAGGTCCATTTGTTTCGTCCTGTCCGTCAGCCACACTCTCGGTGTCATGCCCCGCGGAGGCGGGGCATCCAGTAACCACACGACCATCTGTGGGTACTGGGTCGCCCGCCTTCGCGGGCGATGACGGCGGAGTGTTTGGCCGCTCTCAGCCCGTGTATTCCAGAATGTGCATTCCGGCGCCGGCGCGGTCGATCAGATAGAGCAGGCCGCGATCGTCGGTGCCGATGTCGTTGCTCTGTACCGCCGGCCGGTCCCCCTCCAGCGCCGGCACGTAGCAGCCGACCTCTTTGGGATGAAACGGATCGCTGACGTTCACGGCGCGCAGGCCGGCATTGAAGTAGGTGAGGAACACCAGGTCCTTCCACGGACCCTCAGCCGGCAGATGCTCGAGGATGTTGTGCGCACCGTAGCGGCCCGGCCGGTCGTAATACTTCTCGCGGTCCGGCATGAAGGTCGCGATCGGCACCAGCTTGTCCTCTTTGCGCGCGTCGATCACCCACATGAATTGCGCGTCCCAGTATTTCTGCTTGGCGCGCGCCTCGTCGGTGCAGATCAGATAAGGCCGGTCGCCGAGCGGCCAGCAGGTGTGGTTCGAGCCGGGGAAGGGCGGCGCCCAGGACAGGTGACCGACCAGCTTCATGTCGCTCAGGTTCGAACAGTCGATGATCGAAATGCCGCCGCCCCACCAGGCGCAATACATCCGGTTGCCGCGGATCACGGGCGGGCCGTGCAGCGTGACGGCTTCTTCGTGCGGCGCCGCAGCGCCGAAGTCGCCTTCGCCGTTGGCGGCCTTCATCCAAGGCAAACCGAACTGGCTCAGGACCTCGGGTTTGGTCGGATCCTTGATGTCGAGCGTCCAGATCACGCGGCCGTTCCAGCCCGGCGCGTTGTTCGGCAGGAACGCAAGTTTGCGCTTGTTGTCGACGCCGAAGCGGTGCGGACCCGTGCCGGGCGTGTCGTAGAAGCCGATCTGCTTCGGCTCGCCGCCTTTGGAAATGTCGAAGATGAACAGGCCGGTGCGGGCGTTGCGGCCGGCATCGCCGCCGAGCCGCTCGGAATTCACATAGAGAATGTCGCCGTCGACCACGCGCAGCTTGTGCGAATGCACGCCGGGCGGCGATTTCACCTCGGCGACCTTGCGCGGCTTGCGCGGGTCGCGCACGTCATGGACCGTGAAGCCTTCGGGGCCGTTGTAGCTCGCTGAGCCAACCGCGCCCACGTAGGCGAAGCCCTTGTGGATTTCGACGATCGAGCCGCCGCCCCAGGCCGCGGACGAATCGTGGCCGACGAGTTTGAAGTTCTTGGCTTCTTCCGGAATTTTCACGGACATTCGCTTGGCCTCCCAGGCCTCTTCTCTTCCCCGGCATTAAGCAAGACGTGGACGGCCGGGACAATAGGGCGTTTACGCTCGTCTTCGACGGGCTATGCCCGGCCATGACGCCAGTGCATGCCGAACCTGTCCGATGGAAAGCCGCCACGTCCTGTCCAACTCTTGTTCGATGCCAATGCTTTTGCGATGAACAGAGCGGGCGCCAGAGTGAAAAACGTGCTCTTGGGGATGAAACGATGCGGACCATCACGGTTGAAGAGCATTTTGTCAGCCCGACCTTCGTGTCGGGCCCCGGCAAGGAGTTCATGGAGCGGTTGCGCAGCGGCGGGCCGCGCGGTGTGCGAATTTGCGAGCAGCTTCTCGATGTGGGCGACGGGCGCATCGCCGCCATGGATGCCGCCAAAATCGACGTTCAGGTGCTCTCGCTCAATTCACCCGGCGTCGAGCAGTCGGACGTGTCCGACCAGGTCGCTGTATCCCGCGACTCCAACGACTTCCTGGCCGCGGCAATCAAGAAACATCCGGCGCGGCTCGCGGGCTTTGCATCGCTGCCGATCGCGGCTCCCGACAAAGCCGCCGAAGAGCTTGAGCGCTGCGTGCGCCAGCTTGGCTTCAAGGGCACGCTCATCAACGGCCACAGCCGCGGCCGCTATCTCGACGACAAATTCTTCTGGCCGATCCTGGAGCGCGCCGATGCGCTCAACGTGCCAGTCTATCTTCATCCGACCGTGCCGCCGAAAGCGGTGGTTGATGCGTCCTACAGCGGCTTCGCGCCGGCCGTGACGGCGACGTTCGCG
Source organism: Rhodoplanes serenus (assembly GCA_945893145.1). GTDB lineage: Bacteria > Pseudomonadota > Alphaproteobacteria > Rhizobiales > Xanthobacteraceae > Z2-YC6860. Next base: position 1,852 of record CAMDDZ010000101.1, on the reverse strand, counting down.
GCGGGCGCCTGGGGCTGGCACATCGAGACGGCGGTGCATCTCATCCGCATGATCCTGGGTGGCGTGTTCGACAAGTTTCCCAAGCTCCAGGTCGTCATCGGCCATATGGGCGAGGGCATCCCGTTCATGCTGCCGCGGCTCAATCGAAACCTGCCGGTGGAGATGACGAAACTGGCCCGCCCGCTCGGCGCGTATCTTCGCGAGAACGTCCACTACACCTTCGGCGGCTTTAATTTCCCGGGGACGTTCATGGACCTCCTGCTGGAGGTCGGCATCGACCGCATCATGTTCTCGATCGACTATCCGTACTGGACCATGGAGGAAGGGCGGGTGTTTTTGGAACACTTGCCGCTCACGCCCGCGGATCGGGAGCGCATTGCGCACGGCAATGCAGAGAAGCTTTTCCGGGTTTAGCAGGCTGCTGAAAAGCGCTGCGCTGTCATTCCGACCGACCCCGGCCTTGAGCTGGGGGAGTGCCGGAATCCATCACCCCTGTGCTGATTGTCACCGGAATACCGGGGTTATGGATTCCGGGATTGCGCCCCCATAGCGCGTCGAAGCCAGGACCGAAATGGCGCGTTGACCCAAGCGGACAGTCAATTCTGGGGTGGCAATTGCCCGCACCACGATGCGATGGAACAAAACGACCTTCTAAACATTGTCACGCGTTCAATCCGAAATGATGAATTTCCTGGCGGCGCTTCGTAGCGCGCGAGCATAGCTGCGCGCGTGCGATAGGCGGCCGACAAGAAACAGCCCGGCTCGCGAATCGGCTTCGCGGTTCGTCACGTCCCGTGGTTCAAGCCGCAACGTTGTCAGAGCCCTCGATGAAAAAACCGGACGCAATCCTTAAAAGGAATAGCACGTCGTTTGATCCAGAACTGTTTTTAAGCTCGGCAGACAAAGGTCGAATCATTTCCAAGCATTCCAAGAAGCAAATCATCTTTTAGCAGGGCGAAGCTGCGAGTGCAGTGTTTTATATTCAAGAGGGCAAGATCAAAGTTACCGTCGTATCCAAGCAAGGCAAGGAGGCGGTTGTTGCCATCATGGGGAAGGATGAATTCCTTGGCGAAGGATGCCTGATCGGACAGCCGCTCCGGTTGGCAACCGCATCGGCGATGACGGATTGTGTGACGATGCGTGTGGAGAAGGTCGAGATGGAGCGGGTGCTTCGAGATGAGCCCGAGTTTTCAAAAATGTTTGTCTCGCATATCTTGGAAAGGAATGCTCGCGTCGAAGAAGATCTGGTCGATCAGCTCTTCAATTCCACCGAAAAACGACTGGCCCGAGCCCTATTGTTGTTGGCCAATTTTGGAGAGAATGGACATACGGAGCCCATTAAATCGAAGATCACCCAGCAGATGCTCGCTGAGATGATTGGCACCACGCGCACGCGTGTGAGCCGTTTCATGAATCAATTTCGCAGCCTGGGTTATATTGATTACAACGGCCATCTCGAAGTCCATCGTTCTTTGTTGAACATATTTCTGGGCGACCAGCCAAACACCATAGAAGCCGCCGCTATGAAGTCGGCCGCTATTAAGCGGAAACAAGAATCTGTGCCCTTCAGCACACAACGAAAAATGGTTCGCCGCGAAATTCAAAAGAGACCAGTTCAATAACCAAGCGGACAATCCCCAATCCGCATCCGGCGCGAATTTACGACTTTACAAATCGAACGAATAAGTCCACTAGGTTTACTGTCCTATCCAACCGAGGGCGTTCTCATGAGACGTCATCTGAGCGGGGTGGGACGCGGCGCCTGCGGATTGGCCTCGTAACCCAATCCCCGGGAGGCCTCGGGTAACTGTCCCCCCTACTACGAGGGGCGCCCAGGTTTGGGTGACACGGG
>CAMDDZ010000100.1 GCA_945893145.1 Rhodoplanes serenus | reverse complement strand
GCAGAACGCAAACGCATCAAACATGCAACTATCGCAAACCGCCGCTTGCAGCACCGACTGCAGGCCGCCTAAACTCTAACCCTGATGAGCCAGAGCCTCTCTTCTCGAAACGCCTGATCAGTCTCAAATTGCCTGACGACGGACAATGGGCCTGTAATGGAAAGCTGGGACGGCTGAGTGGCGTGTTTCGTACCGGACACCATTGGATGTGGTTTGCCGCCCATTGTTGCGCGTTTGCGTTTGCGACACTTTGGGGTGTGGCGGAGGCGTCGGCTCAGGCTTGGTGGGACGTCGCCAGGGACGGGATTCCGGTTCCCTCGATCGCGACCAGCCTGCCGCAGAACGCCGATCCCGGCGGTTATCGCAAATGGCTCGGTGACCGCGGCGTCGTATATGGTCTGGAATACACCAATGACCTTCTGTCAAATGTGCGTGGCGGTCTCCGCACCGGCACGATCGATCAAGGCAAGCTGCACGGCATCCTGACGGTCGACCTGGAAAAGGCGTTCGGCCTGCACGGCCTCTCGTTCTTTGCCAACATTTTCCAGATCCACAACACTGGCCGCATGCGGCGCGACTATGTCGGCGGCATCAATACCATCGCCGCGATCGAGGCGGTGCCGGCCACGCGTCTGTCCGAGTTGTGGCTGGAGCAGAAACTGCTAGGCGGCCTAGCGTCGCTGCGCGCCGGACAACTCACCGCCGACAGCGAGTTTTTCTTCAGCGAACTGAGCACGATGTTCCTGCAAAGCGATTGGGCGACGATCTCGGCGGTCAATCTGCCAAGCGGCGGCGCGGCCTATCCGCTGTCGACGCCCGGGGCGCGGCTCAGGATCAATCCGGTCAAGGACGTGTCGTTGCTGTTTGCCGTGCTCAATGGCGATCCGGCGGGGCCCGGGCCCGGCGACGAGCAGGACCGCAATCGCTATGGCCTGAATTTTCGCGTGCAGGACCGTGCTTTTATCATAGGCGAGGCCCAGTTCAAGCTCAACCAGGGCAAGGACGATACCGGCCTTGCCACAACGCTGAAGCTCGGCGGCTGGGGGCATTTAGGCCAGTTCAACGATCAGCGCTTTAGCAGCGACGGCACGTTGCTGGCTAATCCGTTCGGATTGGGCGTCGCGGTTCAGCATCGGGGCAACTCAGGCCTTTATGCTGTGATCGACCAGCAACTCTACCGCCCCACCGGTGCCGCCGCCGACGGCGGCATATCGGTGTTCAGCCGCATGTCGATCAGCCCTTCGGATCGCAATCTGATTAGCCACTACATCGATGGCGGTATCATCTTTGCGGGCTTTGTGCCCGGCCGGCCGGCCGATCGGTTCGGCGCCAGCGTCATGTACGCGCGGTTCTCCGACAGTGTGCGCGCCTTCGACCGCGACACCATAGCTTTCACCGGCATGCCGGGCGTGGTGCGCGACTTCGAGACCAATCTGGAACTCACCTATGTGGCATCGATCGTCCCCGGCTGGACGGTGCAACCGGTCGTGACTTACGTCTGGCATCCGAACGGCGACGCCAGCCGCAACGCGCTGGTGACCGGCATCCGATCGCTATGGAGATTCTAGAATTGGGATAGCTCGACATGTCGCTTTCTGGCAGTTTCCGGACCTGCGCGCATCGTCGGCTTCCCAAGCAAAGCGGTCGTCCCCAAGCCGTTGGGGACACGAATTTCTCACTTTACAAATCGAACGAATAAGCCGATTAGGTTTACGGTCCTATCCAACCGAGGGCGTTCTCATGAGACGTCATTTGAGCGGGGTGGGACGCGGCGCCTGCGGATTGGCCTCGTAACCCAGTCCCCGGGAGGCCTCGGGTAACTGTCCCCCCTACTACGAGGGGCGCCCAGTTTTGGGTGACACGGGGACCGGATGAACGGCGTCGTAAGCCGCCGGGATCAGGGCGAGCGCGAGCTCGTTGCCGGTTCTTGTCAGTCACGGTTCCGAGACGCCAAAAATCGCCGCGATGGAGCGTCGGCCGGCGCGCGCCCCCGCTTTGGGCGCCACGCCGGTCATGTCCCCGCTGGCGTAATCCATCGGCGGACGAGGCGTGATCGAGATGTTGCGCCGACCGGCGCTCCATCCCCTCGGATTTTCCGAGGGATCAACGAGACGGCGCCCGGGCGCCCAACAAATCCCGGTGATCGCGCATGTCCGCAGCACAAGGAAAACAGATGATAGAGGTCGCGCGCGTGTTCCCCAGACAGAAACGCCCGGCCTCGCGGCCGGGCTTTCCGTTTCGGTTCGCGCCGCGCTTACTGCGCGATACGCAGCTTGGACAGTTGCGTCCCGATGGTGGCGAAGGCGCTGATCGTCTGGGTCGCCGTCTTGACTTCGATGGCCTTGTCCGCCGCGCTGGCGCAGTTCTTCAGGACCGCCTGAGAGGGATCGCCGCCGGTGTTGATGAACACCGTGTAGATCGTAATCTTAGCCGCCTTGGCGTTGGCGCAGGTGGTCGCCTCGCGGGTGTCGATCGACGTCTGGTCGGTGTACCACCGGTTCTGGGTGTTCAGGCCGTCGGTCACCAGAACGATCACGTCGGAATAGCTGTAGTTGGGGTCCTTAGCCGGAACGGTGAACGGTCCGCCGACCAGCGACATCCAGCCGATTTGGAGGCCGATGCCCTGGTTGGTGTTGCCATCCGGCTGGAGGCTATCCACGAAGGTGTTCATCGTCGTCCAATTGTAGTTGAGGGCCATCACGGCTTTCGAGCAATTGGAATATTGCTGCGCCGTATACGGAGAACGGGATGATCGACACGTAGACGTCGCCGGGCGTCGCCGCCAGGCCCTTGAGCGTGGTGAGGAGGTTCTTGGTCGCGGTTTTGAGCGCTTCGATCTTGCCGTCATCGTCCATCGAGCCGGTGGTGTCGAGGACGAGCGCGACGCGCATGCGCGCGCTGCCCCATTTCACCTGCGCGTCGACGCCCACCCGGAGCGACGAGAAGCCCATGAAGCCCATGAAGCTGGTCTTCACGTAGCTCGATGCCGTCACGATGACCTGCGAGCCGCTGCTCGTGTTGTAGGTTGCGCCCACGGTGATGCCGGTGGCATCGGTGCGGGTGAAGAGCGCGTTGAAATAAGAACTCGCCTTGGTCTGGAGCTGCGAGGAAGTCAGCGAGGAGGCATCCTTCGACAGCATCAGCGCGGTCGAGTCCACGGCCGCCTGCATCGCCGACTTGACCTGGTTGGCGTGGCTGTAGTCGACCGCTGCGCCCACGAAGCCGACGATCGGAACGACGGCGAGTGCGAACGTCACGGTGACGTTGGCGCCAGTCGCGCTGCGCAATTCGCGCAGCCGGTTACGCAAGGAGTTCAGAAGGTCGATCATCGCCATGGCAGCCTGCCAAACGTTAGAGCCAATACGGGTTATTTCTGGCTCGCAGTCGTAACGGCACGTGGTGAAAACGGCGTAAAATCAAATGGAGAAACTGCTGAAAATGCGATCGATTTCGCCGGTGTCGTAAACGGCCGTTCAATCGGAAGCTAAAAATCCGGCGAGGCCGTTAGCGGTCTGCTAACCCTGCGCCGCACAATCGGACGGCGCAGCCGCTGTGCGGGGTGCTGCGGCGTTATTTCGCGAGATGCAGCTTCACCAGCGAGGTGCCAATCTGGCCGAACGTCGTGATGATCGCATTGCTGGTGGTGAGCAGGAAGTATTTGCTCGAGTCGCTCGCACAGTTCTGCAGCAGCGTCGAAGTCGGATCGGTACCGGCGGTGTTGACCTGCACCGTATAGAGGATGATGCCGGCTGCCTTGACGTTGTTGCACAGGATGGTCTGGCGATTGTCCACCTGCGAGGACGGATTGCTTCCGTCGCCGTACCAGCGGTCCTGCGTGTTCAAGCCGTCGGTGAGCAGAATGATGATCTGCTTATACTGGTAGTTGGGATCCATCGCCGGCACGGTGAACGGCGGGTTCGTCAGAGACTGGAAGCCCCATTGCAAGCCGATCGCCTGGTTGGTGCCGCCGGCCGGCGACATCGCGTCGACCTTGGCATTGAGCGCCGTCCAATCGTAGCTCAAGCCCATGATCGAGGTCGGACAGGAATTGTATTGCTCCGCCGGGAACAGCGTGCCGCCGACCGAAGGCGTTGTGTTGGTTGTGTCGTAGTTCTGGTCGCGGTCCATCACGCAGCCGTTCCACGTGCTGTGATTGGCGGGCGTCCAGGTGGCAAAGGTCCAGGTGCCGTTGGCGTTCTGGCAGCTGTTCTTGGAGGTGTAACTCGATTTCGAGCAGGTGCCGGTCGCGACGCACGCGGCCTTGTTCGAAGTGCCCGACTTGCTGCAGGTGCCGTTGTTCTCATCCCAGGTGTCGGAGGAGCCCGACCATTTGATCCAGGACTGGTTGTAGTTCGACGCGCCGGCGTTGACGTCCTTGGCGAACGGAATGATCGAGACATAAACATCGCCGGGGTTCGTCGCGGCCTTCTTGAGCTGGTCGAGCAGGTTATGCGTGGCGGTCTTGAGCGCGGTGATCTTGCCGGCCGAAGACATCGAGCCGGTGTTGTCGAGCACCAGCGCCACCCGCAGGCGCGAATTCGACCAGTTCGTGGTCGAGCTGGTTGACATGTTGATCGTGGAGACGCCCAGCAGGCCAACAAATTTCGTGTTGATGCTTGCCGTCGCCTTGACGACGATCGAATAGCCGTCGGTGCCCTGGCCGTAGGTCGCGGTGACCTGGACGCCTTGCGCTTCGGACTTGTCGAAGTTGGAGTTGAAAATGCTGGGAGCGTTGGCGCTGATCTGCGCGGACGAGAGGCTTGAGGCGTCTTTCGAGAGCATCAGCGCGGTGGCGTCGCCTGCCGCCTGCATGGCGGCACGTACCGAAGAGGCGCGGCTATAATCGACGGCCGCTCCGACAAAGCCCATGAGTGGGATCGCGGCCAGCGCGAGCAGCGGTGCAACGCCGCCGTCGCGGTTCCGGATAAAGCTCCTGAGTGCCATCGCAAACTCCCTCGGTGTTCGGGGTCGACACCGCACGCATTCGATAAAGGTTTAGTCGTGTTACGCGCATCATCGAGCCTGGGACTTGAGATTGCGTGTGCGCGGGCAATCGCTTTTTCGGCAAATTTGCCGCGAATTGTCGGCAGTTGCGTTATGTTCGTTTAACCCTATGTTGGGGAACGGACCGCGGCGGCGGGTCGGGTGTGCGTCTCAAGCCTTTGAACGGGCTTGTTTCGGGCCGATCTGGCGGGGCGGCCCGTCGGTGCCTATGATTGGGCGCCTAGCATTTGGGTGCCTATGATTGACGCGAGCCACTGGTCCTCTCTTTGAGTCCGCAGCGCCTGCAAGCCATGTTAGCCCCGGTGATCAGCCTCGCGAATGATGCCCACCGCCGCCGGCACGACCCGCGCGGCGAGGGCGCCCGGATGGCTGATGACGATCGCAAGAAGAACGGCGAACGCGGAGCGCCGGGAACTTCGGTCATCACCAAGACCAAGCCGCAAACCAAGCGGCCGAGCCTCTACCGGGTGTTACTGCTGAATGATGACTACACGCCCATGGAGTTCGTGATTCATGTGCTGGAGCGCTTCTTCAACAAGGATCGGGAGGCCGCGACCCGAATCATGCTCCATGTGCATCATCATGGGATCGGGGAATGTGGAATTTTCACCTACGAGGTGGCGGAAACCAAGGTGACGCAGGTGATGGACTTTGCCCGCAAACATCAGCATCCTCTGCAATGCGTTATGGAAAAAAAGTAGAACCAGAAACGTTCGATCGGGGCGAGGGCGTCCAATACAAGTGAAAAAGAGCCGCTTATGCCGACCTTCTCGAAGAGCCTAGAGCAGTCCCTGCATCGCGCGCTGGCGCTCGCCAACGAGCGCCACCACGAATACGCGACTCTGGAACACTTGCTGCTGTCGCTGATCGACGATCAGGACGCCGCCGCCGTGATGCGGGCGTGCAATGTCGATCTCGACAAGCTTCGGCGCAATGTCACGGGCTACCTTGAAGCCGAGCTGGAGAACCTGGTCACTGACGGCGGCGAGGATTCCAAACCCACCGCGGGGTTCCAGCGCGTCATTCAGCGCGCCGTCATCCATGTGCAGTCGTCCGGCCGCGAGGAGGTCACCGGCGCCAACGTGCTGGTCGCGATCTTTGCCGAGCGCGAGAGCCACGCCGCTTACTTCCTGCAAGAGCAGGACATGACCCGCTACGACGCGGTCAATTACATCAGCCACGGCATTGCCAAGCGACCGGGCATGTCGGAATCGCGCCCGGCGCGCGGCGCCGAGGAAGAAGGCGACGCTAAGGGCAGTGGCGGCGATGGCGAGCCCAAGAAGAAGGGCGATGCGCTCGAAGCCTATTGCGTCAACCTCAACAAGAAGGCGAAGGACGGCAAGATCGATCCGCTGATCGGCCGCGAGTCCGAGATCAATCGCACCATCCAGGTGCTGTGCCGCCGCCAAAAAAACAACCCGCTCTACGTCGGTGAAGCCGGCGTCGGCAAGACCGCGATCGCCGAAGGGCTGGCGCGGCGCATCGTGCACGGCGAAGTGCCGGACGTGCTGAAGAACGCAACCGTGTTCGCGCTCGATATGGGGACGCTGCTGGCCGGCACGCGTTACCGCGGCGACTTCGAGGAGCGGCTCAAGCAGGTCATCAAGGAGATCGAGGCCCATCCGGGCGCGATCATGTTCATCGACGAGATCCACACGGTGATCGGCGCCGGCGCCACCTCGGGCGGCGCGATGGACGCCTCGAACCTGCTCAAGCCGGCGCTCGCCGCCGGCAACGTGCGCTGTATCGGTTCGACGACGTACAAGGAATACCGGCAGTACTTCGAAAAGGACCGTGCGCTGGTCCGGCGCTTCCAGAAGATCGACGTCAACGAGCCGACCATCCCGGACGCCGTCGAGATCATGAAGGGCCTCAAGCCCTACTTCGAGGCGTATCACAAGCTCAAATACACCAACGACGCCATCAAGGCCGCGGTCGAACTCTCGGCGCGCTACATCCACGACCGCAAATTGCCCGATAAGGCGATCGACGTGATCGATGAATCGGGCGCGGCGCAGATGCTGCTGCCGGAGGGCAAGCGCAAGAAGACCATCGGCATCAAGGAAATCGAGACCACCATCGCGACGATGGCTCGAATTCCGCCAAAGACCGTGTCGAAGGACGACGCCGAGGTGCTCCGGCATCTCGAGCAAACGCTCAAGACCACGGTCTATGGCCAGGACAAGCCGGTCGAAGCGCTGGCCTCGGCGATCAAGCTTGCCCGCGCGGGCTTGCGCGAGCCGGAGAAGCCGATCGGCTGCTATCTGTTCTCGGGCCCGACCGGAGTCGGCAAGACCGAAGTGGCAAAGCAACTCGCGGCTGGTCTAGGCGTGCATCTGACCCGCTTCGACATGTCGGAGTACATGGAGCGTCACACCATCTCGCGGTTGATCGGCGCGCCGCCCGGCTATGTCGGCTTCGATCAGGGTGGGCTGCTCACCGACGCGATCGATCAGCATCCGCATTCGGTGCTGCTGCTCGACGAGATCGAGAAGGCGCACCCGGACCTGTTCAACGTGCTGTTGCAGATCATGGATCACGGCAAGCTCACCGATCACAACGGCAAGCAGGTCGATTTCCGCAACGTCATTCTGATCATGACCACCAACGCGGGTGCGTCCGAGCTCGCCAAGCAGGCGTTCGGCTTTACGCGGCAGAAGCGCGAGGGCGACGACCATGAGGCGATCAACCGGCTGTTCGCGCCCGAGTTCCGCAATCGGCTCGACGCCATCATCACGTTCAACCATCTGTCGCCGGAGATCATCGCCAAGGTGGTGGAGAAGTTCGTGCTCCAGCTCGAGGCGCAGCTCGCCGACCGCAATGTCACGATCGAGCTCACCGACGAGGCGAGCCGCTGGCTGATCGCCAACGGCTACGATGAGCTGATGGGTGCGCGGCCGATGGCGCGCGTGATCCAGGAGTACATCAAGAAGGGGCTCGCCGACGAAGTGCTGTTCGGCAAGCTCAAGAACGGCGGGCACGTGCGCGTCGTCGTGGTCAAGGAAGAGGGCGGCAAGGACAAGCTCGCTTTCGAGTATCCCGACGGCCCGGTGACGCCGAAGCCCGACGTGCCACCCGCGAAGGCCGCCAAGTCCAAACGCCGTGCGGCGCCGCGGCCGAAGCCATCGGCCCCGGATGGCGGCGAGGATCCGTCGCGCGGCGGCTCCGGGCCCAAGGCGCCGCTGGTGAAGGCCTAAGCCTCGCGCCAAGGCATGAATGGATAATGCGACAGACGGCCGGGCCAAAGCCCGGCCGTTCTTGTGACGGAAGAGGAAAGCAGTTTGGACACGCCGCCGCCCGGCCAGGATCCCTATCTGTGGCTCGAAGACCTCGACAGTTCGCGCGTTCGCGAGTGGGTTGAGGCGCGCACCGCCGAGACGCAGGCCGCGCTTTGCGACGCGCAGTTCGAGCAGGACCGTGCCGCGATCCTGAAAATTCTCGACGCGCCGGACCGTATTACCTCGATCTCCCGGCGCGGACGCTTTGTCTACAATTTCTGGCGCGACGCGCAGACCCCGAAGGGACTGTGGCGGCGCACCACGCTGGCCCGTTATCGCGCCCGCACGCCCGAATGGGAAACCGTGATCGACATCGACGCGCTGGCGCGCGCCGAGACAGAGGACTGGGTGTGGCGCGGTTGCGTGTCGCTGCCGCCGGACTACCGCCGTTGCCTGGTGCAATTGTCGCGGGGCGGTGCGGACGCCGCGGTGACCCGCGAATTCGATCTGGTCGACAAGCGCTTCGTGGTGGATGGTTTTACGCTGCCCGTGGCCAAGGGCCGTGCGGTCTGGCTCGATGCCGACCAGCTTTTGGTGTCGTCGGCGCTGGGCGGCGAAGACGTCCAGACCACCTCAGGCTATGCGCGGACAGTGCGGCTGTGGCGGCGTGGCGCGCCGTTCGAACGCGCGCCCGTGCTGTTCGAGTGCGACCGCAATGAGATGGGCGTCACCGCCTGGCGCAGCCATGACCCGGTGCGGCCGCGCACGCTGTTCGTCCGCCAGGTCGAGTTCTTCCGCCAGCGCGTGTTCGTGACTGACGAGCGCGGCGCTCAACGCCCCATCGAGGTTCCCGACGACGCGCAAACCAACCTGTGGCCGGATTGGCTGTTCGTGGAATTGCGCAGCGACTGGACGACCGGCGGACGGACCTACCCGGCGGGCGCGCTGCTGGTCACCGGGTTTGATCAGTTCATGGCGGGCGGACGCGACTTCACGGTGTTGTTCGAACCTTCGGCGCGCCGATCGCTCGCTTATGTCACCGACACGCGCGACGTGATGGCGTTCAAGGTGCTCGATAACGTGCGCTCGTATCTTTATTTCGCGCGCGTCGTGGACGGCCATTGGCGCGTCGAGCCGCTGCCGGATTTTCCGGCGCTCGCGGTTCTCGACATTTCGGCGCTTGCGATCGACGAGAGCGACTGCTTCCCGGCCGAGCCCGAGGAGGACAACGCCTTCGTCGTCTCGTCCAACAATTCGATCCTGCCGCCGACGTTGTCCCTGGTGCGGCACGGCGAACCGCCGGCCAAGCTCGATCAGGAACCGGCGCGTTTCGACGCCTCGGGGCTTGCCGTCACGCAGCACGAGGCGATCTCGGTGGATGGCGAGCGGATTCCCTATTTTCAGGTCGGGCGCGCCGCTCTGGCAGCAGACGGCCAGAATACCGTGCTGCTCGACGGCTACGGCGGCTTCGAGATATCCGAGTTGCCGTACTATGCTAGCGCCGTCGGCAAGCTGTGGCTCGAGCGCGGCGGCGTCTATGTGCTGGCCAACATCCGCGGTGGCGGAGAGTTCGGCCCGGCCTGGCATCAGGCCGGCATCCGCGAGAAGAAGAAGCTCGCCCACGACGACTTCGCCGCGGTGGCGAAGGACCTCATCGCGCGCCGGATCACGCAACCGGCGCGGCTCGCCTGCATGGGTGGCAGCAACGGCGGGCTCCTGGTCGGCAACATGTTGACCCGCTATCCGGAGCTGTTCGGCGCCATCGAATGCGCCGTGCCGTTGCTCGACATGCGGCGCTACAGCAAGCTTTTGGCCGGCGCGAGCTGGATCGCCGAATATGGCGATCCGGACAAGCCAGAGGACTGGGCCTATATGCGCGCGATGTCGCCCTACCATTGCGTCGAGCGCGACCGGCGCTATCCGCCGATCCTGCTCACGTCATCGGGCCGCGACGATCGGGTGCATCCCGGTCATGCCCGCAAGATGATGGCGAAGCTCGTGGAAAATGGACACCAGGCGATGTTCTATGAGCCATCGCAGGGCGGCCACGGCGGCGCGACCGACAATGCGCAACTCGCACAGCTGGTGGCGCTGCGTTACGCCTTCTTGCGCAAGACCATCGCGCCTGACCTCAAGCCGCGCGCCTGATCTAGCTGCACTTTTGCGCATCGCTTATGCGTTGCGGGCGTTGCGTGCTGCGCTTCGCTGTGGAACCTAATCAGCCATGCAAGCGCCGCCGACCGAGCCAGCAAACGCCGACAACGCCTTTCTGTACGGCTGCCGGACCGCGTTCGCGTCGGTGTTCAGCTTCGTCATCGTTTTCACCTACATCGGCTTTGGCGCGCTGTGCCACGACTATGGCTTCTCGGTTGGCTGGTCGATGCTATCGACTGCGCTGCAATGGGCGGGCCCGGCGCAGGTCATCCTGGTCACCGCGCTCGGCTCCGGCACGGCGCTGTTCGAGATCGCGGTGGCGGTCGCGTTGTCGAGCGTCAGGCTGCTGCCGATCGTGGTGGCACTGCTGCCGCTGGTGCGGACCGAACGCACCCGCGCGTGGCAGCTCATCCATCCGGTGCACTACATGGCGGTGAGCGTCTGGGTCGAGACGATGCGTCATGCGCCGGCCCTGCCGCGCGAGCGGCGTATCGCGTTCTGCAACGGCGTAGGCTTCACCTTGGTCAGCCTCGGTGTGGTGTCGACTGCCGCGGGCTATTATTTGCAAGCTGCGCTGCCGGCGGTGTTTGGCGCCGCCGCCATGTTCATCACGCCGATCTCGTTCCTGACCTCGACGGCGCGCAACAGCAAGCTCCTGATGGAGAAGATCGCGCTCGGGTTGGGAATGGTGATCGGGCCGCTGCTGGCGCTCAGCAAGATCGAGTTCGACCTGCTTTGGACCGGCATCCTCGGCGGCACGCTCGCCTATGGGGTTCATCGCTGGCGGCGCACGCGGAGCGCCGCGCCATGAGTTTCGGAATGGAGCCCTATCTGGCGCTGATCCTGCTCGGCTTCCTGCCGAGCGAGATATGGCGTTGGCTCGGCATCGTGCTGGGCGGCGGGCTCAGCGAGGAATCCGAGATCATCCTATGGGTCAGGGCGGTGGCGACTGCGCTGGTCGCAGCCGTGGTGGCGCGCCTGGTGCTGATTCCGCCGGGCGCGCTCGCCGCCGTGCCGCTCGGCGTGCGGCTTGCCGCGATCGGGATCGGTTTCCTGGCATTTCTGCTGATCCGCCGCTCGGCTTTCGCGGGCGTGCTGGTGGGCGAGGCGGTGCTGGTGGCCGGCGCATTGGCATTTGGCCCGTAGGCGCAGCCCTGATGTCAGCCACCACCGCCGCTCCGCCACCGCGTTCCGCATCCCACGCCTTCCTGGCCGGTCTGCGCGCCTCGCTGACCTCGATCTTCTTTTATGTGGTGCTCGGCAACTACATCGGCATCGGCGCGCTGTCCTACCAGTTCGGTTTCAGCCCGGTCTGGATCGTGCTGTGCACGGTGTTGATCTGGGCGGCGCCCGCGCAGGTCATCGTCATCTCGACGCTGGCCACGGCGACGCTGATCGAGGTCGCGGTAGCGGTGTCGCTGTCCAGCGTGCGGTTCTTGCCGATGGTGGCGTCGCTGTTGCCGATGATCCAGCACGCCGGCACGCGCTCGCGTGACTTGCTACTGCCGATGCATCTGACCGCGATCAGCGTCTGGGCTGAGGGCATGCGGCTGTTGCCAAGCGTGCCGAAACAGGAGCGCGCCGCGTTCTACAACGGGCTCGGCTGCGGACTGCTGTTCGCGGCCTCGGTCGCGAGCGTCGCGGGCTTTTATCTTGCCGCCAAGTTGCCGCCGTTGCTTGCCGCGATGCTGCTGTTCCTCACGCCGATGTCGCTTCTGATGTCGACCTGCAGCAACATCCGCGTACTGATCGATGGACTTGCCTTCGGGCTCGGCCTGGTGGTCGGCCCGATCATCGCGGCCCAGAAGGTGGGGCTCGACTTGCTGTGGACCGGATTGATCGCCGGCAGCGCCGCATATCTGGTGCATCGCCTGCGCGAAGCCCGGAGCATCGGCCCATGAGCGCAGCGCTTACCGAAATGGGGCCTTACCTCGCGCTCATCCTGGTGGGCTTTCTGCCGAACGAAGTCTGGCGTGTGCTCGGCTTCGTGCTGGTGCGCGGCCTCGACGAGGATTCGCAGGTGGTAGTTTGGGTCAGGGCGGTTGCGACCGCGACGCTTGCGGCGGTCCTCGCGCAGCTCATCCTGTCGTCCCAGGGCGCGCTGGCTGCCATCCCGGTCTGGGTACGGATCGGGGCCAGTTGCGCTGGCCTCCTGGCATTTATGATCGCACGGCGCTCGGTGTTCGTCGGCGTCCTGGCCGGGGAGGCGGTGCTGGTTGCCGGCGGCGCGATATGGGCGCCCTGACCTCAGCCGGCTTTCAGCGCTGCCGATAGCTTCAGCGCATTGTCGGACAGCACCTCGGGCTTTTCCTTTTCGCTCGCTGCGGGCTTCATCGGCACGCCGGCCTTGCGCGGGATGACGTGGACATGGAGGTGAAACACCACTTGGCCGCCAGCCCCCTCATTGAACTGTTGGATGGTGACGCCGTCGGCCCCGAACACCTGCATCCCGGTCTTGGCGATCTTCTGGGTGGCGCGAGCCACGGCCGCGAGATCGTCCGTCCCGATGTCGAAGATGTTGCGCGCTGGCGCCTTCGGCAGCACCAGCGTGTGGCCGGGCGCGCGCGGCATGATGTCGAGGAAGGCCAGCACCTTGTCGTCCTCGTAGACCTTGTGACACGGCAGTTCGCCGCGCAGGATCTTGGCGAAAATGTTGTTCGGGTCGTAGCTCGGCATGGCGTTTCTCCGCAGCTCACTCCTGCTCAGCTTCGGCCAAATCCTTGCGGAAGGGCGCTGCCGCCGCAAGCTCCTCGCCGGCGGCTTCCACATAGGCGCGCTCGCGCGCGAGATATTCCGCAATTGCTCGCCGCAGTCCGGGATCGGCGATATAGTGCGCCGAGCGGGTGATGACCGGCATGTAGCCCCGCGCCAGCTTGTGCTCGCCCTGAGCGCCGGCTTCGACCCGCTTGAGGCCACGCGCGATCGCGAACTCGATCGCCTGGTAGTAGCAAATCTCGAAATGCAGAAACGGATGCTGCTCGATCGCGCCCCAGTGGCGGCCGAACAGCGTTTCGGAGCCGATGAAGTTGATGGCGCCCGCAATCCAGCGGCCGGCGCGCTTTGCCATGATGAGGACCACGCGATCGGCCATGCGCTCGCCGATCAGCGAGTAGAATTTCCGTGTCAGATAGGGCCGGCCCCATTTGCGCGAGCCGGTCTCCATGTAGAACTCGAAGAAGGCATCCCAGGCCTCTTCAGTCAGGTCGCGGCCGGTGAGCCAGTGCACGCTGATGCCGTTGTCCAGCGCATCGCGCCGCTCGCGCCGGATTGTCTTGCGCTTGCGTGCCGATAGCGCCGTCAGAAACGCCTCGAACGTGGCGTAGTTGGCGTTCTCCCAATGGAACTGCTGGTCGGTGCGCTGCAGGAAGCCTTGTGTGGCGAGTAGCTCCCATTCCGGCTCGGGCATGAAGGTGACATGGACGCCTGAGGCCTCATGCCGCCGGCAAAGTTCGATCAGACCAGCCGTGAGACCGAGCCGCACGCTCTCGACCGGGGCTCCGCGCCGCACCAGCAGGCGAGGGCCGGTCGCGGGCGTGAACGGCACCGAGACCTGGAGCTTGGGGTAATATTGGCCGCCGGCGCGCTCGTAGGCCTCGGCCCAGCCGCGATCGAAGACGTATTCGCCTCGCGAGTGCGATTTCAGGTAGCAGGGCGCCACGCCCAGGACATTGCCGTTGGCCTGCTCGAGCACCACGTGCTGCGGCTGCCAGCCGGCTCGCGCTGTGGCCGAGCCAGACTCCTCAAGCGATCGAAGAAAGTCGTGACATATGAATGGATTGTATGGCGATTCTTGAGTTTTTGGTTCCGCCTGCGGCGCTGCCGGCTCACCGGACTGACAAATCACTTGAGCATCCGCCGGGATCTGCGGGTTTGCGCAGGCATCCCAGGCAGCGGCAGGCACGTCGCTGATGGCGGGAACCACCCGCAAGCGGAAATCGGTCGTCGGGGTCATTGCCGGGAGATTATACGCCAAATGCAACAGCGCGGCTTCGGCCTGTCAGCGCTGCGCACAGCGGTTCAACAGCTATCGGAGCGTGGAGCGCAGCCGGGCCCGGTATTACGGCCGGAAGCCCTCGAAAATCATTTGGTCGGCATAGTTCGCGGCGCGAATGCGTTCGGCGGGCGTTCGCACCGTCCAGGTCAGCAGTGGGCGGCGAAGCACGTTGCGGGCGAACTGCGGAAGCGCTGAAGGCAGGTCCTGCACCCGGTAAGCCAGGAACTGCGGATTGGCGGCCAGCAATTGCCTCCCGTAGCGCGCCCGACTGAGCTTGCTGGTGTCAGCGTCGCTGGGCTTCTGCGCCACCAAGCCCCGGCGCAGCTTCGGCGCCAAGTCCTTCAGCGCGGCAATCGGCTTCGGGTCGAACGACATCACGGCGATCGGCCCGCCGTAGCCGCCTAAAAACTTGGCGACGCAGGTCGCGAGCCGGAGATCGCCGTCAAAGCGGCTCTTGAGCTCCAGCAGCAGCGTGACGCGGCCAGCCACCAGCTCGTGCAATTCACCAAGCGTGAGCATCCGGTCTTGCGTCGATCGGAACGGCACGCGTTTGAGTTCGGCTGCGGTCATGCCATCGAGACGGCCGGCACCCTCGGTGAGACGGCCGAGTGCCTCGTCGTGATGCACCATGGCTTCGCCGTCGGCGGTGATCTGGAGATCGCATTCGATGCCGTAGTTGCCGGCGATGGCGGCGCTAAAGGCCGATGGCGTGTTCTCGATCACGCCGGACGCGCCGTCGTGGAGCCCGCGGTGGGCGACCGGTCGCGCGGTCAGCCAATCGGTCATGGGGCGGGCGTCAGGCCACAGCCATCACGACACTTCGAACGCGCCTTCGACCTCGACGGCCGCGTCGAGCGGCAGCACCGCGACGCCGATGGTGGTGCGGGCGTGGCGGCCCTTATCGCCGAATGCCGTCACCATCAGGTCGGATGCACCGTTCATCACCTTCGGTCCATCGACGAAGCTCGGCGCCGAGTTGATGAAACCGCCGAGCCGCACCACGCGAACAACCTTGTCGAGATCGCCCATTGCGGATTTGACTTGGGCCAGCAGATTGATGGCGCAGGCGTGCGCCGCCTTCACGCCATCCTCGATCGTGATACCGCCGCCGAGCTTGCCCTTGGCGACGAGCTTGCCGTCGGCGTCGAAGCAGAGTTGGCCCGAGATGATGAGCAGCTTGCCGGTGCGCACGAACGGCACATAGTTTGCGACGGGTGCGGCCGGTGTCGGCAACGTGATGCCGAGATCCGCGAGTTTTTTTTCCACCGTGCCGGGCATGCTCAATCTCCTTGCAACAGGCGCGACGCGGCTGTGTGCCCGCATCATCAAAACGCCGTCTTTATCTTGGCCCGTTGTATTGGCCGATCATAGGCCCGCTTGCAAGCGGCGGCGAGCGTCCCAGCATTGCGGCTCGGACATTGCGGCCCTAATCTTGCAAGCGGCGACACATAGGGCGACACCAGGAGAATCACGATGCAAACGACTGCGAGCCCGGTTCGCCTCTTCTGCGCTGCTGTCGTTGTCGCGACTGTGACATCGCTCCCGGCCGGCCCCGCAGCCGCACAGGGCGGGGCGGTAGCGCTTGCGTCGCATCGCGCGGTCTACGATCTCAAGCTGTCCCAAACTCGCGGCAAGCGGTCGATGCAATCGGTGCGCGGCCGCATCCTGTACGATTTCTCGGGCAGCGTTTGCGAGGGCTATGTGCTGCAATTCCGGCAGGTGTCGCAGCTCGACAACGGCGAGGGCAAGGTCGCGATCAGCGATCTGCGCGCCACCACTTGGGAAGACGGCACCGCCAAGCGGCTGCGCTTTAATTCGCAGAACTATCTCGACGAGAAGCTGCGCGACACGGTTGATGGCGAGGCCAGCCGCGTGCCGAACGGCATCGACGTGAAACTCACCAAGCCCAACACCAAGACGGTCGATCTGACCGCCAACCTTTTGTTCCCGGCCGAGCACGTCCGCCACATCATCGAGGCCGCCCGCGCCGGCAAGACGCTGCTCGAGGCAGTGGTCTATGACGGCTCGGAGAGTGGCGAGAAGCTCTATGACACGCTGACCGTGATCGGTCCGGCGATTGCGCCGGATGCGGCGAAACCCACGGACGCCGCTGCCGGGAAGGCCGTGCTCGCCGGCATGACGCGCTGGTCGGTGACCATCAGCTACTTCGAGAAAGGCAGTAAAACCGGCGAGCAGACGCCGATCTACGCCATCACGTTCGAGCTCTATGAGAACGGCATCTCGCGCGCCCTGGTGCTCGACTACGGCGACTTCGTGCTGAGCGGCGACATGACCACGCTCGACATCAAGGACACCAAGCCCTGTCCGTAGAGCATGATCCCGAAAAGTGGAAACCGGTTTTCGGAAAAGATCATGCTCAAACTAAAGCGTAATGCATTTAGTTTGGTGCATATCCTGAGTTTTTGAAATAGTTGGCGCATTCGTCGCTGGTGAAAGCGCCGAGAAGCTCGCCGATGGCGGCGCAGACGGTTTCGACCGTTCGGGCGGCGGCTTTGCGCAGCAGATGCTTG
>CAMDDZ010000099.1 GCA_945893145.1 Rhodoplanes serenus | reverse complement strand
ATGCCGAAGCTCAAACGCCGCGACCTCTCCGAGATCACCACCCAAGACGTGGCCACGGCCATCGAGAAACTCATCCCGACCCACGCCGAGTGCAAGGCCCTCTTCACAGCTTCCCGCACCCTCTTCCGATGGATGGAGAAGCGGCGGCTCATCGAGAGATCGCCTATAAGCGGCCTGGACGCCCCCACACGGGTCGTTTCCCGCGATCATGTCCTCACAGACGAGGAGCTGGGCAAAGTCCTCTCCCAGGCGATCCAGGAGCCTGCCAGCTATGCCCGCATCGTCGAACTACTCATCCGGACGGGGCAGCGGGTAAAGCAAATCAGCCACCTCCGAGCGGAGTGGGTCGACTACGACCGAAAGACGATCACCTGGCCGCGGGAGATTATGAAGTCGAAGCGCGAACACACGATCCCGTTTCCCGAAGCCGTAGCAGCCATTCTCGAAGACCTCCCGAAAGAAGGGTTACTCTTTCCCGCCCGAGGACGAGACACACCCTTCAACGGCTTCTCTAAATCGAAGGTCGCCTTCGACGGCAAACTCGAAAATATAGCACCCTATACCCTTCACGATTTCCGTCGAAACCTAAGCAGCCAATGCGCGGCAATGGGCATAGACCCACTCACAGTCGAGCGTATCCTTGCCCACACCATTCCGGGCATCGCGGGCGTCTACAATCGCTTCTCATACCTGGAACCCATGCGCACCGCCCTGGAGGCATACGAGCAACACCTTTCCCAACTTACGGGAACCTGATAACCTCGCGTCGCCCCTGCTGTGGGGGTGAGCATCGCGATGACTCCTAACCGGAGTTTCGTGATGTCTCGTATCATCGACTGGAAGACCCTCAAGACGATGGTGCCCTACTGTCGCCAGCACATAGCCCGGCTCGAAAAAGTAGGTGACTTTCCTCAGCGAGTTCGCTTGGGGAACGGCCCGAGAAGTAGGACCGGCTGGGTGTATGACGAGGTACAGGCTTGGATTGAGGCTCGCATGAACGACCGCACGCCTCCTGGCGGAGCGGCACGGATGGCTGCGGAGTAGCGCTGCTCTCCAGCCAACACGAACGGAGCCGGGCAGCACAATGCTGACCCGGCTCTTTTTTTGTGATACATGCCTTCCTCGGAAGGAGATACCACATGGAAAGCTTTGCAGATTTCATTCAGCGGGAACGCGAGCGTTTTGACGGCGAACGCGCGCAGATCTTCAACCAGCAGCAGGAGCTTGAAGCCAAGCTCGCCGACCTCAACCGGGAAATCTCCGCGATCGACGCCTACGAAGCCGTCATGTCCGGCAAGCCAGCTCGCGCGACCAGTACGCGCCGCCCCTCGACGAGCCGAAGGGGTAGTAAGCGGGAACAGCTCCTCGAAGTCATACGCGCCGGAGGTGGATTGGCTCGCGGAGAGATACTCGAAAAGATGAGCCTCAAGGGCAACAAATCCGGCGAGATGTACGTCTCAAACGCGCTCACCGCGCTCACCAAGGCCAACCAGGTCAGCCGTCGAGACGGCAAATACCACGCCGCCTAGCGGTGGGATACGCTCTGGGCTTTTATAGTATCCCACACCGGCTAACGCCGCTATCCCACAATATACAGCCACACTGTTGAACATTCCCGCACCATTGTCGTCGGGCTCACCGCCACGACTTCCTTTCAGGCGTAGCCTGCTAAACGCAGTCTATCCCTCCTCGCGACGTGGCGCTCGGAGCACCCGAAAGGAAGTCGTGGCGCTATCGCTTCAACGACGACAATGGGCGGACCGTGCCAAAGAACATGGACCGAGCACCAGTGATACATCATGCAATACCTTCCACATCGATATGCAAGAAATACGAATGTGACACTGATACAATCCCGATAGGCCGTTCTTTCACTGGTAGCGTCCCATTGCGCGTACGCCTTTCACTGCGCAAAAGGCCGCGTGTCTCTGCGACGCTGCCGGTGGAAGGATGAACCTCGGCTACTACAGAGACAGCAAGAAACTCGTTCCGCTCACCAATGAGCGGCGCTTCGCGCACACGCACCTCATCGGCAAGCGAGCAGGGAAGACGACCGCGCTCATCAACTACATTCTCGACGACATCGCCGAAGGCGAGGGACTTTTGTTCGTCGACCCGATCGGCACGGCCGTTGACGAGATATTGAAACGCGTTCCCGAACACCGGGCCGACAACATCATCCTCCTCAACTTCGGCGATCTCGAATATCCGCCGGGGCTGAATATCTTCCACAACATTTCCCGAGAGCGCCATGCGCGCGTTGCCGGTGCGTTGGTAGAGATCGCCCGCTCGATCTGGGATTACGGCAAGAGCCCCACGCCGCGATTGAACCTGTACCTTCGAGCGGCGGCTCGCGTCATGCTGTCCGTTCCCCACGGGAACCTCTTCGGTGTCTACTACCTGATCACAAGCCCGAGACATCGGAAGCGATACCTTTCCTTCGTGAAGGACACCATCGTGAAGGACATCTGGCAACGGTATGGCGAGAAGAAGGAGAAGGACCAAGCCGACCTGACCGACAGCGTTCTTACCCGAATTGTTGAAATTGTTTCCGACCCCGTGATGCGAAACATTGTCGGGCAATCCAAGACGGCCGTCGACTTCAGGGAAATCCTCGACGGCCGGAAGGTCGTGCTGGCCTCCATCCCCGAATCGGTGCTTGGCCGCGACACCTCACGGATGCTCGGCTCGATCCTGCTCGGCCTCATGCAGCTCGCCGCGCTGGAGCGGGACGACCGTACACCGTTCCACATCTATCTCGACCGGGCCGAGCACTTCGCCGGAAGCCACCTGGCCGAGATGCTCGACAGCATCGGTGACTACGGCGTCTCGATTACGCTGGCTCACCGATACCTCGGCCAGTTCGAGCCAGACTTCCAGCGCTCGCTCCTGGGCAGCGCCGGGACGCTCGTGTGCTTCCAGGTGGGGCCAACGGATGCCGAGATCATCCGGCCGATGTTCGAGTTCAATCAGAATGACCTCTATCCCGAGCTGACCAATATCCCCCCATACCGCGCCTACGGCCGCACAGGGGGCCGGGCGCAGCTCCTCACGATGCCCGACCTTCCCGAGGAGACGAACGTGGGCAAGCGCATCCGCCGCCACTGCCGTACGAAATACGGGCGCCGGAGGGAGCAGGTGGAGCGGGAGATCGCAGCGTTTATCGGGGAGGCTTGACTGCGCAAATCCGCGCGCGCGAATATGTCGCGGCTAATGAACGTTAGGGAGGATAAGATGGGTTTAGGCGTAGACGGCGCAGTCAAATTTATCATCGGTGCGCTCATCCTTATGGGCGTGATTATGCTCATTTCTGAAGGCGTCAGCCGGTACTGGCCCCTCATCCTTACCATCATTGTCATCGCTGTTGGTATTTTTATCTTCGTCAAAATGCGCAACCGCGCGAAGAATACGGTGTAGGACCAGCACATGCAGTTACTCATCAAGCGCACGCAGCGCGCCGGGGGGATGCTCGGCGGCAAAACCATCTTTGCTCTCACCATCCGCGCTCAGTACACCGAGCAGGAGCGGAACGACATCAACCGATACAAACTCGGCGGTGAAGTCATCTATAGCAGCCGCGCTGCCGCCGAACATCTTGACCGCATGGAGAACGCGGGTCTCGCCAAGGGGTTCGGCTCCCTTATTCTCGCGAAGATGAACCTCAACGTTACCATTGCGAGCTTGCAACAAGGTCACAGTGTCGAGTGCAAAGACTTGGCCGAGCTGCTTGAGTGCGAGAACGCAATTATCTCGGCGTGTAAGAACGTAAAGGTCTTTCTGGAAGCCGCCGCCAGCTTTGACGGCCGTGAAATCGTCGTAGACCTCGATGAACAAGTGGCTGCATAGCGTCTACGAGCCGTTCTTCAGCCGGAAGAACCACAAGACAGCCGAGTTACAGGAGACAGAGGAGTTATACCGACGCGCCTCTCGTCTCCATGCTCGGTTTAAGTATTCGGACGAAGAGGTGCTTAAGGCACGTCGGTACGAGCTGTTCGAGCCTATCGAGGAGCAAATACCGCAATCATTACGCAGCTCCTTCTATGCGACCCTTACGGTACTGCTGCGGATGGAGCAGACCATCTTCGAGCTGCCGGAGTTCCATCCTAGCCTCTCTCTCAAAGAGATGGTGGAGTTCCGCGACGCGCTCCGACGCAAGGAGCATTTTCATGCGAACGCGAAGCGCATCCTCGACCTGCTGGAGGAAAGTGTCGTCAACATCCTCGCGTATATCGCCGCGCCATTGCCAGAGACATTCGACCCGTCCCCATTTAACATCCCCCTTATCTACGCACTGCCGGAGCCGAAGAAGCTCGTCACGGACCTCTTCGGGACTTTCTGGAACCAGTCATACATTGACGCTGGGCTCTATGTGGAAGTGAGCCGCCAGATGCACCTGAACATCTGCGCCGCTTCCGGCATCACCAACACACAAGAACCGAACAAACCGTTCAAGCTACCAACCCAGAACGATGCACCGCTCGACGAGATAGTATCCGTCTATCTCAAGGAGACGCCGTTCGAGATGCTCTTCACGCAACCTGTCCCGTTGCGGATTACTGA
Organism: Rhodoplanes serenus; assembly: GCA_945893145.1. GTDB lineage: Bacteria > Pseudomonadota > Alphaproteobacteria > Rhizobiales > Xanthobacteraceae > Z2-YC6860. Next base: position 12,400 of record CAMDDZ010000099.1, on the reverse strand, counting down.
CGAAGAGCGCTTCAACCACATGCACATCGTCGGGGGGTCAGGCGCAGGCAAGACGCAGCTCCTCCAAAACCTGATATTGCATGACATCCAGTCCGACGCCGCGCTTGTCATCGTCGACAGCCAGGGCGACCTGATCGACAAACTCTCGCACCTTGAGGGAATCGAGGATCGCCTTGTTCTGATAACTCCAAAAGACATCGACCACCCTCCGGCCCTCAACATATTCGACATCGACCGGGGCCGCCTCCGAACCTACGACGCGCTTGTCAGAGAGCAGGTCACGGCCGGGGTTATCGAAACCTTCGACTATCTCTTCACCGGCCTTATCGGGGCCGACCTGACGGCTAAGCAGGGTGTGTTCTTCCGCTACGTCGCGCGCCTCATGCTGGCCCTGCCGCCGATATTGGGCCGCAACGCGACCATCCTCGACATGATCAACCTCATGGACGATATCGAGCCGTATCGGGAGGCCATCCAAACCCTTCCCGACATCCAACGGCGGTTCTTCATCCGCGACTTTACGAGCAAGACGTTCGACCAGACCAAGGAGCAGATACGCTACCGGCTTCAAGCCATCATCGAGAACCCGACCATCGCCAGGCTCTTCACGTCGCCCTCCACCAAGATCGACCTGTTCACTGAACTGAACAACGGCTCCATCATCCTGGTTGATACCGCGAAGGATTTTCTCAAAAGCTCGTCATCGCATTTCGGGCGTATCTTCATCTCGCTCATCCTGCAAGCAGTGCTAGAGAGGGCCGTGATCCCCGAGGATGAACGCAAACCGGCATTCCTCATCGTGGACGAGGCCGCAGACTACTTCGACGACAATATCGATGACCTTTTGACCGAAGCGCGCAAGTATAAGCTGGGGTGTTGCTTCGCGCACCAGCACCTCGACCAATGTACTCCTTCGCTTCGCTCCTCATTCGCCGCGAACACCGGGATAAAAATGGCCGGGGGCGTTTCCAGTTCGGACGCGCGCTCGCTTGCGCCAGACATGCGCACCACGGCTGATTTCATCCTGTCTCAGCCGCGACGGCATTTCGCCTGCCACATCAGGAATGTAACCCCGCAGGCGGTCTCCATCCCTATCGAAGTGGGGAAGCTCGAAGCCCAGCCACGCCTGTCTGACGGCGCATACGAGGAAATGCGGAAGCGCAACCGCGAACGCGTCGCCGTTGCCGACAAGCCCGAGCCCGTCAAGCCGCCACCGGAGGAACCGCAGCAAAAGGCCGAGCCGCCACCGCACCGACATGAATTCCGGCCCCAAGAGCCAATTCGCGACGCCACCGAACCGTCGGAGCCGCGCGCCAAGCGCAAGCGCCCCAAGAAGCGCCACGGCCCTTTGAGCGGAGATATTGACACCACCGCATAAAATATTTCCGTGATGGTAGAATATAGCGGAACATGCTGCACCTCGGCATCTTGCCCCCGCAGCAATAAGGACGCTATATCCGATGTATGTTGAAGACCCATGATAAGCTCGACCGCGCCTTTCCTAATCAGATTGTCTTAATCGACGACGCCTTTACGGTCACCGACGCGGATTTATACGGCACCTTCGAGCCCATCAACCTTCACGGCCCACTCTTTACATCCTACCTCCTCGACTTCGCAGCTTTCTACAGAGACACACCCCGCTACACCAAAGACCGCCTCGGCTGGCTCGCCCGCTCGACGAACATCAGACATGAGAGCGAGGTCGCCGGCCCCGTCCTCCTCCGGCCCAAGCAGCAATTCCCCGGCCCGTTCGAGCGGCCGTCCCGGAACATGATGCTGCTACACGCGCTCTCGCCGCGCGGCGAAGCTATCCTCAAGAAATCCGGCCGCTACCACCCCATCAAGCACGGCGGATGGTTCGAGCACCAGACCGCGAACGGGTGCATCACCGCCTCCCTCCATTTGGCTGCGCTGCACGCGGAGCAGACCTTCATCCCGCCCGACCGGCTCGCGGAGGACATCGGCGTCACCGTTCCGTACACCATCAAGGATAAGAAATCGGGCACATCCAAAGACTTCGACAACCACCGCCTGGTCCCGGACTACCTCTTCGGCGTTGATCGCTATTACGCCGTTGAAACGGACCTCGGGAACGAGGTAGGCCGAGCGGATATGGATCAAACTCACCGCCGTAAAACGTATGAACGGATGGTGCTGCAATATCTGGAACTGATCGGCCGCAGCCAGGACGACGCCGGCACGAAGCTCTACAACACCGCCTACCGCATCCCACGCAACAAAGCGCTCTTAGTGCTTTTCGTCACCACAGAACGCTCCAAGCTCGACCTCATGGAAAGTATCATCAAGCAGCACGCCCCAGGCGGCGCGTGCAACTTCATCCTTATGAAGCATGTTCCGGCAGAAGCCTTCTCCGCCTACCATTCCCCAAAGCCGCTATATACGTTATGGACGGAGCCGTGGAAGCGGGCGGGTAGGAGAGACTTCTACATCAACAATCCGGCGAGGCAATAGCGAAAGGGAGGCATCAGCCTCCCTCCTCCTCGCGTGGCGGAAACAGTACGCACTCGCCCGAGACAGGCAACGCATCCAAGCGGATGGATATACCGTCATTGCCGACCTTCCAGGCAGTCCCGATGGGGTTGTAGAAGGTTTTTCCACCGCTTTCGCCGGTAACGTAGACCCGGTAATCGGGCTTCTTCCCTTGGGCCATATGCCCCTCCACAAGTTGTGCTCCGCGCTAATGGTAGCATTAGCAAAGATGCAACTCGGGAGGGTGCGATGCCCTATGTGGACTTCAACGAGCTAAAGCAGCGCTTCAAGACCGAGAAGGTCGCGGAGCTTCTTGGCCTCCAGCTCAAGCAATCCGGTCAGGCGCTCCGTGGCCCGTGCCCCGCGTGCCAATCGGGGGGCGAGCGTGCGATTGTCATCACTCCGGCAAAAGGCGTCTTCTTCTGCTTCGCGGCGCGGGAAGGAGGCGACCTCATCCAGCTTGCCGCCCACATCCGCAAGTGCGACGTGAAGGACGCGGCGGCCTGGCTCGACGGGGGAACTGTCCCTTCTAAGAAGGAAGATTCCAGGGAACCAAGTTCCCCTAAGGGGAACAGTTCCCTGGCGTACCTGGAGCATGATCACGTCGCCGTAGAGGCCCTCGGCTTCACAGCTGCTGATGCGAAGGCCCTTGGCATCGGCTATGCCCCGAAGGGCATTCTCCGCGGCACCGTGGCCGTCCCCGTGCGTCTGGAGGACGGCACGCTCGCCGGATACATCGGCATCACCGAGGCGAAGCTCCCGCCGCGCTGGCATGGCATAGCGACAAATGTCGTGCCGCTCCCCAAGAGGGCGTGATGATCACCGGCTACTACGTCCGCCAGAGCGGCGACCGCTGGCAGCTCATCCGCCAGGACGAGCAGTACCGCGACGAGATCGTTCTCGATGGCCTGCCCTACGACCGCGCGGCCAAGCTGTACTGGCGCTACATGCGGGACTTCCTCAAGGAGCGGGCACGGCGGGAACGGCAGCCCGAACCTACACTCTTCGAGGTAAAAGAAGATGCACGGCCCGCTAGCCAACGAAAGGCAGCAGGCCGGCTCGCCGAGCCGACCCTGTTCGAGCTATAATCAAATTCCCGAGAGCAAGATCATTCCATTACCGGCCCTCCTCGCGAGGGCCGTTTCATATCTGCCCCGCTTAAAAATCAAATCAGCGCACCGTTGAACATAGCGCCTATGCTTGTGCATAAGTATAAATAGCGCGCGGATCGCGAGGTGGAGTCTGTGTATATAAGCCGTGTCCTCACTACGAGGACACGCCATGATCTCGCCAACCCTCTACTCAAGCCGCACCGACGAATGGCCCACGCCGCAGTCCTTTTTCGACCAACTCAACGCGGAGTTCAAATTCACTCTCGACCCATGCGCTTCTGCCGCCAACACAAAATGCGCCGCCTATTTCACCAAGAAAGATGACGGGTTGACTCAGGATTGGGGCAGCCATCGTGTATTCTGCAATCCCCCGTACGGGAAGACGATGCGGGCTTGGGCGCGGAAATGCTACGAGGCTTCTCAGCAAGGAGCGATAGTCGTATTGCTCGCGCATTCAAGAACCGACACGCGCTGGTTTCATGAATGGGTATACGGCAAAGCGGACTTGCGCTTCGTGAAGGGCCGTTTAAAATTCGGTGATAGCACTCAATTTGCACCATTCCCCTCCCTCGTTGCTATCTACCGACCTCCTACTGTTCACTGAGATGATCCACTACCTAGCCCCGCTCCAGCGGGGCTTTCTTTATGTGCTTTAATTGCAGAGGACCCACGTTATTTGGAGACAGCCATGACGCTCATGCTTCACGCCGGAGCCAATGAGATCGACTACACTAGCCTTCGGGCACTCAACGTCCAGCGGATCGCCGAGGTGGTGAAGGAATGGGACGAGCCCACCTTCGAGGAGTTCGATACTCGCAACGCCTGGCGCTTATTCAATGCCACGACCTTCGCCCTGAATGGGCGGATCGCGGAGAACCCCGGCATCACTCGCCGGTTGCATACCGTCATCGACGGCATCTGCGATCGGATCAACTGAATACAGCCCCCCCTCCTGGAGGGCGGGTTCTTTATTGTCGCGCGCATACCGGTCGACCGTGGCGCGGAAGGGCGCCCCGGAATAAGAGAACCCCACCCGGCGCGAGCCAGGCGGGGCAGGGAACACGGCGTCAGTATGCGAGCGCCGCGCACGCTTCGGGGGTGGCGGCGCCGATGCGCGAGAGAAAATCATCGAAAGCGCCCCCCGCGGTCATATGAGCGCAGGAGGCGCTTTCGAACGCGACGTTCTCTTTGATGACGAGCCATTCGTCGCCTCCGTCAACCTGTTGGATGAAGCACAGGTCGCCGAGGAAGAATGCTTGGCCCAGGCACCAATTGCCGTATGCGAGCCGCACGGCGAGTTCCGCGGCGTCGACACAGGCAACGAATGACGCGCGGGTAAACGGCGGATCGCACGCCCGCCGTATCCACCGGTTCGCCTCGCCGATCGCCAGCCAGGTCACTACGGGATCGGCCGGGTTCCATGCCGGGCGCGTCGCGCTCATGACAGCGTGCTCGGATCAAAAGCTTTGAACTCGGCCGCGGTCATCGCCTCCTCGCTCTCGTAGTATTTTCCACGGTAGCGAATGAACGCGGCAAACGAGGCCGCCAGGCGGCCCGTGGCTTTGCACCTGCGGTGATCGTACGGCTCGCCGACGAGAAAGCCCTTGTCTATCCACAACGCGGGCGGCAATACCCCGAGCATTTCGTCGTACCGAGCTTCGTCAACTTCCTTGAAGGTGATCGCTGCGCTCATCAGATGATGCCCCCGAGCACCAGCCCGGCGACCATGGTCGGGCGCTGGCATTCCTCGCACCAGCCGTTCCGGCTGTCCGGCTCCTTCTCCTCGGTGTAATCGCACTCCGGGTTATCTGGATTGCAGCAGATCGCCGGGCATACGCTATCGGCGATCACGACTGCGAACAGCTCGTTCTCATCCTCGAAGCCCTCGATCTCGCAGAGTTTCGCAAGCTTGGCGCGCTGCATCTCCGGGCTCATGGCAGCCGCTCCGAGGCGATAACTTCCGCCATGGTGCGGTGCTCGATAAAGGCCCAGCGCTCGCCCGGCGCAACATCCCGCGCTGGCCGTCCGTACGTCTCGCCCAACTGATTGTCGTGATGCTGCCGACGCTCGGCAGGAGAACAATCGTCCATGCCTTCCTCCGTCCCACTACCGACGCCCGAACAATTTCCGGCGCCGGAGAGCAGGGCGGAGGCCTCCCAAGAACGGGCTGGGAACAATATACCATTGGTCACAAGGCGATAGGCGATCGACGCGGCCCGGGCCTTCTCGATGCCGAGCAGCGGTGGCCTGGACGCGCCGCGCCAAGCCAGCGTTAAGAAAAGCCCCGCCCGGCGTCAGCCAGGGCGGGGTCAGGGAAATCAGACCGTGAGCGTCAATTGCCGGGGACGCGAGGGCCGTGGCGCCCGGCAGAATGCCGGGCGCCTGGGCAGCGGTTAGCCCTCAGGCCGCCCGTGCCTCGGCGGATTGGGGGACGGCGATGGTAACGGGAAGCGCTATCACCTCGTCCGCTGGGGCAAGTAGTCCGCCATGCACACTAGGGCCAACGTGAATTTCCGCACGACAGCCCATCGTCTTCAGGTGCCTCACCAAAGGCAAATATCCCGCCTTCCCAACAACCAGCGCCACAACATCAGTTATTTCAGCAGCACGATGGGCATGCACAAAAACGAGGCAGTCAGGCCTCCCGTCGTTGGAAAAGTGAATGTCCGATCTGATTTGTCGCAGGAAAGCTTCGACATCCGGGGCCAATTGTTCCGCGCCGACGATCACGTGAATTCGCCGCAATACTCGTTTCACGGGTTTCGGCGCAAGAAGGTGGTCTACGAGCGCCTTCATGTCGAGTTTTATTCCACCGAATTCACGAACACTTTCCGCAAGATCATCCAAATCGATGATGGCAATCATATCCTGGCGGTATTCGGATAACATTTTAATCCTCCTTCAGGCATTTAAAAAGGAATCATGGATTACTATTAGCAGGCCACTCTGCCACATTGAAGGCGCGTGCCGTCTCCGCGGCGATTGCTCGTCGCCAACGGTGCTCCTCCTCAAACGCCGGTGCGGCGTTGAACAAGAGCCTCAGGCGGTCCACGGCTTCTCCGATGACGGGCCGAACTGGGATGCTGTCATTCGCGAATACCACAACCAATTTCGACCGCACCGGCGTTGATAATTGGCTTGGCAGCAAGAGGGCAGTCGGAATTCCCACCACGGCAAAGCGCGCCGCGACGTCAATAGCCGCATAGCTGTTAATTACGATGCCTAGCGCTTGGCGGGGGTTGGCGGATCGCCTAAACGTGCCCACGCTAAGCTCGGGTGTCATAGGAGAATTAAATTCGAAGTCCATTCGTTCCCTCCTAATAATCTGGCGCATTACAGGGGAGGCTAGCGGTGTCTCGCTCCTCCAGACGGCGGGGTCGCCATGAAGCGCTGATAGACCTGTCCGCCCAGGTTCAACTTGTTGTTGAGGTAATTGCCCGCAGCACCGGCCCCCATCGTGAAGGCGAGCGCAGTCGCGAGAGAGAAGGCTTTTCGGTTCATGGCACATCCTCCGTATCACTGCCCCGGGGCGGAGCGAAACGAGGATAGGGGCGATTACGCGAGAAAATCGGGGCAGCTGTTTGAGACAACTGCCGATTTGGCTGATCCCGCTTTCCTGCGGCTGGAAATACGAACGCCTGTGGAAATGTGCAGGTACGCAAAGCGGTGGGTGTGTGGGAAGGAGCCGCTGTGTTGATCAAGCGTGCTCATAGTGCGTATTCCGTTGAACGTGATCAGCCCGGCGTGATGGTCGCAGCGGTTCGCGCCGCTGACGGTTCTCAACCGAAGGTAGCTTCGTCCTCTTTGTCGAAAGGGAGGACGAGATGCCGGCCGAGAGACTGTCGATGCGCCAGATCCGGGAAGTTTTGCGACTGTGCTTTGAAAGCAGGCTGCCGCAGCGGGCGGCGGCCCGCAGCCTTGGGCTGAGCCAGGGCGCGGTGTCCGGCTATTTGAGCCGGGCGCGGGCGGCCGGCATCGCTTGGCCGCTAGCCGAGGATATCGACGACGCGCGGCTCGAAGCGCTGCTGTTTCCGCCGCCCTCTGGGACGCCGGCCGATCTGCGCCCAATGCCGGATTGGGGCTGGGTGCATCGCGAGCTGCGCCGTCCCGAGGTGACACTGGCGTTGCTGTGGGAGGAATACCGCGCCGGCGCCGCCGACGGCATCAGCTATTCCTGGTTCTGTGACCTGTACCGGGCCTGGGCCGGCCGGCTGAAGCCGACGATGCGCCAGATCCACGTCGCCGGCGAGCGGATGTTCGTCGATTTCGCCGGCCGCACCGCCGAGGTGATCGACGCCAGCACCGGCGAGATTGTACCGATGCAGATCTTTGTCGCGGTGCGCGGCGCCTCCAGCTTCACCTACGCCGAGGCGACCTGGAGCCAGAAGCTGCCGGACTGGATCGCCGCACATGTCCACGCCTTCGGGTATTTCGGCGGCGCCGCGCGGCAGACCGTCAGCGACAATCTGAAGGCCGGCATCACCAAGGCCTCGTTCTACGAGCCGATGGTCAACCGGACCTACGCCGACATGGCGCGGCATTACCGCACCGCCATTGTTCCCGCACGGCCCTACAAGCCGCGCGACAAAGCGAAAGTAGAGGTCGGGGTCCAAGTGGTCGGGCGCTGGATCCTGGCGCGGCTGCGGCACCGGCGCTTCGTCTCGCTGGCCGATCTAAACGCGGCGATCCGCCCGTTGCTCGACGATCTGAACGACCGGCCGATGCGCGGCTGGGGAACGAGCCGGCGGGGCTGTACGAACAGCTCGACCGGCCGGCGCTGGAGCCCCTGCCGGCCCAACCCTACGAATACGCCGAGTGGAAGCGCTGCCGGGCCAACCTGGACTATCACGCCGAGATCGCCAAGCACTACTACAGCGTGCCGCATCAATTGATCCGCCAGGAGGTCGAGGCGCGGATCACCGTTGCCACGGTCGAGATCTTCCACCGCGGCAAGCGGGTCGCCAGTCATCGCCGCAGCACCCGGCAACACCGGCCGACAACGATCGCCGAGCACATGCCGAGTTCGCACCGGCGCTATCGCGACTGGACGCACGAACGCATCCGCCGTGAGGCCGCCTCGGTTGGCGACAACACCGCCATCCTGGCCGATGTGATCCTGCGCTCGCGGCCGCACCCCGAACAGGGTTTCCAGTCCTGCATCGGTATCCTCGGTCTGGTCAAGCGCTTCGGTGCCGCGCGCGTCGATGCTGCCTGCGCCCGTGCGCTGGTGCTCGGCACCCAATCCTACAACTCGGTCGCCACCATCCTGAAGAACCATCGGGAGAACGCGCCAGCGCCGATCGGCGAGGCGCCGATCCTGATCCACGAGAACATTCGCGGTCCCGGCTACTACCACTGACCTTTGGCACTGAAAGGAGAGACGATGCTGATCCACCCCACGGTCGAGCGCTTGCGCGCGCTCGGCCTTTCGGCCATGGCCGACGCCTTCATCGAGATGCAGAACGCGCCCGAGGCCGCCGAACTAACCCGCGAGGATTGGCTCGGCCTCCTGGTCGGCGCCGAAAGCCCCCCTGCATGACCGCCCGTGCTCCGATCGCCCACGGGGGTCCACAGCGCCTCCCCGCGCGCGCCGCTTCGTTGCTCGCCAGGGCACTGCGCGTCGCGCGGGGTCCCTCATGGACTCCGTGGACGATCTGCTGCCGACTTGACCGGCCCCACCACGACAATGCAACCTTACGTCGGCGGCGCGAAGCGCTGCGACCATCACGCCGGGCTGATCACGATCACCGGATTTGGTGATCACATTCAACGGAATACGCACTCATAGTCAAACGAATGACACCCATCCCCAACCTCGGTCGCTGGCCTCCGGCTTGACGCAGCGCAACGATTATGGAGAAGTCACACCGACCCGCGCGCGATCAGGTGTGGCGGATGAGATAGCTCGAATCATCCCTATGTCAGGTTCCGATAAGGAATTCGAGGGCGATCAGGGGCGAGTATGGATACGCGCCATTGGTAAGTACGGCGACGTTGTCCGTATGGCCATCGTCAATCCAATCGTGGCTGAGGTGCTCGATTACTTTGTCGGCGTCTCGCCGTCAGGCTTGCTGCAACCTCACAAAATCATACAATCCGCCCTTCTTTCGGTTTCCAAGGTACTGAATTCTGCCGGCCAAGGCGATCCGCTCGGCCAACACCTACGCGCTTGGCACGACAGTGACCATCCTCAGAAATTCCGAAACCTCGCAAAGGCGTGCCTCTGGGACCTCGGCTGCGGTGAGGGGTATTTGGGCCGATGGCTGAGTGCATACGGCACGTCCTACCTTGGCATCGATCGAAGCAGCACCCTCTGCGAGAACGCAAACTCCTACGAAAAGTCACCGAGGGTAGAAGTCATAAACGACTGCATCGAACATTTTTTTGCCGAAATGCCCGAGAAACCCGAACCAACTTTGGTGTCGCTGATAGGCGTCCTTGAGCATTGTGAGGACCCTGCTGCTACGCTGAGACGCGTGCACTCCTTTTTATCCATAAAGCGTCTTTCGCCCAAGCCGATCCTCATCGCAACGTTTGATCCTGACTTCTACACCCGAGGACTACCGCAGCTGAACCGAGCGAAATCGGCAATTACGGCCTATGAATGGAAGCAGAATCTATCTTTAATGGACCCCGCTAAATGGGAGCTGCTGTTCGCGAATAATGGATTTCATGTCCTTGAGCAACGTCCGGTTCACCTGAACCAGCTGCCACTGTCGTTGATTGAATCCCTTCAGGCGTTAAGCATCGGCCTGTTCAGTGATCGTTCGTACTGGGTGCCGCCCCGTCAAGGCCCATTCTATTTTTGGCTCCTAGCGCCAAAGCGGACCCCAAAAACGACAGGCAATCAGTATGTTTTGGGCCGACGTGGCACGAGAGACGGAATGGAAACGTCTTACAGAAAAGGAGATGTGATCGAGATCGTCGGCAATCTGGGCTCCGCAATATACACCGTCGTGGAAGGCGAGGCGAAACTTGAATGTGAACTTCCCGGCCTTGAACCGATGCTTTTTCGCACGAAGCGGACTTTCGGGCAGATGGAACTTTCGCAAAACTACGTTGCGTCCCGGATGCTCGGCTCCATTGTGGCCGCGACGACCAATGCTACCCTTGATGCCCTCCCTCTTAGTGAGGTCGGATCAGCGCTGGACAAGGACAACGATTTCCTTCACAAGCTATTTGTGGGTATGCTCAGCCACTTAGACTCAATTCAATTCAAAAGATTCATAAGCTCCAGAAAAACTGGAAGCAATGACGCCAAGGTAATCACGGCAGCACCCGCACAAATAATGCGTAACTGCGCAGCGGCGTTGTTGCAACAATGTGCCGACCAAAATCATGGAAGTGATCAGTCCCGGTATATGTCTCGTATCGTCGTTGAGTTAAATATGGCGAAAGCGGAAGGACGGACTAGAGCACGCCCACTAACGGAGGCCGCACCCCGGAAATCTGTGACCACAGAAGAGGTGATCCGACAGTTTGTCGAACAAGGGGTCATCGACTGTTTTTCCGCGCCAATTTTGAAGCAAGCAACGGAAATTCGTGACGGCATCGTCACGAAACCGTTCCAGGACGATATACAGAGATACGCGGATAACGAGTTGCGGGAGGGGACTATACTTCACATTGGACTGATTGCAGCGGTGTATCTCGAACAGAAACTAGCTTGCAAAAGGAAAGAAAGATACGATCTGGGTCTTCTGGGAGCGACGATATCAGCCATGCTCGGTTACGAATGGGACGAGAATTACGTGACGACGAAACGACTCAAAGAGAGTGATGCAGCGTCAGATGATGGCAAGAAGAAAATAACGGTACCGGCTACGCATAGGCAGTTTCGGGAAATCGCTCTCGCGGAGCTTGGCGGTGGAGATCCGAATTGGGCCGAGAGGCCAGAGAAAGCCATAGCGCAGCGTTTTCTTATTAAGACTCGATCAATTTTTAATGCAGATCAGAATTCCACATCTGAAACACATTATGGATTATCGAGTCTGGTTGTCGTTCGGGACGTGTGGGCATTATTTGCGTGCCTGTTGGACGACGTTCGGATGTGGGAGGGAGGGCAGGCAGTCCCAAACTCCAGCTCGTCGAGGTCGTCTGATTATGCGAGAAGAGCGGAGCAGCGCCACCGATTAATAGCCTACTTTTATGATTGTATGGAGTACATCGGAGCGGAGGCCGGGTTCACGACCTGAAGCATACGCGGATCGCACATCCGAATGAGGCGGTTCGAGGCTGCGCTGAGGAACGGTGGGTCGTGCGATATAATGAGCATCGCAGCCTCGGGAGGATGGTACGCCAGGAGGACCTCGATGAGGGCTTTGGTTTGTGCTTCATCAAGGGCGGCGCTCGGCTCGTCGAGCAGCAGGAGCGGCGGAGCGGCAACGAGGGCCGCCGCTATTGTGATGAGCCGTCGGTATGATCTCGGCAGTTCGAATGGAGAACGGTGAAGGAGCGGCTCTAACCCAAGGTGGCGGGCGATGCCATTCGCTCGATCCTGGAAATCGATGCGGCCCAAACGTCGGGCGGTTTCGGTCAGTTCCCGCCCAACCGTCGGCAGATACAGCTGATCATCCGCACGCTGAAAGGAATAGAGGACGAGTCTGGCCCATTTATGAAGATGCCACCGATCGGGAGGAGATTCTGGCTGGGTTCCAGGACGCACGACCTCCAACCGATCGTATTCGGGTATCAGCAGCATGGCGAGGCATTTGAGCAGAGTGGTTTTACCAACCCCGTTCGGTCCGACCAAGGCGATGCGCTCGCCTGCATTTATCGCGAGGCTGAGGGGGCCC
>CAMDDZ010000098.1 GCA_945893145.1 Rhodoplanes serenus | reverse complement strand
CGGGAGGCCTCGGGTAACTGTCCCCCCTACTACGAGGGGCGCCCAGTTTTGGGTGACACGGGGACCGGATGAACGGCGGCGTAAGCCGCCGGGATCAGGGCGGGCGAGAGCTCGCTGCCGGTTCTTGTCAGTCACGGTTCCGAGACGCCAAAAATCGCCGCGATGGAGCGTCGGCCGGCGCGCGCCCCCGCTTTGGGCGCCACGCCGGTCATGTCTCAGGCGGAGCAATCCGCCTGCGGACAAGGCGTGATCAAGATGTGGCGTCGACCGGCGCTCCATCCCCTCGAATTGATGATCCGGGGGTACAGACACCGCACAACTCGGGCGCACATTCCGCCGCGAGAGCGAAGGAGCACGCGTGCAAGAAAGTCAGATGAACGATTCCTGCAACAGCAGCGCCGCGAACAAGCGCGCGGCGGCAACGCTCCGGCCCTACTCCACACCCCTCGCAAACAACTCGTCCGCCTCCACGATCCGCGGACTGAGCCCCTGCTCGTGCACGTATCGCCCGATCGCCGCAAGCGTCGGACGATTGGGTTCAAGCCCGTAGGCCCAGAAGTCCTTGCCAAACACGCGCCAGGTTTCTTCGACATGGTCGAGCAGGAACGGCAGCGCAAGTCGCAGCGCGTCGGTGTCGTAAAGGCCATCGACCGCGAGATCGCGCGCCCGGCTGAACGCCTGATAGAGACTCTTCGCCGCCCAGGGGTTCTCGCGATGCACGTCGTCACGCAGCGCCACCGTGTGCATGATCGGGAAGATGCCGGTGCGGCGGTAGTAGTCCTGCTCCACCGCCTTGAAGTCCGGCCACAGCCGGGCGATGCCGGGCGTACCGTTGAGGAAGATGTTCGGAATATAGACCGAGAGCAGCGCGTCGAGTTCGCCCGCTTGGAACATGCCCTCCAGCGTCTGACCACCGGAGAGAAAATCCAGCTTCACGCGCGGCGGCAGGTTCAATGGGATCAGCGGCGGCTCGACGAAGCTGTGAAGTCCGCCCATGAACCAGTGCATGTCGGAATCCAGCACACCGTAATCGTGTTGCAACATGCCGCGCATGAACACGAGCGCGGTCGAGCTGTACTGGCTGGTGCCGACGCGCTTGCCCTTGAGGTCTTCCGGCTTCTTGATGCCAGAGCCCTCGCGCACGTAGATGCAGGAATGACGGAAGATTTTCGACAACGCCACCGGGATCGCCACGAACGGACACTCGTCGCGCCCCTTCAGCGCCGTGTAGGACGCCAGCGACAGCTCGGAAACGTGAAACTCCTTGTCGTCCAGCATGCGCTGGAAGATCTGCCGCGGCCGCAGCAGCTTGATGTCGAGGTCAATGCCCTCGGCCTGGACGCGGCCATCGATCAGCGGCCGGGTGCGGTCATAGTCCCAGCAGGCGAGCGTCAGTTTGAGATTGGCCATTGGACCCCTACGGCGTTTGCTCGGGCAATTTGCGGGTTCCAGCCATCCCTGTATAGGGCTGCCCGAGGCATCGCTGCCTTGTGCTATGGTGCTGGCAGCAATAGGGGATTTCATGACTGCCAATCGCGTGAAGGTCGGCATTGTGGGGCTGGGCCGCTGGGCCAAGGTGCTGGCCCGGGCCGCCCGCCAATCGCAGGCGCTGGAAATCGTTTCGGGCTTTAGCCGCACCGAGGACAAGCGCACGGCGTTCCAGCAGGAGTTCGGAATTGCGGGGGTGCCCGACCTCGCCCAGATGCTGGCCAACCCGGCGATCAAGGGCGTGATCCTCACGGTGCCGAACGAGCAGCACCTGCCGATTGCACGCGAGGTCGCGAAGGCCGGCAAGCACGTTTACACCGAGAAGCCGATCGCCCACACGCTCGAGGAAGGCCTCGAAATCGAGGCGCTGGAAAAGACTTATGGCGTGACCGTCACGGTCGGCCACAGCGCCCGGCTGATGGCCGGCATCCGCATGATCCGCGACGCAGCGGACGCGGGCGAGCTCGGCCGCGTCGCCTTCATGGAGGCGAACTTCTCCAATGAGCGGGCGCTGGAACTCACCCCCAAGGCGTGGCGCTGGTACAAGGACCGCGCACCAGGCGGGCCGCTGTCGCAGCTCGCGATCCACCAGTTCGATGTGCTGCATTACCTCGGCGGCGAGATCGTCGAGGCCAGCTCGATGGCCTCGAAGCTCTCGCCGGTCGGCGCCGAGGTGGATGACCAGTCGATGACGCTGCTTCGCTTCGCCGATGGCAAGATCGGCTATGTCGGCGCCTGCTGGACCTCGCCGGGCATATTCGCGGTCCGCGTGTTCGGCTCGAAGGGCCTCATGCACTACGAGATCGACTTTGGCACCTGGGATACGCCGGACAAGCTGCACCACACCTCCACGCTCTACATCCAGCGCGGCAAGGACGGTTACGGCAAGCGCGAGGAAATAAAGGTGCCGGAGAGCGACATGTTCCGCGCCGAGCTCGACATGTTCGCCGAAAGCTGCCGCAACGGCCGCGCCAACGAGCTTTCCGCCCGCAGCGGCAATATCGCAATCGCCGTGGTCTATGCGGCGCTGCGCTCGATCGAACAGAAGGGCCAGGCGGTGCGCATCGCCGACGTCATTGCGGACGCGCACCGTAAGATTGCGGAGCGAGGCCGCCATGTTGCCTAGCCGCTATTTTGCCGACCTGACGCAGCCCGAGATCGCGGCGCAGTTCAAAAGGCACCCGCTGGTGATCCTGCCCTGTGGCAGCATCGAGCAGCATGGACCGCACCTGCCGACCGGCACCGACACATTTGCTGCAAACGTAATCGGCCACGCGGTCGCCGAGCATATGGACGGCCTGGTGCTGCCGGCCACGCCGTTCGGCGTGACGCCGATGCACATGCCGTTCGAGGGCACCATCACGCTCACGCCCGATACCTACATGCGGGTCGTGATCGAGACCTGCGCCTCCACCGCCCAGCACGGCGCCAAGCATCTGCTGATCCTCAACTGGCACGAGGGCAACATCCCCTCACTCGCGATTGCCGCGGAGGCGCTGCACCGTCAGCACGGCCTCTGCGTGCTGACCGTGCAGGCATGCTACGTCGCCGAGGAGCTTTACGGCCATTCCTGCAACGGCCTGACCCATGGCGGCGAGATCGAGGCGCTCGCCGTGTTGGCGCACCGGCCGGAGCTGGTTCACCTCGACCG
This sequence comes from Rhodoplanes serenus, assembly GCA_945893145.1. GTDB lineage: Bacteria > Pseudomonadota > Alphaproteobacteria > Rhizobiales > Xanthobacteraceae > Z2-YC6860. The sequence goes on along the minus strand of CAMDDZ010000098.1, from coordinate 14,088 downwards.
CATCGACTATTCGTCCGACCACAGCCACGGCCACAAGATGGACAAGCTGCGCCGCACGCGCACCTTCCAGCCGGTGCTGACCGACATCCGCTCGATCGCGCCGACCGGCTGGTTCGGCAGTCCGCAGCACGCCAACGCCGACAAGGGCCGCCGCATGCTGACCGACATCGCCGACGCCATCGCGAGCGAGGCGCGCGAGATCTTCAAGCAGCTCGACGCCGTGCAGGGCGGCACCGCCGAGATCAAGCATCTGCGGCAAGCTGGCTGAAAGGTGGCGCGATGGCGAGGTTGTTGAAGCAATCAGAGGCGAAGCGGCTCGGGCTCCCCGGCCGCGTGTCGCTCGAGCCGGTGTCAGGCGAAATCGGCTCGCGCGTGACGTTCCGGATTGCGACGATCCAGCCGGCCAAGCCGGACGACAAGCCGCGCGGCCCACACCTGCACGACGGCTTCGAGGAATGCATCTACGTGCTGAGCGGCACCGGCGCGACCGTGGCCGAGAGCGGCGAAATCCCAATCAAGCCCGGCGACATCGTGCTGATCCCGCCGAACGAGAAGCACATGACGCGCAACACCGGCTCCGAGCCGCTGGTGCTGCTGTGCTTTTTCGCCGAGCCTCATGTCACAAAGGGCACGACGGAGTTTTCGAGCTTCTAGACGGCCACGCTTTAGTTTTGCGGCACGTTGGCCTTTTTCACGACGTCGCTCCAGCGTTCGACATCGCTGCGCAGTTGCGTGCCGAACGCCTCCGGCGTGCTCACGATCATGTCGAAGCCGAGCGTGCGGATGCGGGCCTTCATCTCAGCCGTATCGAGGATGGCGACGATTTCGCCGTGCAGCTTTTTGACAATCGCCGGATCGAGCCCGGCTGGCCCGAGCAAGCCGGCCCAGTTCGCCACCTCGAATCCGGGCAAGCCTGATTCGTCCATGGTCGGCAGGTCGGGCATCAGCGCAGAGCGCTTGCGTTCCGCCATCGCGACCGGCCGGATGCGGTCCGATTTTTCCGACAGCATGCCGGGAACGCTGGCAAACATCGCCTGCACCTGCCCGCCCATCAGATCGAGGATCGCGGGGTTCATGCCTTTGTTCGGCACATGGACCATGTCGATGCCAGCCATGCTTTTCAGCATCTCGGCCGCCAGGTGCGACGCGCTGCCGACGCCGGCCGAGCTGTAGCTGAGCTTGCCCGGATTGGCCTTGGCATAGGCGATGAACTCCTTCAGCGTGTGCGCTGGCACCGAAGCAGGCACCGCCAGCGCATAGGGGCTGATCGCCACGTTGATGATCGGCGTGAAATCCTTGGCGACATCATAGGGCGGTGTCTTGTTGACGGCGACGGTCAGCGACAGGCTCGACGGCGTGTAGAGCAACGTGTAGCCGTCGGCCGGCGAGCCGATCACGAGCTTGCTGCCGATCACACCCGCCGCGCCTGCCCTGTTCTCGACCACGAATTGCTGGCCGAGCCGCTCACTGAGCTTTTGCGCCAGCATCCGCGCCATGACGTCGACACCACCGCCGGCCGCAACCGGCACCACGATGCGCACAACGCGATCCGGATATTCGGCCGCGTTAATAGCAGAGCCGGCTAGCGCCAGGAGGCCGAAAACAAGGGCGGCGATGCGCTTCATTTCTAGTGTGCCTCGACGGTGTTGAGGGCAAACAGTTCTTCGACCTTCAGGACTCGCGGGGTTAGTCCCTGCTCGTTCGACATCTGCGCAATGGTTTCGAGCGTCTTGCGGTTCGGCGCAACGCCATGGTGGAGCAGCGGAACGGCAAATGCCTTCTTGGCGTCGTTCGGCAGGATACCGGTCTCAAAGTAATATTCGGCATGCGCAGCGCGTTCGCGGTCCGCGATCTCGTTTGCCTTGTTGAACGCCTTCAGGATGTTCAGCACCGCCCACGGATGCTTCTCGTAAAGCTCGCGCTTGATCACCATCCCGTGGTTGATCGGATAGACGCCAGTCTTCTTATAATAGCGGACACCCTCGGCGACTGGATCCGGGAACAGCGTCTTGATGTCGGCATGGCTGCGGAGATCGGCGGTGCTGCGGTCGACCAAGTTCTGGTTGGCCGGATCGCGGTGCGCCAGATAGTGGACCACCGCCTGCAATTCGCCGGACAGCATCATCGAGCCGATGTTCTTCTCCGCCGGGATGAAGTGCACCGTGACGCCGGGCGGCGCCTTGAAGCCGGTGGCGCCACCGTGGCTGCGCTCCGGCAGGCGTTCCATCCAGAATTCCATGTCGCGGTCGCGGACGCCGAACTCGTGCTGCAGCACGCCACGCGTCCACAGCGCCGCGGTCTGCTGATACTCCGGCACACCGACGCGCTTGCCCCTGAGATCGGCCGGCACGTTGATGCCCGCATCCCGCCGCGCCAGGATGCTGGTGTGGAAAAACCTCCGGGTGGTGAACACCGGGATGCCGATGAAGCGGTCATCGCCCTTGGCACGCGCCGCCAGCAGCGAGGACAGCGACATCTCGGCAATGTCGAATTCGGCGAAGCGCAGTTGCCGCCAGAACAACTCGGACGGGTGCAGCACGGTCGGGACGAGGTCGATGCCCTCGACCTTCACCCGGCCGTCGAGGATAGGCCAGGTGCGCGGATTGTTCGTGAGGGCGGCGCTGAACGTCAGGTGCATGGGACTGCCTTTAATATGCGCTGCGATGATCTAGCAGGCCGTGGCGGCGCACTCCACTGCCGTGCCGGGATCGCTGATGTGCCAGAATTGTACCGCGCCAAGCGATCTGCGATAGTCGCGCCCTCCCACCTCCTCTCTCCTGACAGGCATCATGACGAACACCCCCTCCTCCAGCGTCATCAAGCAACTCGCGCCGACCGGCAAGCTGCGCGTCGCGATGAATTTCGGCAATTCGGTGCTGGCCCAGAAAGACCCCGCGACCGGCGAGCCGCGCGGCGTCTCGGCTGCGCTGGCGCGAGAGCTTGCCAAGCGCCTTGGCCTGCAGATCGAGTTCACCGGCTTCGACGCCGCCGGCAAGGTGACGGATGCCGCCAAGCAGGGCGGCCTGGACATCGTGTTCCTGGCGATCGACCCGGTGCGGGGCGAAGGTATCGATTTCACCGGCCCCTATGTCGTGATCGAGGGCATCTATGTGGTGCCAGGCAGCTCCCCGCTCCGGGCCGTCGAGGAAGTCGACCGCGAGGGTGTGCGGATCGCAGTGGCGCGCGGCAGCGCCTATGACCTCTACCTCACCCGCGCCATCAAGAAGGCGCAGCTGGTGCGCGAGCCGAGCGGACCGGAAGCGATGGCGATGTTCGTGCGCGACAAGCTGGAAGCGGCCGGCGGCGTGAAGCAGCCGATGATGGCGTTCATCAAGCAGCACCCCGAAATGCGCGCGATCCCGGAACGCTTCATGGCGATCGAGCAGGCCATGGGCACGCCGAAAGGCCGCCCCGAGGGCGTGCGCTATCTCCGCGAATTCATCGAGGAAATGAAGGCCTCGGGCTTCGTCGCCAAGGCGCTTCAAGCGAGCGGACAGGGTGACGCGGCGGTGGCACCGCCGACGCCAGTGCCATAACGCTCAGCTCGCCGCGCCCGCTTGAGCGTGCAGAAGGCGGCGTGCAGCGCGTCAGTTGTCGTCCTTGCCGGTCCATTGCAGGAACGCCGCGCGGGCGCGCCGGAACGGCACATCGGCATGCATGGCCTGGGACAGGGTCTGCACGGCTTCGGCGACGCGCAGCATAGGCAGCCGAACCACGTCCGCGTTCATGTCCCGCGCCCAGTTCACCAAGCTGTGGGGGATCGCCACAATCAGCAGGAAAAACGTCACATAGACGATGGCGGCCGCCGTCTTGACCGGACGCATGGGGTCGGTCGGGGCAATGTCGGGGCGCTGATTGGTATCGGACATCGTGAGCGTCCTTAGAACTGGAAGTAGATGAAGGGCGGAATTCCGGTCGGCGCGGCGGCGGAGACGGCGAAGATCACCGCGAACGCAATCGCAATCTTGATCGGCAGCCAAGCGTATTCGTAAGCACGTTCGAGCCATCCGAACCAGCGATCGGGGATGATCTGCGTCAGCGCGCCGACCGCGAGCGCGCAGGCGATCAGTGGCGTCACGGTCGAGGTTGTCCAGCTGCCGTCGAGCAGCAGCATCGAAAAATACGTAAGCGAAGCGTCGAGCGTGGGCGAGCGGAAGAACACCCAGGTGATACAGACGAAATGGAAGGTGATGAACCAGCCGAGCGCGCCGGCGAACCATGACCGCTTGCCGCCCTCGCCGCCCGTGATGCCGAGCGCACGCTCGGTCACCAGCGCGAGGCCGTGTAGCGCGCCCCAGATCACGAAATTATAGCTCGCGCCGTGCCATAGCCCGCCGAGCAGCATCGTCACCATGACGTTGCGGGCGGTCGCGAACCGTCCGTGGGCGCTGCCGCCGAGCGGGATGTAGAGATAGTCGCGCAGCCAGTTCGACAGCGTGATGTGCCAGCGCCGCCAGAAGTCCTGCACCGTGGTGGCGCGATAGGGCTGGTTGAAGTTTTGCGGGAATTCGTAACCGAGCAGGCGCGCGACGCCGATCGCAATGTCGGTGTAGGCGCTGAAATCGCAGTAGATCTGGATCGCATAGGCGTACATGCCGAGCAGCAGATCGAGGCTCGAATAGTTCCCGGGGTCGCGAAAGACACCGTCGACGAAATCGGTCGAGATGTAGTTCGCTATCACCACCTTCTTGAACAAGCCGCCCAGGATCAGAAAAACACTGGCCGCGATCCTGACGTCGGCGGGATCCGACTTCTGCGTGGTCTGCGCCAGAAAAATCTTGGCGCGCACGATCGGGCCGGCGACCAAATGCGGGAAGAAGCTGACGTAAAGCAGAATGTCGACCAGCGACTTGGTGGGGGCGAGTTTTCCCAGATAGACGTCGATGATGTACGACAGCACGTGGAAGGTCAGGAACGAGATCGCAATCGGCAGCGCCATCTCGATGAACTGGATGTTGACCGGGATGCCAAGCGGCTCCAGCGCGTTGATCAGCGAAGCCGCGAAGAAGTTGTAATATTTGAAATAGGCCAGCAGGCCGAGATTGCAGGACACGCCGAACCACAGCAGCAAGCGACGGGCGAAGCCGTTGCGCAGCCATCCGAGCGCCAGCGCAACCAGATAGTTGAACACCGAGCTGCCGAACAACAGCAGCGTGAATTCCACCTTCCAATAGGCGTAAAAATAATAGCTCACCGCCACCAGGAACCACTTTTTCCAGGTGTTGCGGTCGTTCAGGAGCCAGGTGAGCGGAAAGACGACGGCGAAAAAGACCGCAAACTCAATTGTTGGAAACAACATCCGGGCTTGCCCGCAACTTCTCGATAATCGGTATCAGCACCGTGAGGAATTGGGCCGCACTTTTCTTGTAACCGTCAATAGTGAAATGGACGCGGTCCTTGGCCATCAGCGGCGGCGACAGGGTCGCCCAGCGGTCCGCTCCACATTCGGAGGGCATGATCGAAGCCCAGTTCCAATAAACGAGGCTTTGCCGCTGTGCAATGTCGCGCTGGACGTCCCGCACGCTTTCCAGATGCGGCAGCGACTTCCAGACACACTCGGCCGAAGGCTGGTCCGCGTTGGCGGCCGAGGCTGGAGAGGGCTTAGGCTTGGGCTCCCCGGCGCGGAGGCACACCGCCGCCTCGCGCGCCTTGTCCTTGCACTGCGGCGGCAGTTCGGCGCCATCCGGCGGGCCGACCAGAACCACCACGGCCGAGGGCAGCGCGGCCTTGATCTTGGCGACCACGCGCTGGTAGTCGCCGGCGTAACGGCGAGCATCGAACTTGGGCTTCGACGCTTCGTTGGTGCCGAACGCCAGAACCACGATATGCGGATTGATCCGTCGCAGGTCGTCGGCGAACAGCCGCTCGTCGAGCTTGTTGACGATGCCGACCGTCGCGCCCGGATAGCCGATGCTGCTCAGCGTGACGCCGGAACGGCTGTTGTAGATCGCGACGCTGGAAATGCTCACCGAGCCTTCGCCCTTGGTGGTGATCACGATCTTGCTGACGCGGTCGGTCGGACCGCGCTGCGGCCGCAACCGGATCACAATCGGCTCGACCTTCTCGGAAGCAAGATCGAACGAGCTTTCGACCGCGCCATCGAGCGAGATGTCGATCGATCCGCCACCCGGCCGGCTGACCGCCTCGATCTCGATGGAGTCGAAGGTGACCGGCTGCGGCGCTGTCAGCGTCATGGTCTCGCGTGGCGCGGTCGCCACCGCGTTAAATCCGGACAGCCAGAACTCGCGGGCGTCGTCGGATTTCTGCAGCGATTGGTAGGTCCAGCCCGGCGACATGGTGCTCTTGAGCGAGGCGCTGAGCACGCCGACATGCGGGCGCCCAGCGGTCACCGGCCCGGTGCCGCCGACGCCGTAGATCGATTGCAGCCGGCGGCGCACCTCGCCGGTGAAGAAGTCGGCCGCGGTGTGGCTGTCGCCGATCTGCAGGATCACCAGGCCGCGTGGTCCAGCCGCGCTTTTGATCTGGATGGCGCGGCGCGGCTGGGCGGCGGCGTCGATGACCCCCGGCAGCGGCTCGGCGGGCGCATAGGCTAACGGCTGCGATGGCGCAGGTGGAACCGGGAATGCGGCTGGCTTCGGCTGTTCGGGACGTGCGGGTGCCCGGTAAGTGATTGTGGCGGTCGTCAGGGGCGCTTCCGGTGCCGGCGTTGCGGGACCGCGGTTCGCGGCCGAGGCATCCACCGGCGGGACACTCGCGTGCGGACTGAAGCCTGCATACAAGCCAAGGCCGCCCCCACCGAGCAGAACAGCCGCCGCCAGTACGCCCGCGTGCGAAACTCTCATTGCGTGTTGTTGGTCCCCGTGGTGGTCGCGCAGGTCTTGCCGAGCTGGACGCCGATATTGGCCAAGGCTGCGGCGATTTTTTGGAAAAGGTAAGGCGCGACCAGATCCTCGCCCGCAACGGTAAAGTGCTGACCGTCGGTCTGACGGATCTGCACCATCTTGTCGTTCTTGTCTTTGCCGTAGGAGGTGAACGCCTCCTCGCCGGTCGCGTTGAGCCGCCAAGGCTCGACGTATTGCACGCGGGGATTGTTGAACTGCGCCACGGCTTCGGCGAACATCTTGTTCTTTTCGATCGCGTCAGTGTTGTCGACCGCCTCACGCATGACCGGCAGGCCGATCAGCAGGACCAGCGCCTTGCTGGCCGAAGCGCCTTTGAGGAATTCGGTGATCTCGGCGCGATACTTGTCGAGCCAGCTCGGCGAGCCCCAAGGCGTGCGCGCGCCGTTGGCATCGATGATGAATTGGCGGTCGTTGAGACCGACCGAGGCGACGAACATCTGCGGCTGGAAACTCTCGCCGATCTTTGCGACCTGGCGCGGCCAATAAAGCTTGTCGCCGCGCGTCAGGCCGGTGCCGTTCTTGGCATAGCGGCCGAGCTCCACGGTCTTTTTCATGCAGGCGTCGGCGGCGACGACGCGACTGATGCCGGACCAGTAATTGTCGACGATGGAATCGCCGACGAACGCGATCTTGATCTTGTTTGCGGTTTCGGCGGCGACCGGCGGCCCCGCCACGAACGTCGCAACCGCTGCAAGCCCCACAAGCCCCACAAGCCCCACAAGCCCAACCAGTGTTCCGAACCCAACCCTCACCGACCGCAACAAGACAATCTCCCCGATTTACGCACATCCGGCATGGATGGCGCCGGCATCATGCCTCGGACCGCCGATTTTGTCAGGTGTCAGTCCGGGTTGGCTGGCGCGGCCGCAGGCTCCACAGCCTCGGCGGGCTTGCTGGCCGGTTTCTTGGGCTTCTGCATCGCCGCGACATTGGTGCCGGGCGAAGCTGTCGTGAATTCAGCGGGCTTACGTGCTTGTTTCTTTTTCTTCTTCGGCTTGGCCGGATTGGCACTCGCGTCGTCGGTCGCCGCCGCGGTCGATTCCGCTGGCTTGCTTGCCTGCTTCTTTTTCTTTTTGGGCTTCGGAACATCCGCAGGCGGCAAATCAAGCGAGCTGACGTCGGTGGTCGCGGGCTCCCTCTTGGCCTTGCGCTTCTTCTTTGGCTTCGGTTCGGCCGTCCCAGTCACGTCGGCGCTGGCCGCCGTAATCTCGGGTTTGGTGCGCTTGGGTTTCTTCGGCTTCGCCGGCACCGCGCCGTCGTCCGCCGACGCGAGCTTCATCGGCTTGGCGGGCGCCGTGGCGCGCGCCACAGTGGTGATTGGAAAGTCCGCGGCGCGTGCCGCCTTCTCCCACATGTAATGATAGCCAGCCATCGTGAGGTGGACGCCGTCAGGAGCGTGGAATTTGCCGGAGCACAGCGTTTCGTCCTGCATGCTCACGTATTTGATGGACGTGTTGGCGAACCGCGCTTGCAGCATCTCGTCGAGCTTGCGCGCGCCGGTGTTCCAGGATCTGCGCACGCACGGCGGCCCGATCCACACCAGACTGAGATTCTTCCGCTCGGCAGCCTGAACGATGTTGTCGACAGACTGCTCGATGCCCTTGAGGCTGCCCTGCGCATCGTTGGTGCCGAGCACCACGAAGGCGGTGGCGCCGGCCGGCGCCTCGTTGATCTGCGCAATAGCCTTGTTGCCGCGGATATGAATGCTGAGGCGGGCCAGGCTCTTGAGGCCCGAGGCTGCGGTCACGCCCATGCCGATGCTGTCGCCGATGATCACACCGGTGGCGGCAGAAGCGGCGGAGGGAAGGCCGACAAGTGAGGCGACGCAGACTACTCGTACAAACCGCATGCTTCCCCGCCGATGGCCCAGTTGCGATGCAACAATACAAGACGGTTATGGTTAAAGAACGGCTAAAAGCGACCGACCGCAGCGCATGGCTAACGCCGGCCGGGCGCGGGTTCCCGTGGCCGATTACGGCTTGGCGGCCGCCTCATTTTTGATCGCGAGCAACAGGCTCGACTGATTGGGCCCGTGCCGGTAGCCCACGCCGAAATCGATGGGCGGGGCATGTTTCACCCGGTGAAGCTCACGCAGCTTGGCCTGATAGCGCCCGGCAAACAGCGGGATCGGCCCGACGTAATTGCCGTACGGCTTTAATTGCCATTGCTTCTGGTCGAAGTAGCCGACCGGAATACCAGTGTCGTCCTGCACAATCACGGCAGTGTTGTTGAGCAGGAAGTCACGCACGTTCGAGAAGTTGCCGGCGTGCATCAGGTAGGATGCGCTCTTGACGTAGGCCATGCCCTCGCCGAGCGACGCCAGGAACTTCTCAAATCCGCTGGCCCGAAAGCCGTTGTTGGCCAGATTGGTGCTGAAGTAATAGAGCGTGCCCTCGCGGCCCTGGCTGTCGGTGAAGGCGATCTTCACGCCGCGCGCGGCACTTTTTACCGCCAGCCCGTCGCCGATCCGCACCTGCCCCTGATCGTCGAGATTGACCAGAGTGACGTCGCGGATGGTTTTTCCCGAGCGCGCCAGAAAAACGTACAGCGACGGCACCGTGCCGGCGCGCATGTCATGGCGCATGCTGTTGGTGAGAAAGAACGAGATGGACAGCACCGAGCGCAACGAGCCGCGCAGATTTCCCAGCAGGCCCGCCACCTGGCCGTGGGACATCTTGGTGAGATCCGGAATGCTGCCGACCGGCTCGAGGCCGGCCAGCACGTAAGTCGACGCGTTCGGGAAGAATGCGCTGGCGTACATAAAGTCCGGCCCGCTGAAGAGATAGAACAGCACCGGACGGCGCACCGTGACGTTTGCGCTCGACCACTTGCGGACTTTCGCCAGTTGGCGCTGGTCGACGTTGCCGAACGTCGCATTGAAAGCGCCCGCGTGGCTTTTCCAGAAACCATCCTGAGCCAATCGCGCCAGCGGCGAGCCTGCCGACGGCGGCATTCCGGCGAGGAAGCGCGCGGTGTCATTGGCGCTGGCGGGCTCGGCCCTGAGCGCAGGGCTTGTGGCCGCAAGACTTGAGATCGCAAGCAGGAGACTTGCGGCGAGCGCTGCTGCGATCCGGATCATGGTACGCCGGTCAATGCTTTTGCGCGGCCGCCTGCGGCGACCGGATTTGCGCGATGCTGTAAAATCCCAAACCCGCGAGCATGATCAAGAAACCGCACAACGATTGGAACGGGCGGTTCATCACGAGGTAATACATCATGAACAGCGTGACCGCCATGAAGATGAGCGGCGTCAGCGGATAGCCCCAGGTGCGATAGGGCCGCGGCAGGTCCGGGTGCGTCCAGCGGAGCTTGATCACGCCCGCCACGGTGAGGAACGAGCAGAACGTCAGGCTGAACTGGATGAAGTCGAGCACCGCCTCGAAGCTCTGGGTGAACAGCAGAAGGTTCGACACCACAAGCTGGAACAGGATCGCGGTGACCGGCACGTGGTTCTTCGACCGGTACGCGAAGATCCGCAGGATCGGAAAATCTTCGCCCATCGTCATGGTGACGCGCGGGCCGATCCACATCATGGCGCTGATCGAGGACACCAGCCCGATGCAGATCAGCGCGCCGGCAAAACGCCCGCCCCATTCGCCGAAAATGTGGTTGCCGGCGATCACCGCCACATCGAGCTGGCCCGACAGCTTGTCGATCGGGGTGGAATAGAGAAAGACCGCGTTCAAGGCGACGTAAAGCGCCAGCACGATCAGGGTGCCGGCGAACAGCGCGCGCGGCAAAGCGCGGCTCGGGTCTTTGATCTCTCCGATGATGTAGGTCGCGGCATTCCAGCCCGAGTAGGAATACATCACAAACACGAGGCTGATCGCGAACGGCGCGCTGAGGATCTGCGCGGTATCGACCGCGCTCGGCTTGAACGAAATCGCCTGCGGCGTCGCGAACGCGAAACCTGCGATGATAAAAGCCACGATCAGCGCAAGCTTGATGATCGTCGAGGCGATCTGAAATGCGCTGCCTTGCCGGACGCCGCGCAGATGGAAGATGGTGACGGCCCAGGTGATTGCGAGCCCGAGCACCAGCGGCGGCGCGCCTGGCACGATCGCTTTGAAATATTCGCCAAAGGCGAGCGCGGCCAATGCCAGGGGCGCCGCGAAGCCGACCGTGGCCGAAATCCAACCGGCGAGAAATCCGACCGCCGGATGATAAGAGCGCGCCAAGAAATTGTATTCGCCGCTCGAACGCGGGAACATTGTCGCAAGCTCGGCATAACAGATCGCGCCGCACATCGCGACGACGCCGCCAACCACCCAAAGCAACAGCAGCGAGAAGCCCGACGTGATGTCCTTCACCTGGAAGCCGAGGCTGGTGAAGACGCCGACGCCGACCATGTCCGCAACCACGATGGCGGTGGCGGCCAATGCAGTGACAGTCGGAGTTATCGGGCCGCTCGTACCCGCACTGCTCATCAGATCGCCCCGTCAACGGAAGATTAGCGGCAGTTTGCCCGGCATCGGGCAATTTGCAATCGAATTGTTAGGGCCGCCTTAATCAAGTAACGCTTTGGTAACCAAGCCCTTTTAGGTTCTGACGGTGCGGCGGTTCTACTCCGTCTTGGGCGGGTGTGTGACAAATTTGCCGTCGCCCCGACACGCTGTTCCCCCACCCCGAGATGATCGTGCGTCGCTGGCCGGGAATGGAACCCGGTTCGCACTCGATATCGAGCCGGCGCACCGATCGGTGCGCCATGGTCGCGGAGCCTTCGGGACAATGCAGCAAAGTGTGTTGCGAGATTTGGGTCGGCCGACCGCTATCGTCGGACTGTTGCTGTTTGTGTTCCTTGGATGCATGTGGTGCGTGATGTCCGATCGGAACTTTGCATCACCCGCAGTCTTGATGGCGCCTTCGAGCGCGGCCGCAGCCGAGATGCGCAGCAGCCCGAGCCTCTACACCGGCGCGATCCCGCGCTCGAACTCGACTGCAGCTGAAGAGGTTCGGGCGCGCTTTGCGGCCGTCAACGGCGTCATCGCACGCCAGGACATACGCCAAGACGCGCGCCAAGATACACGTCAGGACGACCGCACACAGCGCGTCCGCGTGCAGCCCGCGGCCGCTCCGCCTGCACCGCCGCGCCAGACCGGCCTGAAGCAGGCCAAGACGACGCTGGTCGATTTCAGGACCGCGCCATTCTCCAGCCCATCGGCTGGTGTCACGGGAGACACCTTCGGCGATCCGCGCGTGTTGCTCCACATTCCGACCGGCTTCGACATCACGCGCCCGGCCGTGATGGTGGTGTTTTTCCACGGCCACAACGCCACGCTCCAGCGCGACGTGATGCGCCGGCAGCAGGTACCGGCGCAAATCTCGGCGTCCGGCATCAACGCCGTGCTGGTGGCGCCGCAGTTCGCGGTCGATGCGCCAACGTCCAATCCCGGCCGCTTCGCCGAAGCCGGCGCCTTCGCGCGCTTTGCCGACGAGGCGGCGAAACAGCTCGCCGACCTCATGGGCGAGCCCGCGACGGCGCGCAAGTTCGCCGCCATGCCCGTGGTGCTCGTCGCCTACAGCGGCGGCTATTATCCGGCCGCGATGGTGCTGTCGCGCGGCGGGCTGCGGAACCGCGTACGCGGGCTCGTGCTGCTCGACGCGCTCTATGGCGAGGTCGATCGGTTCGCGTCATGGATCAGCAGCCGCAACGCGGGCTTCTTCGTGAGCGCCTATACGGGCTCGACACGGCGCCTGAACGGCGAGCTCGAGCGCGCGCTCGCCGAGCGCAACGTCGCCTCCAACTCCGTGCTCAAACAGAATATCTGGCGCGGCGCGGTGACGTTTCTCCCCGCTGCCCCGAACGCCGAGCACCGCGATTTCGTGACGCGGGCGTGGGTGAGCAATCCGATCAAGGATTTGCTGACGAAGCTGTAAGGCCCGCGCCGAGAGGCTCAGACGACGAGGATAATTTGTTGTCAGGTCTCATTTCTCATAGCGGGTCGAGGGGTTGCATAGCGATTGCGTATGCACTTTCTTGAAGCAGGCGACGGCTGACTAAATCACTGTGCCGCTTTCCGCTCCGCGTCTCTCGCCATTTTCATGTAACGGAAGTCGGCAACTGTGAACCGATTTGATCCTGATAATGGATGCCACGCATAGTATCGATCTCTCCACGCGCCGTTGTGAGCATACAGAACGCTCACGGCGATGGTGTCGAGTTCGTAAAGCCATCCAGCGAGCACGCTGCCCTGCTCTGTTGTCCAGCAATGCAGGTTTGTGCGCCCTATGGTGCCGTCGCATTTCCCGAGTCTGAGATAAACTTCAGGGTGCGGGCGACCTGTCATAATCGCCTTCGAGAACAGGCCGATATCAATGGGCAACTCGTGTCCGGTGGCCACGGACTCGCAAATCATGCAGCCGAACAGCTTGGTGAAAAAGAGATGTACCTTCGTCATCTCCCGCCGTGTGAAATGGCGGAAGATTCGATCACCACGTACAAAGCCACCAATTTTGAGCGGCGGCTGACGCGCCCTCAGCCAATCAGACATGTATTCCCAAGCCCGATCATGGGGTTGTGTCCGCGTACCATTACAATAAGCGCAAATGAATTTTGGCGATTTCAGAATCTTTGCGTCTAAACTTTTCACCGGACTATTCAGGCGATGCAGGTCTTGATAGAAAAACGGTTGTTCCTGCGATGGGCTTCCCAGGACGGCGCGCAAGTCGCTTCTTTTGGTTTTGTGCTCGCCTGAATCGGCCTTGTTCGTCTTGCAAATCCAGCACAACGACTCAGCAGCAGCAGATGCCCGCGCTTCCGCGACAATTGTTGAAGCTGTGCTCATGGTCGGAGTCACCCGAGAAAAATTCCTGAACGAAAGTTGTCCTACCGAAAAGCCCGGTGGGACTTTTCTCGAAGAAACCCAAGAAAATCAAACCCGATTTAGGGTGATGGTGCCCAGGGGCGGGATCGAACCACCGACACTGCGATTTTCAAGCTAACTGTTTGACCTGCAAGCCAAGGACTTAGAGCCCCGAAATGCGTCTAACCTCCAATCGGACTTCAATGAGATAGAACGGATTTGTCTAACCCCACCACCGCGTCCGAGCCATCCGCAAGTTGTCATCGAGCTTCCTTACGTCTGCCGCGCGGTAGCGAGCGAAACAATTGGGAACGACCGACCGAGTGAGTAAAGTCTCCTGCCGGTCTGGTGAGTTGCTTTATTGAGGCGCTCGATCCGAGATCGTACCCGCAAAAAGTCCGTTTCGAATGGCGATTCGACCT
>CAMDDZ010000097.1 GCA_945893145.1 Rhodoplanes serenus | reverse complement strand
AAGACGCTCCTGCGAAAGGCCGCCGAGCGCACCGTCGAGGCCACCTGGAAACGCATCGGCGCACTCCTGCAAGCCTTCACGCCCCAGGAATGCGCCAACTACTTCCGAAACGCCGGATATGCTTCAATCTAAATGGATCAGACTCTAGTACCCCGTTGACGCTGAGAGTTTCGGCAGCTCAATATTTCGCCGGGTGGTATTCGGTTTTAATGTCGCGGGGCGGCGATGACGGACGAAACCGACGCGGCGTTGCAGCGGAAATTCGATCTGTTGAACAGCAGCCTGCGGGCGGTTCCGGAACCCCCGCGGCTCTACACCCTCAATGGCTCAGGCGGTCAGTTCGTCGGCAAGATAGAAGACCCCGACATCAGCCCAAAATTCTTTGGGCTCTACAGCAGGACGTTTGCGCACATGCCGACCGGCGGCCAGCGGATCTTTCTGCTGAGCCATCCGGTCAAGCCGAATGGCCAGCCTGATCTTGGCGCCTATCTGTTTCACGGCGAGATTTCCGAAGACGACTTTGTGAAGGTCTATCCGCAGGGTCTCGGCGACATGAAGTCGGGCGCGTGGATGAAGTTTTTGATCGCAGCGTCAATCGCCGTTGTCATTGCGATCGTGGTGGCGGTCGCAAAGCACCGTTAACGGCGCCAGCATGTCGGGCCCCTGTGGTTCAGCCGCGCCCGACGAACGGCATGCCGTTCGCCATCACGGTCATGAACAGCACGTTGGTGTCGAGCGGCAGGTTGGCGATATAGACCACCGCGCGGCCGACGTCGTCGGCGCTCATGCGTGCCTCCTGCATCATGCGCCCATCGGGCTGCAGCACACCCTGGCCCTGCACCATGCGGTCGGTCAGCGGAGTTGCGGCGTTGCCGATGTCGATCTGGCTGCACAGGATGTTGTCGTTGCGGTAATCGAGCGCGGTCTGTTTGGTGAGGCCGGTGACGGCATGCTTGGTCGCCGTGTAGGCGGCGGCGCGCGGCCGCGGCGTGTGCGCCGAGATCGAGCCATTGTTGATGATGCGGCCGCCCTTCGGGTCTTGCGCCTTCATGATCTTGACCGCCTCCTGCGTGCAGACGAACACGCCGGTGAGGTTGGTATCGACCACCTTCTTCCAGGTTTCAAGCGGCAGCTCTTCCATCGGCACCGCTGGCGCGCCGATACCGGCATTGTTGAACAGCACGTCAACCCGGCCGAATTCCTTTTTGGCTCGGGCGAACATGGCACGGATCGATTCTGCGTCGCTGACGTCGGTCGGCACGGATAGCGTCTTGGCGTTGCCGGCTTCCTTCTTGGTCTCTTCGAGCTTGTCGGCGCGGCGGCCGGCCAGCACCACGGCGTAGCCGTCCTTGGCGAGCGCGAGCGCCACCGCCTTGCCGATACCCGTGCCGGCGCCCGTCACCACTGCAACCTTCTGCGACGCAGCCATGTGTTCCTCCGAATGAAAAAGCGGGCGGCATCCTGAAGGCTCGGCGGCCCCGCCGCAATGGCCCAGGCTGTGGGCTGCGTCGTTAAGCTTGCTTGATCGGCCCCGGCAATTGATCTCAACTTATGCGGGTTTCCATTCTGGGGGGAATGCCATGAAACGACGTGACCTGCTGAAGCTTGGCGCGGCTGCGCTGTCGGCGCCTGTGGTGATGCCTTATGCGGCGTTCGGCCAAGCCAAATATCCCGACCGGCCGATCCGGCTGATCGTGCCGTTTCCGCCGGGCGGCGCGTACGACACCATCGGCCGTCCGTGGGCCGATCGCATTAAGCCGCTGCTTGGCACCATGGTGATCGAGAACATCGGCGGGGCGGGCGGCGGCGTCGGTGCGGCGGCTGCGACGCGGTCTAGGCCGGACGGCTATACGCTGCTGCTTGGCGGCGCGACCACCCACATCACCGAGGCGCTGCTCAAGACCACGCCGACGTACGATCCGCTCAAGGACCTCGAACCGATCTCGCCGGTCGCGGTGACCGCCTTCGCGATTGCCGTCCACCCATCTGTCCCCGTGAAGGACCTCAAGGAACTGATCGCCTACGTCAAAGCCAATCCGGGCAAGATGTCCTGGGGTTCGGCGGGCCACGGTTCGCTCAATCATCTGACCGGCGAATTGTTCAAGCTCAGGGCCGGGCTGACCGACTTTCCGCACGTGCCGTATCGCGGTGCGGGCCCGGGATTGACCGACCTGCTGGCCGGCCAAATTCCCGCGCTGGTGCCGGCCATGACCAACATCGTGCAGGAGCTTCATCGCGCCGGAAAGCTCCGCGTGCTGGCAGTGACGCATCACAAGCGGCTCGCTGCCGCGCCGGAACTGCCAACTGCGGTTGAGCAAGGCTTTCCCGATATCGTGGCGCCGAATTTCATCGGCGTGTTTGCGCCGACCGGCGTGCCGAAAGAGGTGGTCGATACGGTGTCGGCGGCGAACCTGAAGCTTATCGCCGATAAGTCGTACCAAGAGCTTCTCATCAGCGGCACGTTCGAGCTCGAGCCGCCGCTCAGTCCGGCCGAGTACAAGCGCTACGTCGAATCCGAACTGACGCGGTGGCGCCCGATCGTCACCTCGATGGGGATCAAGATCGATTAAGTAGCGGTCGTGCCGCCGGGCGTGTTGGTGTCAGCGTCCGGCGCGGCATCGTTGTACCGAATTGCCCGCGGGGAGTATCGGCAATTCGATCTGCTTGGGCCGCGATGGGGACGGCACGATCTAAGCGAGCGATCATCGCGTTGTGGAGAAGGCTGGGTTCTGACTTCTGATTACCGCCTGGCCTCCACCGCGGTGACTGCGCTCGCCTTGATGTCGCGACCTGTGGCCATCGAGTAGTGCGTGATGATCTCTTGCATCAGATCGCGTGTCAGCGGAACGGTATAAAGTGTCTGTGCCTGCGCGACCCCCGTGTAGCTTCCCATCTCGATGTCAATCAGGAACCGGGACAGTAAGTCGCCTAGGATCAGGAATGACCGCGACTTGCCATGCGCGGGCAGCCCCACACGATTCCCCACCTTCATCAGCCGGTCCTCCGGGCTAGTCGCTTGGGCCTGAAGATCATCGATGATGGGCGAGTCCTGTTCCAGCACCATGTGGAGCCACGACATGGTGCTGGTGAACCAGAACTCCTCGCGGTTCAGAATCCCATTACGCCGCCGCAACGTCAGCATGTCTCGAAGACGCTCGCACAACGCATGAATTGCCTCATCATCCGTGTCTCGCTTGCCGCTGGTGTTCTGCGAGTTCACAATGCCGCGCCACACCTCGTATAGCAGCCGTTCGAGCGTACCCACGAAGTCGCGGTTCGCCGCGTCGGGCCTCTCGAAAATGTACGACTTGTTGTCGGCGGCCCCGTGGTTCAGGTCCAGCCCAAACATCCGGTAATACGCGTTGCGTCGGCCTGCCCGGCCGTCAGGCCGCACGTCGCTCGTCAGCGTGCCGATCCCGAACGGCACGCTCGGACGGAAAAACAACTCCTCGGTAGCACGCAGCCACGCCTGGGTGGCGTGCGATGGCACGCCAAAGCGCTCGCCATGCACGAACACGCGAATCACTCGTTCGAAAATTTCGAAGATCCGAGTGTTCTCCACCATGTAGGCATAGATGAGATGGTCCCAGCCAATTGCCGGCAACGGCTGCGGGATGACCGGGTCGACACCAAGATGCGGCGCCAGCGGACTCCACCCGGCGGCCGTACTGATGATGGACTCCGCGCCAAGAGGAAAATTCGGGTCTGGAGCGACAACGTTGGCAGGAACGGTGATGCGGTGCCAATAGGCCTCAAGCAACGCAGCCAAACGCGCGGGGTGCGCGCGTATGATTGGGTCGAAGGTCCCGTGAACTTGCGCAATCTGACGGAACATGGCTTGCTTCCTTCTCCCGCGTACCTAACGGCGCTGCCCTTGGCTGAGAATCAACTGCCACGGGTTGGTATCCTTGATCTTCTGCTCGTCCGGCCGTCGCGCCCGGTGCGGCGAGGACGCCATAATCAGCATTGAACACTCGACCGTCCGCTCCACTTCAGCCTGGGTGCTGGGTGCCAGATTCTTGTACCAAGCTAGTTCGTCCAGTGACTCGCGGAGCCGCTGCTGCTCGTGAAACAGATCTAGCGCTCCTATGATCTGGGCCTTCACCTGCGCCGGCGTCAGGTGGCACCAGGGACTGTCCAATTTCTGCATCTCGTTGAGCACGTTCTCAACGAAGCCAAATGATCGGGGATCGCAGTTCAACTGCATGCGAATCTGGTCCTGACGCTGCCGATCAAAATCACGGAACCATTTCAGACGCTCGAGCCGACTGATGACATTGTTGATGTCATTCTTGGGTGTCTTGGGTGCCATGGCTTAGACCTCTTCTCTCATGCCGCCAGCTTGTCGCTGCCAAGCTGCATCATCCATGCACGCTGGTCGCGCAGAACCTCCACCCCATGTTCCGGATCCACCGCGAAGCGCAGAGAATGGAGCGCGAGCAGGCGCAGGCACTCCCCGAGAATCCAGGGTGGCGACACGAACAGCGACGTGCCGACAGTCCGCTCCAGCGCCGAGAGCGCCTCGGGCTTCACGCGCGCCGGATCCACGAGATCGGACAGCGCGCGGCCCCTGAACGCCCGTTGACGTGTCCGCAGGCATAGATCGACGATGCGCGGCAGGAGGGGCAGGGAGTCGGTGACAATCGGGCGAACGCCCGGCGCGGCCTCGCCCACGTCGTAGGTCTCGCGCCACGTCTTCCCGAGTTCGTCCCATGGGCCCGCTCCAAAGAAGCGGACGCACATCTCTACACCGAGCAGCACGCGGAGGTAAGCAATGGGATGCGGATCGCCGGGGATGAAGCGGAACACGGACTCGCCCCCGACTACGTCGCTCAGCGCCGAGACCGATCCGAACCCGGTGTGGACGAAGGCGAAGCAATCGGCGGCAATCTCCGACGCCCACGACGACCACGTCTTCTGGAGGTCGACTGGGATGTCGCGCAATCCGAGTTCGAGCGTGGATGCCAGCTCGGTGTTCCAGTCCAATAGGTGCGCCACCTGGTGACCGGTCTCGTGAATCAGCGCTGTCGGACGCATGCGATTGTGAAACGTGATCTTGATGGCCGCCGCCGGGCTCAGAGTGCCTCCATCCCACAAGCGCAGGCCTGCTTTCAGAATCGACGCGCCCAATCCTCGCTCGAAGTACGAAAGAACCCGCGGGGCGGCAACTCCGAGCGGAGCCAGTACAGCATCCATACTGCGTGTCGCCATCAGGTCGCACGCTCTTAGTATCGTCCCCTGCTCAGGGCTGGTGCGCGAGTTCACCGCCCGGCCGTAGAAGTCCACGAGCGTTTCGGTTTGGAGGTAGCGTTCGCGAAACGCCATCACCGCGCGCTGCACTGACCGCAGATCCGCGGCGGAGCTGCAAGCACGCAGCCGGGCGCGAAGGACTGCGCCCTCGCGACGGAGCTGTTCCACCGCTTCGGCCAAGGACTGGCGGACGGCCACCCCGAGGTAGCGCTCGAGCTGCGACCAAGCGCCAGCGGAGGCCATCTGCTCCAGGTTCGAGAGCGCGTCGGCGGCGGTCAGCCAGTGCACCACCTGCCGGGATACCTGTCGGCGCAGCACGTCGAGGTCGCGATCCATTAGCGCGGCCCCGCCACGAGTTCTACACGGCCCGGTGGCACCGCGAGCGTGGCCGGAAATACCGTGGCCAACAGCACACGCCGCAATAGATCCTGCGACGGGTTAAAGGTGATAATGATGGTGACGCCACGCTTGGATGGATCGCTCGCATGCCTGATGAAGAGGTCCTTGTTGTCGACCAGCCACCGGCCCAGCGCCTGGTTGGCCCAATCGAGGATCTTGTTGATCAGCCATTCCAACGCGGCCTGCCCGATCGCAGATCCGACGCCGGCCTTGGCGCCACCCGCCGCCGGCAGCGCGGCGCCCGCTACGTTTCCCGCCACCGTGGCGGCCACGCTGGTCACCGCGTTGGTCGCCGAGTTCACCGCGCTCCGCACGGCGCCGGCCACGGCGCCGGCCGCGGAGCGCGCTCCCTGGATAACAGCTGCCGCCGTTGGAAGCGTCAGCTGCTCGGGCTCCAGCGTCTCGCGAATGACGCGCACGGCGCGGCCGACGCTGCCGCGCCGCACCGTGTTGACGAATGCGCCAACAATTTCGGCAATGGTCTGCAGGGCGCCGGCTACGGCGCCGCTGGTGCGCAGCTGCTGTGCGATTTCCTGGGATCGCTTCTCACTGAGATAGATGTAGAGCCGGATCTCACCCTTTCTTAAATCGATCTCGAGCCGCACGTAGCTCGCGCTTCCCACACCGCGGGTCTGGCCCGGCAGCTCCAGGTAGTAAACGCGCTGTCCCACCGCGAGGGCTTCCCGCCCGGCCAAGTACTCTGGCGGCACCTCCATGCCCAGCCCGGGCACCTTCAGCGCCACGGCCGCCTCGGGCGTGAGGGGATGGAACTGGTAATAGGCTTGGCGCGAGTAGCCGCCCAGCCCGCCCACGTTGGTCTCCATCTGGGAGATGTAACCGAGCCAGGTACCGCAGATGGCCTCGTAAATGTGCAGCTTCGCCTTCACTGTGGTGTTATCGGGCAGCAACAGCTGATCGCGGAAGAATTGCTCCAGTGTGCACTGGCCGAACGTCTTCACCTCTTTGGCCACGGCGGGCACGATCTCGACCTCGCGCACGGGGTAGTTCTTCTTGTAGTACTTGCGGCGCTGGTTCCTCGGCATCAGCACGAACGAGCTGGGCTCCCCGTTCTGTAACTGCGGCTTAAGCAACTGCGAGGGGAAGTTGCCCTGCACGGCCGCCTCGAACGCTTGCAACGTGGCAGCCTCCAGCAACGTCTCGTTCTCGAACACGTATTCCGGTTGGTTCACCAGGTTCGTGACAGTATTTTCGAGCGTGGCGGCCAGGGCATCGTATCCGAGGCGCTGAGGACTCTGCCCCGGTACCTCAAGGCCCACCAAACCAAGGCCAACGTCGGCCACCGCGCGCGAAAGGAGCTTTGCGCCTTCGGCTCCGACGTAGCGCTGAATGAGTTTGGCTAGCAGGTCGCCGAGAAAATTCACGACCTTGGGGCGGCCGATGATGGTGATGGCGATCTTCGCGATCGGCTGCAACGCCACCAGCGCTGCGGGCAGGAAGTTCTGAATCGCGGGCCCGGCGCTCTGCCCCTGCTGAAGCGCGCTCAGCTCTGTGGTCAATTGCTGCCGAGCGCGGTCCATATCGCCCGCCACGTCCACGTACTGCTGCGGTGCTGCGGCGCTCTCGGCCGCGAACTGCTCCATCTCCGCTTCGTCCGCCGCGAAGAGCAGTTGCACCGCCTGGACGTCGAACTCGAACTGCACGTGTTCGCCGGTAGCCGTGGCCGGCAGCACCCCGCCTGCCGCCTCGCCGGCCTCAGCTTCGGCCTGGGTGCCGAGGAGCTTCGACGCCAGCTTCTGCGCTAGGGGCCGGACGCTAGCGGGGAGCTTGTTTAGCGCGAACTGAATGACGCGCTTCAGCAGGGGCCAGACCAAGCCCTTCAGTTTTTTCAGAAAAGGCCCCAGCCCCAGCTTGCCGACCGCGGCCACGCCCTTCTTGACCAGGTTCACCGCGCCCTTGAGCACCCCGGTCGCCTTCTTGAAGAGCTTGCCGAGGAACTCCTCGAAGATTGGGCTCAACTGACCGACTGGCGGCTGGAACTGCTCAGCCAAGCGATCGATTTCGGCCTCGGTCAGCGACTGCGGGTCGTACCGGGCGAAAGTCTGCGCGAACTGCTCGAACATCTGCTCGGCCATCTGCGCGAGCGGGCCGAAATGCTCGGCCATCAGTCGCTCCGCGCGCGCCGTTGCGGCGTCGCGATCCTCGAATTCCCCGGTCAGTTGTTGCGCGTGCAGGGTCGCCGCTTCCGCGGCCATGTCGCGAACTGTCTCGTTGAAGGTCTCGTCGTAGAGCTCGGTGAGAAGCTCCGAGAACTCCGACGCCAGCGGTGACGATACCTCCAGCGCGTGGATGTCGTGCAGGAACGGGCTCTCTGTTTCCCAGAAACGATCAGCGATTGGATGCTCGCCGTGTTCCTCGCCTTGCGACAGCTGGGCCGTTTCCAGGAAAGGGGATTCCGGAGTGAAAAGGGCTACCGGCGAGGTGTCTCGTTCGGTGTCAAGATGAGACGGCATGACCACCCCCTGTCGCATGACCCAACACTCGAATTCTGAAGCGGAGGTCGCGACAGTTTCAATCGAAAAGGCGCGACAGAAACGGCGAATACGCGTCACCGGCTTGATGGGTCGCTACGCTGTCTCCGGCTGCCGCCCGCGTCGCATGCCTTTTGGGGTGGTGCCGTATGCACGTTTAAAGTCGCGTTCGAACTGTCTGGTCGTTCCATAACCAACCGCCGCTGCGATCTCCTTCACGCTGAGGACTGACTGCTCCAGCAGGCGTCGCGCGACCTCGACGCGACGGCCGCGGAGGTACGCCACAAACCCTTCTCCTGTGTGCAGCTTGATTGCATGCGCGAGGTGGCGCACGGATAGGCCGCTCAAGTCGGCGGCCCGCTGCAGCGACAGCCGTGGATCGCGATAGTGCCCATCTATGAATCGCAAGACCTTTGACACCCGAACCTCAAGCGATGAGGCGCCGGGGCTAAGATCGTTCGAGTCCCTGAGCGTCAATTCGAACTGTTGGGCGACCCGGGCGAACACAACGATCCACTCGTCGGTCGACCACGGTGACGCGGCAAGAGCGAGGTACGCCTGAACGAGCCGCGGGTACAACTCGAACTGCATGGCGAGCCCGAGGCGGGCGAGTGCGTGCATCACCAGACCGCGAATTAGCAACTGCTCGGAGAGATTGGCAACGTGCGGAAGGCTGGCTACCAGGCCACGAAGTTCCTGCAGCACATCGGCTGCTGGACGCTGCAGCAACCACTCCTCAGCTGATACAAGCCGATGCTGAACGCCGGACGACATAACAACCACAAGTAGAGCCAACGATTTATGTGGTTGCAATAGGATAATATGCAAGTTTTGGTAGCGACGGGAGCCACGTGGCGATATTTTTTGGCCAAGCCGAGGTCACGGCTAGCTTCGTGTGGGTCCAGGGGCAGCTCCCGGACCGAAATTTTCGGGAGAGCGGCAGGGGGGCGGGCGCGTGGCTCTTATTTTGATTGTTGCCAGTAGCAGTATTGCTACCGAGCCCATTGTTTTCCCTGCAGCGCCATGTCGTCGGCGACCACTTGCAAGGAGGTAGGCGACGGCCTGCTTAGCTCGCCAGCGCCGCGGCCGCGTCGCCTTCGATGCTGCGATAGATACCGGGCGTGGCGAGCCGTGTCGCGATCTCGCTTGCGGGCGAGGGCACGCCGAAGCGGAAGCCCTGCATGTAATGGACGCCGGCGGCGCGCAGGAACAGGTGCTGCTCGGCGGTTTCCACGCCTTCGGCCGTGACCTTCATGCCGAGACCGCGGCCGAGGCTGACCACGGCGTGCACGATGGCCGCCGCATCGGCCGCTTTCTCGATGCTGAGGACAAAGCCGCGGTCGATCTTGAGCTTGTCGAACGGGAAGCGGCGCAGATAGAGCAGGCTCGAATAGCCGGTGCCGAAATCGTCGAGCGCGAGCTGCACGCCGAGCTCCTTCAGCCGGTGCATGGCGGCTTCGGCGCTCTCGACGTTGCCGAGCAGCGTGCTTTCGGTGAGCTCAAGCTCGAGCCGTGCCGGATCGAAACCGGTCTCCGCCAGGATGCGCTCGACCACTGTCACGAAGTCGATCTGGCGAAATTGCAGCGGCGATACGTTGACCGAAACGGTGATGTCCGGCCAGGCCTTGCCGTCGAGGCATGCACGCCGCAGCACTTTCGCGCCAAGCTCGATAATGAGGCCGGAGTGCTCGGCGATCGGAATGAACTCGGTCGGCGAGATCAGGCCGCGGATCGGATGCGGCCAGCGCGCCAGCGCCTCGACACCCACCGTCTTCTCGCCGCTGGCGTTGACGATCGGCTGGTAAAGCACCTTGAGAACGTCATGCTCGATCGCTTCGCGCAGATCCTGCTCGACCAGCTTGCGCTGCGACAGATCGGCGTCCATCACGGCATCGTAGATGCAGGCGCGGTTACGGCCTTCGCTCTTGGCGCGGTAAAGCGCCATATCGGCGTAGCGCAGGATATCGGCGGCGCCGCCGTCGGAGCGATGGTCGATGATTGCTATGCCGATGCTGGCGCCGATCACAAGCGTGTGGCCGTTGACCGAATAGGGCGCGCACAATGTCGAGATGATGCGGGTGGCGACAGTCTGCAGTGCGGAGTGATCGGATGACGCTGACGTAATGACGGCGAATTCGTCGCCGCCAAGCCGCGCCACAAGTTCATCGCCGCGCACGATGCGGGACAGCCGGAGCGCGACATTGCGGATCAACTCGTCGCCGACTGGGTGACCGAGCGTGTCGTTGACGTCTTTGAAGTGATCGAGATCGATGTAGAACACCGCGGCCGGAGAACTGCCCTGGCGGACCCGGGAAAGGACAGTTTCGAGCCGCTCGCTGAAGAAGTTGCGGTTGGGCAGGCCACACAGCGGGTCGTGCAGCGCGAGGTAGCGCAGCCGGTTTTCGCCTGCCACGATGGTGGCGGCGGTGCGGCGCATATAGGCGAGCACCAGGCCGGCGAGCACCGCAAAGGCCGCCAGCGCGATGGCGATGAAAGGGATGACGCTGCGCAGGATGATGGCGCCGGGCCGGGTCGGCGTCCAGGCGAAGCGGGCCATGGTGTCGCCGTAAGAATCCGACAGCGCGTAAACGAAATCGGCCGATGTCGTGGCCTCCTGCTCGACGTTGCGCAGATCGATCAGATGGAGGCGGTTGCTGAATTCTTCGAGCACCCAGTCACTGATGAACGTGATCGCGAATACGATCGGCGGGTGCATGCCGGCGGCTTGCAGCGGGGCCCGGTCGACTTCGCCGAGCGTGACGCCGGAAATCATCGCTAGCCGGCCGCTGAATTTCAGCAGATAGACGGCGGAACTGGCGGCGCTGAAATCCTCCTGAGCCTTGCCGAAGATGCCCAAACGGATCACCTGGCGCGGCGGCGTGCTGGTGCGGCCACGCAAATGATCGAGCAGCGGGGTCAGTTCGGGAAATGTCGAGTTCATCCAGGCCGGGGCTTCGTTGCCGCTGCCGACCACTGCATAGACGAGGCGGTCCATTTCATCGGCGATGACCACGAAATCGTGGTCTTGCAGCGTCTTGATCCAAAGCCCGACGCGCTGTTGAAGCTGCTCGGCGCTCAACCCCAGAACTTCGTCCGCCGGGGGAGCCAGCGCTTTGACCTTGCGGAACGACCATTCGGCGCGCGTCGAAATTGCGCGGGTGAACAGCTGCTTTTCCTTGTCGAGCGCAACCTCGTCGGCCCGGTTGGCCGAGTTCAATGCCGCGATGACGATGCAGCCGATCGCGACCGCGACCACGATGCAAAGCGGCACGACCACGCCCAAACGGGCGCGGTCCCAGCCCGTGGGCGTTGTACTGTCCCGGGGCTCGCCATACCGCGGGGACGCTTCAGCCGACACGTCGTCCTGCTCCGCGAACATATTCGAGGATCACGGGACGTTATGCAGGAATGCTTGCGATAGCCTTGCGGGCCATGCAGAGGGACGGGGGTATCACGCGCATCCGCGCATTTCGCCCCGTTGCGTTAACGGGGAGTTAACGCAACGGACCGGTTCAACGCGCGGTGACGTACGGCGGTCGCGGAATGCCCATGTGTGCGGCCCGCAAGGCGGCCGACCAGCGCTCGCTGAGATCGTGGAAATAGGGCTCGCCCGGTTCAATCCGGTACAGCAACTCCGCATCGCAGGCATCGCGCCGCACCACCAGCGTGTCGATCGGCAGCCCGACGCCGAGGTTCGACCGGATGGTGGAATCCATCGACAGCAGGCCGATCTTGAGCGCGTCATAGAGATCGATGCCGTAGCGCGCCGCGCGGTCGAGGATCGGCTTGCCGTACTTGTGCTCGCCAATTTGCAGGTAAGGCGTATCGACGGTGCATTCGATGAAGTTGCCGGCCGAGTAGACCATGTACAGCCGCAGCCGGTCGTTCTTGATCTGGCCGCCAAACAGAAACGAGACGTCGAATTTCACGTCGTTGGCTTCGAGCGCCGGCGCCTCGATGTCGTGGATACGGCGGATCGCGGCGCCGACACGCTGCGCCGCCTGGAACATGGTCGGCGCGTTCATCAGCGTTTCTTTTTCGCCGGTCGCAGGGTTTTCCATGCCCTCGTTGAGCATACTCACCACCGACTGGCTGATCGACAGATTGCCGGAGGAGGCGATCGCCATGATGCGCTCGCCGGGCTCGCGGAAGGTATGGAGCTTGCGAAAGGTCGAGATGTTGTCGAGACCCGCGTTGGTGCGCGTATCGGCGATCATCACCAGCCCGTCGCGCACCAGGATGCCGCAGCAATAGGTCATCGGTTGCCCCTTCTGGCGAGCCTTATAGCCTTGCTCTTGTAACCTTGCCCTTGCGGGCCCGGAAGGTGGCCCCGTAAGAATGGCTCCACAGCGGCCAAAATCCGAGCGTGCAAGCACGCCACCGGCTCGGTATTTTGGGCGCACGTCTCGTAACAGCCCTTAGGTTCCCATGACCGATCCCGCAGCCCAAACCGTCAGCGCCGCCATTCTGGTGATTGGCGACGAAATCCTGTCAGGCCGGACCAAGGACAAGAACATCGGCTATATCGCCGAGTACCTCACCAACATCGGTGTCGATGTCCGCGAGGTCCGGGTCGTGCCCGATATCGAAGCCGAGATCATCACGGCGCTCGACGCGTTGCGCCACCGCTACACCTATGTGTTCACCACTGGCGGCATTGGACCCACCCACGACGACATCACGGCCGATTGCGTCGCCAAGGCGTTCGGGGTCTCGATCGACGTCGATCCGCGCGCCCGCGCGCTCCTGCTGACACGCATCGCCGAGAAGGACCTCAACGAGGCGCGGTTGCGCATGGCGCGGATTCCGTCTGGCGCCGATCTGATCCTGAACAAGGTTTCGGCGGCACCCGGCTTCCGCATCGGCAACGTGCATGTGATGGCGGGTGTGCCCTCGATCATGCAGGCGATGCTCGACGAGGTCGCGCCCACTCTGAAGACCGGCATCAAGATGCTGTCGGAAACCGTGCGCGCCGATCTGCGCGAAGGCGACATCGGTACGCCGCTCGGCGAGGTCGCCAAGGCCAATCCGGACACCATCATCGGCAGCTATCCGTTCCAGGACGACGGACGGCCCAACACCAACATCGTGGTGCGTTCGCGCGATCCGCAGAAGCTCGCCGCCGCCAAGGCCGCCGTGGAGGCGATGCTGGGGCAGGTCCGCGCTGGCTTGCGGCGCACGGCCTAACACCCACCGCAACGTTTCGGAGACGACGTCATGGCGCAACCGCAAACCCAGCCGCAGGCCAGCCAAGACAAGGTATTTCCGGTGTCCTGGGATCAATTCCACCGCGATTGCCGAGCGCTGGTGTGGCGGCTTTCCTCGGTCGGTCCGTTTCTCGGCATCGTCTGCGTGACGCGCGGTGGGCTGGTGCCGGCGGCGATCCTCGCCCGTGAGCTCGACATCCGGCTGATCGAGACGATTTGCGTGACAAGCTACGATCACCGCACCCAGGGCGAACTGAACGTCCTCAAGGGCGTGGCTGACTCGATCACACAGCTCGGCGGTGAAGGCGGCAAGCGCGTGCTGATCGTCGATGATCTGGTGGACACCGGCAAGACCGCGAAGGTGGTGCGCGAACTGCTGCCCAAGGCGCACTTCGCGACTGTCTATGCCAAGCCGATGGGCCGCCCGCTGGTCGATACGTTCATCACCGAAGTGTCGCAAGACACCTGGATTTATTTCCCGTGGGATACCGGGCTTGCGTTCCAGCCACCGATGCATGGGAACGGCGCATAACGCGGAGAGGACACGATGCTGACACGACGTTCCTTCGTCGGTGCCGGCGCGAGCCTGGCGCTGTTCGCCGGCACGCGCGGCTCGCTTGCCGAGACCTATGCGAACCGGCCGATCCGGATGATCGCCGGTTTCCCGGCCGGCGGCGGCATCGATCTGATGGCACGTTTCCTGGGCGATCCGATCAAGGAGACGCTCGGCCAGCCGGTGATCGTCGAGAACCGCGTCGGCGCCGCCGGCATGCTCGCCGCCAACTCGGTCGCCAAGGCGCCGGCCGACGGCCACATGCTGCTGATGGCGACCTCAGGTGAGATCGCGATCGGTCATCACCTTTACAAAGAGAAAATGACCTACGACCCGATGCGCGAGCTCGCGCCGATTACGCTTGTCGGCATTGTGCCCTGCGTTGTGGTGGTGGCGCCGACGACGCCGGTGCACAATCCGCAGGAGCTGGTCGCCTATGCCAAGGCCAATCCGGGCAAGCTGTCGTTCTCGTCGTCGGGCGTCGGCAACCCGCAGCAACTCGCCGGCGAATTGATGAACATCATGGCTGGCACCGACGTGCTGCACGTGCCCTATCGTGGTGCGGCGCCCGCGGTCACCGATGTGGCGACCGGCGCCGTGACGATGAGCTTCACGAGTCTTGCGGCGGCCCGCGGCCTGATCGATGCCGGCAAGGTGCGGCCGGTTGCGGTTACCTCGCGCGAACGCGTTGCGCAGTTGCCGGATGTCGCGCCGCTCGAAGACGGCTCGGCTGGCCTCAAAGGCTACGAATTGCTCAACTGGTTCGGCCTGTTCACGACCGGCGGCACGCCTGCGCCGATCGTCGCGCAGCTCAACGAGATTTCAAACAAAGCGCTGCACGATCCCAAGGCCGCCGCCATGCTGGCGGTACAAGGCATCATTCCGCGCCGGACCACGCCCGCCGAATTCGGCAGTTTCGTTCGCTCGGAATCGGAGAAATTCGCCACCATCATCGCGAAGGCCAGGATCAAGGCCGAGCAGTGATCCAGGCTCTATTGAGCCGGATGCTATTTGGGGCAGACGCCACCCGCCGCCATCGGCTATAATGGCGGTAGGAAGATTTCGCCAGGAGCATCGCCATGGACGCCATCACCCCGAAGGGCAAGATCACCGCCGACCAGCATTCGCACGTCGTTCGCCCCGCCAGCATGGAGTGGCAGAAGACGCGCTTTCCGGGCTGCGAGGCCAAGACGCTGCTGTTCGATCGCTCGACCGGGCTGATGACAGCGCTGATGCGGTTCGCACCGGGGGCGGTGCTGCCCGACCACGAGCACGTCAACATCGAGCAGACCTACGTGCTCGAAGGCAGGCTGGTGGACAAGGAAGGCCCCGCGCAGGGCATCGAGGCCAAGGCCGGCGAGTTCATCTGGCGCGAGCAGGGCAGCCGTCACGTTGCCTGGTGCCCGGAGGGCGGCTTAATGCTCGCGATCTTCCAGGTGCCCAACAAGTTCTTCGAGGCCGATGGCCGCGTGGTCGATCCCGCTGGCCAGGACTGGGACGAGACCTGGGGCCACACTGGCAAGGCCTAAGACGCCAGCTTTCTACGCTCCGGCAGGCTCTGTGCTAGAACCGCCGCGCGCCGACGTGGCGGAACGGTAGACGCATCGGACTTAAAATCACTTGTCAACCAAGCCCTCTTGGCGAAACTGGTAGACGCTAGGCACTTAAAATGCCTTGCCTTTTAGGCGTGTGGGTTCAAGTCCCGCAGAGGGCACCAAGTGGTTTAGCTCCGCCCTAGTACCGCCCATAAAAGAACTCACCGATCTGGAAACAAGCGGCCCCTCAGACGGTGCCGCTTTTTCGTTTAGGCAGGCTTGCGACGTGTGACAGGTCAATCTTTTTGCCCTGATCCGCGCACTCGCTGGAGCAGTAGAAATGCCCGTCAGCGCCTCGGAAACAGGTCTGGCTAAACCGGGCACGGCAGGAGGGCAGAAAGCACGTCTGCGGCGATCCTGCTGCCAAGTAGCGGGAGGTCCTCTGCGGGTTATTGTTTTCAATCGTTACTTTCATTGAGCAGTCTCATGTGCCGGTAGGGTAGGGCGGCAGCGGCATTGCGCTGAGGTGTCGCTGGCGGGCTGAACATCACCGAGACCTCCCGGCATCCGCACCGCGGACAGCGCAGACAGGTAGCCAGCTTCGCCAATGGGAAAGTCCGTCCGCGTGTACAAACCAAAGTTTCCAGGTCCAGGTACTTCCGGTATTCGCATCTCCGTTTGTGCTTGAGCCCTTCGCGGCCGTCGTCGAGGCAGCGCACATGCACCTGCCAACTGTGGTTCCAGGCCTCGCCCAACGACTCTATTCCCATAAAGAACAAATAGAGAACAATTCTTGCGTTGAGTCAACCAGTCGGGCAGAGTGGGAGCTTCAGTAGGAGAGCGTGATGAGTGGCAAACTGACTTGGCCCGCGACCAGGGATAAGGACAAACTTCGCGAGATGTTGGCGCAGGCGGCAGCAACGACGGCGTTGTTGCCCATCCGGGGCGAGAGCCGGAAAAATCAAAAGTCGCCGACTTCCGGAGCCAGCTCCGGCAAAGAGCCGAACGCAAGGCGCGGCCGTTAGCGAGTCGATGGCAAAAAACGGCATCATCCAAGAAAACGAAGGCTTTTTTGTCTTAGTGAACGGCGTGCAGCGCACGTTCCGCGATGAGAAATCCCACGCCTACGATGCGGCCCGCTTGCTCAAGCAAAAGCACAAGACCGACATCGTGGAAATTGAAGACCGCTCTACAGGCGCGAAAGTGATGATGATGGAAGACGGACGAACGGCTTAACTCCTTCCAGGCCGCTAAAGGTCAGCGACTAAATGCGGCGGCCATCAATAGGTCTTCGAACCCCTTCGCCTCACAGCCAGGACGACAATCGACTGTTGCTTCTTGTCGAGCTCAAACAGAATACGCCAGTCGCCGACCCGGCGGCGGAACGTCGGGCCACTCGCGCCGCGGAGAAACTTAATGTCCCCAGAGTAGGGATCGGCACACATCTCATCCAATGCGTCGTTGATATGCTCCAAATCGGCACGGGGGACTTTGCGCAGCCCGCGTCCGGCGGGACTAGTGATCACTAGTCCCCATCTCATCGCGCCATTGTTCGAGCGAGACGAATTCGCCGCGGCGGTAGGCTTGACGTCCCTCCTCTACGTCCAGGCGCTCGTCCGTTGAAATCTCGTCTACATAGCGGATCAACTGCTTGGCAGCTTTGTCTTGAAAATCTTCTGGCAGCTCGCGCAACTGTTCGAACGCTTGTTCAAGCAATTTGGTCATGGGTCCATTGTATCACACCGTGAATAGTCGGCATCTTGACGAAACGAGATTTTCGTGTCGTGAAATAAAGATTGTGCGACTCATCATTTGCGGTGCTGTTGAGCCATTCCCTGTCTGGCGTAGAGACAAGCGGATGTTTTGAAGAGTGATTGCTTTCCGAAAAGTCTGGAAGCACCCCGAAACGGAAGTTTGTCAAGCTTACCGTTCCCTTTGAAGAAAATGCATTTTGTATACTGAG